>NZ_CP075189.1:3462500-4150051 GCF_020510565.1 Ferribacterium limneticum
TGACGTTGGTGGGTCTGGTTGGAATCGAACCAACGACCCCCGCCTTATCAAGACGGTGCTCTAACCGACTGAGCTACAGACCCTCGTCTGTTTGCTACTCATGAACAACCGATAGGTTGTGGGTGCCAGAGATGCTTCTCTAGAAAGGAGGTGATCCAGCCGCAGGTTCCCCTACGGCTACCTTGTTACGACTTCACCCCAGTCACGAACCCCGCCGTGGTAAGCGCCCTCCTTGCGGTTAGGCTACCTACTTCTGGCGGAACCCGCTCCCATGGTGTGACGGGCGGTGTGTACAAGACCCGGGAACGTATTCACCGTGACATGCTGATCCACGATTACTAGCGATTCCGACTTCACGCAGGCGAGTTGCAGCCTACGATCCGGACTACGATCGGCTTTCTGGGATTAGCTCCCCCTCGCGGGTTGGCAACCCTTTGTACCGACCATTGTATGACGTGTGAAGCCCTACCCATAAGGGCCATGAGGACTTGACGTCATCCCCACCTTCCTCCGGTTTGTCACCGGCAGTCTCGTTAAAGTGCCCAACTGAATGATGGCAATTAACGACAAGGGTTGCGCTCGTTGCGGGACTTAACCCAACATCTCACGACACGAGCTGACGACAGCCATGCAGCACCTGTGTTCCGGCTCTCTTTCGAGCACACCCAAATCTCTAAGGGCTTCCGGACATGTCAAGGGTAGGTAAGGTTTTTCGCGTTGCATCGAATTAATCCACATCATCCACCGCTTGTGCGGGTCCCCGTCAATTCCTTTGAGTTTTAACCTTGCGGCCGTACTCCCCAGGCGGTCAACTTCACGCGTTAGCTCCGGTACTAAATGGTTTTACCCACCCAACACCTAGTTGACATCGTTTAGGGCGTGGACTACCAGGGTATCTAATCCTGTTTGCTACCCACGCTTTCGTGCATGAGCGTCAGTATTGGCCCAGGGGGCTGCCTTCGCCATCGGTGTTCCTCCACATCTCTACGCATTTCACTGCTACACGTGGAATTCCACCCCCCTCTGCCATACTCTAGCCTGCCAGTCATAAACGCAGTTCCCAGGTTGAGCCCGGGGATTTCACGCCTATCTTAACAAACCGCCTGCGCACGCTTTACGCCCAGTAATTCCGATTAACGCTCGCACCCTACGTATTACCGCGGCTGCTGGCACGTAGTTAGCCGGTGCTTCTTATTCCGGTACCGTCATCCACACAGGGTATTAACCCATGCGTTTTCTTCCCGGCTGAAAGAGCTTTACAACCCGAAGGCCTTCTTCACTCACGCGGCATGGCTGGATCAGGGTTGCCCCCATTGTCCAAAATTCCCCACTGCTGCCTCCCGTAGGAGTCTGGACCGTGTCTCAGTTCCAGTGTGGCGGATCATCCTCTCAGACCCGCTACAGATCGTCGCCTTGGTGAGCCTTTACCTCACCAACTAGCTAATCTGATATCGGCCGCTCAATCAGCGCAAGGTCTTGCGATCCCCTGCTTTCCTGCTCACAGAATATGCGGTATTAGCGTAACTTTCGCTACGTTATCCCCCACTGAAAGGTACGTTCCGATACATTACTCACCCGTTCGCCACTCGCCACCAGGATTGCTCCCGTGCTGCCGTTCGACTTGCATGTGTAAGGCATGCCGCCAGCGTTCAATCTGAGCCAGGATCAAACTCTTCAGTTCAATCCAACAAAAAAACAACTCACAATTCACTGACGGTAGATTGTTACATCTACCTCGATGGATCTCTCCATCCGTGTGATTGCCTTTAATACTTTTTGCGACTTGCGTCGCTTCGCATCAAGGCACCCACACCTATCGGTTGTCCAAATTGTTAAAGAGCTTCTTACTTCACCGCGCCGTCGCTTTCGCTTCGTCTGCAGCGGAGAGGCAAGATTATGAAGAACTTCTCACCTCCCGTCAAGCTTTTCTGCAAAATTTCTTGCTTCGCCTGACTCCCCTACAACCGCCGGAAACGCCCGGCACCGCAGGAGAGGTGCGCATTCTACTGATTAAATCCACGCCGTCAACACAAAACTGAAACTTTCTCCAACCTCCATCAACCACACCACTGAAATCAGTCAATTACACCGTAGACAACTTCAAGAATATCAATCTCTCGAACACCCAACGGAACTCAATAGCCGCAAAAAAGGCGGCTTTCGCCGCCTCCGCCTTTTTCACAAATAGAATCAATCAAGCCGAAAACGATGACCCACAACCACAGGTAGAGGTTGCATTCGGATTACGAATGACAAACTGCGCACCCTCCAGCCCCTCACTGTAGTCAATCTCAGCCCCGACCAAATATTGATAGCTCATTGGATCGATCAGCAGGGTAACGCCATTTTTTTCCATGGTCGTATCGTCTTCATTGACCTCCTCGTCAAAAGTGAATCCGTACTGAAAACCGGAACACCCTCCGCCAGTGACGAAAACACGCAATTTAAGGCCGGGATTACCCTCCTCTTCGATCAGTTCCTTTACCTTGCCGGCAGCACTATCAGTAAAAACAAAAGGCGAGGTCGTTTCAGCAACTACGTTCATAAGACAAACTCCTGAGAAAATTCGTGCGAAATTATGCGAGCCGACGAAATCACGGTCAATAAAATTAGGCAGAAGTCGCCAACTTTAGTTCCACCGGTTTGCTGGCCGAATGGAGCAGGCGACCTTCGATGACAGCACCTTGCTGCATTTCAATTATGGCGTATTCAACATCACCGACAATGCGTGCCTTTGATTGCATCTCCAGCGACTGAGTCACAGCAACCGGACCGACAACCGTGCCGTTCGTTACCAAATGAGCCACATTCACCGCTCCCTCAACCCGCGCATGCTCACTCAGCACAAGCATGGAGGAAGAGGCCCCCTCGGCGGCAAGAATACTGCCCTTAACCTCTCCATCAATGCGCAATCCTCCTGTAAAACAAATACTGCCTTCTACACGAGTGCCGGCACCAATCAGACTATCGATACGCCCCAAGGATTTGCTTTCTACTTTTTTTCCGAACATCTGGTCTACTCCTAGAGTTGAGCCAATCGCTTGAACCTAAGTGTATCACCCTGCAGAACCCTGGCCTCCACCCCCAACAAGACAGCCCCCACTGGCAACTCAAACACCCCTTCACGACGCAAAAAATGTTTTAGCTCAAACTGATACTCCGCGAGACTTTCCCGTTTATCTGGCAATAGCAACTGCCCCCTCTTTCCGGAGATATCAATATTAACGACCAACTGAAGGCGCCCACGAAAATCGGGATTCTGGCTGTCGGGCTGAAATGCAAGGAGCAATCGATAGCGAAAACGCCCCGGCACCTCCTGAGCAACTCGAAAGTTCTCAATACGAATAGCAGCGCCCTCTCCAGCCACCGGGATCAATCGCTCATACAAAAGGATATCCTCCTTAAGCGCAGCATTTTGAGCTTCCAAGCCCTGAATTCTTCCCAGCAATTGCTGCTGAGTTGCCCGTTCAATACTGACCGCGTTTCGGCCGACTCCTGCACCCGAGCGGAGAATATTCAACTCCTCTTGTTGCGCCAGTAATTGCTGACGCAACACCTCTACTTCCTGCCCCAGCGTCCCCGTCTCATTGCGCTGAGCCATCAACCATCCGACAGCCCCAACCAAGAGAGCCAACAACACAACTGGCAGAGCGAGCCATTGCCATGGGAAATGACTTCGCACAACCACCTTCGGCGCCGCAATTCCGAAACGCCGTCGAAACCGCCTCAGCCTCAGGGCTACAGCAGGAGTTGGCATAACACCGTGAATTCGTCTCGGCTCGACATGCGACCCATCCCCATCCCCCTCACCATGATTTCAAATTCTTGACCATAGGTAACATCAAGGCACCGACCACAAAGCGAGGAGGCATGATACTCCGCGACCCAAAAACAAAAAAGCCGCCCAAAGGCGGCTTTTTCTTCGCGAAACGAATTAACGCTTGGAGAATTGCTTGCGACGACGGGCTTTGTGGAAGCCGACCTTCTTACGCTCGACTTCACGGGCATCGCGAGTGACGAAACCAGCCTTCGACAGCGCGGGCTTCAGTGCAGCATCGTATTCGATCAGCGCACGGGTAATACCGTGGCGAACTGCGCCTGCCTGGCCGGATTCGCCACCGCCGATAACGTTGACTTTGATATCAAAGCCACTCAACTGTTCAACCAGCGCCAACGGCTGACGCACAATCATGCGGCCCGTTTCGCGAGAGAAGAACTGATCAACCGGCTTGCCATTAACAACGATGGCGCCAGAGCCGCGCTTCATGAACACACGAGCAACGGCGCTCTTGCGACGACCGGTACCGTAAAAATAACCTTCAGCCATGATAACCCCTTAGATTTCCAGAGCCTTCGGCTGCTGGGCAGTGTGAGGATGCTGTTCGCCAGCGTAGCACTTAAGCTTCTTGAGCATGGCATAGCCCAGCGGACCCTTCGGCAGCATGCCCTTGACGGCGGTTTCCAGGGCACGGCCCGGGAAACGCTGCTGCATCTTCTTGAAGTTGGTTTCGTAGATACCGCCCGGATAACCGGAGTGACGGTAGTACTTTTTATCTTCGGCCTTGTTACCGGTCACGGTAAGCTTTTCGACATTGGTAACAACGATGAAATCGCCGGTATCAACGTGCGGGGTGTAAATAGCCTTGTGCTTGCCACGCAGACGGCGGGCAATTTCGGTTGCGAGGCGGCCGAGCACCTTGTCTGTGGCGTCTACCACAAACCACTCGCGCTTCACCTCATGTGGCTTGGCGGAAAACGTTTTCATATAAGTGTGCCGTCCTGAAAAATTTGGGCGCAGATTGGAGAAAGGCGCGGATTCTAGTCGACTCCTGCAACAGGTGTCAATGCCCATCCATTCATTTCAACAACAAAAGGACAAAAAAAACGCGGCTCGCTGAGCCGCGTTAAATCCACACCAAAGGAGGAGGGTGGAGGAGACAAATCTGAACTGAAGAACTCATCGCTGTTAAGTCACTACAGTTCGTACGCTTTGCATTCTCCACGAACTGCGCGCAGAGCACAAGATATATTTGTGCAACGCACCATTTGATTGATTATTTAAAAATAAATATTATTTATATAGATTAATATATTGATTTAAAGCAGTAATACAATTAACAATTCACTAAATTTACCATTACGAAAACATATGACAACCCCGTCGCCGGTGAAAAACAGGCAATAATTTGCTGCGGCGCAGCATTTCTCCGAGATCAAGCCCGAACACATCACATCCGTTAGAATTCACGGTCTTGCAAGGAGATCACTATGGAATGCACCATTAGATGGATGGGTAACGATGCTGGAATGTCGTTTGTCGCGGAGACCGGCAGCGGTCACGCCGTGGTCATGGATGGCGCACCAGAGGCAGGAGGAAGAAATCTGGGCCTGCGTCCAATGGAGATGGTTTTGGCCGGCACCGGTGGTTGCACAGCATTTGACGTCGTATTGATTCTGAAGAAAGGGCGCCACGCCGTTAGCGGTTGCGATGTCAGCCTGAAGGCAGAGCGCGCCGAGAGCGATCCAAAGATCTTCACGCACATCCACTTTCACTACCGCGTCAAAGGTAAGCAGCTCAAGCCTGATGTCGTTGCGCGCGCAATCGAGCTGTCAAAAGACAAATATTGCTCGGCATCAATCATGATGGCCAAGACAGCAGAGATCACGCACGACTTCGAAATCATCGAAGAAGACTGATCCCCTTATTGGCAGATCAGATGCGGTAGGCGGCCCCGGTCATCACCTTGGCCGCCATTTTCATGGCGATTTTTATCGGAGAGGGAAGTTCGGCCGCACCATATTGAACGGCCGTTTCGGCATGCTGGATCTCATCTAGGCGCATCTGGTCGACTATCGCCCGCGAACGGCCATCCTCCGCAGGCAAACTAAGCAAATGCCCGTCCAGATGGGCTTCGACCTGCCGCTCGGTTTCAGCCAGGAAACCCAGATTCCATTTGTCGCCCAAAGCGCCCGCGGCAAGCCCCAGACTCAGCGAACCAAGATAGAGGAACGGATTGAGCAGGCTTTTGCGCCCCCCCAATTCGGTAATACGCTGTTCTGTCCAGGCAAGATGCTCGGTTTCTTCGTTAGCGGCGCCACGTAGCGCCTCGCGGATTGCTGGATCCCGGGAAGTAAGTGCTTGCCCTTGATACAACGCCTGAGCGCAAATTTCACCGCAGTGGTTGACACGCATCAGGCCAATAGCATGCCCCTTTTGTTCGGCATCCAGATCAGCTTCCGGTAACGCTTCGCCAGGCGTTGAACGAACGCTGCGTGCCGGCACAAGCACTGTGCGCAAGGCACGGTCAAATTCGACAATCAGTTGATCAGGAGACATGGCTTCAGCGCTTGTTATCCGGGTGCACGCCTTTTATCAAGGCGTTTCGCGCCTCAGCGGCATCTTGCACAATGTTGCCAACTGGGCAGAAATACTCAAGAAAGAGCGCTGCATGCTGACGATTCGCATAGGCATCCTGAATGCGTACCCATTCGTTTTTCCGGGCCTTCGACCAGCTTCCATCCAGCCGCCCCGAGGCATAGATACGACGCTCACGAGTCTCGCAACGCATCCCTTCGTAGGTCACGTTGCGGGCGCCCTGCGGCGTCAAGACGAGCAGGACGTAGCGCACGACGCCATCGCTACCGACGGTGAGCGTCGCCCCATCGATAAAAAAGCGGTTTTCAGTGGCTGCGCTGACGTAAAACGGCAGCAAAGTTTCTTGCTTGGGCGCCGCCGGCAGCTGAACCTCGATTTCCTGCCATTGCTTGCTCTCGTAATCCTCTTCGAAATCAGCAAAAGCCGTGGCGGATACCAGCGTGGCAGCCAACAAGAGCGATGCACTGCGGAACAATGACATGGTTAATCCTCGTGCGAGGCTGGAACATCGGAATCCGACGGCTCACCAGACAGCCGTCGGTGCTTCGTCCCTTTGCGGTCGAAATCGATGAAGCGGACGAGCTCGTTGAGCGCCTGCTCGTAAACCAGGCGTTTGAACTCGATCACCGCATCGAGCGGAATCCAGTAATCGTTCCAGCGCCAGGCATCAAATTCCGGCTTGTTGGTAGCGCGCAGACTGACGTCGCTGTCGCGCCCTACCAGGCGAAGCAGGAACCAGATCTGTTTCTGGCCCTTGTAGGATCCGCGCCATTCGCGCTTGATCCAGTGTGTCGGCACTTCGTAACGCAACCAGCCTTTGGTTCGCCCAAGGATACGCACGTGTTCGGGCAGGAGCCCGACCTCTTCGTGCAGTTCTCGAAACATGGCTTCTTCCGGCGTTTCGCCGCGTTTGATGCCACCTTGCGGAAACTGCCAGGAATGTTCACGTATGCGTTTTCCCCAGAAAACCTCGTTCTTGGCGTTACAAAGAATGATGCCGACGTTCGGGCGATAGCCTTCGCGGTCGAGCATAGAAATCCTGAAAATTAGTAGTTAGGCGGATTCTTTCACAAAGGGCTCCCGCATGCAAAGAAGCGGGACCGTGTAAAATCGAGGTTTCGCAACGAATTCAAGAGCATCCCATGCGCACTTCGCAGTTCTTTTTTACAACACTCAAGGAAGCGCCGGCCGACGCTGAAGTTATCAGCCAGAAAATGATGCTGCGCGCCGGCTATATCAAGCGCGCCGCGGCGGGCATTTATACCTGGATGCCGCTCGGTTTGCGTGTGCTGCGCAAGGTTGAGAATATCGTGCGCGAAGAGATGAACAATGCCGGTGCGCTTGAGCTGCTGATGCCGGCCGTGCAGCCGGCCGAACTGTGGCAGGAATCCGGCCGCTGGGAACAATACGGCCCGGAACTGCTGCGTTTCAAGGATCGTCACCAGCGCGAATTTGTCATCGGCCCGACACACGAGGAAGTGATTACTGACGTCGTGCGGCGCGATGTGAAGAGCTATCGTCAGCTGCCGATTCACCTGTATCAGGTGCAGACCAAGTTCCGCGACGAGATTCGTCCCCGTTTTGGCGTCATGCGCGGACGCGAATTCCTGATGAAGGACGGCTACTCGTTCCATTCGTCTTTCGACGATTTGAAGCGCGAATACTGCAACATGTACGACACCTACAGCCGGATTTTCACGCGCCTGGGCCTGCGGTTCCGTGCCGTGGCGGCTGACACCGGCTCGATTGGCGGCACCGGCTCGCATGAATTCCACGTTCTGGCCGATTCCGGCGAGGATGATATCGCTTTCTGCCCGGATTCCGGCTATGCCGCCAACGTCGAACTGGCCGAGGCCGTGGCGCCGTCCACCGCGCGCGGCGCTGCGACGCTGACGATGACCAAGGTCGCCACACCGGGCAAGATGGCTTGCGTCGATGTCGCCGAATGCCTGGGCGTACCGCTGGAAAAAATCGTTAAATCGATTGCCGTCATGAGCGAGAAGGAAGATGGCAGCACGACATTCGCCCTGCTCTTGCTGCGCGGCGACCACGAACTGAATGAAATCAAGGCGAGCAAGATTGTCGCCATCAACCCCTTCCGTTTCGCTACGGAGCGCGAGGTCGAGGAATATCTGGGCTGCCAGCCCGGCTATATCGGCCCTTCCACGGTCGACCGGAAAAAAGTGGCTATTTTTGCCGACCGCAGCGTTGCCGCGATGAGCGATTTCGTTTGCGGAGCCAACGAGGCAGGTTTCCACCTGACCGGCGTCAATTTTGGCCGCGATCTGCCGGAACCGGAAGTGGCCGATATCCGCAACGTCGTCGCTGGCGATCCTTCGCCCGACGGCAAAGGCACGCTGGAAATCCTCCGCGGCATCGAAGTCGGCCACATTTTCCAGCTCCGCCAGAAGTACGCCGAGGCGCTGAACTGCGCTTACCTCGATGAAAACGGCAAGAGCCAGATCATGGAAATGGGTTGCTACGGGATTGGCGTGTCGCGCATCGTCGGCGCCGCCATCGAGCAGGGCAACGACGACAAAGGCATCATCCTGCCGCCGGCCATAGCGCCGTTCGAGGTCTGCCTGGTGCCGATGGGCTATCACAAGAGCGAGGCTGTCAAGGCGGCCGCCGACCAGCTATACGGTGAATTGAAGGCGGCTGGCATCGACGTCGTGCTCGATGACCGCAACGAGCGCCCCGGCGTCATGTTTGCCGACATGGAACTGATCGGCATCCCGCATCGCGTCGTCATTGGCGAGCGCGGTCTGAACGAAGGCCAGCTCGAATACAAGGGCCGCCGCGATGCTGAACCGACGATGATCGCGCAAGCCGATGTACTCAGCGTCCTCAAAGGAAAGTTGTGCGCCGCCTGATTGCGGCCCTTTGTTTGTGTGGCGCGTCAGCGGCCTTCGCCGGCGCGCAAGTATATGAACCGCTTTCGGCCAGCGTCCAGGCTGCGCTGCACAAGGCTGTCTCAGACTCCCGCCCGACAGTCAGTTCGTTCAAGACCCCGATGGAGGCGGCCGACTGGCTGGGCGAGATGTCGCGCCGGCTGGAAAAACGCATCCCGAACCGCGAATACCGCATCGATCTGTTGCGCAGCGTGCATTACGAAGCGACCCGCGCCGGGCTGGATCCGCAGCTGGTGCTCGGCCTGATGCAGGTCGAATCCGGCTTCCGCAAATACGCCGTGTCGTCGGCCGGGGCGCGCGGCTACATGCAGGTCATGCCCTTCTGGGTCAAGGTGATCGGCCGCCCGGATGACTCGCTGTTCGACCTGCGGACCAGCCTGCGCTACGGCTGCACCATCCTGCGTCATTACCTGGATATCGAAAAGGGCGACTACTTCCGCGCCCTCGGCCGCTACAACGGCAGCCTGGGAAAACCGGAATATCCGAACATGGTCCGCGCCGCCTGGCAGAACCAGTGGGGTTACGACAAACCTTCCCGACTGGCACAGTCAGGACTTTGATTTTGGGCCTTTTTTCCGGTTGACCGTGGGATTGCCACGGTCAACCGGAAAAAAGACCCAAAAATGAAATCAGCGCATCCCAGGCATCATTCCCTTCATGCCACGCATGAGCTTGCCGATGCCGCCCTTGGCCATCATCTTCATCATTTTCTGCGACTGTTCGAACTGGTTGAGCAGGCGATTGACCTCCTGCACCTGAACCCCCGCCCCCATCGCTATGCGACGCTTGCGGCTGGCTTTGATCAGTTCCGGCTTGGCCCGCTCAAGCGGCGTCATCGAATTGATGATCCCCTCGACCCGTCCGACCATCTTGTTCTCAGCCCCGGCCGGCATCTGACCGGCCATCTGGGCGATCTGTGCCGGCATCTTGTCCATCAGCGCCGACAGGCCGCCCATATTGCGCATCTGGCCGATCTGTTCCTTGAAATCGTTGAGATCGAAGCCCTTGCCGGATTTGAGCTTCTTGGCGAAGGCAATCGCCTTTTCCTCATCCAGACCTTTCTTGGCATCTTCGATCAGCGACAACACATCGCCCATACCGAGAATCCGCGAGGCCATCCGCTCCGGATGGAAAGCCTCCAGCCCGGTCAGCTTCTCGCCCACACCCGAGAACTTGATTGGCTTGCCGGTGACATGGCGCACCGACAACGCTGCACCACCACGCGAATCGCCATCCAGCTTGGTCAGCACGACGCCCGTCAGCGGCAATGCCTCGTTGAAGGACTTGGCCGTATTGACCGCATCCTGGCCCAACATGGCATCGACGACGAACAATGTTTCGATCGGGTTGATCGCGGCATGCAGCCGCTTGATTTCGGCCATCATTTCTTCGTCGATAGCCAGACGGCCGGCCGTATCGACGAGCAACACGTCGTGGTAATGACGCTTGGCCCAGTCAATCGCCGCCACGGCAATCGCCTCGGGCTTCTCGCCAATGGTCGACGGGAAGAAATCGATCCCGGCCTGCCCGGCCACCGATTTCAACTGCTCGATAGCCGCCGGACGATAAACGTCACAGGAGACAACCAGCACCTTCTTCTTGTGATTTTCCTTGAGGAACTTGCCCAGCTTGCCGACCGTCGTCGTCTTGCCGGCGCCCTGCAAACCAGCCATCAGGATAATCGCCGGCGGCTGGGTATTGAAATTGATGCCTTCGTGGGCATCGCCCATGATCTTGGTCAGTTCGGCGTGCACAACGCCGATCAGCGCCTGACCCGGGCTCAACGAACCGATCACCGCCTCGCCGACCGCCTTTTCCTTCACTGCAGCGATAAAATCCTTGACCACCGGCAAGGCCACGTCGGCCTCGAGCAGCGCCATACGCACTTCGCGCAAGGCATCGGCAATATTGGTTTCGGTCAGGCGAGCTTCGCCCTTGAGCGTCTTCATGACGCGAGCAAGGCGATTGGTCAGGTTATCGAGCATGTCGTTTGGGCTTCTAGTAGAATCTAAGGATGGTTGATATTGTAATTCAGCTTCTGCCGCACATTCTTGCTGCCCTGCTTTATGGTGCACTTGGCTTCCATTTCTGGAACACCCGCTGGCGCGAGGGAGAAAACCAGTGTGTCGCCTGTCCCATGCAAATCTGGGAACGGGTTGCCATTGCCACCGCCTTGGTCGTGCACGCCACCGGCCTTTACGACGCCCTGTTTGCCGAAGTCGGCATGCGCTTCTCGTTCAGTTTTGCCCTGTCGCTCATGATGTGGCTCGCCGTTCTCATTTACTGGCTGGAAAGCTTCATGGCACGCATGGAGGGCATGCAGCCCATGGTTCTGCCGCTGGCAGCACTATGCACCGCGCTTCCCGTCTTCTTCCCGAACGTTCATCTGGTCGCCCACGCCAGCGCCACCGGCTTCAAACTCCACTTCCTGGCCGCCATGCTGGCCTACAGCCTGCTGACCCTGTCTGCACTGCACGCGATTTTCATGGGCTTTACCGAAAACGCCCTGCACAAGCACTCGCTGAAACGCAGTCTGAACAGCCTGCCGCCCCTACTGACCATGGAAAAGTTGCTGTTCCGCATGCTGCTCGTCGGCTTCGTTCTATTGACCCTGACTGTCGGTAGCGGTGTTTTCTTCTCCGAAGCCCTGTTTGGCAAACCTCTGACGGTGGATCACAAAACCCTGTTCGCCTTCGCTTCGTGGGGCATCTTTGCCACACTGCTTGTTGGGCGCCACGTTTGGGGCTGGCGTGGCAAACGCGCCCTGCGCTGGACCCTGGCCGGATTCGCGCTGCTGATTCTGGCCTACGTTGGCAGTCGATTCGTCGCCGAAGTCATCCTCGGACGCGTCTAAGCAGCAGACACCCCCTTTTCGGCGGCGCTGCCGGGGTCGCCATTCAAGAGCATGAGACCCGACGCAGAGGTGTCGTTAACGTCTGCAACTTTCGACCTGAACCCGCCTGGCAACCGAGCGATCCTTTACAAACGGGCGCCTGCGTAGCATCATCAAGCGATCTAATCGGCATTTCCATATCGATCAATGGCAGCAACACCTCAAAATCCTCCACTCGGCGGCCTGGCACGAGCCCTTGTACAGGCCGGGCAACTCAAGGAGGCCGAGGCAGAACAATTGCTGGCACAAGCTCACAGCAGCAAGACATCGCTGATCGAGCAGATCATAATCAGCCAAAAAGCCGGCGCGCTCGATATCGCGCGTTTCGTTGCCGACACCTTTGGCTATCCACTACTCGATCTCGCCGCATTCGATGAGGCGCACATCCCGTCAGACGCGATCGACAGAAAGCTGATCGCCACCCACAAAGTCATCCCGCTCAACAAGCGTGGCAACCGTCTTTCGGTCGCCATCGCCGACCCGACCAATCTGCGCGCCCTCGACGAAATACGCTTTCAGACCGGACTCGCTGTCGACCCCATCGTCGTCGAGCAATCGAAACTCGCCCCTCTGGTTGCCAAGTACGCCGAATCCGCTGCGGATGCACTCAAGAATTTCACCAGCGAAGACATCAACCTCGACTTTCTCGACGAAGAAGCGGCAGGCAAAGCTGACGAAGTGGCCGGCCAGGAGATTGATGATGCTCCGGTTGTCAAATTCATTCAGAAAATGTTGCTGGATGCCATCAACGACGGCGCTTCCGACATCCACTTCGAACCCTACGAAAAGTTCTATCGCATCCGCTTTCGGGTCGACGGTATCTTGCGTGAAGTCGCCACGCCCCCCTTGGCGATCAAGGAAAAAATCGCCTCGCGAATCAAGGTCATTTCCCGACTGAATATTGCCGAAAAGCGTGTCCCCCAAGATGGGCGGATGCGACTCGTATTATCGAAGAATCGGGCCATCGATTTCCGGGTCAGTACCCTGCCGACATTGCAGGGCGAAAAGATCGTTATGCGGATTCTCGACCCTACTTCCGCCACATTGGGCATTGAGGCACTCGGCTATGAACCGGAACAGAAAGCCACTCTGCTGGAAGCCATCAGCCGGCCTTACGGAATGATTCTGGTGACCGGGCCAACCGGCTCCGGCAAAACGGTATCGCTCTACACCTGCCTGAACATCCTGAACAAGGATGGCATCAATATTTCGACGGCCGAAGATCCTGCTGAAATAAACCTCCCCGGCGTCAATCAGGTTAACGTCGACGACCGCGCGGGACTAACTTTCCCCGTCGCGCTCAAAGCCTTTCTGCGCCAGGATCCGGACATCATCATGGTCGGCGAAATCCGCGACCTGGAAACCGCAGAGATATCGATCAAGGCTGCCCAGACAGGCCACCTTGTACTTTCGACACTGCATACAAATGACGCACCGCAAACCTTGACCCGCCTGATGAACATGGGAGTCCCCATGTTCAACATTGCCTCCAGCGTTCTCCTGATCACCGCTCAACGTTTGGCCCGTCGACTCTGCAATTGCAAAAAACCCATCACAGTTCCAGAACAGGCACTTCTTGATGCGGGGTATGCGGAGGCAGACCTCGATGGATCCTGGACACTGTTCGGCCCGAGCGGTTGCGATCGCTGCAAAGGTACTGGCTACAAAGGGCGAGTTGGCATCTATCAGGTCATGCCAATATCCGAGGCCATGCAGCGCCTGATCCTGAGCGGAGCCACTGCGCTTGATCTGGGCGCCCAAGCCAAGGCTGAAGGGGTGAAAAACCTGCGCGAATCCGGTTTGTTGAAGGTAAAACAAGGCATGACGTCACTTGACGAAGTCTTAAGCACTACCAACGCCTAATGAAAAGGAAAAAATATGGCTACCGCCGCAAGATCTAGGGCCTCGGCAGTCAAGGAAAACACCTTCCTCTGGGAGGGAAAGAACAAAGATGGCAAAGCCGTTCGCGGAGAAATGCGCGCAGCCAGCGACTCCGTCGTGCAAACCACGCTGCGTCGGCAAGGCATAACCAGCATTAAGGCCAAGAAAGTCCGCTTCAAGACTGGTGGCACGATTACGGAAAAAGATATTTCCCTGTTCACCCGCCAGTTGGCGACCATGATGAAATCAGGCGTCCCGCTGTTGCAGTCGTTCGATATCGTCGGTCGAGGACACTCCAATCCCGCAGTCGGCAAATTACTGCTCGATATTAAGTCAGATGTTGAAACAGGCAGTTCCCTGTCTCAAGCGTTCCGCAAGTTTCCACTGCAATTCGATGCACTGTATTGCAATCTCGTCGCAGCTGGCGAACAGGCCGGCATTCTGGACACATTGCTGGACCGCCTTGCAACCTATAAGGAAAAAATAATAGCAATCAAAGGCAAGATAAAGTCTGCACTGTTCTACCCGATTGCAGTCTTGGTTGTTGCCTTCATCATCACTGCCGTGATCATGATTTTCGTGATCCCAGCATTTAAGGATGTGTTCAAGAGCTTTGGTGCCGACCTCCCAGCGCCGACCTTGTTTGTGATTGCGCTTTCAGACTTTTTCGTTGCCTATTGGTGGGCGATATTCGGCATTCTTGGCGGTGGCCTCTATACATTTCTTGAGAGCTGGAAGCGCTCAGAAAAAATCCAGATGGCCATGGATCGACTACTTCTGAAAATGCCCGTTTTTGGAGAAATTGTCCGCAAGTCAGTAATTGCTAGATGGACCAGAACCTTGGCCACTATGTTTGCTGCCGGCGTACCACTGGTCGAATCCCTTGAGTCAGTCGGCGGCGCGGCCGGCAATCACGTTTACAAAGTTGCGACCCGACAAATTCAAAGTGAGGTGTCCACAGGTACCAACCTGACTACCGCAATGCAGAACGTGAATCTATTTCCCAACATGGTAATTCAGATGGTATCCATCGGCGAAGAGTCTGGTGCGTTGGATTCCATGCTCTCCAAGGTTGCCGATTTTTTTGAACAGGAAGTCGATGACGCTGTGGATGCGATGTCCAGCCTGATGGAGCCCATCATCATGGTAGTCCTCGGTACGCTGATTGGCGGCATGGTTGTTGCAATGTATCTACCAATATTCAAGATCGGAGCCGTCGTCTAATGCTTCCGGAAACCCTGGGCGGTCTGGCTGCTGCGGCGGGGCTGCTTGGCCTGTGTGTTGGCAGTTTTCTCAATGTAGTCATTCACCGACTACCCAAAATGATGGAGCAGGAATGGCAGGCGCAATGTGCCGAATTGCGCGGAGAGCAGGGAGCGACCGCGGCAGAGCCTCTATCACTGGCAAAACCACGCTCACGCTGCCCTACCTGTGGCCACCAAATTACAGCCATCGAGAATATCCCGCTTGTCAGCTATCTGTTGATTCTCAAGGGTAAATGCTCGGGATGTCATGCGCGCATTTCGCCCCGCTATCCGATCATCGAGGCGCTTACTGGCCTCGTATCGGCCTATGTTGCCTGGCATTTCGGCCCGACACTTCAAGCGGCCGGCGCACTCATATTGGTCTGGTCCCTGATTGCACTCGCCGCCATCGACCTCGACACTCAACTGTTGCCGGACTCGATTACGCTACCATTGCTCTGGCTGGGTCTCACTCTTAACCTGTGGGGAGCATATGCCGACCTGCCCTCCGCGGTCGTCGGCGCGATGCTCGGCTATTTGGCGCTGTGGAGCGTATTTTGGCTATTCAAGCTGGTCACTGGCAAGGAAGGCATGGGCTATGGCGATTTCAAACTACTTGCCGCACTGGGCGCATGGCTGGGCTGGCAGATGCTGCCAGCCATTATCCTGCTCTCCTCGGTGGTCGGTGCCATCGTCGGCATCACGCTGATCGTTGCCACCCGGCACGGACGCAACGTTCCGATTCCGTTCGGCCCCTACCTCGCGGCAGCTGGAGGCATCGCTCTTTTCTGGGGCAATTCGATCACGCACAGCTATCTTGGTCTTATCGGTTGAAAAAAGCCGTCCTCACCCTAACATAGCCAACTCTGACTCTCGGTTATAATTCAAGGTTTTGGAGGACTCCCATGCCGATTTACGAATATCGCTGTGACTCCTGCGGCTTCCAGAAAGAACATCTGCAAAAAATGAGCGATCCCGTGCTCACGATTTGCCCGGAATGCAGCAAGGAAAGCTACAGCAAGCTACTTTCCGCCGCCGGCTTTCAGCTCAAAGGCAGTGGCTGGTATGCCACCGACTTCAAGGGTGGTAGCAAGAAAGCAGATGCCGCCCCCCCGTGTCAGACCGGAGAAGGAAGCTGCTCGTCGTGCGTGGCCAACTGATTAAACGCTATTTCATCACGGGCCTGCTGATCTGGGTCCCGTTGGTCATTACCGGTTGGGTGCTGTCGATGATCATCAGCACGCTTGATCAGTCCTTGCGTCTGCTGCCCGAGGGCATGCATCCGCAAAGCCTGGTCGGATTCGCCATTCCTGGCGCCGGGGCGGTTCTGACGCTGGCGATGATCCTGTTTACCGGCCTGCTCGCCACCAATTTCATTGGCCAGAAACTCGTTGTCTGGTCAGAAAAGATCCTGGCTCGCATCCCTGTGGTCAACTCGGTTTACCACAGTGTCAAGCAGGTTTCCGACACGCTTTTCTCCCCGAATGGCAATGCGTTCCGCAAGGCCCTGCTGATTCACTACCCCCACCAGGGCAGCTGGACCATCGCCTTCCAGACCGGTAGCCCCGGAGGCGATATCGTCAATCATCTCGATGGCGAGCATGTCAGCGTTTACGTGCCGACCACGCCCAACCCGACCTCGGGGTTTTTCCTGATGCTTCCGGCCAAGGATGTCATCGAACTCGAGATGACCGTCGACGAAGCGCTCAAATACATTATCTCGATGGGCGTCGTGGCTCCCCAGCCACACCCCCGCGTCATTACCAACACCTGAATCAACCGGAAAGCTTCATGCGTACCCATTATTGCGGACAACTTAATGCCGCCCTCGACGGGCAAATCGTTACCCTGTGCGGCTGGGCCCATCGTCGGCGCGACCACGGCGGCGTTATTTTCATCGACTTGCGCGATCGCGAAGGTTTGGCGCAGGTCGTTTGCGACCCTGATCGTGCCGCCACGTTCTCCATCGCCGAATCGGTCCGCAACGAGTTTTGCCTGAAGATCACCGGCAAAGTCCGTCCGCGCCCGGCCGGTACGACCAATGCCAACCTGGCATCCGGCGAGATCGAAATCCTCTGCCACGAGATCGAGGTGTTGAACCCATCCGTCACGCCGCCGTTCCAACTGGACGAAGACAATCTGTCCGAGAACGTTCGCCTGCTGCATCGCGTCATTGATCTGCGTCGTCCGCAGATGCAGAACAATCTGATGCTGCGTTACAAAACCTCCCGCGCCTTCCGCCGCTTCCTTGACGACAACGGTTTCATCGATATCGAAACACCGATGCTCACCAAGTCGACCCCGGAAGGCGCACGCGATTATCTGGTGCCTTCACGCGTTCATCCGGGCCAGTTCTTTGCCCTCCCGCAGTCGCCGCAGCTCTTCAAGCAGTTGCTGATGGTGGCTGGCTACGACCGTTACTACCAGATCGTCAAATGCTTCCGCGACGAGGATTTGCGCGCTGACCGCCAGCCCGAATTCACCCAGGTCGATATCGAAACCTCGTTCATGAGCGAGGCCGAAATCATGGCGTTGACGGAAAAGCTGATCCGCACTGTCTTCAAGGAAGCCATAGACGTCGACTTGCCTGACTTCCCGCGCATGACCTATGCCGAAGCCATGCACCGCTTTGGCTCCGACAAGCCGGATCTGCGCGTCACGCTTGAACTGACTGAAGTTACCGATGCGTTCAAGGATGTCGCCTTCAAGGTCTTTGCCGGCGTTGCCAACAGCGAAGGTGGTCGCATCGCCGCCATGCGCATTCCGGGCGGCGCCACGCTGACCCGCGGAGAGATCGATGCCTACACTCAGTTTGTCGGCATCTACGGCGCCCGTGGGCTGGCTTACATAAAGGTCAATGACGTCACCCAGATCAACGAAACTGGCCTCCAGTCGCCGATTGTCAAAAATCTGTCGGAAGCTTCGCTGAAGGCCGTCATCGAGCGCACCGGCGCCCAGTCCGGCGACCTGATCTTCTTCGGAGCCGACAAGGCCAAGATCGTCAATGACGCCCTTGGCGCCTTGCGCATCAAGATCGGCCACGAAAAGGGCTTCGTCACCGGCGCCAAGTGGGCTCCGCTGTGGGTCATCGACTTCCCGATGTTCGAGTACGACGATGAAAACAAGCGCTGGTCGGCATGCCACCACCCGTTCACCAGCCCCAAGGACGAGCATCTTGACCTGCTGGTCAGCGATCCGGGCAAGTGCCTGGCCAAGGCCTACGACCTGGCGCTCAACGGCTGGGAACTGGGCGGCGGCTCGGTGCGTATCCACCGCTCCGATGTGCAGGAAAAGGTTTTCTCGGCCCTCAACATCGGCCCCGAGGAGCAACAGGCCAAGTTCGGCTTCCTGCTCGACGCGCTGAAGTACGGCGCCCCGCCGCACGGCGGCCTGGCTTTTGGTCTCGACCGCATCGTCACCATGATGACCGGTGCCGAATCGATCCGCGACGTGATTGCTTTCCCGAAGACCCAGCGCGCCCAGTGTTTGCTCACCGACGCGCCGTCCGGCGTCGACGAGAAGCAATTGCGCGAACTGCACATCCGTTTGCGCCAGAAGGTCGAAACGCAAGTCGAAGTCAGCCCGACCTAAACGCCGATGCAGACTTTCCTGCGCCTCCTGATCGTCGCCTGGCTGGCGATCGGGAGCGCATTTGCTTTCAGTTTCGGGCGCGATGCTACGGTCGACACGATTTTGGTGGCAAATTTGCCCACCGAAGCCCGGCAAACACTTGCCCTGATCAAGGCCGGCGGCCCGTTTCCCTATGAGCGAGATGGCATCGTATTCGGCAACTTCGAAAAACGCCTGCCCTTGCACCCGCGTGGCTATTACCGCGAATACACGGTAAAAACACCGTGGCGCAAGGATCGCGGGCCTCGCCGGATCGTCGCCGGCCGGGACAGCAACTACTATTACACCGACGACCACTACCGGACCTTTCGGCAAATCGCGGAATAGGGACATATCGATGAGCGACAACCTGCTCGAAAATGCCAGTGCATCCGGGGTATTCCACCTGGTGGCAACTCAACAATCGACCATCGAAACAGCGGCCAAGCAGGCTGATTTCTGCGTCCTGAAGGCCGACATCGTCAGGCCCGCTTCAACGCAGGACGTATTGCTTCAACTCGGTAGCGCGCTCGATTTTCCGAGCTGGTACGGCGCCAATTTCGATGCGCTCTATGACTGCCTGACCGACCCCGACTGGCGACCCGCCAAGGGTCACGTCCTGTTCATCAACGGCATAACCCGCTTGCGTGCAGCGCACCCGGTTGATTTCGCCACCTTGATCGAAGTCTTGCAGGCGGCAGCCGAAGACAGGCGCAAAACACATGTGCCCTTCTGGATCCTGATCGACGCCCCGGCCCGTGGCATTACGACACTCGCCGAGGCATGACCACCGGCCACAAACAGCCGGTTTCCGTTCTAGTCGTCATTCACACCGAGGCCCTTGACGTACTCCTGCTAGAGAGATCTGCCCACCCGGGATTTTGGCAATCGGTAACGGGCAGCCGTGAAGGTAGCGAAGCACTGATCGACACCGCTCGCCGCGAAGTCTTCGAAGAAACCGGGATAGCCACGGCCAATGGCCTCCTTGTTGATTGGCAGATGAGCAACACCTTCGAAATTTTTACCGAATGGCGACACCGCTACGCGCCAGCGGTCAGCCATAACGTTGAACATGTCTTCAGCCTGCAACTTGCTGAACGACCGGCTATCGTCACGGCGCCTGACGAACACCGGGACTGGCAATGGCTACCCTGGCGAGAGGCCGCCGAGCACTGCTTCTCATGGAGCAACCGGGATGCCATTCTCATGCTCCCCGAAAGGCCCTCTTTCGGGACTTGAAACCGCCAAAACCTCTCCTATATTTGGTCCATGAGGCTTCATTCACCAAGGAGAAAACCATGGCAAACATCACCCGAATCGACCCATTCGACGACCTGTTCCGCGGCTTTTTCGTACGTCCAGTGGATTATGACGGCGCCCCGACCCAGCCTCCATCCATCAAGATGGATGTCAAGGAACAAGGCGACTGCTATCTGATCCATGCCGACCTGCCGGGCGTCAAAAAGGAAGACATTCATGTCGTCGTCGATGGCAATCAGGTCTCGGTCAGCGCCGAAGTCAAACAGGAGAAGGAAACCAAGGAAGGCGAGCGCGTACTGCGCTCCGAACGCTATTTTGGCAAGGTTTCCCGTTCGTTCCAGTTGGGACAGGAAATCGACGATGGCAAAGCGGTCGCCAAGTTCAACGATGGCGTCCTTGAGCTGACCTTGCCCAAGCGGACCGAAACGACCAGCAAACGTTTGAGCGTCGTTTAACGTCTAAACCGCTGACAACAGGCCGGACCCCGTTCCGGCCTTTTTCTTTGTACAATCCGCGGCGATTCCACTTGGAGCCCGCCATGAGCATCGAAGACCTCACCCCCGGCATCAAGGCCGCCGTTCTGGCCGAAGCCCTGCCCTACATCAAGCGTTTCCACGGCAAGACCATCGTCGTCAAATACGGCGGCAATGCGATGACCGACGAGCACCTGAAAAGCTGCTTCGCTCGTGATGTCGTGTTGCTTGAACTGGTCGGCTTCAACATCGTCGTCGTGCATGGCGGTGGCCCGCAGATCGAAAGCCTGCTCGCCCGTGTCGGCAAGAAGGGCGAATTCGTTCAGGGCATGCGCGTCACCGATGCCGAAACGATGGAAGTCGTCGAAATGGTGCTCGGCGGCCAGGTCAACAAGGACATCGTCAACCTGATCAACCAGCACGGCGGCAAAGCCGTCGGCCTGACCGGCAAGGACGGAAACTTCATCCGCGCCAAGAAGCTCATGCTGGAAAACAAGGACAACCCGGGCGACCTGATCGACGTCGGCCAGGTTGGCGAGATCGTTTCCATCGACCCGACTCTGATCGACCACCTCGACAAGGGCTCCTTCATCCCGGTCATCGCCCCGATCGGGGTCGGCAAGGATGGCGAGACCTACAACATCAACGCCGACGTCGTCGCCGGCAAGATCGCCGAAGTCCTCAAGGCCGAAAAGTTGGTCCTGCTGACCAACACACCAGGTGTGCTCGACAAGAACGGCGATCTGATTACCGGCATCACGCCCAAGCAGATCGACGAAATGGTCGAGGATGGCACGCTGTCCGGCGGCATGTTGCCGAAGATCGGCTCAGCGCTCGATGCCGCCCGCAATGGCGTCAAGGGCGTGCACATCATCGACGGCCGGGTCGAACATGCGCTACTGCTCGAAATCCTGACCGACCACGGGGTTGGCACAATGATCAAGTCGCACTGATGCGGCAAAGCAGCCCGAAAAGCCCGCGCCAGCGGGCTTTTTCCTTTCTGCAACGGGAAATGTCATGAAAAACCCGGTCTGGCTGTTCGACCTCGACAACACGCTGCACAACGCGACGCCGCATATCTTTCCCCACATCAATCGGTCTATGCGCCAATACATCGAGCGCCATCTGGGCGTAGACGAGCACGAGGCGACGCGCATTCGACAAGGCTACTGGGAGCGCTATGGCGCCACGCTGCTTGGCCTGATGCGTCACCATGGGACAGACCCGCGCCATTTCCTCTGGGAGACCCACCAGTTTCCCGACCTGCCGCGCATGGTCGTCTTCGACAAGCCCTTGCTGCACACTCTGCGTCGACTACCCGGCCGCAAGATCATTTTCTCCAACGCGCCGCGCCATTACGCCGAAGCCATCCTCGACCTCACCGGCCTCGGTCGCTGTTTCGATGCCGTTTATTCGGTCGAAAACCTGCGTTTCCAACCCAAACCCATGCTCGCCGGATTCCGCACCCTGCTCCGCGCCGAGCATCTCGACCCGCGCAGCTGCATCATGATCGAAGACAGTCTGGCCAACCTGGTCACCGCCAAAAAGCTGGGCATGAAAACCGTGTGGGTGAGCGCTGGCTCACGCCAGTCGCCTTTTGTTGACGTTAAAATCCGCTCGGCAACACAATTATCAAAATGCTACGGTCGACTGGAAATTTCGGCCAAAAATGAAATCTGAGGAGGGGGAAACATGGCGACAAAACCGGGCGAACGCCGCCTGCAAATCCTGCAGACGCTAGCCGAAATGCTGGAAACCCCGAAAGGGGAAAAAATCACCACCGCCGCGCTGGCCGCCAAACTGGAATGTTCCGAAGCGGCGCTCTACCGCCATTTCGCCAGCAAAGCGCAAATGTTCGAAGGCCTGATTGAGTTCATCGAACAAAGCCTGTTCAGCGTCATCAACAAGATCACCGCCGAGGAAAGCGAAGGTTTCAAGCAAGTCGAGCTGATCATCGGCCTACTGCTCCGCTTTGCCCAACGCAATCGCGGCATGACCCGCGTCCTGATCGGCGATGCCCTGGTCAATGAAAACGAGCGCTTGCAGACCCGCATCAATGCCCTGCTCGACAAAGTCGAAGCCGCCATGAAACTGGCGTTGCGTATCGCCGCCACGCAGGAAAACCTCAAGCCCGACGCCGACTTCGGCGCCCTGGCCAACCTGCTCCGCTGCTACGTCGTCGGCCGCTGGGAACAATACGCGCGCAGCGGCTTCACGCGCGAACCGCTGACTCAATGGCCGCAGCAATGGCCGATGCTCTACTTCGCCTGCCTGTCGCAATCCGGCGCACCGGGCGCCTGAAAAACAAAATGGCGGCCGAGGCCGCCATTTTTCCGTCTTGAATCGCTAACCTCAGCCCTTCAAGTATTCCGCCGCATCGAGCGCGAAATAGGTCAGGATGCCATCGGCCCCGGCTCGCTTGAACGCCAGCAGGCTCTCCAGCACGCAGGCCTTCTCGTCCAGCCAGCCGTTCTGCGCGGCCGCCTTGAGCATCGCGTATTCGCCGCTGACCTGATAGGCATAGGTCGGCACCTTGAACTCATCCTTGACGCGCCGGACGATGTCCAGATACGGCATGCCGGGCTTGACCATGACCATGTCGGCACCTTCTTCAAGGTCAAGCGCCACTTCGCGCAGCGCCTCGTCGGTATTCGCCGGATCCATCTGGTAGGTGTACTTGTTGCCCTTGCCGAGATTGCCGGCCGAGCCAACCGCGTCGCGGAAGGGGCCATAGAAGGCCGAAGCGTACTTGGCCGAGTAAGCCAGAATGCGCGTGTAAATCTGCCCGGCGCCTTCGAGCTCAGCCCGGATCCGGGCAATGCGACCGTCCATCATGTCCGACGGTGCCACGACATCCGCCCCCGCCTGGGCATGACAAAGCGCCTGCCTGGCCAGCACTTCCAGCGTCTCATCATTGAGCACGTAACCGGTTTCGTCGATCAAGCCATCCTGCCCGTGGCTGGTATAAGGATCGAGCGCCACGTCAGTTATCACGCCAAGATTCGGAAATTCGCGCTTTAGCGCCTTGATCACGCGCGGCACCAGACCATTGGCGTTGTACGCCTCTTCGGCCCCTAACGACTTCAGTGACGCATCGATCACCGGAAATAGCGCCAAAGCAGGGATGCCGAGCCTCACCGCCCGCTCCGCCGTCTTCAACAAAACATCGAGCGACTGGCGCTCGACGCCGGGCATGGACGACACCTTTTCGATGCGCCCTTCGCCTTCCAGCACAAAGACCGGGTAAATAAAATCGTCGGCCGTCAGCACCGACTCCCGCATCAAACGGCGGGAGAAATCATCACGCCGCATCCGGCGCATCCTGGTTCCGGGAAAACCACCGCTCACAACTGCCATGCTTCAACCTCGATCAATTCAACACAGAAAAATTTTCATACTCGGCGGAACTTCCCGCCTTGACGCGCGTCAGATTCCGCAGATGGCACGCGCTGTCTCCCGCTTCACCTCCCTGAGCGGGCGCCTTGACCCAGTTAAGGCTTTTTGGCCCCCGGACCCCCCTTATCCGGGGGCCCTTTGTTTTCTTTCGGCTTGATTTCGATTTCCAGCCAGCTGGCGAGAACGCCCTCAGCTTCTTCAACACCGGTCTTTTTCAGGCTTGAGAAGAGCTGCACCGAATACAGGTCAGCATCACCCCAGGTCGCCACCTCGGCCTTCACCGATTTCAGGGCTTTCATCTGCTCCTGGCGGCTCAGCTTGTCGGCCTTGGAAAGCAGAATGTGGATCGGTCGCCCGGTTGGGCGAAACCAGTCAATCAGGCGTAAATCGAGGTCAGTCATCGGCCGGCGAATATCCATGATGACAACCAGCCCAGCCAGTTGATCCCGCTTGCTCAGGTAAGGACCAATGAGGCCCTCCCACTGCGAGCGGATCGCCTCGGGCGCCTTGGCGTAGCCATAGCCGGGGAGGTCGACGAAATACTTGCCGTCGGCCAGCGTGAAATAATTCAGGTGCTGCGTCCGGCCCGGCGTTTTGCTGACATAAGCAAGGCGAACACGCCCCGCCAGCGTATTGATAGTGGAAGACTTGCCAGCATTGGAACGACCGGCGAAGGCAACTTCGCGAACGGAATCCTGCGGTAAATCACGGAGATTGGCGACGGTTGTCAAAAAAACCGCCTGTTGGAACAGAGGCATAAAAAACTCGGAAGACCCGCCAAGAGGGCGGCGAACTGATATAGAATAACAGGTTTGTAACCTCCGTTCCGGCCAAAGCGCCCATAAACGCGCACTAGGAGTTCGAAATGATCCGTAAAGCGGCACTGGC
Source organism: Ferribacterium limneticum (assembly GCF_020510565.1). NCBI lineage: Bacteria > Pseudomonadati > Pseudomonadota > Betaproteobacteria > Rhodocyclales > Azonexaceae > Ferribacterium > Ferribacterium limneticum. The sequence goes on from NZ_CP075189.1 coordinate 3,487,433, forward strand.
GATCCTTTTCGCCACCAGTTTCGTCACCCACGCTTCCGAAGAAGCGCATGCCAAGGCTGACCCTGCAAAAGGCAAGGCTATCGCTGAATCCATTTGTGTCGCCTGTCATGGCGTCGATGGCAACAGCCCGACTTCGGCCAATCCGAACCTGGCTGGCCAGGTTGAGGAATACATCGCCAAGCAACTGAAGAACTTCAAGCCGGTTGGCGACAAGCCGCCCGTGCGCAACAACCCGATCATGGCCGGTATGGCTGCACCGCTGTCCGACGACGACATCAAGAACGTCGCCGCCTGGTTTGCCAGCCAGAAACAGAAGCCGGCTGCCGCCAAGGATGAAAAACAGATCGCGCTGGGCCAGAAAATCTGGCGTCAGGGTGACTTCAAGAAGGGCGTTCCCGCCTGCGCCGGCTGCCACGGCCCGGCTGGTGCCGGTTTGCCTGCCCAGTACCCGCGTCTGGCTGGTCAGTTCCAGGAATACACCGAAGCCCAGTTGAAGGCGTTCCGTGTTGACGAACGTGCCAACGATCCGGAAAAAATGATGCGCATGATCGCCGCCAAGCTGTCCGACGTCGAAATCAAGGCCGTCTCCGAATACGCTGCCGGCCTGCGCTAATTTGCGCACCAGTAAAGAAAAGGCAGCTTCGGCTGCCTTTTTGTTTTTCTGGTGCTTGGCAGTCCACGTCGACGCGACTAGACTGGACGCACAACACCCCACCGGAGTAGGAGGCAAAACATGAAGACGCTCAAACAGCTTCTCGCAGGCAGAAATCGCCCATTGGCAGTCGTCGCACCTGGCGACACTGTTTTTCACGCCCTCACCGTTATGGCCAAGCACGAAGTCGGGGCTGTCCTGGTTCTCGACGGCGAACAACTGGTCGGCATTTTTTCCGAACGCGACTATGCCCGCAAGATCATCCTGCAGGGCAAGACCTCGAAGGAAACGCTGGTCAGCGAAATCATGAGCGACAAGGTGGCCTACGTTACGCCAAGCGTGTCTCTCGACGAATGCATGGCCCTGATGACCGAAAAGCATTTCCGCCACCTGCCAGTGCTGGATGACGAAGGAAATGTGCTTGGCATCATCTCCATTGGTGACCTGGTTAAGGAAACCATCTGCGACCAGCAATTCCTAATTGCCCAGCTGGAACATTACATCGCCGGTTGAGATGGCAAGCAATCGCAGCATTCACTTTCATATACTCGAAGATATCGCCCGCGACCTGTCGGGCGATATCAATTTCCCGACCTGTCTCGATGCGGCCCTGCTGGTTCGCAACGCGCTGAAAGATCCGTTTGCCAGCACCGATCAGGTGGTACAGGCGATCAGCATCGAGCCGCTGATCTGCAGCAAGCTGTTGCGTCTGGCCAACTCCGTCAGCTACAACCCGGCCGGTGAACAGATTTCCAATCTGAATAACGTGGTTCGACGACTGGGCTTCGACATCGTCCGTACGACCTCGCTGGCCGTGGCGATGGATCAGATGTTGAAATCGAAAAATCTCGCCGCCTACGATCACATTGCCCGACAAACCTGGGAACACTCGCTGCGGGTTGCGGCGATCGCCCGTGTGCTGGCGGGCCATCTGGGTCGTGTCCCGCCGGACAACGCCATGCTGACCGGACTGGTACACAACATTGGCATTTTTTACCTGCTATTTCGGGCGGCGGAATACCCCGAATACCGCAACGACGAGCCGGCCATGATCGAACTTCTGGCGGGCTGGCACGAAGGGATAGGCGAGAGTCTGTTGCACATTCTCGGGCTGCCAGCATCGATCACCGACGCGGTGCGCGATCAAAGCCATTTGAGTTCCGTCGAATCGCCCTGCACCATCAGCGACATTCTCTATTTTGCCATCGTGCTCGCCGGCAACGGCCTGCCATGGCAAAACAGCACGCACGATGCCGAGGAAGAAGCCAGGCGCGAGGCTGACCGGGCGCGCTATGCCGATCTATTGCAGACAGCCGAAGAAGACATCGTCGAGTTACGCGCCGCGCTTTCTGCCTGAACCTGCAGGCATCCTGGCAGTCTGAAATCCAGCCAGTCGCCAGTTTTCCCCCGACCTCGAGTGTAAGGATTCGGGAGGAACGCCGACTAATGGATATGCAAGCCCCCAGGAACCATCATGCTGATTCGTCACGCCCCGGAAATTCCCAATTCCGAAATCACCGAACCCCAGATTTATGCGGGTCGCCGCGAGTTCGTTCGAACGCTCGCCCTCGGTGTCGGCGCCGCTAGCCTCGGCCTGGCCCATGGCGCAGAAAGCCGTGAGGGACGGGGCAGCCCATTAGGAAATCTGCTCTCCAGCCCATTGTCGACGCGCGATGACAAACTGACGCCATACCAGTCGATGACGACTTACGGCAATTTTTATGAATTCGGGCCGGACAAGGACAGCCCGGCTAAAAACGCGCACCGTCTGCGTACGCGGCCGTGGTCAGTGACTATCGACGGCGAAGTCAAAACCCCGAAAACCTTCGCCATCGAAGACATCCTGAAATGGGCGCCGCTCGAGGAGCGCATTTACCGGATGCGCTGCGTCGAAGGCTGGAGTGCGGTTGTGCCCTGGGTTGGCTTTCCGTTCAGCGAACTGCTCAAACGGGTCGAGCTGACGGGCAATGCCAAGTTTGTCGAATTCTGGAGCCTAGCCGATCCCGAACAAATGCCCTACGTGCGCATTCCCTTGCTCGACTGGCCGTATGTCGAAGCGCTCAGGCTCGATGAGGCGCGACATCCGCTGACGCTTCTCGCTGTTGGCATGTACGGCGAGGTCATGCCGAAGCAGAACGGGGCCCCGCTCCGTCTCGTCGTGCCTTGGAAATATGGCTTCAAGGGAGCAAAATCCATCGTTCGCATCCGCTTCGTCGAAAAACAGCCACAAACGGCGTGGATGAAAGCCGGGCCTGACGAGTATGGCTTCTACTCCAACGTCAATCCGGATGTCCCGCACCGGCGCTGGAGCCAGGGCAACGAACGCCGTCTCGGCGAATTTCTCAAACGCAAGACGCTACCCTTCAATGGCTACGCCGAGCAGGTCGCCGGTCTGTATGCCGGCATGGATTTACGGAAAAATTTCTGACATGAGCTTCAACCCCGACAACCGCCAGCTTGGTTGGATCAAGATTGCCCTCTTCGCCCTCTGCCTGCTGCCGGCCATACGTCTGCTGTGGGCCGCCTACACGGGCGACTTTGGCGCCAACCCGGTGGAGTTTGTCCAGCGCTGGACGGGCACCTGGACCTTCAACCTGCTGCTCATCACGCTGTGCGTCACGCCGCTGCGGGCGATAACGCAAATGCACTGGCTGACCCGGCTGCGGCGCATGCTCGGGCTATTCTGTTTTTTCTACGCCACGCTACATTTTTTGAGTTTCATCGGTTTTGACCATGACTTTGTGATCGACGACATCGCCAAGGACATTTTCAAGCGCCCCTTCGTGACGGTTGGTTTTGCCGCCTTCCTGTTGCTGATTCCGCTCGCCGCGACCTCGAGCAACTGGGCAATTCGCCAGCTGGGCGGACGAAAATGGCAGGAACTGCACCGCAGCATCTACCTGATCAGCATTCTCGCCACGGTGCATTATTTCTGGCTGGTCAAGGCCACAGCTCTGTTGTGGCCGCTGGCTTACTCCGTTGCCGTCGCTCTTCTGCTCGGCTGGCGGATTCGTGAGCGCAAGCGCAAGGCGATCCCGGTACCGCAATTTCAGGGTGTGAAACCGCTGAAATTCTTCAAACAGAAGCCGGATTGATCTTTGCCGCAGATTGCTACGGTCAACCGGCAAAATTGACCAAAATTGAAATGCCCCGAGGAGCGATCAGCCTTTGCGTGGCAGATCGAAGCGGACGATGGCGCGGCCGTCCGGCGTTTTCTTCGGCTCAACCTTCCAGGCGTGGCCGTAGATGACTTCGAAGGTCGCCGGCAGCCGGCCGTCCTTGCGCATCGCTTCGTAGGCCACCTTGCCGTTTTCCCAGGATTTCCGGCCGGTCATCCCGTGGCGCCGGGCTTTCATGGCGCACGACGAGCCGGCAGCGCGCAATTCGGCGAACATGGCATCCACATCGTCGTAGGTCAGCGTGATGACTTCCATGTCCATGACCGGATCGGCGAAACCGCAGCCGACCAGCATGTCGCCGAGATCGTGCATGTCGGCGAAACGCTGGGTGTGGGCGTAGCCATCGGCAAAAGCGGCGCGCAGTTCCTTGAGCGTATCCGGGCCGAGCGTCGAGAACATGAGTAGACCGCCGACTTCGAGCACACGATGCGTTTCGGCCAGTGCTGGAATCGGATCGTCCAGCCAGTGCAAGAGCAGGTTGGACCAGACGATTGCGGTCGACCGCGATTTCAGGGGCAAATTGGCCGCATCGGCAGCGAGGCGAAGCGGCTCGACCGTCCTGCCGATGCCCAGCCAGCGTTGCCAGCCGGCGCGCGGGATACGGCCGGCGGAAAGCATGGCCGGCGCGACATCGAGGCCAATCAGTTCAGCGTCGGGATAACGGGCGGACAAGCCCGGAAAGCTCCCGCCACGACTGCAACCGAGGTCGAGAATCCGCTTCGGTTCAACCTTGACGAAATCGAGTCGCTCCTGCATCCGGCGATCGACTTCGCGGGCGAAGAAATCACCTTCGCCGTAACTTGCCGCAACCCGGGCGAAGCGTCGACCGACGTGCTGCCGGTCGACGAATCCGGAATGCGGGCTGACAGGGCTCAAATTGCCTTGACGCCGAGACGCGCAAACAGCGCGTCGTCGCGCTCGATATCCGGATTGCCGGTAGTCAGCAGGAAATCACCGTAGAACATCGAATTGGCGCCGGCCAGGAAGCACAGGGCCTGCAGTTCGTCGCTCATTTCCTGACGGCCAGCCGACAGGCGAACCCAGGAGGTCGGCATCATGATGCGCGCGGCGGCGATGGTCCGCACGAACTCGAACGGATCGAGGCGATCCTTGTCGGCCAGCGGCGTACCGGGAATCGGCACGAGGTTGTTGATCGGCACGGACTCCGGCGCCTTGGGCAGGTTGGCCAGCTGGACAAGCAAACCCGCGCGGTTCTTGCGCGATTCGCCCATGCCAATGATGCCGCCGGAACAGACATTGATGCCGGCATCGCGAACCTGCTCGAGGGTATCGAGACGGTCGTCCTGGGTATGCGTCTTGATGACCTGACCGTAGAACTCCTTGTCGGTATCAAGATTATGGTTGTAGTAGTCGAGGCCAGCCTCTTTCAGCTTGCCTGCCTGGCCTTCCTTGAGCATGCCGAGCGTCACACAGGTTTGCATGCCCAGCGCCTTCACTTCGCGGACCATGTCGAGAACGCGGTCGAGATCGTTGTCCTTCGGCCCCTTCCAGGCGGCGCCCATGCAGAAGCGCGAAGCGCCCTTGGCCTTGGCGGCCTGAGCGGCGGCAACCACCTCGTTGAGCGGCATCAGGCGTTCGCGCTCGGTGTCTGTGTCGTAGCGGGCAGATTGCGAGCAATAGCTGCAATCCTCGGAACAGCCACCGGTCTTGACCGAAAGCAGCGTCGAGCGTTGAATGGCGTTCGGATCGAAGTTTTCGCGGTGCACACCTTGCGCCCGCCAGATCAGGTCCATCAGCGGCAACTCATAGAGCGCGAGTACTTCAGCGACCGACCAGATGTGGGCGGGAGCGGACTGGGAAACAGACGAAACGGCGGCGATGGAGCTAGCTTGCATGAAAGGCCTTGCGTGAAAAATGCTATAAAAATCAGATACGAAGCGCATCGGTAATTATGGATTATCACGGACACTCCGGCTGGCTGTCAATTTTACCCCAGCCCGATGGACTCAAACGGCTTGGCCGGAAAATCCTCGATGCCGTCCTGCCGGGAAGCTGTCTGCTCTGTGGCGCCGACAGCCAAGGAGGCCTGCTCTGCCCGCCATGCACGAACGATCTTCCGCTGTTGCCCAAGGCTTTGTGCCCGATCTGCGCCGTCCCGACAACGCATGGCGAACGCTGCGGCGCCTGCCTGCGCGACAAACCACATTTCGACCGCGCCATCGCCCTCTTTTGCTACGACTTTCCCGCCGACCGGATCGTTCATGCACTCAAGTACGGGCACCAACTGGCGGTAGCCGGCTGGGCCGGGCAAAAGCTGGCCGAACTGACCGCCGCCGATGCCTTCGACTGCATCGTCCCCCTGCCTTTGCACGCCGAACGTCTCCAGGAACGGGGTTTCAACCAGTCCGCCGAGATCGCCAAGGCATTTCAATTTTGGGCAAAAATCCCGGTTGACCGTGGGAATGTCCTGCGCACGCGGATAACGCCGCCCCAAGCCGCGATGCCGCACAAGGAACGCCATAAAAACGTCCGCGGAGCCTTCGAGTGTCGGCGCGACTTCACCGGCCAGCGCCTGCTGCTCATCGACGATGTGATGACCACCGGCGCCACCGCCAACGAGTGCGCCCGCGTCCTTAAACTGCACGGCGCCGCCGAGGTCACCGTTGCCGTTATCGCCCGTGCGCTACGGCACTGAATCCATGCTCTAATTCGCCCCCTTCACCGTTCGAAAGCCGTCGCGTGTTTGCCGTCGTTCTCTACCAGCCCGAAATTCCGCCCAACACGGGCAACATCATTCGCCTGTGCGCCAACACCGGGGCCGAGTTGCATCTGGTCGAACCGCTCGGCTTTGACATCACCGACAAGGGTTTGCGCCGGGCCGGGCTGGATTATCACGAATACGCCCGTGTCGTGCGTCACGCCGACTGGGACGCGTGCAAGGCGGCACTGGCCGGGCGACGCCTGTTTGCCATGACGACGAAGGGCACGGGCAGTCCGTTCGATACGGCTCTGCAGGAAAACGATGTATTTGTTTTTGGTCGCGAAACCAGCGGACTGCCGCCGGAAGTGCTCGCCGAGTTTCCGCCGGAACAGCGACTGCGCCTGCCCATGCAGGCCGGGCAGCGCAGCCTCAACCTCTCCAACGCTGCTGCCGTCACCGTCTTCGAAGCCTGGCGCCAAGCCGGCTTCGCAGGCGCCAGCTAGGCCAACTCTTCTTTCGGATCGCGCGCCATCAACTGCTCGACGGCCTGCGCGGCACTCAAACGACCATCCAACACGGCTGCCACAGCAGCGCTGATCGGCATGTCGACGCCGAGTTGGCTCGACAGGCGATCGACCTCACGCGCCGTATAAACGCCTTCGGCAACATGGCCGAGTTCTTCGAGTATCTGTGGCAGGGACTTGTTCTGGGCCAGCGCCAGACCGACGCGACGGTTGCGCGACAGGTCGCCGGTACAGGTCAGGATCAGGTCACCCATGCCGGCCAGCCCCATGAAAGTCTGGCGGTCAGCACCCAGCGCCAGACCAAGCCGGGCAATTTCAGCGAGGCCGCGGGTCATCAGCGCCGCGCGGGAATTCAGGCCTAGCCCAAGTCCATCGCAAACACCTGTCGCGATGGCCAGCACATTCTTGACGGCACCACCGACTTCGACGCCAACCAGATCATCGTTGGCGTAGATGCGCAGGCGCGCCGTATGGAGTTGGCGCGCCGCCTCGCGGGCGAAGGCAGGGTCATTGCCGGCCAACGCCACGGCCGTCGGCTGCCCGGCCGCCACTTCCTCGGCAAAGCTGGGGCCGGACAGTGCACCGCACAAGGCCTGCTGGCCGAGCACTTCGGCCACCACCTGATGCGGCAGCTTGCCGCTACCCGCCTCGAAACCCTTGCACACCCACAACACCGGCAACTTGCAGCCGATCGCCTTGATGCGTTCGACAGTGGGCCGCAGACCGGCAATCGGCGTCGCCACGATGAGCAACTCGGCGGCAGCGACAGCCGCCTCGAAATCGGTCGATACGGTGACCGAGTCCGGCAACTTGTAGCCCGGGAAAAAACGATGGTTTACGCGCGTCGCCATCAGGTCGGCAGCGACATCCTCTTCGCGCGACCATAGCGTCAGCTCATGCTTGCCGGCAAAGGCGATGGACAGCGCCGTGCCCCAGGCACCAGCGCCAAGCAGCGAAATTTTCATAGGCCCCAGACCTGCGTCGAACGAATGTAGCCGGTCGCGCCGTCGCGATGGCGCACCTTGGCCCAGCCCGGCGAGGCGGGTTCGATGAATTCAACAGCCACCCATTTGTCCAGTTCGGCCAGCACCGTCGATTCCGGTTTGTCCGACTGGCGGATTTCAGCTTTCTGCGCGGTCACGACGAGCGTCCGCTTGTCCACGAGGTTGCGCGACTCCAGCCAGGCCAGCGTCCCTTCGGCATCGCGCACCTTGAACCAGCCTTCGAGCTTGACGACGACCTCGACTGGCGTCTGCGCCTTGATCAGGTAGAGCTTCTTGCCCTGCAGCGACGGCGCATCGAACAGGATGGCCGCCGGCACACTGACCGAGCGGTAGTCGATAGCCAGCGCTGCTCCGGCAGCGCTGATCAGCGACAGGGCGACAAGCGCGCGACGCCACATGGCAATCACCTTACTGGATCGACACTTCAGCCGGCGCGCCAGCCTGTTCCTGCTGCTGCAGGCGCTGCATGTACATGCCTTCGAAGTTGACCGGCTGCAGCACGATGGGCTGGAAGCCGGCGCGGCTGACCGCATCGGACACGGCTTCGCGGGCGTACGGAAAGAGGATGTTGGGGCAGGCGACGGCAATCAGCGGCTCGATCTGCTCTTCCGGCACGTTCTGAATGCGGAAGATACCGGCCTGGCCGACTTCAACCAGGAAAACCGTCTTCTCGCCCATCTTGGCGGTAACCGTCACGGTCAGCACGACTTCGTAGACGCTGTCGCCGACGGTACGACCACCGGTATTGAGCTGGATCTCGACTTGCGGCGCTTCGCGCTCAAGGAAGATTTCCGGCGCATTCGGCACTTCGACCGACAGATCCTTGACGTAGAGTTTTTCAATACCGAAGACGGGCTGAGCGTTTTGTTCCATGGTTTTCTTTCAGAAGTTGAATCGGTTTAGTCAGCCTTCGAGCAGCGGCTTCAACTGGCCGGAGGCATCGAGGGCATAGAGATCGTCACAGCCACCCACGTGGGTTTCGCCGATGAAGATTTGCGGCACTGTACGCCGCTGAGTTTTCTGCATCATTTCATCGCGGCGTTCAGGATCGAGATCGACGCGAACCTCCTCGATCTGCTCCACGCCGCGTGCCTTGAGCAATTGCTTGGCGCGTGTGCAATACGGACAGACTGCCGTCGTATACATCAGGACATGAGCGCTCATTTGCTCTTGGCTCCCTTCTTGATCGGATAGCCGGCACCCACCCAAGCATCAACGCCACCGGACAGGTTGTACAACTTCTCGAAGCCCTGCTTCTTGAGATCGCCACAAGCCTTGTTCGAGCGCATGCCGGAGGCACAGCAGACGATGATCGGCTTGTCCTTGAACTTGCCCAGCTCGCCAATGCGCCCGGCCAGCGCGCTGCCCGGAATATTCTTCGCTTCCGGCAAATGCCCGGCAGCGTACTCGGTGGATTCACGGACATCGAGGATGACCGCATCTTCACGATTGATCAGTTGTGTCGCCTCGGCCGGCCCGACACTGTTGCCCGAAGGACGCATCACCATCGGCCAAAGCAGTGAAAGACCACTGACCGCGACCAGCGAAACCAGCAGAATATTCTGGTTGATAAATTCCATCGGTATCACTTAAGCCTCCGTCCCACAAAAAACTTCACGCATCATGCTGACCAGTTGCAGTGTGCGCTGATCGCCAACCCGGTAGAAGACGCGATTGGCGTCCTTGCGGGTAACCAGCACACCTTTTTCGCGCAGGATGGCCAGATGCTGGGAAATATTGCTTTGCGAGGTGCCCACCGCCTCGACGATTTCCTGCACACACGCCTCCTGTTCGCCAAGCACGCAAAGGATTTTCAGGCGCAGCGGGTGGGCGATGGATTTCAGCGCACGGGCGGCCAGCTCGATGTGCTCCTGCTTGTCGATCAAACTGAAGGTTGGCGTTTCCAAGATAAAACCTCGTTTCGGTGAATGGCGCATTATAAAATAGCGTTTTACGTTTCGCTTAATCGAAATCAATCCGCGATGACCTTTGGACACACCCGGCCCGGCCAGCGCAGCCCTCGGCCCACCGGCAAAAGGCTGACAGCGGCACTGATTGCCGCGGTTTTCCTGGGCGCAGCGCCGGTCGGTGCCAAGCCAGTTGCGGCCGAAAAAAAATCCGCCCAGATCGTCGCCTCGCCCGATATCGCCGAAAAACAGGCCGATCTGGGCGAATTGCGCAGTCGAATCGAAGGATTACGCAAGGAATTATCCAGCAGCGAAGAGAGCAAAGCTGACGCCGGCGACCGCCTGCGCGAATCCGACCGCCAGATTTCGCGGCTGCAACGCGAACTGCACGAATTGAACGATTCCCGCGGTCAACTGGAAAAAAAGCTCAAAAACCTCGAACAACAATCGCAGGAACTCGGCGTTACGCTAAGCCAACAACAAGGGCAGCTGGAAAAACTGATCTACAAACAATACCTGCGCGGCACCCCGGACTCGCTGCAACTGCTGCTCAACGGCGACGATCCCAACCAGATGGCGCGCGACCTGCATTACCTGTCGGCCATTGCGCTGACCCGCGCCGAGCTGATGGGCGAAATCAACGCCACGCTGGACAAGAAGAAATCGCTGGCCGCCGATGCCAAGGAGCGCAGCGCCGAACTGGCCGAGGTCGAGGCCGAGCAGAAAAAGCGCCATGCCGATTTGCAGAAGCAGCGCGAGGAGCGCCAGGCGCTGTACGCCCAGTTGGCCAGCAAGGTCAGCGCCCAGCGCAAGGAAATCGGCACCCTGCAACAAAATGAAAAGCGGATGACGCAGCTCATTGATCGGCTGTCAAAAATCCTTGCTGCCCAGGCGGCACGGGCGGCCAAGGCCGCCGAAGCCGCACGGCTGGCCGAAGCACGGCAGGCGGCGGCAAGACAAAAGGAAAAAGAGCGCGAGAAGGAACGGGAAAAGGACAAGCGCCCGGCGCATACAGAAGAGCGGGAAATCGCCCGCCCGACTCCCGCCATAGAGCCCACCCGCCCAAGAACCGTCGAAGCCGAAAACCACTACGAACCCGCCCCGAGCAACGGCAGTTTCGCCCGCCAGCGCGGCAGCCTGCGCCTGCCGGTACGCGGCGCGGTCTCCGGCCGTTTCGGTTCGGCCCGAGATGGCGGCGGCACCTGGCGCGGCCTGTTCATCAAGGCCGGTGCCGGCAGCGAGGTCAAAGCCATCGCCGGCGGCCGCGTTGTCTTCTCGGAATGGATGCGCGGCTTCGGCAATCTGCTCATCGTCGACCACGGCGACGCCTACCTGTCGATCTACGGCAACAACGATGCCTTGCTCAAACAAGTCGGCCAGGCCGTCAAGGGTGGAGAAACGGTAGCCACTGTGGGTAACAGCGGGAGCAATCCCGAATCGGGTTTATACTTTGAACTCCGCCACCAAGGGCAACCGATCGACCCGATGAAATGGGCCAGCTTGAAATGAGCAAAACTAAAACTATTAGCTTGACCGTTGGCGCCTTTGTCGCCGGCGCACTGATCAGCCTGAACTTCCCGGCCATGGCCGACAAGGAAGTCAAACCCGGCCTGCCTATCGATGAGTTGCGCACTTTTGCCGAGGTGTACAGCGCCATCAAGCAGGGCTACGTTGAGCCGGTCGAAGACAAGAAGATGATCACCAATGCCATTTCCGGCATGCTGTCCAACCTCGACCCGCACTCGACCTACCTCGACGCCGATGCCTTCAAGGATCTGCAGGTCGGCACACAGGGCGAGTTCGGCGGACTGGGCATTGAAGTCGGCATGGAAGACGGCCTGGTCAAGGTCGTTTCGCCAATCGAAGACACCCCGGCCTATCGCGCTGGCGTCAAGGCCGGCGACCTGATCTTCAAACTTGATGAAACACCGGTCAAAGGCCTGACCTTGTCGGATGCCGTCAAGAAAATGCGCGGCAAGCCGAAGACGCCGATCAAACTGTCAATCATCCGCAAGGGCGAAACCAAGCCGATCGAGCTGACCCTGATCCGCGAAGTGATCAAGGTGCAGAGCGTCAAATCCAAGCTGGTCGAGCCCGGCTACGGCTGGGTGCGCGTCACCCAGTTCCAGGAAAATACCGTCGCCGAACTGGCCAAGCATGTTTCCGCCCTCTACAAGGATGGCAACAAGCTGAACGGTCTGGTGCTCGACCTGCGCAACGATCCGGGTGGCCTGCTCAATGGCGCCATCGGCGTTTCAGCGGCTTTCCTGCCACCCGACGTCAAGGTCGTGTCGACCGACGGTCGCACCGCCGACGCCAAGCAGGAATTCCGGGCTCGGGCACAGGATTACCTGCGCGGCAGCAAGGAAGATCCGCTCAAGACCATGCCTGTCGAAGCCAAGAAAGTGCCGATGGTCGTGCTGGTCAATGGTGGCTCTGCCTCGGCCTCGGAAATCGTCGCCGGCGCCCTGCAGGATCACAAGCGCGCCATCATCGTCGGCACCCAGAGTTTCGGCAAAGGCTCGGTGCAATCCGTTCTGCCGCTACCGGGCAACACCGCCATCAAGTTGACCACGGCCCGCTACTACACGCCGGAAGGCCGCTCGATTCAGGCCAAGGGCATCACGCCGGACATCGTTGTCGAAGAGAGCGCCAACGGCTCCAGCCCTGGAATTCGCGTGCGCGAAGCCGATCTCGACCGCCACCTGAGCAACGACCGCGACAAGGAAGCTGCCAAGGAAGCGGCAAAGCCGGAAGCCAAGGGCGCGGCCAAGACACCCAAAAACGGCAAGGACAAGAAGGAAGATGCCGAGGAAGAAATGCCGCAACGTCTGGAGTACGCCACCAAGGGCGACTACCAGTTCCAGCAGGCGCTGAATCTTCTCAAGGGTCTTCAGATCATGCAGAATAAGGCGCAATAGTTCATTGATCGGGAGGGATGATGGCCGACACAGACCTCAAGAAAAACCGGGAAATCCTGTTCTCCAAGTTTCCGCCGGGCCAGGTGCCCGAAGCGGCAGATGACCTGCAGCATCTGGATGAACTTGAGGTTCAGGCCCGATTCGAAAAGCGCTCGCTGGGTGTCAGCTACGATCTACAGCAACACACCTTGCGCGAGCTTGACGAGCATCTGGTCGACAAGGGTTTTCATCTCGACAACACGCTGTACACGAAACTGACCCGGGCGCTGATCTACTACGTCGAAGAGACCCAGCTGCACAACATCGGCGCCCCGGAAAAACGCCTGAAACGCTCAGCCCAGGAAGCCTATGTGAACGCCTGGGAACACCACCCGCACGGCGACCATGACGACACGCCGCCGGAGTGGCGGGAATATAAGTAGCATTTAGGATCGAGGATTGAGCTTTTAGCAAAACCACTCGATCCTCGATCCTCGATCCTAATAACTCGATCCTAAAATGACCGACGAGCAGCTTCTCCGTTATAGCAGGCACATCCTGCTCGACGCGCTGGGCATCGAAGGCCAGACGCGCATTCTTGACTCTCACGCGCTGATCATCGGGGCTGGCGGTCTTGGCTCGCCGGCGGCGCTCTATCTGGCCTCGGCAGGGATTGGCAGGATCACGCTGGTCGATGACGACACGGTCGATTTCACTAATCTGCAACGCCAGATTCTGCATACCCAGGCACGTGTCGGCATGGCCAAGGCCGAATCCGGCCGGCAGGCGCTGAGCGCCATCAATCCTGACATTGAGATCATTCCGCTGCAGCAGCGTCTATCGGGCGAAGCGCTCGATGCGCTGGTTGCCAGCGCCGACCTCGTTCTCGACTGCACTGACAATTTCGCCACCCGGCACGCCATCAATCGCGCCTGCGTGCATCACCGCAAGCCGCTGGTGTCCGGTGCGGCCATTCGCTTCGATGGCCAGATCAGCGTTTACGACCTGCGCCGCGACGATTCGCCGTGCTACCACTGCCTGTTTCCTGAAGGCGAGGATGTCGAGGAAGTGCGCTGCGCCGTGATGGGCGTCTTCGCGCCGCTGACCGGCATCATCGGCACCATGCAGGCGGCCGAGGCCCTGAAGCTGGCAGCTGACATCGGTGAAACGCTGACCGGGCGGCTATTGCTGCTCGATGCGCTAACCATGGAATGGCGCACCGTCCGTTTCCGGAAAGACGACGATTGTGCCGTGTGCGGGCCTAAGGGAAACGTGCGATCAGGCGAATATCTTCGCCAAGCTGGCGCAGATCGCGAATCTTCAAGCGCCGCTTGCCGTCTAGCCTAGTCAGTTCAGGTAGGTTGAACAAGCCGCTCGCGTCGTGGCCGATCAGGCAGGGCGCCAGATAGAGCAGTAGTTCATCGACCAGACCTTCGCGCAACAGCGAACCATTGAGCTTGAAGCCGGCTTCGGCATGCACCTCGTTGATGCCGCGCTGGGCAAGCAATTCGAGTAGCGCCTTGAGGTCAACCTTGCCGGCGCCGTCATTTAAAATTTCGACGAAATTTCCGGTTGACCGTAGCAATGCCATTTTTTCGGCATTTTCAACGGCGCCAACGATCAGCACCGGCTCGCCTTGCAGAACACGCGCCGTCAGCGGAATTTCCAGCCGGCTATCGACTACCACGCGCAAAGGCTGACGCGTCGTCGCCACATCGCGCACGGTCAGACTCGGATCGTCGTCGCGCACGGTGCCGATACCGGTCAGGATGGCGCAGGCACGGGCCCGCCAGGCGTGACCGTCACGCCGCGCATCGGGACCGGTGATCCACTGGCTGACGCCGTTGTTGAGAGCCGTCTTTCCATCCAGACTGGCCGCCGCCTTGAGGCGCAACCACGGCCGGCCACGCGTCATGCGCGAGACAAAGCCAATGTTCAGTTCGCGCGCCTCGTTTTCCAGCAAACCGCTCGCCGTCTCGATACCAGCCGCCTGCAACAAGGCGAGGCCTTTGCCAGACACGAGCGGATTCGGATCGGTCATTGCCGCCACGACGCGCGAAACGCCGGCAGCAATCAGCGCCTCGGCGCAGGGCGGCGTGCGGCCGTGATGGCTGCACGGCTCCAGCGTCACGTAAGCCGTCGCGCCCTTGGCTTTCTCGCCAGCGGCGCGCAGGGCATGGACTTCGGCATGCGGCTCGCCGGCTTTCTCGTGCCAGCCTTCGCCAACGATTTCACCGTCGCGGACCACGACGCAACCAACCCGCGGATTGGGCGATGTCGTCCACAGGCCGCGCTCAGCCAGCTGCAGGGCGCGCGCCATCATGCCGTAGTCGACGGCTGAAAAGCTCATTTTTTCTTGGAGGTTGGCGAAACTTCGCGGATCGCCTTGGAGAAGGCATCCACGTCTTCAAAGTTGCGATAGACCGAGGCGAAGCGGATGTAGGCCACTTTGTCGAGCTTCTTGAGCTCGCGCATGACCAGTTCGCCCAGTTGCTGTGTCGTCACCTCGCGCTCACCGGCGGAACGCAATCTTTCCTCGATATCGGCGACAGCGGCATCGACCGATTCAATCGACACCGGCCGCTTGCGCAGCGCCAGTTCCAGACTGGCGCGCAGCTTGGCCCGGCTGAACTCGGTGCGCAGGCCATTTTTCTTGACCACTTGCGGCAGCTGGATTTCAGCCCGCTCGTAGGTGGTGAAACGCTTGTCACAGGCGTTGCACTTTCTGCGGCGACGAACGACATCCGCCTCGTCGGAGAGGCGGGTATCAACAACCGCCGTGTCGTCGTTGCCGCAGAAGGGGCATTTCACTTCAAACTCCCGAAAATTCCAGCGCGCCGCCCGAACAAGGCAGCGCCGTGCGGGCAAGCGCTGGAATTTTCACGCGCCGTAAACCGGGAACTTGGCGCACAAGGCAGCAACCTTGGCACGCACGGTGGCGGCAACGGCTTCGTCGTTCGGCGCCTCGAGCACGTCAGCCACCAGATGGGCGATGGTTTCAGCTTCGATTTCGGTGAAACCACGCGTCGTCATGGCCGGCGAACCGATGCGGATGCCGGAGGTAACGAACGGCTTCTGCGGGTCGTTCGGGATGCCGTTCTTGTTGACCGTGATGTGGGCGCGACCGAGGGCGGCTTCGGCTTCCTTGCCGGTGATGTTCTTGGCCCGCAGGTCGAGCAGGAAGACGTGGCTTTCGGTGCGACCGGAAACGATGCGCAGACCGCGCTCTTCGCCGAGTACGCGGGCCATGACACGGGCGTTATTGATGACCTGTTCCTGGTAGTTCTTGAACTCCGGCGTCGCGGCTTCCTTGAAGGCGACGGCCTTGGCTGCGATGACGTGCTCGAGCGGGCCGCCTTGCAGGCCGGGGAAGATGGCGGAATTGAGGGCCTTTTCGTGCTCGGCCTTCATCAGGATGACGCCACCGCGCGGGCCGCGCAGAGTTTTGTGCGTGGTCGAGGTCACGACATCGGCGAAGGGCACCGGGTTCGGGTAGAAACCGGCGGCGATCAGGCCGGCGTAGTGAGCCATGTCCACCCAGAAAATGGCGCCGACTTCCTTGGCGATCCTGGCGAAGCGTTCCCAGTCGATACGCAGGGCGTAGGCCGAGGCGCCGGCGACGATGATCTTCGGCTTGTGCTCGCGGGCCAGCGCTTCCATCTTGTCGTAATCGATGGCTTCGTTGGCATCGAGGCCGTAGGAAACGACGTTGAACCACTTGCCGGACATGTTGAGCGCCATGCCGTGGGTCAGGTGACCACCTTCGGCCAGGCTCATGCCCATGATGGTGTCGCCCGGCTTGGCAAAGGCCATGAGCACGGCCTGGTTGGCCTGCGAACCGGAATTCGGCTGGACGTTGGCGGCATCGGCGCCGAACAGCTTCTTCAAACGGTCGATGGCGATCTGCTCGACGACGTCGACGTATTCGCAGCCACCGTAGTAACGCTTGCCCGGGTAGCCTTCGGCATACTTGTTGGTGAGCTGGGAGCCCTGGGCTTCCATGACGGCCTTGCTCACGTAGTTTTCGGACGCGATCAGTTCGATGTGGTCTTCCTGACGCTGCACTTCGGCCTGCATGGCCTTCCAGAGTTCAGGATCAACTTTTGCCAGGGTGTCTTTCGCGGAAAACATGTCAAATGCCTCAAGCCATTGAAAAGGGGTCGAATTTTATCATGCCGGAAGCTCGTCAAGGGCGCCCGGTTCGAGATGGTCGGTTTCGCCCCACGCATTCAGGCTCCACTGGCCGTCCACAGTGGCAATCCAGTTGATCCCGGCGTTGGGAATCAGGAAATCGCGCGGCGTTTCCAGCGAGTTGCCACGGACAAAACGGTTGATGATATCGAGCACGCCACCGTGCAGGACGATGGCGATGGTCTCGCCGGAATGGCGTGCCGCCAGTTCCTTGAGCTTGCCGGTCACGCGCTCGAACATGGTGATCAGGCTTTCGCCCTTCTCGAAATCGTAGTCGGCATTACGCCCTTCGAAGGCGGCGTAGCCTTCCGGATGATTGGCTTTCGCCTCGTCGTAAGTCAGCCCTTCGAAGACGCCGTAGCGCCGCTCGCGCATTTCCGGCACCGGTGTCGGCACCAGCCCGAGTTCGGCGCCAATTGATTGCGCCGTGGTCCATGCCCGCTTGAGATCGCTGCTGTAGAGCGCGACAATGCCGGCCGATCTGAGCCAGCGCCCGGCCGCCATGGCCTGGCGCACACCGGTTTCGTTGAGGCCGATGTCGATCTGCCCCTGAATGCGCCGCTCGGCGTTCCATTCGGTCTCGCCGTGGCGCACCAGACAGATTTGCGTTGTCCGGGTTGTAGGGATTTCCACCATTCTCTGCCTCTCGCCTTCGCTGTAAATTTGGCCCACTTTGATTTTCAATTTACCCCGGCCTTAGAAGCCGGGAATTCTATCAACCGAGGAGGACTTTTTCGTGACCCTTCTGCTCAAGCTCTCGCAGCTGATCGACTGGCTCAATGAGCGCGTCGGCAAAGCTGCATTCTGGCTGGTGCTGGTGATGACCATCATCTGCGCCAGCAACGCCAGTTACCGCTTTATCTTCAATGACAGTTCAAACGGCCTGCTGGAAATCCAGTGGTACCTGTTCGCTGCTGTTTTCCTGCTTTGCTCACCTTATACCCTGCAAAAAAACGAGCACGTCCGTATCGACGTGCTGTCCGGCAAGTTGTCGCCGCGCGGTCTGGCCGTCATCGACATCATCGGCACCTTGTTCTTCTTGCTGCCGATGGTGGTTACCGTACTCTGGCTATCACTGCCGCTGGTCGCCGAATCGTACAAGATCCAGGAAATGTCCTCCAATGCCGGAGGCCTGATTCGCTGGCCGGTCAAGATCCTGCTACCCATCGGCTTCACGCTGCTCGCCCTGCAGGGCATATCCGAGCTGATCAAGCGCATTGGCTTCCTGGCCGGACGAATTGACGACCCGAACAACAAGGAAAAGGGCCCGACGGCCGAAGAAGAACTGGCCGCAGCCATCGCTGCAGCCAAAGCACAGGAGGCCAAATAATGGCGGAGTTCATGATTGCCAACATGGCACCGCTGATGTTTGGCGCGCTTGTTCTATTCCTCCTTTTCGGCTATCCGGTCGCCTTCGCGCTGGCTGCCAACGGCATTTTCTTCGGCCTGATCGGCATTGAACTCGGCCTGCTCCACCCGGCACTCTTTCAGGCTCTGCCGGAGCGGATCTTCGGCATCATGGCCAACGACACCTTGCTGGCCATCCCGTTCTTCACCTTCATGGGACTGATCCTCGAGCGATCGGGCATGGCCGAAGACCTGCTCGACACCATCGGCCAGCTATTCGGCCCGATGCGCGGCGGCCTGGCCTACGCGGTCATCTTCGTCGGCGCCCTGCTTGCTGCGACGACCGGCGTGGTTGCCGCCTCGGTCATCTCGATGGGCCTGATCTCGCTGCCCATCATGCTCCGCTACGGTTACGACAAGCGACTGGCCTCCGGCGTCATCGCCGCTTCCGGCACGCTGGCCCAGATCATTCCACCGTCGCTGGTGCTGATCATCATGGCCGACCAGCTCGGCAAGTCGGTTGGCGACATGTACGAAGGCGCTTTCGTCCCGGGCCTGATTCTGACAGGGCTGTACGTCGGTTACGTCTTTGTACTGTCGATCATCAAACCAGCCACGTGCCCGGCCCTGCCGCCGGAAGCCCGCACCCTGCGTGGTTTCAAGCTATTGCTTCGCGTGCTGACTACGCTGGTTCCGCCGCTGGTCCTCATTTTCCTGGTTCTCGGCACCATTTTCCTCGGCATTGCGACGCCGACCGAGGGCGGCGCCATGGGTGCAGCCGGTGCGCTGATTCTGGCCATCGCCCGCAAACGCCTGAGCTTCAAGCTGCTCAAGCAGGCCATGGAAACGACCGGCAAGCTGTCGTCGTTCGTGATCTTCATCCTCGTCGGCTCGACGGTTTTCGGCCTGATCTTCCGAGGCGTCAATGGCGACCTGTGGGTCGAACACCTGCTGCTCGGACTGCCCGGCGGCCAGGTCGGCTTCCTGATTGTGGTCAACCTGCTGGTCTTCATACTCGCCTTCTTCCTCGACTTTTTCGAACTGTCCTTCATCATCGTGCCGCTGCTCGCCCCGGTGGCCGACAAGCTGGGCATCGATCTGGTCTGGTTCGGCGTGCTCCTCGCGGTCAATATGCAGACTTCGTTCATGCATCCGCCTTTCGGCTTCGCGCTGTTCTACCTGCGCTCGGTGGCCCCCAGTTCGATCAAGACGACCGACATTTATTGGGGTGCCATTCCCTTCGTCTGCATCCAGATCATCATGGTCGCGCTGATCATCATCTTCCCGAACATCGTCAGCTACGGCGACGAGGCGCAGAAAGAACAGCAGCGCCTGGAGAAGGAAGGCAAAGCGCCGGCCGCCATCGATCTCGACTCGCTCATGAAACAGAGCGAAGAGGAACCCGACGAAAAGAAGGAAGGCAACGAGGACGCGGATGCGGCAGCCCTGCTCAAGGGCCTGCAGAGCGACAGCAAGTAATTTCGCCAGCTCGCATCAGGGCGGGGTCTGCGGACCCCGCTTTTTTTTCGTCCTGCTCAGGGGATGAAGGGCAGGGCCAGTTCGCTGGTGTCGGTCGCCCTGGCCGAGAAACGCAGGCACTCGTCGATGAACATTTGGGTTGCGGTGCTGACATGGCGCTGGCGCTGGCGGACGAACTGGAAGCGCCGGCGTAGCGCCAGTTCCGGCGTTTTGATCTCGACCAGACTGCCGCGCCGCAGTGCTTCGCGCAGCGATAACCGCGACAGGCAGCCGATGCCCAGGCCGGATTCGACGGCGCGCTTGATGGCCTCGGTATGCTCCAGCTGCAGACAGACGTCGGGATCCACGCCGACAGCCCGTACGGCTCGGTCGAACAGGGCGCGCGTTCCCGAACCCGGTTCGCGGACTATCCATTTTTGCGCCGCCAGCGCGGTCGACCGCGCCGATCCGGCCGCCGCCAGAGGATGTGAGGGGGCGCAGAAGACGACCAGTTCGTCATCGAGCCAGGGTTCGAAAATCAGATCGGAATCACTGGCTTCGCCCTCGATCAAGCCGAGATCGAGCTCGAAGCGGCGCAGGCGTTCGATCACCTGCTGCGTGTTGCAGACACTGAGATCGACCCGGCTGCCGGGATTCTTTTGCAGGTATTCAACGACCACCAGCGTGGCCAGATAGTTGCCAATAGTTAGTGTCGCCCCGACGGCAACCGGGGCCAGACGACCGCCAGCCAGGTAGCCCTCGACCTCACCGGCCCGGGCCAGAATATCTTCGGCCTGCGGCAGCAAGCCGCGCCCGCTGCCATTGAGGCGCAGCGATTTGCCGATGCGGTCGAACAGCGGGCAATCGAAATGGCGCTCCAGCTCGAGCAGGGCCGTGCTCGCTGCCGATTGCGACATGTTGAGCTGCGCCGCCGCCCGCGAAACATTTTCCAGACGGGCGATGGCGGCAAAGACTTCGATCTGGCGCAGCGTAATTTTCATATCTGAATTTTAGATGACTGATATACAAATTACCCGCTTTTATCAATAAACGATGCCGCCTAATATCGGTCTCATTCTGCACAAGAAGGAGCATCAGCATGAGCAACCTGGCCACCGAAACCGTCACTTCCGTCCATCACTGGAACGACAGTCTGTTCACCTTCCGCACCACCCGCGACCCCGGCCTGCGCTTCACCAACGGCCAGTTCGTGATGATCGGTCTGGAAGTCGATGGCCGCCCGCTGACCCGCGCCTACAGCATCGCCAGCGCCAACCATGAGGAATATCTCGAGTTCTTCAGCATCAAGGTCCAGGACGGCCCGCTGACTTCCCGTCTGCAGCACCTCAAGCCGGGCGACCCCTTGCTGGTCAGCAAGAAGCCCACCGGCACGCTGGTATTGCGCGACCTCAAGCCGGGCAAACGCCTGTTCATGTTCGCCACCGGCACCGGCCTGGCGCCTTTCATGAGCCTGATCCACGATCCGGAAACCTACGAGCGCTTCGAAAAAGTCATCCTCATTCACGGCGTCCGCTGGACCAATGAACTGGCCTACCACGACTACATCGAGCAGGATCTCAAGGAGCACGAGTACTTCGCCGACTGGGTCAAGGAAAAGCTCATTTACTACCCGACAGTGACGCGCGAACCCTTCCGCAACGAGGGGCGCCTGACCGACCTGATCGAATCCGGGAAATTCTTTACCGACATCGGCCAGCCGCCGCTCGACCCGGCCACCGACCGCGCCATGATCTGCGGCAGCCCGGCCATGCTCGAAGACACGGCTGCCATGCTCGACGCTCGCGGCTTCGAAGTCGGCAACCATCACACCGGCAAGCTCGGCGACTACGTGATCGAACGCGCCTTTGTTGAAAAATAGCCATTTTTTCCGGTTGACCGTGGGAAATGGGCCGGGCTATCGTGAGAATAGCCAAAATGAATTGGCGGCGCGCCAGCCAGACGCGCATCATTCAATCGTTGCCTGACCAGTTTGTTTTTCTGGTCAAAGGTCCACCTGATCAACGAAGGGAGAAAATCATGGATATCGGAATCACCAAGAAGGATCGCGAAAAAATCGCCGACGGCTTGTCCCATCTGCTCGCCGACTCGTTCACCCTCTACCTGAAAACCCACAACTTCCACTGGAACGTCACCGGCCCGATGTTCAACACGCTGCACGTGATGTTCATGGACCAATACACTGAACTGTGGAACGCCCTGGATCTGATCGCCGAACGCATCCGCGCCCTGGGCGTCGCCGCCCCCGGCACCTACAGCGAATTCGCCAAGCTCACGGTAATCAAGGAAAGCGAAGGCAAGGTCTCGGCCGAGGACATGATCAAGCAACTGGTCGCCGGTCAGGAAGCCGTCACCAAGACCGCCCGCGGCATCTTCGCCATCGTCGACAAGGCCGGCGACGAACCAACCGCCGACCTGCTGACCCAGCGCATGCAGATTCATGAAAAGAATGCCTGGATGCTGCGCAGCCTGCTGGAATAACAGACTTCACGGTCAACCAGAAAAAAAGGCCAAAATCAAAAAGCCCGCGAACTTCGCGGGTTTTTTATTGCCTACACAATGCGAACAGCATCGCTAAACGACATCGCACGAGGAGGAGAAAATGACCCATTTATTGCCCACAAAAATCCGGCCCGGCATGCTGGCTCTGGCACTGCTGGCTAGCGGTCTGGCTCACGCGCAGAACGTGGAACGTCCAGCCATCGAAGTTGGCGATCGCTGGAAATATGAAACGAAAGACGGGCTTACCCAACTGGTCACCGGGCAAACCGAACGCATCATCACAGCCACCGACAACGACCGGATCGAGGCAACGGAAAATGGCAGCCCGGCAATCTACACCACCGAATGGAACCCACTGGAAACACCGGAAAGCCGTTTCGAGCCCGCTTCCCGTGCATTCAAATTCCCCCTGGCCGTGGGCGACAAGTGGCGCCACGAAGGCAAGACCTTGAACAAGGCGACCGGTTCTGACGGGCGCAGCCAGTACGAAGTCAAGGTCGTCGGCCAGGAAAAAATAACCGTTCCAGCAGGCAGTTTCGACGCCTACAAGCTGGTCATGGAGGGCTACTTCACTGTCCACAATATGGGCAACAGCAGAAGCTTCCCCTTTACCCGAACCTACTGGTATGCCCCGAGCGTGAAGGCCAGCGTAAAAATAGAAAACGATGCGCCCCGCAACAACTGGCGCATGGAATTGATCGAGTTCGGCAAGAAGCTCTGAACACCCATAAAAAAACCGCGAATTTCGCGGTTTTTTCGGGTTGACCGTGGCGCGCCTTACTTCCCGGTCTGCAGGAATCCATCCATCCGTCGTTCGGCCAAACTGAACCAGGCCGACTGGGTTCGACGGTATTTGTCGTACTCGACGTAGATCTTCTTGAAGGCCGGGTTCTTGCCGGCTTCGTCGACATACATGTCGGTTGCCGCCTTGTAGGTCGCCTTGAGAATTTCTGACGAGAACTCCTTGACCTTGACGCCAGCCTGCATCAGCTTGGCCAGTGCCGCCGGGTTCTTGTGGTCGTATTCGGCCATCATCGTCACGTTGGCTTCGAAGGCGGCGGCCTGGAAGGCTTCCTGATATTCCTTCGGCAGCTTGGCCCATTCGGCCTTGTTCACGAAGAAGTGAATGGTCGGGCCCGGTTCCCACCACCCCGGGTAGTAATAATTCTTGGCAACCTTGTAGAAACCCAGCTTTTCGTCATCGTACGGACCCACCCACTCGGCCGCATCGATGGTGCCTTTTTCCAGCGCCGGGTAGATGTCGCCACCGGCGATCTGCTGCGGCACGACGCCCAGCGCCGAGAAGACGGTGCCGCCGAGACCGGCGATGCGCATCTTGATACCCTTGAGGTCAGCCACGGTCTTCACTTCCTTGCGCCACCAACCGCCCATCTGGGTGCCGGTGTTGCCGCCGGCAAAAGAGAGGACGTTGTAGTTGGAGTAGAACTCGTCGAGCAGCTTCTGGCCGCCGCCGTAGTAGATCCAGGCGTTCATCTGACGCGCCGTCATGCCGAACGGGACCGAGGTGCCGAAGCCGAAGGTCTTGTCCTTGCCGACGTAATAGTACGAGCAGGTGTGGCAGCACTCGACGGTGCCCTGCTGCACAGCATCCAGCGCCTGCAGGCCGGGGACGATTTCGCCGCCGGGGAAGACGCGGATGTCGAACTTGCCGCCGGTCATGGCGCGCAGGCGATTGGCCAGCACTTCGGCACCGCCGTAAATGGTGTCCAGGCTCTTCGGGAAGCTGGAAGTCAGGCGCCACTTGATGTTGGGCAGGGCCTGGGCGATGGCCGGAGCGGCGACTGTTGCGGCGGCGCCGGCGACGGCACCAACGGAAGCTTTCTTCAGAAAATCACGACGTTGCATGTTGTCTCCTCCAAAAATAGGGATCGCCGTTCATGACGATTGCCTCATTCTTCACCAAGAGCCGATATTTTGCGAGTAGTGGAAAACCCTAACCCTCGACTGCGCCATGCATTGCGGCGATACCGCCGTTCGCTGCCCATAAAAAAAGGAGCCGAAGCTCCTTTTTTGAATGAATGACCGGTAACGATCAGCGATGCGTCTGATTGAACTGGTCCATCGGCATTTCCGCCACCGCAAACCAGGCGCGCTGGCTCTTGGCGTACTTGGTGTACGAGTCGTAGATCTTCTTGAAGGCCGGGTTCTTGGCCGACTCGTCGGCGTAGAGCTGCAGGGCCGACTTGTAGGCGGCTTCCATGATTTCCTTGGAGAAGGCATGCAGCTTGACGCCGTTTTGCAGCAACTTGGCCAGCGCGATCGGATTCTTGTGATCGTACTCGGCGGTCATCGTCACGTTGGCTTCGGCTGCGGCACAGGCGAAGGCGGCCTGGTATTCCTTGGGCAGCTTGTCCCATTCCTTCTTGTTGACGAAGAACTCGAGACAGGTGCTCGGCTCCCACCAGCCCGGACCGTAGTAATTCTTGGCAACCTTGTAGAAACCCAGCTTCTCGTCGTCGTACGGACCGATCCACTCGGCCGCGTCGATCGTGCCCTTTTCCAGAGCCGGGTAGATGTCGCCGGCGGCGATCTGCTGCGGCACGACGCCAAGCGGCGTCAGCACGGCGCCACCGAGGCCGCCGATACGCATTTTGATGCCCTTAAGGTCAGCCACGGTCTTCACTTCCTTGCGCCACCAGCCGCCCATCTGGGTGCCGGAATTGCCGCCGGGGAAGGAGACGCAGTTGTAGCCGGCATAGAACTCGTCGAGCAGTTGCTGACCGCCACCCTGGTACATCCAGGCGTTGGTCTGGCGGGCATTCATGCCGAAAGGAATGGTCGTGCCGAAGGCGAAGGTGCGATCCTTGCCGACGTAATAGTAGGAAGCAGTGTGACAGCACTCGACGGTGCCCTGCTGCACGGCGTCCAGCGCCTGCAGGCCGGGGACGATTTCACCGCCCGGGAAGACGCGGATGTCGAATTTGCCGCCGGTCAGTTCGCGCAGGCGATTGGCCAGTTGCTCGGCCCCGCCGTAAATGGTGTCGAGGCTCTTCGGGAAGCTGGACGTCAGGCGCCATTTGATACTGGGCAGTGATTGGGCCATCGCCGGTGCGGCGACGGTAGCGGCAGCACCGGCGGCAGCGCCGATGGAAGCCTTTTTCAGAAAATCACGACGTTGCATTTTGTCTCCTAGACAGTGAATTTTTGAGGTTTTTACAACAGACCCCATTCTAGGAAACGAAGGAAAAACCGCGATTGGAGAAAACCCGATCAGGGAAACCCCTGATTGCAAACGGAAAATAGTCAATTAGCATTGAATACACCAGCGGCTAACAGACCCGATGCCCATCAGGTCACTCGCCGGCGATGGTCATCCGGTCAAGCATGATCGAGCCGGTCTGCTTGCTGCCGCGCACCTGGACATCATTGCCGACAGCGACGATGCCGGCCAGCATGGACTTGAGATTGCCGGCGATGGTAATTTCCTCGACCGGGTAGGCGATCTTGCCATCCTCGATCCAGAAACCGGCGGCGCCGCGCGAATAATCACCGGTCACGTAATTGATTCCGTGGCCGAGCAGTTCGGTAACGAGCAGGCCGCGGCCCATTTTTGCCATCAGGCCCTCCAGACCAAGTTCGCCGGGTTCGATGACCAGGTTGTGGCTACCGCCAGCGTTGGCCGTCGTCTGCATGCCCAGCTTGCGCGCCGTGTAGGTGCTCAGGAAGTAGCCCTGCAGGATGCCGTTGGTGACCAGGTCACGGTCGCGCGTCGCCACGCCGTCGCTGTCGAAGGAGGCACTGCCCAGGCCGCAGGGAATATGCGGGCGTTCGGCTATCTGGATGAAGTCCGGCATGATTTTCTTGCCGAGCTGATCGAGCAGGAAGGACGACTTGCGGTACAAGGCTCCGCCGCTCGCCGCGTGCACCAGGCTGCCGAGCAGGCCGCCGGCCAGCGGCGCTTCGAGAATGATCGGGAATTCGCCGGTCTTGACCTTGCGCCCGCCCAAGCGAGCAATCGCCCGTTCGGCGGCAATACGGCCGACCTGCGCGGCGTCGTCGAGACGGCTGGCATTGCGATGCGTCGTGTACCAGTCGTCGCGCTGCATGGCATCCTGCTCGCCAGCAATCACCGAGCACGAAATGTAATGGCGCGAAGTCGGGTAGCCGCCCATGAAGCCAAGGCTGTTGGCCGAGACGAAATGCGCCTGCTGCGTCGAAATCGAGGCACCTTCGGAATTACTGACCAGCGGACTGGCTTCAAAAGCCGCCTGTTCGCAACGACGCGCCGTTTCGATAGCGTCCTCTACGGTCAACGCCCAGGGATGGTACAAATCGAGATCCGGGACATCCTTGGCCATCAGCGCTGCATCGGCCAGCCCGGCGCAATCGTCCTCGGCCGTAAAGCGGGCGATGTCGAGCGCCGCCTCGACCGTTTCACGCAGCGCCTGGGCCGAAAAATCGGAGGTGCTGGCGTAGCCCTTGCGCTGGCCGGAGTAGATCGTGATGCCGATCCCCTTGTCGCGATTGAACTCGATGGTCTCGACCTCGTCGCAGCGCACCGTCACCGACTGCCCGAAGCCTTCGGAGACATCGACCTCGCAGGCCGTCGCTCCCTTGCTCCTGGCGTGCTTGAGGACATCCTCGGAGAGCTGTTGCAGGGTGGCGTGGGAATAGGAAAATGCGGCAGTTTCGGACATGGAGGCGGCGTCGGAGCGGGAAAGCCGCTATCATAACAGCCCGTTATTGCCAGCACCGGACGCACCCCATGCAAGAAGAAGATTTCACCGAAGACACCGGCCGCCCCTCGAAGACCAAAAAGAAAGAGGCGATGCATGAATTGCGCGATCTTGGCGCCGAACTGGTCGAGCTTTCGGTCGGCCAACTGAAGGCGATCAAGCTGCCGGAAAACATTTTCGAAGCGGTGCGCGAATGCCAGAAGATCACTGCCCACGGCGCCCATCGCCGGCAGGTAGCGTATCTCGGCAAGCTCATGCGCGGCGTCGACGACGAACCGATCCGCGCCGGCCTGGCCATGCTGCGCGGCGAATCCTCAGCCGAGACGGCGCGGTTGCATCGCCTCGAGCGTTTCCGCAATCGCTTCCTCGAAGACGAAGCCTATCTGGCTGAAATTGCAGCAGTCTGGCCCTCCATCGACCTCCAGCACATGCGCCAGCTGCGTCGTAATGCGTTGAAGGAGCAGGAAAACAACAAGCCGCCGAAAAATTTCCGCGCCATTTTCCAGATACTGCAGGAACTCGACAAGCAGGGCACGCCCGCGGCTGAACAGAAAGCTGGCGATGAATGATGAACTGGTCGTCGGCCTCGTTTCGATCAGCGACCGCGCGTCGACCGGCGTCTATGAAGACAAGGGCATCCCTGCCCTGCAGGAATGGCTGACTTCGGCGCTGACTACGCCGTGGCGCGTCGAAACCCGGCTGATCGCCGACGACCGCGAGACAATTGAAAATACGCTGATTTCTCTGGTTGACCGTAGCAATTGCCATCTGGTCCTGACCACCGGCGGCACCGGCCCGGCCTTGCGCGACGTCACGCCGGAAGCGACGCTGGCCGTCGCCGACAAGGAAATGCCCGGCTTCGGCGAAGAAATGCGGCGGATCAGCCTCAATTTCGTGCCGACCGCGATCCTCTCGCGGCAAGTGGCCGTCGTCCGCAAGCAGGCGCTGATCATCAACCTGCCCGGCCAGCCGAAATCGATCAAAGAAACGCTCGAAGGCGTTCGCAACGCTGACGGGACGGTCGCCCACGTCGGCATCTTCGCCGCCGTGCCTTATTGCATCGACCTGATCGGTGGCCCTTATGTCGAAACGAATGAGGCAGTGATCAAGGCTTTCCGGCCCAAATCGGGAATTCGCCCACCCAAGTCCTGATCAGCCGAGCGAACTCCGGCGATAGCGCGCCAGTTCGTAATCGGCGGTCTGCTCGCTCAGGGCAATCGGCGTCAGCAGGAAGCGCTGACCATCCCGGACATATTCCAGGCTTTCGCGCTGGTCGAAGGTCATCGGCGGCAAGATGATCCGAAACTCATCGGCCTCGTTGCCGTCGAGCAGCATCAGGGTCGGTGTTCCCGCTGCCGCGGCATAGCTGGACACGGCCCGAATCTGCACTTCTACCGCCAGCGCTTTCGTGGCCAAAGCCTGAATGCCGACGCGGGCATCCTTTTCGGATAGCCGGTGATAACGGCGAATCACCCCGAGCAGCCAGTTGTCACCGCCTTCCGGCTGCATGGCAACGAGGGCGCCGACCTTCAGCCATTCGCCCGGCGCACTTCTGAGCAAGGCGCCGAAGCCACCGCGACTGACATTTTCGGCAACCCAAGTGTCCGTCGGCAAACCCGCCGCCTGACCGCCAAACTCATCGGAGAAAACAACGAAAGCGTTGACCAGTCCATTCAGCACCGACATGCGGTGCGTGACGCGATGGCGGTCGTGCAGGCGCTGCGGCGGCATCGGTGAAAGGTAGTTGGTCAAATGGCGGAACACCGTGACCAGCAGCTTGACCGGATACTGTCCGCCAAGACTGATTTCGGGCGGCATGTCGCCACCTCGCTCCAGCGTCTCGAGGACCGCCTGCATCGCCTCGTGGGCCGCGCCGGGCTTGAGGAAGCGCTGCGTCGGCTCGGCCTTGGCCGGCCGGCGCGCCAGGCGCAGCGGCGGCTGAGCCAGCTTGAGATCGACCCAATAGACGCTATCAATCTGAGCCTCGACGGTAAATACAAAACCGGGCAGAAAATGGGCGATGATCTGTTCGGCCAGCTCGATGCCGACCGGCAGCAGGCTATCGAGCGACGCCGCCTGGAATATCATGACTTTCTGGTATTCGTGCAGCGGGGAGGTCATGCCACTCCTGCCCGGCAAGGCTACCGCCTTGCCTGCCACGCCCGCCTCCTCAGCCGCCATCAAGGCGCGCCCCAGGCTCTGCCAACAGATGTCCCGCGACGGGCCATAATGAAACTGTTCCCACTTGAGGGCCCGGCCGAGGGCTACCATCAAGCGAACGCATAATGTCGGCAGCACCAACTTCGGCAACTCGCCGGGCCGACCTTTCTCGCCGATGGCCGGCAGACAGCGCTCATAGGCGGCGCCCAGGCGGGTCCAGAAAGCATAATTGATCGACCACAGACGGTTTTCTTCGGATTTCGACAGACGAACGCTCCCGAAATACTCGCGGGAAAGACGCTTCAGATGCGGCTGAGCCGCTTCCTCGAACTGCTCGAGAACCTCGTACAAGGTGCCACTGGGAAAATTACTGACGCCTTCCAGCGATTCGAGCCAACCGGAGATTTCGTCGAGCGCCTTGAAGGCGTTGTCCTTGGGCAATTCGCTGAGGACTCTGCGCAATTCGCGCGCATTGGCCAGTGGATGATCTGATTTCTGGGCAAAGAACCCGCCCAGATTGGCTACCTTGTTGAGCACCGCCCCCCTCCTTCAATAATTATTTTTTAACAGTGTAAACCGACAAATCGCCGTCTGCCGTGAGTAATTTCCACATTCCGGCAATATTACCAGTGGATAATTTCGCCTCTGTGGCCGAGCGACGTTTCGGCCTGCCATGTAGAATAGATCGTTTATTGATAGCTCCGGACAGCCGACTCGATGCAGCCCTACCTTGACCTGATGCGCCACGTTCTCGAGAACGGGCACGAAAAATCCGACCGCACCGGCACCGGCACGCGCTCGGTCTTTGGCTGGCAGATGCGTTTCGATCTAGCCAAGGGTTTCCCGATGGTCACGACCAAGAAGCTCCATCTGAAGTCCATTGTTCACGAATTGCTGTGGTTCCTGCAGGGCGACACCAATATCGCCTACCTCAAGGAAAACGGCGTCCGCATCTGGGACGAATGGGCCGACGAAAACGGCGATCTCGGACCGGTTTACGGCAAACAGTGGCGCCGCTGGGAAACGCCGGACGGGCGTGTGATCGACCAGATCACGCAACTGGTGGGCAGCCTCAAGAACAACCCCGACTCGCGCCGCCATGTTGTTTCCGCATGGAATCCGGGCGACGTCGACAGCATGGCGCTACCGCCCTGCCATTGCCTGTTCCAGTTCTACGTGGCGAATGGCAAGCTGTCCTGCCAGCTCTACCAGCGCAGCGCTGACATCTTTCTCGGTGTGCCGTTCAACATCGCTTCCTACGCCTTGCTTACCCTCATGCTGGCCCAGGTCTGCGGCTACCAGCCGGGCGAATTCGTCCATACATTCGGCGACGCGCACATTTATTCGAATCATTTTGACCAGGCCAAACTCCAGCTTTCGCGCGAAATGCGCCCGCTGCCGACGATGTGGATCACTCCCACGGTCAACGACATTTTTGCCTTCAAATTCGAAGACTTCCGTCTCGACGGCTACGACCCGCATCCGCACATCGCCGCCCAGGTGGCCGTCTGACCATGCAGGTGCCACTTCGTCCCGCCTGGCTCGCGCTGGCCGAACACGCGCGCAGCATCAAGCACCGCCACCTGCGCGACCTATTTTCAGCTGATCCGGCGCGTTTCTATCGCTTCTCGGTGCAGGCCGACAATCTCCTGCTCGACTACTCGAAACAGCGCCTCGACCAGCACACCATGGGCTTGCTTCGGCAACTGGCCGAACAGGCCGGCTTGCGCACCTGGATCGAGCGCATGCGCACCGGCGAGCCGATCAATCACACCGAAGGCCGCGCGGTCCGCCATGCCGACCTGCGCGCCGGTGATGCGGCACCGCCCGAGGTCAAAAGCGTGCTCGCCCGCCTGGCCGGCTTTTGCGAACAGATCCACGGCGGCCAATGGCGAGGCTTTTCGGGTGAGCGCATCACGGATGTCGTCAATATCGGCATCGGCGGTTCGGATCTCGGCCCGCGCATGGCCGTCCACGCCCTGGCCGCCTTCCAGCAGCCCGACATCAACGTCCATTTCGTCTCCAACCTCGACAGCGCCGATCTGGCCAGCACGCTGACCCGCCTCAACCCGCGCAGCACCCTGTTCATCGTCGCCAGCAAGACCTTCACGACGCTGGAAACCATGGCCAACGCGCGTACCGCGCGCAACTGGATAGTCGCCGCGGCCGGCAACGAAGCGGCCATTGCCCGGCATTTCGTCGCCGCCTCGACCAATCTGGCCGCCACGGCCGAGTTCGGCATCGCACCGGAAAACGTCTTTGAATTCTGGGACTGGGTCGGCGGCCGCTTCTCGCTGTGGTCGGCCATCGGCCTGCCCATCGCGCTGGCCGTCGGTTTCCGTCATTTCGAACAACTGCTCGCCGGCGCCCACGCCATGGACGAGCATTTCTTCAAAGCCACGCCCGACAGCAACCTGCCACTGACGCTGGCCCTCGTCGCGCTGTGGAACACCAACTTCCTCGACGCCCACAGCCACGGAGTCTTTCCCTACAGCCACTCGCTGGCCCTGCTGCCCTCGCACCTGCAGCAGCTCGAAATGGAAAGCAACGGCAAGCGCGCCAACCGCGACGGTCTGGCGGTCGATTACCCGACCAATCCGATTTTGTGGGGCGAAGCCGGGACCAATGGCCAGCACTCATTCTTCCAGCTACTGCACCAGGGCAGCGCGCTGGTTGCCTGCGATTTCATCGCCCTCGGCAAATCCGACTTTCCGCTGCCTGGCCACCACAGCGGCCTGCTCGCCAACTGCCTCGCCCAGTCGTCGGCGCTGGCTTTCGGCCAGACTGTCGAGGAAGCACGCGCCGCCGGCATCCCCGAGCATTTGCTGGCCTTCCGCCGCTTTCCCGGCAACCAGCCGTCGTCGACGCTCATCCTGCCCGAGCTGACCCCTTTCACCCTGGGCCAACTCATCGCGCTCTACGAACACAAGGTTTTCTGCCTTGGCGTGCTGTGGAACCTCAACTCCTTCGATCAGTGGGGCGTCGAACTCGGCAAGCAACTGGCCGGCAAGCTCGCCCCCTGCATACGCGACGAGGCGCCGACCGACGGTCTCGACCCGTCGACGCGCGGACTGATCAATCATTTGCGCCGTTTCCGGAGCGAACCCCATGACTGAAGTCGTCATCATCGCCGCCGTGGCGAAGAACCGCGTGATCGGCAAGGATAATCAGCTAATCTGGAACATTCCCGAAGACATGGCGCACTTCAAGGCGCTGACGGCCGGCCACACGGTGATCATGGGGCGCAAGACCTGGGAGTCGCTACCGCCGCGGTTTCGTCCGCTACCCGGCCGGCGCAACATCGTGATCAGCCGGCAAACCGACTACGCCGCCCCCGGTGCCGAATTGGCCGATTCCCTGGAAAACAGCCTGAAACTGGCATCATCCGCCGACACCGTTTTCATCATCGGCGGCGAGCAAATTTACGCCCAGGCGATGGCCTTGGCCGACCGCCTCGAAATCACCGAAGTCGACCTCGAACCCGAGGGCGATGCGTGGTTTCCCGAGATTTCCACGGTCAACTGGAAAAAAACATCAAATTTGAAAAGCGCGGGCTGCGCTTTCGTCACCTACCGGAAGCAGTAAATCATCGTCGTCCGGAGCAGCGTTTTACACGCTGCACCGAACGACGATTCGTGCCTGTCAGCGCACGCAATCCACGTAGTAACGCCCATCGGCCCCCTTGACCAGACCATGGACGTCGGTCTCGAACCCGGGGAAGCGGGCATTGAATTCGCGGGCAAACTTCAGGTAGTTGCAGATCGTCGCGTTGAAGCGCTCGCCCGGAATCAGCAGCGGAATACCCGGCGGGTAAGGGGTCAGCAACACGGCCGTGACGCGGCCTTCGAGTTCATCGACCGGCACGCGCTCGATATCGCGATGCGCCATCTTGGCGAAGGCATCGGCCGGACGCATGGCCGGCACCATGTCCGACAGATACATCTCGGTGGTCAGGCGGGCCACGTCATTCTGCTTGTAAACGCTGTGGATCTGCGTGCACAAATCGCGCAGGCCGACGCGCTCGTAGCGCGGGTTCTTCTGTACGAACTCGGGCAGCACCTTCCACAGCGGATGGTTCTTGTCGTAATCGTCCTTGAACTGCTGCAGCGCCGTCACCAGCGTGTTCCAGCGGCCCTTGGTGATGCCAATGGTGAACATGATGAAGAAGCTGTACAGGCCGCACTTCTCGACGATAACGCCGTGTTCGGCCAAGTACTTGGTGACGATGGCGGCCGGGATACCGAATTCGTCGGCAAAGTCGCCATCGACGTCGAGGCCCGGGGTGATGATCGTTGCCTTGATCGGGTCGAGCATGTTGAAGCCGTCGGCCAGGTTGTTGAAGCCGTGCCAGCGCTCGCCCGGCTTGAGCATCCAGGCTTCGCGCTCCTCGATACCTTCCTCGGACAGGTCGTCCGGCCCCCAGACCTTGAACCACCAGTCGGCGCCCCACTCCTCGTCCACCTTGCGCATGGCGCGGCGGAAATCGAGGGCCTCGGCAATCGATTCCTCGACCAGCGCCGTACCGGCCGGCTCCTCCATCATCGCCGCCGCCACATCGCACGAGGCGATGATCGAGTACTGCGGCGAAGTCGAGGTGTGCATCAGATAGGCTTCGTTGAAGATATCGCGGTCGAGCTTCTGGTTCTCCGCATCCTGGACGAGAATCTGCGAGGCCTGGCTCAAGCCGGCCAGCAGCTTGTGCGTCGACTGCGTCGAAAAAATCATCGACTCCTTGCAGCGCGGACGATCAGCGCCGATGGCGTGGTAATCGCCATAGAAATCGTGGAAAGCGGCATGCGGCAGCCAGGCTTCGTCGAAATGCAGCGTGTCGATCTTGCCATCCAGCTCCTGCTTGATGTCCTCGACGTTGTAGAGGATGCCGTCGTAGGTCGACTGGGTGATGGTCAGAACGCGCGGCTTGGCCGTCTTATCGGTGATGAACGGGTTGGCGGCGATCTTCTTCTGGATGTTCTCCCAGAGGAATTCCGACTTCGGGATCGGCCCGATAATGCCGAAATTGTTGCGCGTCGGCATCAGGAATACCGGGATGGCGCCGGTCATCATGATGGCGTGCAGGATGGACTTGTGACAGTTGCGGTCGACGACAACGATGTCGTTGGGCGCGACGGTCGAGTGCCAGACGATCTTGTTCGAGGTCGAGGTGCCATTGGTCACGAAATACAGATGGTCCGAATTGAAAATGCGCGCCGCATTGCGCTCGGAAGCGGCGACCGGGCCGGTATGGTCGAGCAACTGGCCGAGTTCCTCGACAGCATTGCAGACGTCGGCACGCAGCATGTTCTCGCCGAAAAACTGGTGGAACATCTGGCCGACCGGCGACTTCAGGAAAGCGACGCCACCGGAGTGGCCCGGGCAATGCCAGGAATACGAGCCGTCCGCCGCGTAATGAACCAGTGCGCGGAAGAACGGCGGCGGCAGCGAGTCGAGGTAGGCGCGGGCTTCGCGCTTGACGTTGCGGGCGATGAATTCCGGCGTGTCTTCGAACATGTGGATGAAGCCATGCAGCTCACGCAGCACGTCGTTCGGAATGTGGCGCGAAGTGCGCGTCTCACCGTGCAGGAAGATCGGGATCTCGGCATTGCGGTTGCGGATTTCCTTGACGAAGGCACGCAGCTCGGCCAGCGTCTCTTCCGGCTCAAGAGCCAGCTCTTCGTCGTCAATTGACAGGATGAAAGCCGAGGCGCGGCTCTGCTGCTGGGCGAACGAGGTCAGGTCGCCGTAACTGGTGACCCCCAGCACTTCCAGGCCTTCCTTCTCGATGGCTTCGGCCAGCGCGCGGATACCGAGACCGGAGGTGTTCTCCGAACGGAAGTCTTCGTCAATGATGATGACGGGGAAGTGGAAGCGCATGTTGAATCCTTAAAATGCGGCGACCCGCCGCAGCGGGTCACAGAATAAGACGATTTCGTTACGGTCTGAGGTCAGATTTTCGGCAAAGTGACACCGACCTGCCCTTGGTACTTGCCGCCACGGTCCTTGTACGACGTCTCGCAGACTTCGTCGGACTCGAAAAACAGCACCTGGGCACAACCTTCACCAGCGTAGATCTTGGCCGGCAGCGGCGTCGTGTTGGAAAACTCCAGCGTGACGTAGCCTTCCCACTCGGGTTCGAAGGGCGTGACGTTCACAATGATGCCGCAGCGGGCATAAGTGCTCTTGCCGAGACAAACGGTCAATACCGAGCGCGGAATGCGGAAGTACTCCATCGTGCGGGCCAGCGCAAACGAGTTCGGCGGAATGATGCAGACATCGGACTCAATCTCGACGAAAGACTTCGGATCGAAGTTCTTCGGATCGACGACGGTCGAGTTGATATTCGTGAACACCTTGAATTCGCGGGCGCAGCGGATGTCGTAGCCGTAGCTCGACGTGCCGTAGGAAACAATTTTCTGACCATTGGCTTCGCGCACCAGCTCCGGCGAAAACGGCTCGATCATGCCGTGCTCTGCCGCCATGCGGCGAATCCACTTGTCTGATTTGATGGTCATTTTTCCGGTTCCGCTCGACAAAAAACAAAGGCGGGATTTTACCCGCCTTTGTCTGGGGTTTTGGCAAAAAACTTACGTATTCTGAACCACGATATTGGGGAACTTCGAGGTCATGTCCTTGGCCTTCTCGCCAATCTTGACAGCGACACGGCGGGCTATGGCGCGGTAGATCTCAGCCGTCCGTGAATCCGGCGCGCCGACCACGGTCGGCTTGCCGCCATCGGCCATCTCGCGAATCGCCAGTTCCAGCGGCAAGCTCCCCAGGAACTCGACATCGTAATCGGCACACATCTTCTGGCCGCCACCCTCGCCAAAGATATGTTCTTCGTGGCCGCACTTTGAACAGATGTGGATGCTCATGTTCTCGACGATGCCGATGATCGGAATATTGACCTTCTCGAACATTTTCAGGCCCTTGCGCGCGTCGATCAGCGCGATGTCCTGCGGTGTCGTGACAATCACCGCACCGGTCACCGGCACCTTCTGGGCCAGCGACAGCTGAATGTCGCCAGTGCCCGGCGGCATGTCGACGATCAGGTAGTCGATATCGTTCCAGTTGGTCTGGCCGAGCATCTGATCAAGCGCCTGGGCGACCATCGGGCCACGCCAGACCATCGGCGTCTCGACATCGACCATGAAGCCGATCGACATCGCCTGCACGCCATAAGCCTCCAGCGGCTCCATGCTCTGGCCATCCTTCGATTCCGGCTGCTGGCCGGCCAGGCCGAGCATTTGCGGCTGCGACGGGCCATAGATATCGGCGTCGAGAATGCCGACCCGGGCCCCTTCCTGAGCCAGCGCCAGGGCCAGATTGACCGCTGTCGTGCTCTTGCCGACGCCGCCTTTGCCGGAAGCGACGGCAATGATGTTCTTGACCCCCGGCAGCAGCTTGACGCCAAGTTGCACGGAGTGGGCGACGATCTTGCTGAAAACATTGGCCGAGACGTTGCCGACGCCCGGCAACGTGCGCGCGGCAGCGATCACCTGCCGGCGGATCGGATCGATCTGGCTATTTGCCGGATAGCCCAGTTCGATGTCGAACGACACATCGTTGCCATCGATTTTGACATTCTTGACCGCCCTGCCGGCAACGAAATCCTTGCCAGTATTGGGGTCGACCGCAGCAGATAGCGCAGCCTTGACTTGCTGTTCTGTAAGACTCATGGAAACTCCGGTTTTGGGGTGAGCAACGGGCAATACCCGAGTGATTTTGTCCAGTATACCCGAAACCGTTGGTGGAAATCAGCCCTGCTGGACAGTATCCAGACGATAGCCCTGACCATAAACAGACGACAGCATCAGCCCGCTTTCGCCAGCCAGCCCGAGTTTCTTGCGCAGACGACTAGCGTGGGTATCGACGGTCCGCGTATCGACCCCGGCATCGCGCGCCCAGACGCTGGTCAGCAACTCATCGCGCGACAGCACGCGACCGACGTTGTTCAACAAGATAACCGCCAGTTCAAACTCGCGCTGGGTCAGATCGACATCGACACCGGCCAGCTTGATGCGCCGTCCTTCCATGTCGATCTCGATGCTGCCGAACTGTACGGTGGCCGGACGTGCCTGGCGGCGGCGCAGCAGGGCATGAATGCGCGCCATGAATTCCATGTAGCGGATGGGCTTCGGAATATAGTCGTCGGCGCCCAGGCGCAGAATATCCGAGGCCGCCTCCTCGTCAGTACGCCCCGTGCAGAAGACGACCGGAACGTCCCAGCCGCACTTTTCGCGCACATGTTTGAGTACTTCGTCGCCGCCAATATCGGGCAGGTTCCAGTCAATCACGAAGAAATCGAAATTTCGCGTCTTGAGCGCCTCGATGCAGGAGCGCCCATCCGCAAAGACCTCGACCTGATGTCCTTCACTCTTCAACAGCGCCTTGAGTACCTCAGCCTGGCTTCTACTGTCCTCGACCACTGCAAAATTCATAACCCCTCCCATTTCGCCGCGATTCTGCGCCCATCATGCGCCTTCGGCAATGATCCACCGATCATGTTTTACCAAACAAGCATACTAGTTTACGTTCTGCAACAATTGCCAGCGAATGTGCCTTGGGGATTTGTGAATCGCCTCCCTGCTTCCTCGCGGTAAAATTGCCCTTTATTTTTCCAGCCTTGCCCATCCATGTCGCGCAAAATACTCGTCACCTCTGCCCTGCCCTACGCCAACGGCGCCATTCACCTTGGCCATCTGGTCGAGTACATCCAGACCGACATCTGGGTAAGGTTCCAGAAGATGGCCGGCAACGAATGCTGGTACGTCTGCGCCGACGACACGCACGGCACGCCGATCATGCTGCGCGCCGAAAAGGAAGGCATCACGCCGGAAGCCCTGATCGCCCGCGTCCACGGCGAGCATTCGCGCGACTTCGCCGGCTTCGGCGTCGGCTTCGACAATTTCTACAGCACCAACTCCGACGAAACGCGCGACTGCGCCAACGACATCTACCGCAAGTTGCGCGCCGCCGGCCTGATCGAGACACGGACCATCGAGCAGTACTACGACCCGGTCAAGCAACTGTTCCTGCCTGACCGCTTCATCAAGGGCGAATGCCCGAAATGCGGCGCCAAGGACCAGTACGGCGACAACTGCGAGTCCTGCGGTGCCGCCTACGCACCAACCGACCTCAAGGAGCCGTATTCCGCCATCTCCGGCGCCAAGCCGGAACTGCGCAGCTCGGAGCACTATTTCTTCAAGCTATCAGACCCGCGCTGCGAGTCTTTCCTGCGCGCGTACACCAGCAAAGAATATGGCGTACTCCAGCCGGAAGCCGCAAACAAGATGCAGGAATGGCTGGGCGCCCCCGGCGAGAACAAGTTGACCGACTGGGATATTTCCCGCGACGCGCCCTACTTCGGCTTCGAGATTCCCGACGCACCGGGCAAGTATTTCTACGTCTGGCTCGACGCACCGATCGGCTACATGGGCTCCTTCAAGAACCTGTGCAGCAAGAACGGTCTGGACTTCAACGAATACTTCAAGCCGGATTCAACGACAGAGCTTTACCACTTCATCGGCAAGGATATCCTCTACTTCCACGCTCTGTTCTGGCCAGCCGAACTGGCCCACGCCGGGTTCCGCACGCCGACCAAGATTTTTGCGCACGGCTTTCTTACGGTCGACGGCGCCAAGATGTCAAAATCGCGCGGCACCTTCATCACCGCCCAGAGCTACCTCGACACCGGCCTCAACCCCGAATGGCTGCGCTATTACTACGCCGCCAAGCTGTCGGCGAGCATGGAAGACATCGACCTCAACCTCGAGGATTTCAGCGCCCGCGTCAATTCCGACCTGGTCGGCAAGTACGTCAATATCGCCAGCCGCTCGGCCGGTTTCATCGCCAAGCGCTTCAATGGCCAACTGGCACCGGCCGCTGCCGACCTGCCGGCCATCAAGTCCATCCAGGAAGCTGCCAGCCGCGTCGCCGAACTCTACGAAGCCCGTGAATTCGGCAAGGCGATGCGCGAAATCATGGCACTGACCGATGCCGCCAATCAGTACGTCGATAGCGTCAAACCGTGGGAACTGGCCAAGCAGGAAGGCCGCGAAGTTGAACTACACGCGGCCTGCACCAATGCGCTCAATCTCTTCCGCCTGCTTACCGTACTGCTCAAGCCCATCCTGCCGGTAGTCGCCGGCAAGGTCGAGAAATTCCTCAACATCGCACCGCTCAACTGGAGCGATACGCAAAGCCTGCTCGCCGCCGGTCATGGCATCAACACCTACGAGCACCTGATGACGCGCGTCGATCCGAAGCTCATCGAAAAACTGGTCGAGGCCAACAAGGAATCACTGGCGCCGACCCAGGAGCAACAATCGCAGCAGCGCCACGCCGAGCATCAGCAGAACGAAGTGAAGGCTGAAAGCCCGTGGGAGCCGTTCTGCAACATCGACGACTTCATGAAGGTTGACCTGCGTATCGTCCGCATTGCCAACGCCGAACACGTCGAGGGGGCCGACAAACTCGTGCGCCTGACGCTCGACGTCGGCAACAACGAAACACGCAATGTCTTTGCCGGCATCAAGGCCGCTTACGACCCGGCGCAACTGATTGGCAGGCTGACCGTCATGGTGGCCAATCTTGCACCACGCAAGATGAAATTCGGGTTGTCGGAAGGCATGGTTCTGGCCGCCTCGGACACCGAGGGCAAAACCCCCGGGATTTTCCTTTTGTCGCCGGATTCGGGTGCTCAACCCGGAATGCGAGTGAAATAAAGCGATGCCGCTGGCAACGGCCGGCGCAGCAGGGAATCCACTGCTGCGCCGCAGCAAAATTGTGACACAACCTAAGGTATCACTTTAACTTAGCCAGCCAATCTAGCTACACCGTTTAGGCTTTTGGAACTATCCACAAAAACTGTGGATAAGTCTGTGAATGAATCAAGGGGTAAGTCGCTAAGTGACCGTTCCACAAGGATTTTCCTTACCCTGCCCGAAACTTGAGCTTAATGACAATTCATTGATTTTAAACGATATTTAATTCTTCACGTCAATCTGGCAAATCTATCAGCCAGAAAGAAAAGTTGAGTACCAAATCGCCCCAACTCTGTGCATAAGTCAAGCCTCGACTTTCGCTTTGTCAAGACCATTTGATAAATATCAAAAAACCGATCCACTACCAGCCACGCCCATGCTCAATCGAACCAATCGCCCACCTCGCCCGACGCTGACCGGCCCGATATTTCTCTATGCGCTGGTCGACATGTTCGGCCTGGCCTGCGTCGGCATCGGGGCCAGTTGGTTTGCTGCCGGCAAGGGGGCGATTCTGGCCGACTTCCCGACGTCGACCGTGGAAGCCGTGGCCTGCACCGCCGGCGGCGTTGCCGTCATGCTCTGGGCGGTGGCGCGCATCCTGCGCGAACTGGCCAAGCAGTCGCCGCAAATGCAGGCCAAGTTCGATGCCTATCTCAGCGCAAATCACCCGGACAAGGTGCGGAAAGCGCCTGAAAACGAACCGGATTAATCGGCGGGCTTGCCGCTCGGCTTGAGCCACGCCGGCAACTCGCGGTCGCCGGCATTTTCAATGATGTACTCACGCACCAGGCGACGGACAACCTGGGATGAAGTCAGATCCTGGGCGGCGCAGATTTCCTCGAAGATTTTCTTCTTCTGGGGATCGATCAGGATGGTCAAGCGGGCTGTGCGTTTCTCCATGACTCACTCTTGTTTGATTCGTGTTACATCATATTAACATGTGATTAATATTGACGATTAATAGGGCACTCATATAATGCTGCGCTTACCCTCCGAGCGCGCATCATGAAAATCGCCTTCCGTCCCAAGCTGCTGGATTGCCTGCCAACTTATAATCGCGCGCAATTTGGCAAGGACCTTGCGGCGGGAATCACGGTTGGCGTCCTCGCCCTGCCGCTGGCCATGGCCTTCGCCATCGCCTCG
This sequence comes from Ferribacterium limneticum, assembly GCF_020510565.1. Lineage (NCBI taxonomy): Bacteria > Pseudomonadati > Pseudomonadota > Betaproteobacteria > Rhodocyclales > Azonexaceae > Ferribacterium > Ferribacterium limneticum. The sequence goes on from NZ_CP075189.1 coordinate 3,528,537, forward strand.
GGCTGCTCGCCGACGGCCGGCATCTGGACGGCCATCGTGGCCGGCCTGATCACCTCGGCGCTGGGCGGCTCGCGCGTGCAGATCGGCGGCCCGACCGGCGCCTTCATTCCCATTGTTTACGGCATCGTCGCCATCCACGGCTATGCCAACCTGATGGGCGCCACCATTCTGGCCGGCATTTTTCTGCTTGCCATGGGTCTCGCCCGCATGGGGCAACTCATCCGCTTCATCCCGGTTACCGTCGTCATCGGCTTCACCAACGGCATCGCCGTCGTCATCTTCCTTGCCCAGATCAAGGATTTCTTCGGCCTGCAAATCGACAGCCTGCCGGCTGAATTCTTTCACCGCATCAAGACCCTGGCCGCCAACGCCCACACGGTCGACCTGCCGACCCTCGGCCTGGCCTCAGCCTGCTTTGTCTTCCTCCTTTCCTATAATTGGCTGGCCCAACGCTTATCATTGCTGCGCCGCGCCCCCGGTCCGCTCGCCGTGCTGCTGGTCGGAACGCTGATTTCCTACCTGTTCGACCTGCCGGTACAGACCATCGGCAGCCGCTTTGGCGGCATTCCGCAGGAACTGCCCGGCTTCGGGCTGCCCGACCTGTCGATTCACGATTTCGGCAAACTGATCTCGCCGGCCATCACCATCGCGCTGCTCGGTGCCATCGAGTCGCTGCTCTCGGCCCGCGTTGCCGACAGCCAGATTGACGACCGTCACGACCCCAACCAGGAGCTGGTGGCCCAGGGGCTGGCCAATATCGCCGCGCCTTTGTTCGGCGGCTTTGCGGCGACCGGCGCCATTGCCCGCACCTCGACCAACGTCAAGTCCGGTGGCCGGACGCCAATCGCCGGCATGGTCCACGCCGCCGTGCTGCTCGGCATCGTCCTCGTTGCCGCGCCGCTCGCCTCGTACGTCCCGCTCGCCACGCTATCGGCCATCGTCATGGTGGTCGCCATCAACATGGGCGAATGGCACCAGTTCGTCGAATTGCGCCGTTACAGCTACAACTACCGGATCATCCTGCTCGCCACCTTCTTTGTCACCGTGCTCTTCGACCTGACCATCGCCGTCGAGCTGGGCATGGTCCTGGCCAGCCTGTTCTTCATCTACCGCATGTCGGAACTGACCAAAATCGATCGCCTGCCGCTCAGCGAAGAAGCCCAGGAACCGCAGTTCCTCTACCCGGACGGCACGATGCGGGTCGCTGCCTGGCAGATGTTCGGCTCGCTGTTCTTCGGTGCGGTGAACAAGCTCGAAGAACTACTCGACCCGCGCGAGGGGCATCCGGAAGTCGTCATTCTCGACATGACGCGCCTGATCCAGCTCGACACCACCGGCCTCGAAGGCCTTGAGAATCTGCGCGACAAGCTGTCGAAACGCGGTTGCACGCTAATCGTCTGCGGCATGAACTCGCAACCCGGCTCGCTGCTTTACCGGTCGGGCTTCATCGATCATCTCGGCGACGACAATGTCTGCCTCGATTTGACGGACTCCCTCAAACGCGCCTACATCCTGCTGCCCAATCTGATGGGCGGTTTTGAAGAAGATTACTGAAAAGGAAACACCATGAGCGGCTTGCCAAACTGTCCGAAGTGCAAATCGGAATACACCTACGAAGACGGCACCAACTACGTCTGCCCGGAATGCGCCCATGAGTGGAGCAAGGATGCCGGCGAAAACGCCGAGCAGGCCCGCGTCTGGAAGGACGCCAACGGCAACGTGCTGCAGGACGGCGACTCGGTCACCGTCATCAAGGACCTCAAGATCAAGGGCTCGTCGTCGGTCGTAAAGGTCGGCACCAAGGTCAAGAATATTCGCCTGATCGACGGCGATCACGACATCGACTGCAAGATCGACGGCATCGGCGCCATGCAACTCAAGTCGGAATTCGTCAAGAAGGCCTGATTTTCAGACTTCCACGGTCAACCGGGCTTGCTACGGTCAACCGTAAAAACCGGCCAAAAATGAAATTTTCCGGTGGGCGACTCGGGTGGTGTTCAGCGGGTCGGCCCAAACAAAAGAGACGTCCATTCGCCGGTCAGGGAGAGCACGCGGGTGGCGGGCAGCGTAGCCTCCGCATTGAGCGTCGGGCGAATTTGGGTACCATTTGCAGCTCAAGCAAATTCCCGTTGTCGCCATGAACTTTCAACTCCGCTCCCGGCGCCTGCTTGGCATCCTGATTGCCTTGCTGGTCGTGCTGTTCCTGGTTTTCCAGGTGGCTGTGCATGGGCTCAAGGGTCGGATCGAGCAGGCGCTGGGGCCGAGCGGGGAAATCCGCGAGATGCGTGTTGGGCTGGGCGGGGTGGAGATTCTCGGGTTGCGCTTGCCGGCGCTCAGCGGGGGCAAGCCGGCGTGGCCGGCGGCGGATTTGCTGCGGGCGGAGCGGGTGCTGGTGGTGCCTTCGCTGCTCGATTTGTTCAGCGCCCGGATTGTCGTGCGCAGCATTCGCATCGAAGGGGCTTATCTTTCGATGTTGCGCACGACGGACCAGAAGTTGCACGTTCTGCCGGGGCTGACTGACCGCCCCGCCAAGCCTGCCGATAGCGGGCCGCAGATCAGCATCGGGCATATCGAACTGGTGGACAGCGCGATTGAATACTTTGACGCGAGCGTCAGCCGGCCAGCCCTGAAAATTCGCCTGGAGCAAATCGCGCTTTCGCTCGACGACCTGCATCTGTCGGACCTGCTCGGCCAGAGCAGGCTGCAGGTCAGCGGCGTGCTCAAGGGGCCGCATCACGACGGTCGGCTGGAGATCATTGGCCGGACGGAATTTGCCAGCAAGGAGTCGGATATCAAGGCGCGCCTCGATGACGTGGACCTGCTGGCCCTCAAGCCCTACCTGATCCGCGCCGCCGACACCGGCGTCAAGCGCGGCAGCATGGATCTGGAGATCCACTCGGTCGTCGCCAAGGGCCGCCTCAACGCCCCCGGCATGCTGACCCTGCACGATCTGGAACTGAGCAGCAACGGCTCCTTCATGGGCGTCCCCCAGGCCGCCGCCGTGGCGCTCATGAAGAGCCGGGAAGGCGCCATCCAGATCCAGTTCACCCTCGACGGCGACATCAACGACCCACGCTTTTCCCTCAACGAACAGATGCTGATCCGCATCGGGGCGGGCCTGGCGGAAAGTCTCGGCATCAGCCTCGAAGGGCTGACCCGGGGCGTCGGCGGGGCTGGCGGCAACGTTGTCCGTGGACTGGGCGAGACGTTCGGGAAGTTGCTCGGGCAGTAAGCCGGCCCGCAACACCGGATTCCGGATTCCCGATTCCCACGGTCAACCGGGTTTACTACGTGAAACGTAAAAACGGCCAAAATTGAAATCCAGGGCACACCCAGGATCAGCGCCCCAGCCCTGCCGCCCACGCTTCAGCCGCCGGCCTGACGATCTCGATCCACGGCCCGGGGTTGATGCCAATGCCGACGATCATGACGATCAGCGCGACAAGCACGGCCCATTCGCGCGGCCGCAGATCGCTGGCATTGGCCACCGTCGCCCGGGTCACCGGGCCGAAAAATGCTTTGCGATAGAGCGACAAGAAACCGCCGGCCGCGATGGAGAGGCCGAACAGCGCGGCCATGCCGGCACCGGTGTGGCTTTGCAGCGCCGCGATGATGAGCATGAATTCGCCGGGGAAGCTGCTCGTGCCCGGCATGCCGACCCCCGCCAGGCCGCAGATCATGAAACCCGTGGCGAGCAGCGGCATGGTTTTGGCCGCGCCGCCCAGCGCGTTGACGTCGGTTGAACCGGTGCGCTGACGCAGGAATTCGAGCAGCACGAAAGCCCCGCCGGTGGCCACCGAGAAGCTGAGCAGCAAGGACACCGCGCCCTGCGCCGCCTGCGCCGTGTAGGACGCCAGGCCGAGCACGGCCAGCCCGACATGGCAGATGCTGGCGTAGGCCAGGCCGACGCGCAGGTTGCTCTGGGCCAGCATGCCGACCGCGCCGTAGAGGATGGCGACGGTGCCCAGCCCGGCGAGCAGCCAGTGCAGGTCGAGCGCAGCCTGCGGCGCGAGCGGGATGGCGAAGCGGATGAGGCCGAAGGCGCCGAGCTTGAGGCCGACGATCAGGGCCGTCAGCGAACCGGGCGCGGCCAGCGCGAACTGCGGCAGCCAGGTGTGGAGCGGGACGAGCGGTACCTTGGCGCCGAAACCGATCAGGCAGAGCAGGAAAACCGCCGTTTGCGTCGACCGCGGCAGCGGCGCGCCGAGCAGGACCGTCAGGTCGAAGGTCAGCACCGGCTGGCTGGTGGCGAGGATGACGAAGGCGATGAGCAGCGGGATGCCGCCGGCCAGCATGATCAGGAAATAGCGCGCCGCAGCGTGGGCGCTGCCGCCGGTCACGCCCCAGCGACCGAGCAGGAAATAGAGCGGGACCAGCGTCAGTTCCCAGAAGACGAAGAACAGCGCCGTATCGAGGGCGCAGAAAATACCCAGCGTCGCCATCTGGAACAACAGCAGCAGGCTGTAATGCAGGCGCGGCGCGTCGGGCACCGCGTTCCAGCTGGCGACCAGCGAGCCGAGAAATAGCAGCGCCGTGGCCGGCAAAAACAGCACGGAAATGCCGTCGACCGCGACCAGGTAATGAATATTCAGGCTGGCGATCCACGACACCCGTTCGAGCAGTTGAAAGCGCGCCCCGGCCGGGTCGTAGGCGACCAGCGCCGCGGTGGCCAGAGCCAGCGTGACGAGCATGGTGAAGGCCACGACATGGCGCGTCGCCCGCGCCGGCAGCAGCCAGATCGCCGTGATGCCGGCCAGCAGACCAAAAATCAGCAGAGAGAGCAGCGGCAGGCTCATCGCACGAACCTCGCCGCGGCCGCCTGGCTGGCCGTTTCGGTCAGGTACAGCCAGGGTTCGGTGAAGAAGCCGATGGCCAGCATGGCGGCCAGCGCGATGCCGCAGACGACGTATTCCATCGGCAAGGTGCGGTCGACATCGTGGCCGCCGGCTTTCGCCTGCGACAGGAAGGCCCGCTGAAAAGCCCAGAGCAGGAAGCCGGCCGCCGCGACGTTGCCGAGAGCGGTCGCCACCGTCGGCAGGGCGCCGAATTTGTCGATGGAGGCTTCGAGAATCAGGTGAGCGGCATCGAAACCCGGCGTGCCGGGCATGCCGACGATGGCTAGGCCGAAGGTCAGGAAGGCGATGGCGAGGAAGGGAATGCGCTCGAACAGGCCGGAGAGTTCGTGCAACTCGGTCGTCCCGGTGCGCCGGAAGACGAAGCCGACAATGAACCACATGCCGGTCACCGCCAGCCCGAAGTTGGCGGCGAGCAGCATGGCGCCCTGGATGCCCGACTCGTGCAGGCTGAACAGGCCGATGACGAGCAGGCTGGTGTGGCTGACCACGGCAAAGGCCAGCAAGCGGCGCAGGTTGCTCTGCTGGAAAGCCAGCGCTGCCGTGAAGAAGACGCCGGCCATGGCGAAACCCACGACGTAGGGCTGCCAGGTCTCGACCGCCGCCGGGGTCAGCGGCAGGACAAAACGCATCATGCCGTAGATGCCGACCTTGACGCCGACCATGAGCGCCGGGGCGACGGCGATCAGGCCATGCTGCGCCATGTTGGGCAGCCAGCCGTGCAGCGGGAAGAGCGGCGTGCGCACGGCCAGCCCGTAAAACAGCAGGTAGAAGGCGGCAGTCTGGAACTTGCCGACCGGCACGGCGCCGACCAGATCGAAGAGATCAAAGCTCCACCGGCCGCCCGTCGCCTCGGCATGCCCCCAGCCGAGCACCAGACAGCCAGCCGCGAAGAGCACCCAGCCGAAGGCCTGATACTGGACGAAGCGGGCCAGCGCGTGGATTTCGGCCCGCGACGAAGCCCAGCGCCGGAGCAGGAAAACCACCGCCCACAATTCGAGGGCCGAGAAGGCGGCGAACCACGCCACATTGACCGTCACCAGCATGCCGACCAGCCCGGTTTCGGCCAGCAGCAGCACGGCAAACAGCCGCCCCGGCGAGATCATGCCGCGGCTCATGCCGTACAGCGTCATGAGCAAAGTCAGCAGCGCAACGAGCAGCAAAAAGAGCAGGCTCAGGCCGTCGACTGCAACGTGGTAGGCCAGCGGCGCAAAGCGTTCGGCCAGTTGCAGGGCGGGCAGGGTCGGGTTGATGTGGCTGACGGCGACGATGCAGAGCAGCAGTTCGCCCAGGGCGAAGACCTTGCCGAGCGTGACGCCGGTGCGCCGCTCGTCGAGGGCATAAACCACGGCCGCGCCGAGCAGCGGCAGCAATTGCAGGGCGAGCAGCAGCGGCAGGCTGGCCTGCTCGGTCCAGAAAATTTCGCTCAGGCCGCTGGTCATAGAATCACCACGAAAGTCGCCATCACGGCCATCATCAGGTAGCGCGGCTGTTCAAGCAGGTTTTCCAGCGTGCGCAGGTAGGCGCCGGCCCGGTGCATGAGCTTTTCCGCCGTGCCGCCCTTGCCGCGCAGCAACAGGCGGTATTCGATGCGCTGCAGGACATCCGAGGCCCAAGCCAGCAGGCGCCCCGGCAAGCCATCGACGACGACCAGCGGGCGGTCAGCATGGACCGCCTTGCCCTGCCCCGGCTGGCCGATGGCATGATCAATGAAATGCTCTTCGAAGGCGTGGGCATCACGGGAAAACGACTCGGTTGGCTGGACGAACAGCGTATCGGCCAGTTTGTCGAGCCAGAAACGTTGCAGGGCGGCGGTGTACAGCAACTGATTGTTACGCAGCCAGGCCGGCGGCGGAGGCGGCCGCTCGCGGGTGATGACCAGCCACGATGGCGCGACGAGGAACTGCCAGACCCGCCAGCCGGCATGCAGGCAGAGATGGACGAGGGCCAGCGTCGTCCAGCCCAGCCCGATGGCAACGAACATCAGCGAGACCTGGAACAGCGTCGCGAAGATCAGCGCCGACTTGACGTCGGTCTGCACCAGGCCGCACAGCCAGGCGTAGATCGCCGTCAGGACGCCGGCGACAACCAGGCCGAACATGACGTCCGGGACCTGGACGAGCAGCGGTTCGAGGCGCAGCATCAAATAGACGCCGGCATGGACCATGACGGCGCCGTAGAAGATGGCCGATGACGGTGTCGGCCCTTCGAGCGCCTTGGTGATCCACGCCGAGAACGGCAGTTGCGCCGACTTGGCGAGCGCCGCAATGACGAAGCCGATGACCAGCAGCCGGTCATTGACGACGCTGATCTGCGAGGCTTTCGAGAGCAGGGTCCACTCGAAACCGCCGAGCCAAGTGGCGGCCAGCCCGAGGGCGAGCAAAAAGCCGGCATCGCCGCCGCGATTGGTGACAAAGGCGAACAGCGCGTTGCCGGTCGCCACCGGCCGATGCCAGGCATAACCGATGAGCAGGAAAGACGAGACGCCGCACATTTCCCAGCCGACGAAGGCGAGCAGCCCGTTGCCGGCGAGCAGGACAAGCTGGATGCCGGCCAGGAAGAAACTGAGGGCGATGAAGAAGCGATGGAAGCCGGCCTCGCGGTGCAGGTAATTGGCCGAGAAACGCATGACCAGCCAACCGATCAGTGCCGTCAGCGTGCCCAGCGTCAGCGACAGCGGGTCGAGCATGAAAGAGAAGGTGGCCTCCCAGTTGCCGTTGCCGAACCAGTGGGCGAGGCGAAGATGGCCGGGCGGGGCGTCGATCAGGGCCAACGTATCGATGGCCAGCATAAGGACCAGACCGCCGAAAGCCGCCAGCGACGACAGGCGGGCGGTCAGCGGCTCGGCAGCGTCGCCGGTGGCCGTGCCGAGGAGAACCCGGGTGGCGTTGATGACGACGGCGACGAGGGGCAGGACGGGGACGAGCCAGATCCAGTTAGGGAGAATTTCGAGCAGGACCATCATTTGGGCTCCTTGAAGCTCGCCATCGTCGGGAAAATAGCTCCCTCCCCTTTATGTCCCGTAGGGACGGTATCCCCTGGGACAAGGGGAGGGTTGGGGAGGGGATGGGTCAGCGGGCTTCCGTGCCCGAACCCATCCCCCTCCCTGCCTCCCCCTTGAAGGGGGAGGAGCGTAGTTGCCCTGGCCCCACCAAGAACAATCGCCGGCGCCAGCGCTTCCGACTCACCGGCGAACCAGTCTGCCGAGCGCCCCACCTGCGGCAGCACAGCCGAGCCAGACCACGGCAGCCAGCCGCGGCGTGGGCAGTAAAGCTCGATTGCTGCGGTCAACGGGGATTTGGCGGCCAAAATAATCCATTCGTTATTGATCAGTTCCTGCAGCGGCAGCTGGCGATTGAGGATGGCGGTCAGCACTTCCGGCGTCTGTTCAACGACGACGAGCAGGCGCATCGGCTCGTGGATTTCGACCATCTGCCAGGGCAGGCCGGTGCGCAGGTCGGAGTCGGCGCCTTCCATGACGCCGAACAGGCCGGTGATGTTGTGGGTGATTTTCGAGCCGCAGCCGAAATGTTCGTTGTCGACCGTCGAGAAATAATATTCAAGGGCGATGCCGGCGCCGACCGGTCCGGCGGCGAGCAGGATGCCTTCGACGATGCTGCCGTCGTCATCGCTGGCCGGATCGTAGGAAATCAGGAAAACGCGGCGGTCGAGGAAGAGGCCGCGACTCATGTCGCGCCGGCCGATGAAAGCGGCGGCATTGGTGGCGTGGCCCAGTTCCGGCCGCGCCTGGGAAATGTCGCTGGCCCGGCCGAGCATGTGCTGGCGGGCTTTCCACGGGGTCGGACGAACGGGCGCCGAGGCCAGGCGGCGACAGCGCTCGGCCGCATGCGCCCGGCAGGCTTCGCCGATCTGGGCCAGCAGCGTGTCGAGCGCTGCCTGGAAGCGTTCCGGCACGGTGTCGAGGTCGTACCACTCGACGCCGTCGTCGCAGGTGTTGTGCTCGGCGGCGATGAACCAGCAGGTTTCGGGAACCAGCAAGCCATGCGCCGCCAGCCCGGCCCGGACTTCGGGACGATTGGCCATGGCCGCGAAAATCCGCGCATTCGGCCCGCCGTGCTTGCCGGAGCAGGCGCCGCAGTCGTAGGCCGAGAGGTGGGGATTGTTCCGGCTGCCCGAGCCGTGGCCGAAGAACAGGACGAGCGGGGCGAAATTGCCGGCCAGACCGATCATGCGCAGGAAGTCTTCGACGTACTTGATCTGCTCGGCATCGGTCAGGCCAAGTTGCGGCTGTTCCGGCGTCGCCTCGATTTTCTGCTCGGCGGTCAGGACCAGCCGGGTGGCCAGCCGGCCGTCGTATTGCTCGCGCCAGCGCCGTGCCGTTTCGGCGAACCAGCCGGGGGCCAACGTCACCGCCGTCAGCGCGGCGATGGCCGGCAGGCTGCCGAGTGCAGTCAGAATCGGGCCGGCCACGGCGCGCCGGCGCGTCGCCTGATAGAAAAGTTCGCGCCAGTGCAGGCGCTTTTCGCGGCGGGCGGCGCGCTGGCCCTGTTCGATTTCGCCGCCGACACCGCCCAGTTCGCGGACGAGTTGGGTCGGCCGCACGACAATCGGGCAGAGCGCCGTCTTGCCCGGGTCGTCCAGCCCCTGCCAGTAGATCGGCACGCCGAAGAAGCCGACGGCGCCATAGGTGACGATGTCCGGCGCGATTTCTTCGAGATGGCGGCGCGTGCCCTCCTCGCGGTCGTCCATGCACATGACGACTTGCGCCGATGGCGTGGCCGGCGCGGTCTGGCGCGGATAGTTGGCGGTCAGCGCCGAAAAAAGCTGTTCGCGGTAATGGCGTTCGTAGGCAAGCAGCCAGATCTGGCTGCGCTGCTCGGCAGTCAGGCTGCCGGCGCAGGTTTGCAGGGCGGCGACTTCTTCGCGGCTCAGCGTTTCGAGGTCAGACAGCGTCAGGCCGAGCTGCCGGCTCAGCGCAGCGAGGCGCCACGCGTCGCCGTGCGCTTGCGCCCGGCCGACGAGCGGCGCCACGGATTCCGCCAGGAGACGCCACTCATCGGCGTCGACATGGCCGTTGCGGGCCAAATCGACGAGCCGCGCGGCGCGATCTTGCTTGGCTTCGGGTAGCCAGGGGGCATGGCGGATGTCGCGGATGAGCAGTTCTTCCGGATGTGCGACGTAATAGGCCGGCAAATCGGCCAGTGTCGTCGGGCCGCCGGTCACGCGCCGGATCAGATCGTCGGTGAGCAGCCGTTCGAGGAGGACGCGGACGGCGAGGTAATCGATCATGGCGACCGGCGTGCCGTCGCCGCGTTGCGGGTTGCGGTCGCGCCACAGGAACATGCCGGACCAGCCGGGCAACTCAAGGGACAGGCGCTGCAGGTAGCCGTACCACAGGCTGTCGTCCGGCATCAGCCGGGGCAGTTCGTCCAGCAGAACGTCGATCGGGTTGTCCGGCAGGTGCAGGATTTCGTCGCGGACGTTGGGCAACTCATCCATTTCCCACGCCAGATCGAGCCCGGCACTGGCCCGCCAGGCGGCGAAGAAGCCCTGATCCTGAGCCGGGTTGCGCCAGGCGGCGACGCCGAGGTCGAGATGCGCCGCCAGATGGCGCTGCAGGATGCTGCGCACCCGTTCGAGGATGTCCTCGTCGGCCAGATGTTCGAGCAGGCCGCGCCACGTCCAGCCCTTCCCCACCCGCGCCTGCAAGACAGCCCAGCGGCCCGACGCCTGGGCTCGCCAGGGCTGCGCCTCCGGGCTGGACACCGATGCTACGGTCAACCGGAAAAAATGGTCAAAAATGAAATCTTCTGCCAGCCCGCCCTCGCGCTGCAGCCAGTCCAAACGGCTGGCATCTGGCACTTCGTTGCCGGCCTGCAGACTGGCCAGGAGGATGTCGCGCCGGGTGAGCGCCCGCACGACCGGCAAATCCAGACCGGCCAGGCCGAAATCGTCGAAGGCGGCGCTCAGGTCGTCGGCGCTGATGCGTCCGCTGGCCAGGCAGTCGCGGAACTTCGCTTCCGGCCAATAAGTGGTCGCCCCGGTCAGCGCCGAAGCTGCCGTCAGCGCCTCGGCAAACGGCAGATGCTGGAAGCCGTGCAGGGTGTTGTGGTGCACGAAATCGCGGATCGGCGCCTGCGCCGGCAGCACATGCGTCAGATGCTCGACCCAGTGGGCCAGGCGCTGGCGGATGGGCAGGTCGTGTTCGGCGTTCATCTCATGCCCCGAACAGTCGGGCGACCTGGCCGACACTGCCGGCGACCAGGTCGAGCAAAGGCGCCGGCCAGACGCCAAGGCCAACGATGCACAGCGCCAAAATCCCGGCCGCCACCGCTTCGGTCCGCGTCATGTCCGGCAGGTCCATCGGCTTGCCTTTCAGGCACAGACGACCGATGACGCGCAGGCTGTACGCCGCGCCGATGAGCATGGCCAGGCACAAGATCAGCACCCAGCCGCCCCAGCGCTGATAGCCACCGACCAGGGCATGCAGTTCGGCGATGAAGCCGGCACTGCCCGGCAGGCCGATCGCGGCAAGCAGCCCGAAGGCCGTGAAGAAAGCGAAGCGCGGCGCCTTGCCGAGCAGCGAGCCGTAATCGGCCAGATCGCGGCTGTGCGTGCGCTGATAGAGCAAACCGACGACGAGAAAGAGCAGGCCGGCGGTCAGCCCGTGCGCCACCATCTGCATGACGGCGCCGGTCAGGCCGGTGACATTGAGCGTGGCGATACCGAGCAGTACGACACCCATGTGCGAGATCGACGAGTAGGCGACCATCGCTTTCAAGTCCTGCTGGCGCCAAGCGAGGATGCCGCCGTAAAGCAGACTGATGAAGGCAATGACGACCAGCCAGTCCTGCGTCGCCAGCAAGGCGGCGGGCAGCGTTTCGGCAGCACGGATCAGCCCGTAGGCGCCCATCTTGAGCAGCACACCGGAGAGCAAAATAGATACCGGGCTGGGCGCCTCGACATGGGCCAGCGGCAGCCAGCCGTGCAGAGGGAAGACCGGCATCTTGACGCCGAAGCCGATGAAAAAGCCGGCAAAAATCAGCAATTGCGTATTGAGCGGCAGGCCGCGCCCGCCTTCGGCCATGTCGGCCATGGCGAAACTGTGGCCGGGCGCCGCGTCATATAGAAAGAGCAGCGCGACGAGCATGAACACCGAACCGCCCAGCGTGTAGAGAAAGAAGTTGAGCGCCGCGCGTTGCCGGTTCGGGCCGCCCAGCCGGTCGATCAGGAAAAACAGCGGCAGTAGCGTCGCTTCCCAGAAAACATAAAACAGTGACCAGTCGCGCGCCATGAAGACGCCGAACATCGCCGACTCGAGCAGCAGCACCAGCACGAAATAAAGTCGCGCCCCCGCTTCCATGCGCCGCGACATCAGCACGGCAATCAGCGAGAGCAGCGCGGTCAGCAGGACCATGGCCAAGGAAATGCCATCGACACCGAGCGCAAAATAGGAACCGAGCCGGCGATTCCACGCCCGGCTCTCGAACATCTGCAGCGCCGGCCCGGCCGTGTCGAACTGCCCGGCCAGCCACAGCGAATAACCCAGCGCCCCCAGCGCAAAGGCCATCGCCACCTGCCACAGCGGCAGGGCGCGACGCACTGGCAGAACGGCCAGCAGGAGCGCGCCCACCACCGGCAGAAAAACCAGCACCTTCAGCATGACCCAGCCCCTCCGCCAGTCTGCTCGGCTATCGTTATTTTCATGCCGTGATTATGCCAGCGACCCAGGCTTTGCGGACAGGCCGTGCCGCTTTCCGGCTGGGCCCTTCGGGCCGGAATAGCCGTTTGACACCTTATGCCAGCTTGGTTAAATTGCCTGCTCCCCCCACCCCACAAACCCATCAATACAAGGAGCTCCCCATGGCCGTTCTCGTTGGCAAGCAAGCACCGGATTTCACCGCCACCGCCGTATATGGCAACAATGAAATAAAGGAACTGAAGCTCTCCTCCTTCAAGGGCAAGCCCGTCGTTCTCTTCTTCTATCCGCTCGACTTCACCTTCGTCTGCCCGTCCGAGCTGATCGCCTTCGATCATCGCCTGTACGAATTCGAGCAGCGCGGCGTCGAAGTCATCGGCGTCTCGATCGACTCGCAGTTCACCCACCTGGCCTGGAAGAACACCCCGGTCAAGGAAGGCGGCATCGGGCAGGTCGGCTACCCGCTGGTCGCCGACGTCAAGCACGACATCTGCCGCGCCTACGACGTCGAGCTCGAAGCCGCCGGGGTCGCCCTGCGCGGGTCCTTCCTGATCGACAAGAGCGGCGTCGTCATGCACCAGGTCGTCAACATGCTGCCGCTCGGCCGCAACATCGACGAAATGCTGCGCATGGTCGACGCCCTGCAATTCTTCGAAGAGCACGGTGAAGTCTGCCCGGCCGGCTGGAGCAAGGGCAAACCCGGCATGACCGCGTCGACCGAAGGCGTTGCCGCCTACCTGGCCAAGAACGCCAAGAAACTGTAAACGGCGCATTTGCCCACGGACTGGGCATCGGCGACAAAAACCCGAGCGCCAATACGCCTCGGGTTTTTTTTATTGTAGTTTCGCGCGATTACAGGATAAAATTTGGCGAATTTGTAATTTCAGCAAAGACAAGATCATGGCCGATTCCGAATATCTCAGCACCAGGCAAGCAGCCCTCCGTCTGGGTGTTTCCTTGGGCACAGTTCAGAACATGGTTGAAAGCGGCGCGCTCGAAGCGTGGAAAACTGCCGGCGGACATCGCCGCATTCCGGTTGCTTCAGTTGATGCCCTGCTCGCCCGTCGGCGCAACCTGACGCCAAGCGCCCAGGAATATGGCGGCCAGATCGAAATCCTCGTCGCCGAAGACGATCTGACCCTGCAAATGCTCTACCAGATGACCGTCGATAGCTGGAACCTGCCAGTCAAACTGCGCATCGTCGCCAACGGTTTCGATGGCCTGCTGCAAGTCGGCCAGCGTGTCCCCGACATCCTGATCGCCGACCTCATGATGCCGGGCATGGACGGTTTCGAAATGATCCGCCGCCTGCGCGCCAATACCGATCTGGCCCGCATGGACATCATCGTCGTCAGCGCCATCGACCGCGAAGAGATTCTCGAGCGCGGCCTGCCCTCCGACATCACCATCTTCGGCAAGCCGATTCCCTTCCATGAAATCAAGGGATTCATCCTCGGCCGCCTGGCAGCTCGCCAGCGCAGCAACTAAAAACAAAGAATGACGCCGCCTGAAAAAATCGGGCGGACGATCACATTGCACCGCAATCCCGTCCACTAAAAAAGATTCAGGAGACACACCATGGGATTTTTTGGCAACAGCAGCGCACTCGAGAAGATTGACCGCGACATCGCGGCGATCGCTGACGGCAGTGCTGACCTTTCGTACTCGGTAGGCCATGCCGGCAGCGATGCCGCCGGGCGCATTTCCGGCAACATCAACCGCTTTTTCAGCCGTGTCCGCGGCCTCATTTCACATGCCCGCGAGCGCAGCGTAAGCATTGCTGCCGACGCCGCCCGGATGAACAGTCAGGTGCAGCAGACCGACGACGCCGTGCGCCGCCAGGAAGCCCTCGCCGCCAACGTCTTCGAGTCGAGCAACCTGGTCAATCAGGCGGTCAGTGAAGTGGCAAGGAATTCGGACGCCATCCAGGCATCGACCCAGAACAACCTCGACCTCGCCCAGCGCTCGCTGGAGCAGATGGAAACGGTGGCCTCGACCATGCGCTCGACCAACGCGCACATTGAGCATTTTTCGGCGACGGTGGCCGAACTGCACACCAATTCAATGAAGATCGACCAGATCGTCTCGCTGATCAACGATATTTCCGACCAGACCAATCTGCTGGCGCTCAATGCCGCCATCGAAGCCGCCCGGGCCGGCGAAGCGGGCCGCGGTTTTGCCGTGGTCGCCGACGAAGTGCGAAAACTGGCGGAAAAGGTCAAGACGGCAACCCAGGTCATCGGCCAGAACACGCAGTCGATGATCAACCTCGTCTCCGACACCTCGGCCAAGACACAGACCATTGTCGGCGAAGTGACGCGGGCCAATGGCTACATCGAAACCTCGGCGGCCGACCTGACGACCATGGTCTCCGACTTCAAGCAGACTACCGAGCAGTTGTCGTCCATTTCGACCGCGATCTACAACCTGCGCGAGAGCAATCAGACAATCCACCACGAAGTCGAAGGCATCCGCGATCATTCGCGCGACATTTCCGGGCGCATGAAACAGTGCCTGGACAGTGCCAAGACCCTGCGCGAATCGACCGAAGACCTGCAATGCACGCTGGCCGATTTCCGCACCGGCAACAGCATGTTCGACACCCTGCACGACAAGTGCGCCGGTTTCCGCGACAACGTCGTTGCCGTGCTGCAGAAAATGGCCGACCGCGGGGTCAATGTCTTCGATCAGGCCTACAAGGAAATTCCCGGCTCCAACCCGAAGCGCTACACGACGGCCTACGACAGCCAGTGCGACGGCGAACTGACCCGCATGTACGACGACCTGCTGCGCGACGTGCCCGGCCTGACCTATTCGCTCTCGGTCGACACCAACGGCTACGCGCCGGCCCACAATGGCGTCTTTTCCAATCAACCGAGCGGCGACCCGGCTGTCGACCTGGTCAAATGCCGGCACAAGCGGATATTCAACGACCCGGTCGGCCTCAAGCTGGCCAAGAACCAGAAGTCCTCACTGTTCCAGACCTACGTCCGCGACACCGGCGAAATCCTGGCCGACCTCTCGATGCCCGTCCTGATCGGCGGCCGCCACTGGGGTGCCGTGCGCATCGGCTTCAAGACCGATCTGGTGAAATAGCGGCCCAAAGTCGTCATCACAAAAAGATAAAGCCCCTCGCGAGGGGCTTTATCTTTTTCAGCATCCTCCCTTGCGGGGGCCGCCTTGCATCGGAATCAAGCGCCAATACGACGCCGACGCGCTACAGCACCGATGATGCCCAAGCCAGCCAGAAGCATGGCGAAGGATTGGGGTTCCGGAACAGCGGCAACGCCAACATCAAGAATCACATTGGTCTTGCCGATGGATGCATATCCGCCATTTGCGGGAATCGCACCGAGGACATCAAAGATGCTGACAGCTGCCTTTGCAGTCTCTAGATGTGCACTGGTACTGGCATTCCAAGTCGAAACATGAAATTGACTGTTGAACGTAGTAGTGTCAGTCAGCGGCACAGTTACGATGTCTTTAATCACGCTGGAACTCGTATTCACCAGATCCTGAACAGTCAAGTTACCCCCCACAAACACGGAGGAGGAGTTGTCCACTTTGAAATATGAACCCTTCTCGCCCAGATTAAAACTCGTCAGCTTGTAACCCGCATCAGCAGTAATAGTCAGGGAAACGGTGGCCTCAAGAACAGAATTGACAGCGGTAAAACCCGGGACACCACCTGTCGCGAACGAGATACCAGAAGCTGTAAGCGTCGGAGTACCGAACAACCCGAGAAACGAGTCGTCATAGCTGATGGTGTAGTTGCCGGCATCCAGCGTCTGCGTTGCAGCCAGCGCACTGGTTGAGATCAAGGCCGTGGCGATTAGCGCGGCCAGCGGTTTGAGTTGATTGAACATTAGCACTCCTGCACAGGACTAGTGGTTAAAGACATGTTCGCAAAGACAATGCAAACGGAATGTCATACTAGCAGCAAAAATTCCAACGTCAATATTATTTTTGCATAGCAATATGTCGCCACATAGCGACAATTACTTAATTTAATTGATTATTTTTAAAAATTGCGAAATATATGCTGCATTGCAATATTTTTTATATATGACAATGTCAGCGGCCGATATTGCAGTTCAACTAGTCCGCCGAGGAACTGCAAACCCAGGACAAGGCGACTCAGGCGAACTGCGCCAGCAACTCTTTCAGGTAGTCGTCGGCGGCAGGAGTCCCCTCGGCCGGGGCCCAGGGAGCGCGTTCTGATTCGGCAATCGGCACGTAGGGACCGGCTTTGGCCTCGAAAAAGACGGTGCCCGGCTCCAGCGCAAGAACCGTATGGAAAACGCCATGCGGAATGTCGATGCCTATCACCTCGCCGCCGGCCTGCAGCACGATGCTACGGTCAACGGCATTTTCGGCCTGAAAAATGACAACTCCCAGTCGCCCACAGACGACAAGCAATGTCTCGTCCTTATCGGGATTGAGGTGTCGGTGTGGAGCGACATACGATCCGGGCTCGATGGCAATCAGCAAACGGTGGGCCGGATAGGCATCCCCCGGATGAAAGTTGCGATTTTTGCGCAAGCGAGGCGCCTGTTCGGCTTCGGCAGTCAGGCTGGCGAGCAGAGCCCGGTCAATCAGCGTCGTCACGAATAGATTATTTCGACGTTTTCCGGTTGTAGCCAGCCCGACAAGGCTTCGAGCAGAGCGTCGTCGAGGCGGACGCGCAGGGCGTTGCCGAGTTGCAGTTCACACTCGGCGTCGGCATTGCGGTAGCGGACGCGCACGGCAGCGGTGCCGGGCGAGAAAGGCGTCAGCAATGACTTCAACTTGTGCGCATCGGAATTGCCGTTCATTTTGAGCAGCAGATGCCGGGCGAAACGGGCCCGCGCCTCGCCGAGCGTCATGAGCTTGTCGGCGGTCACGCTGTTGCCGCCGGAAAAGTCGTCGTAGCGCACCTTGCCTTCGATGATCAGCACTTCGTCGGTGACGATCTTGGCGCGTTCGGCTTCGAAAAGTTCGTTGAAAACGGTGACCTCGATCATCCCGGTGCCGTCGTCGAGTTGCACAAACAGCATTTTGCCGCGCCGGGTCATCTGGGTGCGCACACCGACCACGACGCCGGCCAGCGTCGTCAACTCCTTCGAGGGTTCCAGCCGGTTGAGTGGCCTGCGAACGAAACGCGACAGTTCTTTCTTGCAGGTATTGTACGGATGGCCGGAGAAGAAGAAACCGAGCGCCGTCTTTTCTTCCATCAACTGCGTCTTTTCGTCCCACGGGCGAACGTTTACGTATTCCGGCGCATGTTCGTCCGCCACGTCACCGACGTCAAACAGGCTGGTCTGCATGGCGTTGCGTTCCAGCTGCTCGGCAAAATCCATGGCGATGCCGACGGTGGCCAGCAGCTTGCAGCGATCGGCACCCTTGCCCGGCGCGACCAGCGGCGCAATCGCGTCAAATGCACCGGCCTTGATCAGCGCCTCGGTGGTCCGGCGATTGACCATGCGCTTGTCGCAGCGCTGGCAGAAATCGAACAGGTCCTTGAACGGCCCGCCGGTTTCGCGCGCCTTGAGGATGACGTTCACCGCCTGCTCGCCGGTCCCCTTGACCGCCCCCAGACCGTAACGGATGGTGCCGCGGTCGACCGGCTCGAAACGGTAATTCGAGACATTGACGTCCGGCCCGAGCACCTTGATCTTGTTGGCGATGGTGTCTTCGTAAAAGATCTTCACCGAGTCGGTGTTGTCGAGATCGGACGACATCGTCGCCGCCATGAAGGCCGCGCAGTGGTGCGCCTTGAGCCAGGCGGTGTGGTAGGTGACGACGGCGTAGGCGGCGGTGTGCGACTTGTTGAAGCCGTACTCGGCGAACTTGGTCATCAGGTCGAACAACTGCTCGGCCAGCGCCGGGTCGTAACCCTTCTGCTTGGCACCGGCCGCGATGGTTTCGCGGTGCAGGGCCATTTCCTCGGCTTTCTTCTTGCCCATGGCGCGGCGCAGCATGTCGGCGCCACCGAGCGTGTAGCCGCCGATGATCTGCGAGATCTGCATGACCTGTTCCTGATACACGATGACGCCGTAAGTCGGCGACAGACAGGCGGTCAGGTCGGGGTGAAAATAATCAATCTTCTGCTGGCCCTTTTTGCGCAGGATGAAGTCATCGACCATCCCGGAACCGAGCGGGCCGGGACGATAGAGCGCGAGCACAGCGATGATGTCTTCGAAACGGTCGGGCGCCAGCTTCTTGAGCAGCTTCTTCATGCCCTCCGATTCAACCTGGAAGATCGCCGTCGTGTTGGCGTCCTTGAGAATCTGGTAGGCGGCCGGATCGGTGAACCCGAGGCTCATCAAATCGAGCTTCTCGCCGGTCATCCGGCGGATGTACTCGACGGCCAGCTCGATAATCGTCAAGTTGCGCAGGCCCAGAAAGTCGAACTTGACCAGGCCGACCTTCTCGACGTCATCCTTGTCGAATTGCGACACCGTCGAAGCATCGCTGCCGGTCGCCTGATAAATCGGGCAGAAATCGGTGATCTTGCCCGGCGCGATGAGCACGCCGCCGGCATGCATGCCGACATTACGCGTCAAGTCTTCAAGCCGGCTGGCCAGATCGAACAGTTCGCGGACGGTTTCGCCATCGCCGTCGCCCTGCATCATTTCCTTGAGCTGCGGCTCCTGCTCCAGCGCCTCGGCCAGTGACACCGGCTTGTTCTGGACAATCGGAATGAGCTTGGAAATCCGGTCGCACATTGAGTACGGCAGGCCGAAGACGCGGCCGACGTCGCGGATCACCGCCTTCGACGACATGGTGCCGAAGGTGGCGATCTGACTGACCGCGTCCTCACCGTAGTGCTGGCGCACGTACTCGATGACCCGCCAGCGGTTGTCCTGGCAGAAGTCGATATCGAAGTCGGGCATCGACACCCGTTCCGGATTCAGGAAGCGCTCGAACAGCAGGGCGTAGGCCAGCGGATCGAGGTCGGTAATGCGCAGGCTGTAGGCGACCAGCGACCCGGCGCCGGAACCCCGGCCCGGCCCGACGGGCACGCCGTTGTTCTTGGCCCAGTTGATGAAGTCGGCCACGATCAGGAAGTAGCCTGGGAAGCCCATCTGGAGAATGGTCTTGCACTCGAAGACGAGGCGCTCGTCGTACTCCGGCCGGCGCTGGGCGCGCACTTCCGGGTCCGGATACAGCTCGGCGAGGCGGACTTCCAACCCTTTCTCCGCCTCATCGACCAGATATTCGCCGATGGTCATGCCCGGCGGAATCGGGAAATCAGGCAGGAAGTTCTTGCCCAGCGTCATCGTGATGTTGCAGCGCCGGGCGATTTCCAGCGTGTTTTCCAGCGCCTCCGGCAGATCGGCGAACAACTGGACCATGTCGGCCTGCGTCTTGAAATACTGCTCTTCCGTGTACAGCTTCGGGCGCCGCGTATCGCCCAGCACGTAACCTTCGGCGATGCAGACGCGCGCTTCATGGGCGCGGAAGTCGTCGCGATTCAGGAACTGGATGGGATGCGTGGCGACCAGCGGAATGCCCGTCTCGCCAGCCAGATCGGCCGTCTGCTGGACAATGGCCTCCTGCTGCGCCTGGCCGTAGCGCTGCACTTCGAGATAAAAGGCGCCAGGGAAAATCGCCTCCCAGGCCTTGGCCCGCTCGCCAGCCAGATCGAAATTGCCGTTCAACAGCGCTTCACCGACATCACCGAGATGCGCCCCGGACAAGGCGATCAGCCCGTCGCAGCCAACTTCGTTGAACCAGTCGCGATTGAGTTCAGCCCGGTCACGCCGGCCTTCAACCAGATAAGCCTTGCTCAGCAACTGGCACAACTGCTTGTAACCCGCGTTGTTGCGGGCCAGCAGCAGCAGGCGATAAGCATCGTCCGGCGACTCCGGATTGGCGATCCAGACATCCGCCCCGGCAATCGGCTTGACCCCCTTGCCGCGCGCCCCGGAATAGAACTTGACCAGCCCGAACAGATTGCCCAGATCGGTCAGCGCCATGGCCGGCATGCCATCTCCCGCCGCGCGCTTGACGGCATCACCGATGCGCACGATGCCATCGGTAACGGAGTATTCAGAATGGAGGCGGAGGTGGACGTAGCGCGGCGAATTCATGGGCGACATTTTACCGCGGCCAGCCGGGGCATTTCTGTTTAAGTACGCCAACGCGCATTGCTACGGTGAACCGGAAATAACTGCCAAAACTGAAATGTCCTTACCGCACTTCGGCACCGTGAAAAACCAGCCGCCCGCACAGGCCAATTGCAATCCGCCGGAAAAATTCATACTGTCCGACTCTGCCCTCGTTCGATGGACCGCACCCACGATGCCCCTACCGCCGAATTTTCGTGAAGCACTGGAGCGGACCGGCGCGTTCACCCTGCGCGTCATGCCCAGCGAAGACTGGCTGGCCATCCGCCAGCAGCAACATCAGCCGCTACCCTGGCATGAAACCGTACTGCGTCCGCTGCTCAAGGCCACGCAAACCGCCTGGGTCTACGAACTGGATGAAAAATCCGACGTATTCACGGTCGCCCAATCGATCGTCCGGCGCGAACGCGGCAAGCATGTCATTTCGCTCGACGGCGAACCGATTCGTGGCCACGAACTCCTCTGGAACGCCTCCGGCGGCAAACGCGGCTCCATCGTCCTCGCCATGCCGGCTGCCGACTTCCCCAGCCGGGAAATCTTCCCCCATTGCCAGGCTGCATTCATCTTCGGCAACTCCACCGTCCCGCACACCCCAAGCGCCGTCCGCTTCGCCCGCTTGGCAGTCGCCGACGGCCAAACCCTGTGCTGCCTGCTGTCGCGCACCAACGGCTTCGAGTGGCTCGCCATCTACTCGAACCCAGACCACCTTCAAGACCTGTTGATCGAAGCGCGGTCAACAGTCGTCAACCGCGCCTGGTACGCCCCGGGCACTAACGAGGCCCCGAGCGGCGAATGACCGATCCGATCGAATCAGCGCGCCCCTAACCCGCGCTGATGATCCGGCTCAAGCCGGCAACGTTGCGGATCGCCAGCCCCCCTCGCCGCGTCTCGACGTAATCCAGCGAAACAAATTCACCCAACAACCGGGCCACCACCTCGCGCGTCGTCCCCAGATGAAAGGCCATCTGCTGCTGCGTCATCGCCAGGGAGCCGGCCGACGAAGCATGCGTCAGCAGCAAGTTGGCCAGCCGCTGATTGAGCTTGAACGAATGCACCTCCTCAAGCTCCGCCATCAGCCGAAAAACCAGCGTCGACAGCGTGCGCACCGTCAGATCCCGAATCACCGGCTCCTCGGCAAACAGCGCCCGGAACAGCGGCCCAGGCAGGAAAGCCAGCGTCGTTTCCGACACAGCCTGCACCCAGGCCGGATAAAGCAGATCGTTGAACAGGCTGTTCAGCGCGAAGACGCAAGTCTCGCCGGCATCGATCAAATACATCGTCGCCTCGGTCCCATTCGGCGCCAGCGAATAAACCCGCAAGCGCCCTTCCAGCACGAAGTAGGCCCCGGAAATCTGCTGCCCCTTGAACAGCAAAGGCGCCTCGGAAACCGCATGCCGACTCACCACCCCCTCGCGTAACCGGCTCTTGCCGGCCGCCGTCAGGCTGGAAAACGGACTGAAATCCTCAAGCTTGATCATCGCCCGACCTTTCGTGACGGACCACCTCCCTGCTCACGGCCGGGCAACGAGAACCAGACGGGCCACTGACCGGCAGTGCCGACGAGTTTAATGCCATGGAAATTACCTGCACAAGAACCCGGCGCCACGGCGAGGCACATTGCTACGGTCAACCGGAAAAAATGGCCGAAATTGAAATCCTCTTGCAGGGATTCTGAGACGCCCAAAATACTGCGCCAGAAACATGTCATTTGCAATTTAAGCCGAAAATTCATACTGTCTGGTATGTCATCAGGAATCACTCGGAAATATGCAAGCAGCCGCCCAAGATCATTGCGAAAGGTGCGCCTTTGGCAGTCCTGTCTGCCAGCTTATCGGACGCATTTCCGGAGTAGGCGACAGTTTTGTCGCCCACTTCTAGCAATTCAGCATGAAAAAGATAGCAGACACGAACTACATACAGAACGAAGCTCTAGTGCGGGCGTTTCTTGCGGCCTCTCCAAGAAACGCTGTCGTTCTAACAGATTACGTTGCGATGGAGTTGTATAACTCCGGAAGCATGGAGACGTTAAGGCGGACAGTAAAGGCGCTTGCACCTTACCCTGCGCAGGTCTTTGTATTGAAAGACATCAAACGAGTTTGCGGGCTTTCCGGGCGACCAGCTGGACTGCAGCGTCGCCTGATTGACGATAACCAGACGGCGTTACTTCCGAACTTCTTCCGCGAAGTTGAGGCGGCCGCAAATGGAAGTAGTAGGTACGCCAAGGGTTACGCGAGTAAAGCTGCTAGCGCGGCGGATCAACTCGAACTTGTTCTTTCTGGTACCAGCCAGAATGCCAGCGCCTACTCAGATTTTGCCTCTCTGTTTACAAAAGAAGAGCTATTGGCCATTCGTAAGCAGTCGGGGGTTACTAAAGCAATGGCGAAAAAAATCATGGCGTTTACGTCTGAACTCTCCACCCACTTATTTGAGCAGCATCCTTCAGCAACAAGGTTTCCAACAAGGCTTGAGCTACCTAATACCTACATATTCCGGGTTTCTCTTGCAAATACCGTATTGGCTCTGTGGTGGGTAGGCGTTGGTGGCGCAGATAGAGCAAGACCTGAAAAACTCAGAAACGATGCCGTTGATTGCTACTTGGCAGCCTATGCAACGTTCTTTGATGGGGTACTTTCGGGAGATGAAAAGCTGAAAGACATCTATGGTGCATGCCGCTATATCTTGGCGGAAGCATTTGGACGCTGATATGAGTGCTGCCGCATAACCATTCGCTGCAGGCCCGACGGCCCTGACGGGCTGCGGCTTGAGCTCAAGCGTTAGAGTGATTTGGCCCCTTCCAAGCAGATTTCATTTTTGGCCGTTTTTTCCGGTTGACCGTAGCAACGCCCCAATCCTCCGGAAATCAGCCTCTCCCCTTTCCCGCCCCGGCCACCAGCCGCTCACTGCTCAACGCCTCCAGAAACGCCACGAGGTCGGCGACTTCCTTGTCGCCTATCGGTGAGCGGTCAGCCTTGCCGAGCTGGCGGTCGTCGTTGAGCCAGGTGTTGAGCTTGCCGGAGCGGCCGAGTTGGGCGCTGGCCATGATGCGGACGACGTTTTCGAGTTTGTCGACCGATCCGTTGTGCAGCCAGGGGCCGGTCAGGGCGACGTTGCGCAGAGAGGCGATGCGCCAGACGCCGCGTTTGCCGTCGAGCAGCAGGTCGTATTCTTTTTCGTAGGGCGTGGCGTTGGCGGGAAAGATGCGGAAGGCCGATTCGCCGCCGATCAGGCCGGCGTCGCTGAAGCTGGGGCCGCGATGGCAGAGGACACAGCCGGTCGATTCGAAGAGCGCCATGCCGCGCAGTTGGGCCGGGTTGAGCGCCGTGGCGTCGCCGCGCACGAAGCGGTCGTAGGGGGCATCGGGCGTGATCAGCATGCGTTCGTAGGCGGCGATCGCCTGGGCGATGCGCGCGAAAGTGATCGGCTGGCGGTCGCCGAAGGCGCGGGCGAAGTCCTGGCGATAACTGGCGTCCTGGCGCAAACGGCGCTCGGCTTCGGCCGATGTGGACAGGCCCATTTCGATGGGGTTGAGGATGGGCCCCATGGCCTGTTCTTCGAGCGAGGTGGCGCGGCCGTCCCAGAACAGGCGCGACATGAAGGCGGCGTTCCACACCGTCGGCGTGTTGCGCGGGCCGCTCTGGCGGTCGATGCCGAGCGCCGTTGGCCGGGCATCGGCGCCAGCGTGACCGCTCAGGTCGTGGCAACTGGCGCAGGATAGCGTGCCGTCGCCGGAGAGTTTCTTTTCGTTGAAGAGCCGCTTGCCGAGCGCCACCTTGGCCGCGCTGCCGGGGTTGTCGGCCGGCTCGGGCGCCGCTTCCGGCAGGGCTTCCCAGACGTAGTGGGCTTGCCGGGCCGGCGCCGGGTTGATGAAGCCGGTGTCGAATTGTTCATCGCCCCTTGCCGCCACGACCTGCATGGCCAGCAAGGGCGTGATGGTCTGTTCGGGCAGGCGTTCGATGGCCAGGGCGACGGCCATCTTGATGCCGAAGGCGACGAAGCCCATGCCGAACAGCCCGGTGAGCAGCCAGCGCCCGGCAACGTTGAGGCCGGCGAACGGGCCCAGCTCGCGGTGCACCATGAAGGCGAGCGTGGCGAAGCCGATGAGGACGGCGGGAAGGCCGATGCCAAGGAGTGCGTTGTCCATGCTGGAACCTCTGGAATAGCCAGCGGCGGGCGATAGCGGCCCGCCGCCCGGCCGACAATCAAGCGCGACGACGGAAAAAGGTGTCGCCCGGCGTGGCCGTGGTGACTTCGCTGATGTCGTCGCAGGGCAGGCCAACGCGCTCGTGGGCGCGGCGCACCGACTCGGCGTCCGGCGCCAGATTCAGGCAAAAGGCGCGGCCTTCAGCAAAGCCGACATGGGTGCGCAGCGGAATGACGCCTTCGGCCTGACAGGCGGTTTCGTACTGCGCAAAGAAGACCTCGAATTCTTCCGGACTCAATTGCGCCGGGAAGCTGCCGCGGGCGCGGTCGTGGGTGTCGAGAAAATAACGCATGGCTTGCATTTGGCGGCTCTCCTGAAATGACTATGAGATGGTGCAGGAGCTACCTTAATCACCGGCCAAAGCGGGGTCTGTACCAAAAGCTACAGAACCGACAGGCCGATTTCCGGAGGTAGTCAGCATTTCTTCATAGACCATCGGCCATACGGCCGCCCCCCAATAACACCAGCAATGGAGACACCTATGCCCCTTCGTTCTGCGCACCGACCAGAAATCAAGCTATCCACGCTCGAAAATGTGCGTGGACATAAAAAAAGGGCCCGAAGGCCCTTTGCTACAAGCGATGGCTTGATAGCCGAAAATCAATCCTGGCGGCGACGTCGGGCCATGCTGCCAACTACTGCCAGACCGGCGAGCAGCATTGCGTAGCTTTCGGGTTCCGGGACCGGAACAGCCACAAAATCGAAACTAATCTTGTTTTGGTCTTGGGCTGTGATAGCGGCAACCGCGCCGAGTGGCCCAACAGCAGCCATTAGCGACAGCGCTCCCCCGGAAACAGTCAGTGTGGAAAACGAGCCCTGAGAAACACTGGCGGTTCCGCTAAAGTAGCCTGTGCTGAATCCTGGAGTTGAAACTATCACCGTCCTATCCAAGGCAGCGCTAAAAGGACCGCTCGGGGCGCCATTCACTGAAACCGAACCACTCGCCACCGCGCCGGTAAGTGCACTACCAGCTTCGAAGTACACGAGATTGCCGATGCTGGCCGTAAAGGGGCCACTCAGGCTCCAGCCTGCATTGGCAGAGATCGTGAAGTCAGGTAGAAGGAAAGTTGAAACTGCTGGCGGGCCAAAATCGCTAGCGCTCACGTTTACACTAGTCGGAATATCCCAGCCAAATCCCACAGAGCCAGCACCACCGCTGGAATTAAAAGTCGGCCCACCAAAAATGGTGCTGTCGTCGTAACTCACGGTGTATGAGCCGTAATCAGCAGTCTGGATTGCAGCGTGGGCAGATGCCACGGTGGCAAGTGTGGCAATGGCCAAAACAAGTGATCGAATCTTCATGCAAGCTCCTCAGAGTAAAATATTTAGACAGCATGCAATATCCGTGCCGCATAGCTCATCGGTATTTTGTTACATGAAATTCATATAGTTGCAATGCGATTATCATCTTCCCTGCACGGGATGCCGGCTCAATGTAAAGATATCCGACATGAATCTGCCCTGAAATGGTGCCGAAAAGGCCTAAAAAATCGGGACAGATCACGGCATTCCAGCGCGACGCAGTAAGCCCGCATCGTTTGGCTGCTCACAAGCCAATTTCATTCTTGGCCGTTTTTTCTGGTTGACCGTAGCAACGGCTGATTTCTCGAGAAATCAGCGCCTATCCTGGCGCGCATCGGCCCCCCGTTGCTCGCGTCTCCATGATTTCAGAACACCCCGTCGTCAGGCGCTCCGCTATGGAATGGGGCTCTCCTGCGGGGGTAAAATCAGCAAGCGTTAATAATCCCAACAAATATTGGAGACACCATGACCACCACCGAACCCCTCGTCCTGCGCACCGATCGCGCCGACGGCCTGACCACGCTGACCCTGAATCGTCCCGGCCAGTTCAACTCGCTGTCGAAGGACATGCTGAGCGCCCTGCAGGCCGAACTCGATGCCATCGCCGGCTCGAACGGCGTGCGTGTGGTCGTCATCGCCGGGGCTGGCAAGGCGTTTTGCGCCGGGCACGATCTCAAGGAAATGCGCGGTAATCACAGCAAGGAGTTCATGCAGGCGCTGTTCAGGCAGTGCGGCCAGCTCATGCTGAGCATCACGCGGATGCCGCAGCCGGTCATCGCCCGCGTGCATGGCATTGCCACGGCGGCCGGCTGCCAGCTGGTGTCGATGTGCGATCTGGCGGTTGCCGCCGATGTCGCCAAGTTTGCTGTTTCTGGGATCAATGTCGGGCTGTTCTGCTCGACGCCGGCCGTCGGCCTGGCGCGCAACCTGGGCCGCAAGGCGGCGCTTGAAATGCTGCTCACCGGCGAGTTCATCGACGCCATGGAAGCCCGCGCCAAGGGGCTGGTCAATCGCGTCGTGCCGCTCGATGCGCTGGATGCCGAAATCGAACGCCTGGCCGGCAACATCCTCGGCAAGAGCGCCGTCGCCATCCGCATGGGCAAGGGCATGTTCTACAAGCAGCTCGAAATGGGCCTGACGGAAGCCTACGACTACGCTGGCGAGGTGATGGCCTGCAACATGATGAGCGAGGATGCCGGCGAGGGCATCGACGCTTTCATGCAGAAACGCAAGCCGGAATACAAAGGCTGCTGATTACTCGGCCGGCTGCCAATCGACCGGCAGCAGATGGCGCGCCGGCCGGCCGATGTAGTAACCCTGGGCGCGTTGGACTTCGAGGCCGACCAGTTCTTTCAGGACCTCGGCCGACTCGACATATTCGGCGACCACGGTGATGCCCATGTCGCGTGCCAGCGAACGGATGCTGGTCACGAAGGTGCGGTCCTTCTCGCTGTTGAGCATGTTGGCGATGAAATCGCCCTCGATCTTGAGATAGTCGATCGGGAAGCGACGCAGGTAGTGGAAGGATGAAAAGCCGGAGCCGAAATCGTCGATCGCCAGCTTGAAGCCGTCGGCCTTGAGGTCGTTGAGGAAGCGCTCGAGCAGCGACAGATTTTTGACGGTATCGCGCTCGGTAATCTCGAAAACGATGTTCTGCGGCAAGATGCCGCTCTTCGTGACAAGACGCCGCAAGTCGCGGGCAAATTCATTGAAGACCAGCGCCCGCGGCGACAGGTTGATGAAGATTTCGCCCTGGTGCCCCTGGGCCGCGAGGATCGTCAAGGCCTGATCGATGACCAGCATGTCGAGCCGGTGGATGACACCGATCTTTTCGGCAATTTCGACGAATTCGTCGGCGCGAATGATCTGGCCCTCAAGTTCGATCCGGGACAGCACTTCATAGGCCACGATCTTCCGTTCGGCAATATCGAGGATAGGCTGGAAGAAAGGCACGACACGCTTCGCCTCGATGGCCTCGAGGACCATGACGCTCTTCTGGGTGATGTCGCGGAATACCGAAACGATATCGTCCTGAGTCGGTACGGTGACCTGCCCTTTGCCGGCCGCCTTGGCCCGATACATCATGTTGTCGGCAAAGAGCAGCAGATCCTTGGCATTGTCGGCATGGTCAGGGAAAACTGCCAGGCCGATCGATGCCGTACCGCGCACGTGGGCGTCCTGCGGCGTCACCACGTCGAGCGACTCGATCGCCTGGCGAACCCGCTCGGCGACCATGACCACCGCGTCGGCCTCGGCTTCCGGCAGGAGCACGACAAACTCGTCGCCGCCGTAGCGGGCAAGAATATCGCCATCGCGCAAGGCATCCTGCACCTGGCGCGCCAGACGCTGAAGATAGGTATCGCCAACCGTATGGCCGTAGTTGTCATTGACCAGTTTGAAATTATCGAGGTCGATCAGCAACAAGCCGAAACTGTAGCCGTGACGCTGGGCCCGGCCAATTTCGTAGGAGCTCAATTCCCAGAAAACGCGCTGGTTGAACAGGTCAGTCAGCGGATCGCGGGTGGCGTAATACTCGAGGTCACGGGTGTATTTGTAGATAGCCTTGACCGAGCCGACGACGTTGAGCAAGGTGGACAAAACGCTATCCATGACCAGGTAACGCGTCTCGTCTTCGAGCACGCCGGCATGCACGCCAATGCCGACAATACCGCCGATTTTCGGTTTATCGACAAAGAAGGATTTGACGCGCAGCGCAACCTCATCTTCCGACAGCGAGACGGGCTCAGTCTTTGCGCTGGCCACATGGTGGTGGATATTGCACACACCGATATCGCCGAAACTCGGCAAGCTGGCCAACTCCCGGCGAATATGCTGTTCCATCATGATGCGGGTAGGCTCGGTCACCGGCCCCAACCAGAAAATCTCCAGATCGAACAGTTCGTCATCGATCTTGAAAATGGAGAACAGGGTGTGCGCCGGCAGCACGCTGTTGATATCGACCAGCAGGCGCCCGACGTAGTCGCGCCAGTCGCGCACGACATCGGACGTAATGACGAATTTTTCGAGCAGGCCGATCTCGAAAGTCAAAATGTCCTTGTCGACGGCAATCGTTCTCAGCTTGCTCAACAAGCGGCCGAGCCCGGCAAAAACGCGATTGAGTTCAACAAAACCAAAGTCGTGATCGGCAATGGCAATCCGACGCAAATCGCCGACCGCATTGATCTGATCGAAATCTGCCTGGAGGCCATCGAGCGAACCTTCGATGCGCCGCCCGACCCACCACACGGCAGCGCCGGCCAGCAAGGCCGCCAACGGCACGAGCAGGGCAAAAGCCAGGTACAGGTCACGCCGGGCATCGGCCAGCAGGCTGGCGTAGTCCTGGCGCACCTCGACGGCGCCAAGCACCGATCCGACCTCGGCATTGCGGTGGCAGCGCAGACATTTGGCCTCGGCAACCAGCGGATAGATATGCCGGGCGTAATCAACCGTATCGAGTCGCAAGGGCTTGCCGCTGGCTATCACGGTCTTGAGATCAGCATCGAATGGCGGCTGCTCGATTTCATCGTACAGATCGACCACAACCTGGCTGCGATAAATCTGCACCGTCAGCCCGTTTTCCTTGCCTGATTCGGCGATCGCCTGCAAAAAGGCATCCGCCTGGCTGCGCCGCCAACCCTGGCTCATCAACTGGTACATCGAAGCAAAGGTAATCCGGGTCGTCGCCTCGGAGGCGCGGGCCGCATTGGCCCGTACGACATTGTCAAAAATGCGATCGAGCGACCAATAGGCGCCACCGAAGAAAAGCGCCGCGACGACGGCCGATGCGCCGAATACGAAATATTTAATCCGCATTATTATTTACCCTCCCAGGTACGCGTGATTATCACAGAATCGGCTATGCAACAATGTGAGAAAACTGGGGAAATGAGCAAATTTCACCCCCCTCCAGGCAAGCCGGTTAAACTTCTGCCCCATGCCGCCTCCCTATCACCCCGTCTTGCTGTTTCTGTTCACCGCGGCGCTGGCCGGGGCTTTCTGGCGTGCCCCGACGCCCGGCGCAGCGGCATTCGCACCACCTCCGGCCGCCGCTGCATCGACATTGCCGGCCCTTTTCGTCAATGAAATGCTCTGGCGCGATGCGGGGTTGACGGCCGCCGCCCCCAACCTGACCGAATTGCCCGATGGCCGCATTGCCGCGGCCTGGCTGGCCGGCCCCGAGGACGCGATGACCGTCCATTTCAGCGTGCGCGATCGTGGCGGCTGGCGTAGCCCGGTGCAGGTCGCCACGCCCGAAAGCACGGCTGGCGGCACCTTTGCCCAGATCGGCCGGCTCGGCAACCCTGTCCTCCATGCCGAAGGAAGCTGGCTGCATCTGTGGTACGCCAGCAGTACGCTGGGCAGTTCGATCAACCACAGTGTGTCGACCGATGGCGGCAAGAGTTGGACGAAACCGGCCCGCCTGCAAACCTCGCCGTTCGCCAATTTTGGCGGTGCCGTTCGTTGCGCCCCCGTGCCGTTGGCCGATGGCGGTCTGGGGCTGGCGATCAGCCACGACTTTATCGGGCAGCACGGTGAATGGCTACGCCTGTCGGCAACCGGGCAAATTCTCGACAAGGCTCGCCTGCCAGCCATAACCGCCACGCTGCAACCGGCCGCGGCCGCCCTTGATGATCAGCGAGCAATGGCCGTGCTGCGTGATGCCGGCCCGGCTCCAGGTTCGGTCCGGGTAGCGACGACGGACAATGGTGGCCAGCGCTGGCAGGCCGGCGAAGCCATCGCCGTGCCCAATCCGAACGCCTCCGTCGCCCTGCTGCGCCTGAAGAGCGGCCGCCTGCTGCTCGCCGGCAACCCGGCCAGCGGCCGGCAGGCCCTGCTGCTCTTGCTGTCGGCCGATCAGGGCAAAACCTGGCAGGAAGTCCGCACCGTCGAAACCGCCCCCGACGGCGGCGCCGACTACGGCAACCCATCCCTGCAGCTCGGCCGCGACGGGCGCATCCACCTCGCCTACGACTGGCGCCGGCAAGGCATCAAGCATGTCGTTTTTAGCGAAGCCTGGCTCGACGGGGGGCAGCCATGAACCTGCTGGCCGCCTACGGTCTACTCGCCCACGCTCTGATTTTCGGGGCGCTGACCGCCCTCGTGCCCTTCGGCGAGCTGCGCGCCCGCGTCGCGCTGGCGGCGACGACGCTGGCCCTGGTGGTCGGCATTGCACCCGGCATGCACGCCTTTTTTGGCACGCCATCGCTGACCCTCGTGGCGCTGGCCATCCTGCAATTGGCCGACAAAACGCCATCGCCGCTGGGCTACCGCCCGGCACTAGGCCTGCTCGTTTTCGCCATACCGTTCTATGCCGCCTCGCTCGGCTTCGGTTCCTTCGATCCGTATGCTCTAGGCTACCAGCCGACGCTACTGCTGACCGCCCTGCTGCCACTCGGCCTGGTCTTGTGGTGGAAGCGGCTTGACGTCTGGCTAGCGATTCTCGCCATCGACCTCGCCGGCTACGCCAGTGGCGTTTTCGCCAACCTGTGGGATGTCCTGCTCGACCCGCTACTCGTGCTGCTAGCGCTGATCGTCGTCGTCCGCCGGATCACCATCCGCCGGCTGGCGACAAAAATCGGCAACGCCGGCTGAGTCAACGAAAACGGGGGCCGAAGCCCCCGTCTGCCTCACTGAAAACCGGCGGATCAGGCCGCCAGCTTCCTGCGGCGCGCCACGGCGCCGAGCAGACCAAGACCAGCCAGCAACATGGCGTAGGTTTCCGGCTCGGGAACCGGGGCGGTCAATACGAACAGCTTCGAGTTCGGCATGCCGGAATCTTCCGCGACCAGATAGATCGTTCCCTTTTCGTCGACAGTCACGCCTTCGATGGCCTGATTCGTGACACCGCTGAGATCGAGGCTGCTCAACACCTGACCGGAACGGTTGATTTCAATAAGCTTCTTGGAGTCGAGGCTCAGAATCAGCAGATTGTCGGCTGCAGCGGTACCAACCAAGGCATCAATCGGGGAAAGCGTTTGCACGTCCGAGAAACTGTTGACCCCGAACAGTGAGGTCGTGCCCGAATAAAGCGTGCTCATCGAAGAAACACCACCGCCCTGTGCGAACGTCAGGCCGCCAGCCAGCAAAGCCACCGGACCGTCCTGCTTGACCGATACGAAGCTGCCATTGCGCGGATCGTAGCTGATACCTTCGGTACCGACATTGCCGACAGTGGTGCCGATTGACACAAATTCGGCATTGGCCAAGGCTACGGTGCCACCGGCCACATAGTTGAACTTGAATGCATCCTGCAGACGTTCTTCAGCAACGACCAGCACGCCATTGCCCAGATAGGTCAGGCCTTCAGCATCGTTGTTGGTGCTGCCGGTACCGGTCCAGTTGAAATTCATTTGGCCCAAGGTCTGGCCGGTAAGCGAGATTTCCACGACACCCAGGCCTTCATCGCCGACAAAAAACAACGAGCCCCGATCCCGCGCGTAGGTCACGGCGGAGGCTTCCAAGCCCATGTCGGACAAAGTATCGAGGTTGTACGTACCGGACACCTGGTAACGCGACAGGTCCAGCGAGGTCTGCGCCGATGCGGACAAGCTGGCGAATGCCAGCAGAGATGCAATTATTGTCTTCTTGATCATGCTATTTGCTCCGTCTCAAACTTTACGGCGACGAACGAGACCAGCGATCAGACCAAGGCCTGCCAGCAACATGGCATAGCTGTCAGGTTCGGGTACTGGTGCGTAAATGAAAGTTCCGGGGTTGCCCAAGTCAACGCTGGAACCAGAGTAATAGGAACCATAAGCATCGCCTGCGGAAGCCAGCACCCAGTTGGCGGTGATGGTCTCGGAGGTCAAATCGGTGGCAGCCAGCGGATTGCCGCTGGCATTCTGGGCGCGGATGGTGCCCGGAAAGACAGCGTCACCATAGGTCAGGCGGTCAACGAGAACGTCACCAGCAGCGTAAAGATTGATTTCGTCGCCACGTCCAAGGTTATTGGTATTGCCGCCGATCACCTTGACGCTGGCGCCGAGGTTCCAGGCGGAACGAAACTCTGCCGCGGTAGCTTCGGTCAAAATAACCGACTCGCCAGCACCAACCAGACCAAAGTCGGCCAGACTGACAGAGCCAGGTGTTCTGCTTGCGTCATCGAAAGACCAGCCGGAAAAGTCCACGGCAACCGAACCCATGTTGGTGAATTCGATGTATTCCCCGGTCGTGCCAGTACCGTTGTACATCCATTCAGTAATCTGGACATTGGGAAGGGAAACAGTAGCGAATGCCGCACCAGGACCGGCAATGGCCAGGGCGGCCGCAATAATGCGCAGGGATTTCTTCATGAGCGACTCCATTCAATTCGAAAGGGGGGAAATAGCTCCCCGCGGCCGAACGCAACGTGAACCGATACCGGCGGCCGGGGATTGTCCGAAGATTGGCGTGCGCACATTGCGCGCTTGTGACACAGGTCGCAAACGGCATAGTCCGAATGGATCAGCGCTTGATTTTTCGCACCCAGAAACCGTGAAATTTCTCAGGTTTCACTACGAAAATAAACCGGGAAGCGCAGCGCTTCGCCGGCGCGAGTCCCGGTTAACGGGTCAGCGCTTCGCTGATCAGGCGACGAATGCTGCCGGCCTCGAAAGGCTTGTCGCAGATGGCGGAAACGCCGGCTCGCTCGACGGCGGCCAGGCGACCCATGTTCTGTTCGCTGGTCACCATGAGCACCGGCACCTCGGCCTGCCAGCTTTGCGTGCGGATGTATTCGGTCAGCTCGCGACCATCCATTTCCGGCATGTTGTAGTCGGTAATGACCAGGTCGACCATGGCCTGCTCGAGGAGTGTCACAGCCTCTTTGCCATTGACCGCCTCGGTGATGCGCTCAATGCCCAGTTCCGAGAGAAGTCGGCGCAAATGGCGACGTGATGCCAAGCTGTCATCGACCACCAGAACGCGGAGGTTTTCGATTTCGGCGACGTCGAGGTCTTCCGGCGGATTCAGGTAGTCGGCGGCAGCATAGAGCGCGCGCGACAACTGCTGTTCGTCGAAAGGCTTGGCGACGATGCTGCAGGCGCCGGACTGACGAACGGGTTCGAGCACCTGCGGCCGGGTTTCGCTGGAAACGAGAATGAAGGGCACGGTTTCGAAATCAGCCTCGGCGCGCATGGCAGCGACCAGCTCGGTACCGGCCAGATCAGGCAGGTAGAGGCTGCTGATTACGATGACGTTCGCGCTCTCGACCTTGAGCGACGCCAGCGCGGCGCTAGCCGTGTCGACAACGGTGACTTTCTTGACCCCTTGATGCTCAAGCATCCGGCTGACCAGATGCGCCTGCATTTGCGACGGCTCGACCAGAATGATTGCCAAGTCGGCCAGCGAGGTTGTCATTGCCATGCGATCACTCCGGAACGAAGGGGAATGATCTCACTATAGCAGCCAGCAGGCGGCCGGGGGGCCATCTGTGCCAGCCTTTATCCGTGCAGACGGGCGGCGGCGACGCTGGCCAGGACTTCGCCAACGCGCTTGCCGCAGCCGTAACCGGAGTGAAAAACGACGATGCTCATGCGGCAGGCGGCAGGTCGAAGAGCAGGAATTCCGCTTCTGCACTCGCCAAAAACCGGAGGTCGGTTTCGTCGGCAATCTTGGCGCCGTCACCGGCATTTACGTTTTTGCCGTTTATTTCCAGTTGACCGTAGATAACGTGCACATAGCCCAGCCGGCCGGCCGCCAAGCGGTAATCAATGCTTTCGCCGGGCGCCAGCAGGCTGGCCCACAGGCGCGCATCCTGGCCGATGGTCGTGCTGCCGTCGGCACCGTCCGGCGAGGCAACGAGCCGCCAGCGGCCGCGCAGCTCGGCGAGCGGCAGGGCCTGCTGCTCGTAGCTGGCCGGCGTGCCGTGCTGCGCCGGCTCGATCCAGATTTGCAGCAGGTGCGTTTCTTCGTCGGCCGACGGGTTGGACTCGCTGTGCAGGATGCCCTTGCCGGCGCTCATGCGCTGCACTTCGCCGCGCCGGATCAAGCCGCCGTGGCCGAGGCTATCCTTGTGCTCGAGCGTCCCGGACAGGATGTAGGTGACGATTTCCATGTCGCGATGGCCATGCCGGCCGAAACCGGTACCCGGGGCGACGCGGTCCTCGTTGATGACGCGCAGGGCACCCCAGCCCATTTCGTCCGGGTCGTGATAATCGGCAAAGGAAAAACTGTGTTTGGCGCGCAGCCAGCCATGGTCGGCGTAACCGCGTTCGGCAGAAGGGCGAAGCTGGATCACTGCAATCTCCTTGTGAATGAATCGTAATGATTAGTCACCATAGTATTTGTGGTGTTCAACAATAAACAGCGCATGCCCTCCGCGCTGTCGCACGCCGTGGCCAAACTGGAAGGCGATCTCGGCATCACCTTATTCCTGCGCGAAGGGCGCAAGGCCATGCTCAACCAGGCTGGACGCACGCGGCTCGACGATGGCCGTCACCTGCTGCGCGCGGCGAGCGAACTGGCCGCTCACGCGGTCACAAGCGCGCTAACTGCAGGTCTTTGAATCAGTGATTTACCCTGTCCACACACGCCCCAGATAGTGCTATCGTGAAAGCATAATCAACAAAAAATGCAACAGTGGAAAAATCAGGACATGGCCCACTCGACAGCAGTCAACAAGGCCACTATCTCCCTCAGCTCCTGCTGAGGGAAGGTGGTGCCTGGTTCGCGCTCGGCCTCATTCTGGCCATCACCGCCGGGCTCTACAGCTTTGTTCGGCAAAGCACCGAAGAACAGATTTACCAGCGCTTCCTCTATCGGGCCGAACAGGAACGCAGCATCCTGCTCTCCCGCCTCAATACCCATGCCCAGGTCCTGCGTGGGGCGGCGGCCTTCATTGAAGCGAGCGACGATGTCAATCGCGAAGAATGGCACAGCTATGTGAGCAACCTGCAACTGGCCAGAACCTTGCCCGGCATCCAGGCCACCGGTTATTCGCTGATGATCCACCCCCGCGACAAGGCGGCCCATGAGCAAAGCATCCGGGCCGAGGGCTTTCCCGACTACACCATCAAACCCGGCGGCAAACGCGAACAGTACAGCAGCATCATTTTTCTCGAGCCATTCACCGAACTCAATCAGATCGCTCTCGGCTACGACATGGTCTCGGAACCGGTTCGCCGGCGCGCCATCGAACGGGCGCGGGACAACGGAGAACCGGCCCTGTCGGGAAAGATCACCCTGCTCCAGGAAATCGGTCAGCAGGTTCAGCCCGGCTTCCTGATCTATATGCCCGTTTACCGGGCCGGCCAGCGCCGCGAGACCGTTGAGGAACGCCGGGCGGCTCTGCAGGGCTTGAGCTACGCGGCTTTCCGGGCGCACGACCTGTTGTCCAGCGTAATCACCAAGGACAACAAGGACGTCGAGATCGAGCTCTACGACCTGGCCGTGGCACCGGAAAACCTGCTTTTTGACTCGCACGCCGGAAAAACGTCGGCGCGCGGCCGCCAGCACGTCACGCTGGCGATTGAATTTGGTGGTCACCAATGGGCTGCGCAACTGCACAGCCGCCCCGAGTTCGACCGCATCACGTGGACGCCATTGCCGCTCAGCATCGCCATCGGCGGCACCTTGAGCGGCCTCATGGCTTTTTTCTGGCTGCGCCGCAACGAGCGCTACCGGCGGCACATCACGGGCTACGCCGAGCGTTTGGGCAAGAACGAGAAGCGTCTGAGAACGCTGATCGACACCCTTCCCGACATTGTCTGCCTGAAGGACGGCGAGGGCCGGTGGACCGAAGCCAACACCCTCCTGCTGCGCATGCTGGGCCTGAGCAACACCGATTATCGTGGCTCGACCAGCCAGGAGCTGGCGGCCTCGGGCAAATTCGACACGGCGCCGCTCGCCCTGCTTGAGGCTACGGACGAGGCAGTCTGGGCCAACGGCGAACGCCTGCATGACGAACTGATTTTCCGCGACGACAAGGGTGGTGAGCAGGTTTTCGACGTCGCCAAAGTCCCCCTGTTTGGCACCGATGGCAGCCGCCAGGCGCTGGTCATGGTTGGCCACGACATTACGTCGCGCGTCCAGATCGAAAAGGAGCTGCGTTCGGCCGAACGCAAGTTCCGCGGTCTGGTCGAGCAGTCGCTGGCCGGGGTCTACATCATCCAGGGCCCACATTTTCGCTATGTGAATCCGTGGTTTGCCAAGGTTTTCGGCTACGACTCGCCGGAGGAGATCATCGACCGCGTCGCGGTCATCGATCTGGTTGCCCCGGAGGACCGGCAGAGGGTCATGGACAACGTCCGGCGGCGTGAAAGCGGTGAAATCGAGGCGCTGCATTACGGCTTTTCCGGTCTGCGCACGGACGGCGGCACGGTGGCCGTCGAGGTCTTCGGTACCGCGGTGGATTACGAAGGCCAGCCGGCGGTGATCGGGATCATCATCGACATCTCCAAGCGCAAGCAGGCCGAGGCTGAATTGCAGGGTTACAG
This sequence comes from Ferribacterium limneticum, assembly GCF_020510565.1. Taxonomy (NCBI): domain Bacteria; kingdom Pseudomonadati; phylum Pseudomonadota; class Betaproteobacteria; order Rhodocyclales; family Azonexaceae; genus Ferribacterium; species Ferribacterium limneticum. The sequence goes on from NZ_CP075189.1 coordinate 3,566,078, forward strand.
GGCGCACCTTGAGGAGCTTGTCGCCTCGCGCACGGCCGATCTCGAACTGGCCAAGGAAGCTGCCGAAACGGCCAATCGCGCCAAGAGCACCTTCCTCGCCAACATGAGCCACGAGCTGCGCACGCCGATGAACGCGATCATCGGCCTGACGCACATCCTGAGCCGGCGCAGCAGCGACCCGGAACAACGCGACAAGCTGGGCAAGATCGACAAGGCCGCCGGCCATCTACTCTGCCTGCTCAACGATATTCTCGACCTGTCGAAAATCGACGCCGAACGACTGACGCTGGAGCAAACGCCGTTGCGCCTGGGCAGCATCATCGCCAACATCGAAAGCCTGGTCAGCGACAAAGTGGCGGCCAAGGGCCTGCAGTTGGAGCTCGACATCGACCCGCGGCTAGCCGGGACGGAATTGCTCGGCGACCCCTTGCGCCTGCAGCAGATCTTGCTCAACGTAATCGACAACGCCGTCAAATTCACCGACCGGGGCCGCGTTTCAATCGGCGCCACGACGGCCGCCGAGACGGCGCGCACCCTGACCGCTCGCCTGGTCATTCAGGATACCGGCATCGGCATCCCGCCCGAGGCGCAGGAGCGCATCTTCTCGCCTTTCGAACAGGCCGATGGATCAACCACCCGGCGCCATGGCGGAACGGGCCTCGGCCTGGCCATCGTCCGGCGACTGGTCCGGCTCATGAACGGCAGACTGGAGCTCAACAGCACGCCGGGCGAGGGCAGCACCTTCATTCTGACCGTCGCTTTCGACAAGGCGGCGCCGGACGCGGCCGAGCCATCCGCCACGCCAGCCGGCGAGGCGGGCGCCACCGGGCTCGACAACTTCAGCGGCAAACGCGTGCTGCTGGCCGAAGATGACCCGATCAACCAGGAAGTGGCGCTCGAACTGCTGCAATGCCTGCCTGGCCTGGTCATCGATGTCGCCGACGACGGGGCCATCGCCCTCGAGCGCGCCGGCGAGACACGCTACGACCTGATCATCATGGACATGCAGATGCCGAACATGGATGGCCTGCTGGCGACCGCCGCCATCCGCCGCCTGCCCGGCTATGCAACGACCCCGATCCTGGCGATGACGGCCAATGCCTTCGCCGAAGACAAGGCGCGCTGCCTGGCAGCGGGCATGTCGGATTTCATCGCAAAACCGGTCAAGCCGGAACTGCTCTACGCCAAGCTGGAACAGTGGCTGGGCGGCAAGGCCGAGTCGGCCTGATTTCGTTTTTGGGCTTTATTTCCGGTTGACCGTGGGAATCGGCTACTCCGCCTCGACCCACTTGATGATCGCCTGCCATTGCTCGATATCGCGCTCGGCGCGCGACGGCGGCAGGTCGAAGATGGTCATGCCGGCGGCCGTGGCCTGGACATAGGTCTGCGTATCGCGCAGGTAGGCCAGCACGGGCAGGTCAAAGGTGGCGAAGAAGCGTTCGAGCTCGCCGGCCGCACGGGTTCGCGCATCGACCCGCATGCCGATCACGGCGACGTCGGCCTTGCCTTTGCGCACGGCCTTTTCAGATAGCAGTTCGGCCAGGAAATGGCGGGTCGCCAGCATGTCGAACATCGATGGCTGGACCGGCACGATGACCCGCGTCGACAGCTTGAGCACGCGTTCGAGCAGCTTGCCGTGCAGACCGGCCGGGGTATCGAGGACGACGTGCGTGGTGCCCTTGGGCGGCCGTGAGATCTTGTCTTCGCCGACCGCCCAAGTATCGATGGTGGGCAGGGCGAAGGGGCGCATGCCCAGCCATTCGCGCGACGATTGCTGACGGTCGATATCGCCGAGCATCACCTCTTCACCCTTGTTGGCAAAATAGCCGGCCAGATTGGTCGCCAGCGTGCTTTTGCCCGAGCCGCCCTTGGGATTGGCAACGAGAAACGCCTTCATGTTGCTGATTCCTTCTTGTCGAGGATATGGCGAACCAGATTGACGTGTTCGCGCAGGGTATAAGCCAGATCAGTGAAGCCGAGCGGGATGTGCAGGGCGCTGGCCTCATCGTCGAGGGCATCGAGCCGGCTGCGATAGTCGGCCAGTTTGGCCGGATCGAAATGGAGCTTGAGGTCGTCTTCGAGGAACTTGAGCTCGCCGTAGATCCGGAACACCTTGGAGCGCACCCGCCAGTTGTAAATCGCCGGCGCCACCTTGAGCAGCGGGATGAGCAGCACGAAAACCGGGACCAGCATGACGATCAGCCGGTCGACCAGCACCGCCAGCCAGAACGGCAGGTAGCGCTGCAGGAAGGAGGGGCCGGACTTGAAGTGGCGCGCCGCCTCGGGCGACAGCGGCAGCATCTGGTCCATATAGGACGGGAATTCGCCGGCATCCTGGAAGAAGCCGGATTTGCCATGCACCTCGCTGGCCGCCTGCAGGATCAGCGCCTGCAAGGCCGGATGGAGGTCGTCGCGGACGATCAGGTTGGCCGTCGGCGCCAGCACCTTGATGTCTTCCGGCGGAAAATCGCGGACCAGATCGGCGACGCCCTGCGGAAAGGTCAGCTTGGTCAGGAAAGGAAAGCGGCGCTGGTAGGCGCGGTCCTGGGCGAAGCTCATGAGCTTGACGCCTGGCGAGCGGATCAGCACCTGGACGACCGGCGCCGTTTCCGCGGCGATGATGAAAGCGGCGTCGATCCGCCCCTGCTGCAGCTCTTCAGCCGCCGACAGGCCGGCCAGCGGGACCAGATGCTTGCCGGCGGGAATTTCGTTGGCGTCGAGCAACTGCTGCGCCAACTGGCGCACTCCCGAGCCTTCCTGGCCGATGGCGATGCGTTTGCCCTTGAGCTCGGTCAGGCGGGTCAGCACCTTGTCGCCGCGATAGAAGACCCAGACCGGCTCGTAAAAAAGGCTGCCGAGCGAGAGCAGGCCGGAATCATCCACGGCGTCGGGATCGGGGTTTGGCGGCACGACACCGCCCTGGACGAAGCCGATCTGCACTTCATCGTTTTTCAGACGATCCAGATTTTCCAGTGAACCGGCCGAAGTCCGGACCTCGAGCGTGATGCCGTTCTTGGCCAGGATGGTCGCGTAACGCTTGGCAAACTGGTAATAGGCGCCACTTTCGCTGCCCGTGCTGATGGCGATTTTCGTCGGCGGCGCCGGCTCGACGAACTGGTAGGCGACCGCGAAGCCGATGCCGGCGAGCAGGACGATCCACCAGGCGGTGGCGAACAGGTCGCGCAGCGAAAGCAGTCCAGCCTTGATTTTGGCCATCATGGCAACAGGATGGTGGAACCCGTGGTCAGGCGCGCCTCGAGATCACGATGAGCCTGGGCGGCATCCTTCAGGGCGTAGGTTTGATTGACCTCGATCTTGACCTGGCCGGAGACGACGACATCGAACAGCTCGGAGCCCAGCGCGACAAGATCTTCGCGCTTCGCCGTGTAATTCATGAGCGTTGGCCTGGTGACGAAGAGCGAGCCCTTTTGCGACAGCACGATGAGGTCGAGCGGTGGCACCGGGCCTGAGGCATTGCCGAACGAAACCATCATGCCCATCGGCCGCAGGCTGTCGAGCGAGCCGGTGAAAGTATCCTTGCCGACGCCGTCATAGACCACGGCGACGCCTTCGCCGTTGGTGATTTCGCGGACGCGCTGGGCGAAATTCTCGGTGCTGTAGTTGATCACATGGTGGCAGCCGTGTGCCTTGGCCAGCTCGGCCTTGGCCGGCGAACCGACGGTGCCGATGACCGTCGCGCCGAGCGCCCGCGCCCACTGGCAGGCGATCAAGCCGACGCCGCCGGCGGCAGCCTGGATGAGCACGGCATCGCCCGGCTGCACGCGATAGGTCTTGCGCAGCAGGTAGGCCGCGGTCAGGCCTTGCAGCATCATCGCTGCGCCAGTTTCGAAAGAAATGGCATCAGGCAGTTTGAGCAGGCGGTGCGCCGGAATGTTGCGGACTTCGGCGTAGGCGCCAAGCGGCCCGCCAGCGTAGGCGATGCGGTCACCGACCTTGAGTTCGCTGACGCCCTCGCCCACCGCCTCGACGACGCCGGCGCCTTCCATGCCGATGCCGGAGGGCAGGGTCACCGGATAGAGGCCGGTGCGGTGATAAACGTCGATGAAATTGAGGCCGACGGCGTGGTGGCGAACCGTCGCTTCACCGGGGGCCGGCGCCGGTACCTCAACCGTTTCCCAGGACAGCACTTCCGGACCGCCGTTTTGATGAAGACGAATGGCGCAGGGCATGGTGATCTCCTCGTTATCTGCTTATTTTTGCGAGATAACGAGGTTATCACCGTGCCGGCCGGCGATCTAGCTTCCGACGATTTGAATTTTGGTCAAAATTTCCGGTTGACCGTGGAAGTCGACCGGAAGCGCTCAAACCGGCGTCAGCTTGGCGTATTCCAGCGCCAGCCACTTCATGCCGCTGCCGCCGAAATTGATCTGAACGCGCGCATCGGCGCCGCGCCCTTCGGTAGACACGATGACGCCGATACCGAACTTGGCGTGCTCGACGGTCTGCCCGATACGCAGGCCGCCGGCCGCCACCGGCTCGGCATAGCCGCCGCCGAACGAGCCGAAAGCCGGGAAGGCCGCCGCCGGCGCCGCTTTCTTGTTGAGCTTGAGCAACAGTTGCTCGGGGATTTCATCGAGGAAGCTCGACGGCACGCAATAGCGCGTCTGGCCATGCAGCATACGGGTCTGCGCGCAGGAAACGTAAAGACGCTGGCGGGCGCGGGTAACCGCCACGTACATCAGCCGCCGCTCCTCCTCGAGGCCATCCTTGCCGGCGTTGATCGAATTTTCGTGCGGGAACAGGCCCTGTTCCAAGCCGGTGATGAAAACCACGTCGAACTCCAGGCCCTTGGCGGCGTGTACCGACATGAGCTGGACGGCTTCCTGACCCTCACCGGCCTGATGTTCGCCGGCTTCGAGGGAAGCCAGGGTCAGGAATGACACCAGCGCCCCGCCTTCGCCGATGGCGCCTTCGTCATCGATGAAAGTGGCGGCGGCGTTGATCAGTTCGTCGAGATTCTCCAGCCGGTCCTGGCCTTCCTTGTCGGTCCGGTAATGCTGGGCCAGACCCGACTTCTCGATAATGTGCTCGACCATTTCCGGCAGCGGCAAGCCTTCCGTCTCGACGCGCAGTTGCTCGATCAAGCGGATGAAGGCGCCGACCGTCTGCCCGGACTTGCCAGTCAACGAGGCAGCCGCGTTGTACAGGCTGGAATTGGTCTGATGCGCCGTCGCCTGCAGGTTTTCGAGCGAACGTGCGCCGATGCCGCGGGTCGGGAAATTGACGACGCGCAGGAAAGCCGTGTCGTCGTCCGGATTGCCGAGCAACCGCAGATAGGCCAGGGCGTGCTTGATTTCCTGCCGCTCGAAGAAGCGCAGTCCGCCATAGACCTTGTACGGCACGTTTTTCGTGAAAAGCTCGTTTTCGAGCACGCGCGACTGGGCGTTGGAGCGGTAAAGCAGGGCGATCTGCGTCGGCGAGATGCCATCGCGGACCAGTTCGCGGATTTCCTCGACGACGAAACGCGCCTCGTCGAGATCCGAATACGCCTCGAAAGCCCGGATCAGCTCGCCTTCGCCGGCGTCCGTCCACAAATTCTTGCCCAAGCGCTCGCGGTTGTTCTTGATGATGGCGTTGGCCGCCGCCAGGATATTGCCGTGCGAGCGGTAGTTCTGTTCGAGCCGGATCACATTATCGCCGGCGTAATCGCGCTCGAAATCGCGCATGTTGCCAACCTCGGCGCCGCGGAAGGCATAGATGCTCTGGTCATCGTCGCCGACGGCAAAAACCACGGCGCCACCGCCCGCCAGCAGTTTCAGCCAGGCGTATTGCAGCTTGTTGGTGTCCTGCACCTCATCGACCAGGATGTAACGGAAGCGATCCTGGTAGTGTTTGCGCAAAGGTTCGTTGCGCTGCAGCAATTCGTAGCAGCGCAACAACAGTTCGGCGAAGTCGACGACGCCTTCGCGGTTGCACTGGGTCTCGTATTCGGCGTACAACTCGACGCGTTTTTGCGTGTAGTTGTCGTAAACCTCGGCCTGCGCCGCCCGCAAACCCTGCTCTTTATGGGCATTGATGAAGTGGCACAGCTCGCGCGGCGGATATTTCTCATCATCGACATTGAGGTTCTTGAGCAGACGCTTGACCATCGCCAGTTGGTCCGCCGAATCGAGGATCTGGAAGGTCTGCGGCAGCCCCGCCTCACGGTAATGCGCCCGCAGCAGGCGGTTGCACAGGCCGTGAAAAGTGCCGATCCACATGCCCCGCGTGTTGATCGGCACCAGCGACGACAGCCGCGCCGTCATTTCCTTCGCCGCCTTGTTGGTGAAGGTCACGGCCAGTACGCCGTGCGGCCCGACCTGACCGGTGGACATGAGCCAAGCGATGCGCGTGGTCAGCACCCGGGTCTTACCGCTGCCAGCGCCGGCAAGTATCAGGGCGTGCACCGGCGGCAAGGTAACAGCCTGAAGTTGCGGCGAATTTAAGTTGGCAAGCAGATCGGACATGAATTATTTCACAGAAAAATTATTACCAAAGGCGTAGAATGTCCGCCATAAAAAGCGGGAATGGAAAACTGGTCAGACCAATTTGTTGCGATTGTGCAACGCAACAAACGAAAGCGCACGGTTTTTTACACACCGCAAAATCTAGCCAAGTATACTTGGCAAAAAATATATTGCAGTGCACAAAACAATTTGCCCACAAGGCAGTCATACAGCAAGTAGCTACCGCTACAACGTAGTAAAGGAGAATCAGCATGAACAGCATGAATGCACCGAAGATCCTGCCCTGGATCGCCCGCAAGGCCGGCATCAGCGACGAGCTCGCGCTCAAACTGTGGCGCCGCGCCGTCAGCGAAGCCGAGTATCTCACCGGCACAACCGAAGGCTCCGCCTACTACGGCCTGGCCGTTGATCGCTTCCTGACCATCGTCGAGGACGAAGTAGGCAACGTTCAATCCTGCAGCCTGGCTCCCGCTCCCCAGCTTTCCTGGATGTGGCGTCACCAGTCCCGGATGTCCCTGCTCTCGCTGGCCGCCTCCCAGAATGCCTACCGTTACTGGCAGAACACCTGGGAAGGCATGTATCCGCAAAAAAAAGCGGCGTGACCGGGCAACGTTAAGTTGAATCCCGCCGATGCGGAGCGTGCAGGCTCAGCATCGGCCCCGCCCGGTCACTGATTCAGTCTGCGGCAAGCGTCTGGCCGTTATGGTCGACGCCAAACACGCCCAAAGGCAGCGCCGGGCGCTGTTGTCTTGCCCCGCCTTTGTCCTCTTCGCCGACGAGTCGGGATCAACCGGTATAATTCGCGGTTACTCTCCGATTTTCAGCGAATGAACCCCGCCATGCCCATGCAGGACAAATACACCCCGGCCGACATCGAGCGCGCCGCCCAGGACCACTGGAACAAGACCGGTGCCGCCCGCGCCGTCGAAGACGCCACGAAACCCAAGTACTACTGCCTGTCGATGTTCCCGTATCCGTCCGGGAAACTGCACATGGGCCACGTCCGCAACTACACCATCGGCGACGTGCTTTCCCGTTTCCACAAGATGCAGGGCTACAACGTCCTGCAGCCGATGGGCTGGGACGCCTTCGGCATGCCGGCCGAAAATGCTGCACTGCAAAATAATGTACCGCCGGCTGGCTGGACCTACTCCAACATCGATTACATGCGCCAGCAACTCAAGTCGCTCGGCTTCGCCATCGACTGGGAACGCGAATTCGCCACCTGCACGCCCGAGTACTACCGCTGGGAACAGTGGCTATTCACCCGCCTCTACGAAAAGGGCCTGGTTTACAAGAAGCTCGGCACCGTGAATTGGGACCCGGTCGATCACACCGTGCTCGCCAACGAGCAGGTCATCGACGGCCGCGGCTGGCGTTCCGGCGCGCTCATCGAAAAGCGCGAGATCCCCATGTACTACATGAAGATCACCGCTTACGCCGAAGAACTGCTGAGCGAACTCGACAACCTGCCGGGCTGGCCCGAGCAGGTGCGCTTGATGCAGAAAAACTGGATCGGCAAGAGCACCGGCGTGCGCTTCGCCTTCCCGCTGGCCGACGATACCGACGAAAAGCTTTGGGTGTTCACCACCCGCGCCGACACCATCATGGGCGTCACCTTCGTTGCCGTCGCCGCTGAACATCCGCTGGCGACGCGTGCTGCGGTCAACAACCCGGAACTGGCCAATTTCATCGAGGAATGCAAGAAGGGCGGCGTCGCCGAGGCCGACATCGCGACGATGGAAAAGAAGGGGATGCCGACCGGCATCTACGTCACCCATCCGCTGACCGGCCAGCAGGTCGAAGTCTGGGTCGGAAATTACGTGCTGATGAGCTACGGCGATGGTGCCGTAATGGCCGTGCCGGCGCACGACGAGCGCGATTTCGCTTTTGCCCTGAAATACAACCTGCCAATCAAGCAGGTTGTCGCCGTCGACGGCGAAACCTCGTTCAGCCATGAAGCCTGGGCTGAGTGGTATGCCGACAAGCAACGCGGCAAGCTGGTCAATTCCGGCAAGTACGACGACCTGAGCTACGAAGCGGCTGTCGACGCCATCGCAGCCGACCTCGCCGCCAAGGGCTTGGGTGACAAGAAAGTGCAGTTCCGCCTGCGCGACTGGGGCATTTCCCGCCAGCGTTACTGGGGCTGCCCGATCCCGATCATTCACTGCAAGACCTGCGGCGACGTCCCGGTGCCAGATGACCAGTTGCCGGTCGTCTTACCCGAGAACGTCGAAATCACCGGCGCCGGCTCGCCGCTGGCCAAGATGCCCGAGTTCTACGAGTGCAATTGTCCGAAGTGCGGCGGCGACGCTCGCCGTGAAACCGACACCATGGACACCTTCTTCGAGTCGTCCTGGTACTTCCTTCGCTACGCCTGCCCGGACAACAGCACGGCCATGGTCGACGAGCGCGTCGCCTACTGGTGCAAGGGCGGCATCGACCAGTACATCGGCGGTATCGAGCACGCCATCCTGCATTTGCTGTATTCGCGCTTCTTCACCAAGCTGATGCGCGATGTCGGCCTGATCGGCGACCTCGGCGAACCATTCGCCAACCTGCTGACGCAAGGTATGGTCGTTGCGCCCACCTTCTTCCGCGATCTCGATGCTGGCAAGAAGCTATGGATCAACCCGGCCGACGTCGATGTCGTGACCGACGAGCGCGGCCGACCGACCGGCGCCACGCTCAAGGCCGACGGCCTGCCGGTGGTCATCGGCGGCACCGAGAAGATGTCGAAGTCGAAGAACAACGGCGTCGATCCGCAGGCCCTGATCGACCAGTACGGCGCCGACACGGCCCGCCTGTTCATCATGTTCGCCTCGCCGCCCGACCAGTCGCTGGAATGGTCTGACGCTGGCGTCGAGGGGGCATACCGCTTCCTGCGCCGCCTGTGGAAGACGACTTACGACCACGTTCAGGGCGGCCTGGTCGACTCCAATTTTGAGCAAAATTCCCTGTCGACCGTGCAAGCCGACCTGCGCCGCAAATTGCACCAGACCATGGGCAAGGTTGCCGACGATTACGGCCGGCGCAAGCAGTTCAACACCGCCATCGCCGCCGTCATGGAACTGCTCAACGCCTACGACAAGACCGATCTCGCCGATGCCACGGGCCGCAAGCTGGCCCAGGAAACGCTGGAAAGCATCGCCCTGCTGCTCTTCCCCATCGTCCCGCACATCGGTCAGGCGCTCTACGCCGAGCTGAAACCGGGCCAGGATGCCGGCTCGGCAGCCTTCCCGAAGGCCGATCCGGCTGCGCTCAAGCAGGATGAAATCGAGCTCATGGTGCAGGTTAACGGCAAGCTGCGTGGTTCCATTCGCGTCTCTGCCGAAGCCGACAAGGCGGACATCGAAGCTGCCGCGCTGGCCTCTGAAGGCGCCGTCAAGTTCATGGAAGGCAAGCCGGCGAAGAAGGTCGTGGTCGTGCCGGGCCGTCTGGTCAATATCGTCGTCTAAGGAAAGCCGCCATGCGTTCGCCGCTCCGCCTGCTTCTCGCCCTGATCATCTCCGCCGCCCTCACCGGCTGCGGCTTCCATCTGCGCGGCGTCGGCAGCGGCAATCTGCCCTACAAGACGATGTACATCGCCTTGCCGGACACGGCTGAAGTCAATATCTGGCTGCAGCGCTACATCAAGGCCAGCGGCAGCACCGAGATCGTCGAGGATGCCAAGGCGGCCGATGCCATCTTCCAGCAACTGGGCGACAGCCGCCTGAAGACCATCCTGAGCGTCAATGCCCAGGGCCGCGTGCGCGAATACCGGCTGCAGCTGACCTACACCTTCCGCATCGTCAATCAGAAGGGGCAGGTGCTGGTTCCGCCCAACGAGGTGGCCCTGACCCGCGATATTTCTTTCGACGACTCGAACATTCTCGCCAAGGATCTCGAAGAAAACCTGCTCTGGCGCGACATGACCAATGATCTGGTCAACCAGATCATGCGCCGGCTGAGCATCATCAAGCCGAAAAACCCCGACGCAGCAGAAGACGACGAGTAATGCTGCTCAAGGGCGATCAGCTGGCGAGCCACCTCGAACGCGAACTGCGGCCGCTTTACGTTCTGTACGGCGACGACCCACTGCTGGTCATCGAAGCCGCCGACGCCATCCGCGCCAAGTCGCGCCAGCAGGGCTACAGCGAACGCGAAGTGCTCACTGTGCTGCCGCAATTCGACTGGGGAACATTGCTCGCCGCCGGCGGCAACATGTCGCTGTTCGGCGATAAAAAAATGATCGACCTGCGCGTTCCAACCGGCAAGGTCGGCAAGGAAGGCAGCGCGGCGCTGCAGCAGTGGTGCCAGAACCTGTCAATGGACAACCTGCTGCTGATCACCCTGCCCGAACTCGACTGGCGCGAGGAAAAGGCTGTCTGGTTCACCGCCCTGGTCAATGCCGGCGTCGCCATCAAACTCATGGCCCCGCCACTGGCCGAGTTGCCGGGCTGGATCGTCGGCCGCCTGCGTCGCCAGCAACAGAGCGCCGACCTCGAAAGCCTCAAGTTCATCGCCGAGCGCGTCGAAGGCAACCTGCTCGCCGCCCACCAGGAAATCCAGAAACTCGGCCTGCTCTACCCGGCCGGCCAGCTCAGCATGGCGCAGATTCGCGATGCCGTCCTCAACGTCGCCCGTTACGACATCGACGGCCTGCGCGAAGCGCTGCTCTCGGGGGATCTCGCCCGCCTGACGCGGACGCTCGACGGCCTCATGCAAGAAGGCGAAGCGCCGCCGCTGGTGTTGTGGGCGATGAGCGAGGAAATCCGGGCGCTGACCATCATTCGCGCCGGCATGGATGCCGGCAAGCCGGTGGACATGCTGCTCAAGGATGCCAAGGTCTGGGGGCCGCGCGCCAATCCGGTGAAGAAGGCGCTGCAACGGCTATCGACCGCAGGGCTCGAAGCGGCACTACAACATGCCGGCAAGATCGACCGACTGGCCAAAGGCATCGGTCATGGCAATATCTGGGAAGAATTCCTGCGGCTCGGCCTGCGCCTCACCGCGGTTAAATAATCAAGCCGCCTTGGGGTCGGCGGCCTTGTCCTCAGGTGGCGCGTCCGGCTCCAGATCTTCCCAGAGACAGGTATGCTCCTGACGCACGTCGTGCAAGCCGGGCTTGTTCTTCTCCTGCACCAGGCATTCCCCTGAACATTCATCAGAAACCACCACCAGCTTCATCTCGGCGTCCACCTGCCGTTCGCCATCCCAGAAGCTACACGTAGCGCAGACCTTAACCTCGGTCGGCAAAATCAATTTTTCAGCCATCTTGTCCTCGACGGAAAGCCCTGTTGTCGTTGCGGATAAGAGTTTACCCGGTTCTAGAAGTTCCCACTTATTTGTCTGGCTATAATGTTCCTTTGCCCCGCACGAAGAACATCATGGACATCAAGCATTACATGCAGACCGTTGGCCGTCAGGCCCGTGCTGCCTCGCGCCGTATCGCCGCGGCCTCGACGGCCGAAAAGAACGCCGCCCTGCTCGCCATCGCCGCCGCCATCCGCCGCGAAAAAGCCGCTCTGGTCGCCGCCAACCAGCAAGACCTGGCCGCCGCCCGCGCTGCCGGGCTTGAAACCGCCATGCTCGACCGCCTGACGCTCAGCGAAAAGGGCGTGGACAGCATGGCCGAAGGCGTCGAACAGGTCGCCAAGTTGCCCGATCCGATTGGTGAAATGGGCGAGTTCAAATACCAGCCGTCCGGCATCCAGGTCGGCAAGATGCGCGTGCCGCTCGGCGTCATCGGCATCATCTACGAAGCCCGGCCGAATGTAACCGCCGACGCCGCAGCGCTCTGCCTCAAATCCGGCAACGCCGCCATCCTGCGCGGCGGATCGGAAGCCATCCGTTCCAACCGCGCCATCGCCGCGCTGGTCCACGAAGGCCTGCAAGCCGCCGGCTTGCCGGCCGATGCCGTGCAGGTCATCGACACCACCGACCGCGCCGCCGTTGGCGAATTGATCACCATGCGCGAATTCGTCGACGTCATCGTGCCGCGCGGCGGCAAGGGCCTGATCGCCCGCCTGCTGGCCGAATCGCGCGTACCGATGATCCAGCACCTCGACGGCAACTGCCACGTCTACCTCGAAGAGGAAGCCGATCCGAACAAGGCACTCAAGATTGTCGAGAACGCCAAGACGCAGCGCTACGGCACCTGCAACACCGCCGAGTCGCTGCTTGTCGACCGCTCGGTCGCTGCCATGCTGCTGCCGCCGATTGCCCACATGCTGACCGCCAAGGGCGTCGAGATCCGCGGTTGCGCCGAAACCTGCGCCATCGTGCCGAACGCCGTCGCCGCAACGGAAGAGGATTTCTACACCGAATTCCTGGCGCCGATCATTTCGGTCAAAGTGGTAGCCGGCATCGATGAAGCCATCGAGCACATCAACAAGTACTCGTCGCATCACAGCGAAGCGATCGTCACCGACAACCACCCGAAAGCCATGCGCTTCCTGCGCGAGGTCGACTCGGCCTCGGTCATGATCAATGCCTCGACGCGCTTCGCCGATGGTTTCGAATATGGCCTGGGCGCCGAAATCGGCATCTCGACCGACAAGATCCACGCCCGCGGCCCGGTCGGCCTGGAAGGACTGACCAGCCAGAAATGGATCGTACTGGGCGACGGGCACGTTCGCGCTTGAGGCCCATTATCCCGACAGAAAGCCCCGGCACACCGGGGCTTTTTTGTCGCCGCCCTGAAGCCAGCACAACGACATTCGCATCAGCCAAGCAATATGTCATAAAATTGGCGCCGTTTTTTTGCCCAATAAAGGAATGCTGATGGCTATCGCCTGGACCCCCAATCTCAACACCGGCATCAACGTCATTGATCAACAGCATCGGCAGATTGTCGATTACATCAACAACCTTGAAGCAGCCAACCTCATTATCGACAAGCGCAAGGTCAAGGAAATCGTCGATTCCTGCGTCGACTACACGCTCTCGCATTTCGCCTTCGAGGAAAGCCTGCAGGAAGATGCGGGCTACCAATACGTCAAGGCACACAAGCGGGTGCATGAGCTGTTCACCCGCAAGGTCGGCGAGTACCAGGAACGCCTCAATTTGGGCGAGGATATCGGTAAAGAGTTGCATGACATGCTGGCCCGCTGGCTGGTCAGCCACATCAAACACGACGATGCCGACTATGTAAGCGCGGTGAAGACGAATATGATTTCGCTCATCGAGGAAAAGGAGACAAAAAAAGAAACGAAAGGCTGGTTCGCTCGTTTCTTCAAATAAACCCATGGCAAAAAACACATTTCACTGGGAAGACCCCTTCCTGCTTGACAGCCAACTTGCAGCCGACGAGCGGCAAGTCCGCAATGCCGCCCGCGATTTTGCCCAGAAGGCGCTGCAGCCGCGCATCCGCGACGCCTTCCGCAACGAGACGACTGACCCGGCGATCTACCGCGAAATGGGTGACATGGGCCTGCTCGGCGCGACGCTGCCGCCGCAGTTCGGTGGTGCCGGGCTCAATTACGTTTCCTATGGCCTGATCGCCCGCGAGGTCGAGTACGTCGATTCGGCCTACCGCACGCTATTGAGCGTCCAATCCTCGCTGGTCATGCTGCCGATTTACGAGTTCGGCTCGGATGCGCAGAAGGAAAAGTATCTGAAGAAGCTGGGCAAGGGCGAGCTGATCGGCTGTTTTGGCCTGACCGAGCCGAACTCGGGTTCCGACCCGTCCAGCGCCTCCACCGTGGCGCGCAGCGTACCGGGCGGCTGGAAAATTTCCGGGCGCAAGACGTGGATCACCAACTCGCCGATGGCCGATATTTTCATCGTCTGGGCCAAGGATGACGCCGGCGCCTTGCGCGGCTTCATCCTTGAAAAAGGCATGGCCGGGCTGTCGGCGCCGGTCATCAACGGCAAGGTCAGCCTGCGCGCCTCGATCACCGGCGACATCGTCATGGACGAGGTCTTCGTGCCGACCGAAAACCAGTTGCCAAAGGCTAGCGGCCTGAAAGGCCCGTTTACCTGCCTGAACTCGGCACGCTACGGCATTTCCTGGGGCGCCCTCGGCGCCGCGGAAGCCTGCTGGCACACGGCGCGGCAATACACGCTCGACCGCCAGCAATTCGGCCGGCCGCTCGCCGCGGCGCAATTGATCCAGAAAAAGCTGGTCGACATGCAAACCGAAATCGCCCTGGGCATCCAGGGGGCGCTACGCCTCGGCCGCATGATGGACGACGGAAGCGCGACGCCGGAACTGGTCTCGCTGCTCAAGCGCAACAGCACCGGCAAGGCGCTGGAAATCGCCCGCAACGCCCGCGACATGCTGGGCGGTAACGGCATTTCGGATGAATTCGGCGTCATCCGCCACATGGTCAATCTCGAATCGGTCACCACTTATGAAGGCACGCACGATGTGCATGCGCTGATCCTCGGCCGCGCCCAGACCGGCTTGTCGGCTTTTTGAATTTTGGCCATTTTTTCCGGTCGACCGTAGCAATGACCACGGAGGCACCATGAAAACCAACGCCTATCAAGCCATCGTCGCCGCGCCTGGATTCTCGCTTGGCGTACAGTGCAGCGACGACGAAATCACCGGCATCGACTTTCTCGAACCACGCCCGGAAGTTGCCGCCACAACCCCACTTGCAGCCGAAGCCGCGCGTCAGCTCAAGGCCTACATCGCCGACCCAAAATTCACCTTCGGCCTGCCGCTGCGCCTGGTCGGCACCCATTTCCAGCGCCGCGTCTGGGAACAGATTTCGGCCATTCCGACCGGCCGGACCCACACCTACGGCGAAGTGGCGAAAAATATCAAGAACGCCCCGCGTGCTGTTGGCCAGGCCTGTGGCTCGAATCCTTACCCGGTTGTCGTGCCATGCCACCGCGTCGTCGCCACCGGCGGCGGGCTCGGCGGTTTTGCCCGCGAGCGCGGCGGTTTCCTGCTCGACGTCAAACGCTGGCTATTGACGCATGAATCCAGCCTCCCAGGCTGACCTCGCCGAGATCGACAATTTCTGCGACGCCCTGTGGCTGGAAGACGGTCTGGCCAAGGCGACGCTGAACAGCTATCGCTCCGACCTCGGCCGGCTCTCCCTGTGGCTGGCCAACAACGCCCCCGAGCCCCTGCTTGACCTGCGCGAAACGACGCTGACCGGCTTCATCGCCCACCTCGCCAAGCAAACCCGGGCCAGTTCGCAGGCCCGCTACCTATCGACGCTACGCCGCTTCTACCGCTGGCAGCTCGGCCGCGGCCGCATCGTCGCCGACCCGACGCTCAAGCTGGCCAACCCGAGCCGCCCCTCGCGCCTGCCCAAGGTCATGTCGGAAAAACAGGTCGAAGCCCTGCTCGACGCGCCCGATCTCGACACCCCACTCGGCCTGCGCGACCGCGCCATGCTCGAAACCATCTACGCCACTGGACTGCGCGTCTCGGAACTGGTTGGCCTTCGCTTGCACGAAGTCAGCCTCGCCGACGGCGTCCTGCGTGCTCTTGGCAAGGGCAGCAAGGAGCGCCTGGTGCCGCTCGGCCAGTTGGCCATCGAGTGGATCAAGCGCTACCTCAACGAAGCCCGGCCGGACATCCTCAACGGCCAGCAAAGCGACGACCTGTTCGTCACCGCCCGCGGCGGTGCCATGACCCGCCAGGCTTTCTGGCACCTGATCAAGCGTTACGCACTGATCGCCGGCATCGCCCCGGAAAAGCTGTCGCCGCACGTCCTGCGCCACGCCTTCGCGACCCACCTGCTCAACCACGGCGCCGACCTCCGTGTCGTCCAACTGCTGCTCGGCCACGCCGACATTTCGACGACGCAGATTTATACCCACGTCGCCCGCGAACGGCTCAAGACGCTGCACGCGGTGCATCACCCGCGCGGTTGAAAGAGGCCCATGTCATCGCCGCGTTGCAACCAGTGCGCCCACTATTTCATCACCCACGAATTGCCGTTCCGCTATGGCTGCCGCGCCCTCGATTTCAAAAGCCGGCGCCGGCCCGAACTTGATGTGATCGCTTCCTCGGGGCAAGCCTGTCTCTATTTTCAGCCCAAGACGCCCGCCAATCTGTCTCGGCGGGAGATGTAAAATCAGTCAAGAACATTGAAACCCGTCACGCCATGGCAAAACCAGAACACGCCCCCGAAACGCAAGCCACCAAGTTCCTCAAGGCGAACAAGGTGGCCTTCTCGACCCATCTCTACGATTACGAGGAACACGGCGGCACCAAGGTGTCGGCGCGCGAACTCAACGTCGATGAACATGCGGTCGTCAAAACTTTGGTTTTCGAGGACGAGAACGCCAAGCCGCTGATCGTCCTCATGCACGGCGACTGCAAGGTGTCGACCAAGGAACTGGCGCGGCAGATCGGCTGCAAGAAGGTCGAGCCGTGCAAGCCGGAGGTGGCCAACCGCCACACCGGCTTCCTGGTTGGCGGCACCAGTCCCTTCGGCACCAAGAAGGCGATGCCGGTGCATATCGAAAAGACCATCCTCGATCTGCCGCTGATCTACATCAACGGCGGAAAACGCGGCTTTCTGGTCGGCGTCCATCCGCACGACATCCTGCGCACACTGCAGCCGAAGGTGGTCGAGGCGGCGCTCAAGGGATGATTGCCAATAACAATCGACGGTATTTAATCAATCGATTGGAGCTATAGCTCCGCAGTTCGTAAAGTGGCACTCAAGACAAAGGAGCGCCACCATGACCCAACTCGTTATCCAGCACTATGCCCGGCCGACCGCCCGTCGCCACCTCTGGGTCGGCATGGCGATGGCCGTTGTTGCCATCGCCTTCGGCATCGAACAGGCCGTCCATTGGCTCGCTGCCCACCCGATGGCCGCCAAGGGGCTTGAAGCCAGCCTGTTGGCCGGCGCGGCAACCGGGCTTGGCGCCATTCCCGTGCTCATGCTCCGTCGCCCGTCGGAACGGCTGATGGCCCCGATGCTCGGCCTGGCCGGCGGCATGATGCTCGCCGCCAGCCTTTTCTCGCTCCTCGTCCCGGCCGTGCAGACGGTGATGGCCAGCGATGCCGTGTGGTCGCTCGGCATGGCCACGGCCGGCGCCTTGCTGGCTGGCATCGCGGCCATGCAGATGCTGGATCGGCGCTTGCCGCACGAACACGTCGAAGAAATCGAAAGCAGCGGCATGCAACCCAACGTCGCCCTCGTCGTCGCCGCCATCGCCATCCACAACGTGCCGGAAGGCTTGGCGGTGGGCGTCGCGGCAGCGGCAGGCGCCGACCACGGCATGAGCCTCGGCATCGCCTTGCAGAACATCCCGGAAGGCTGGATCGTCGCCAGCGCCATGGTGGCGCTGGGTGCCGCGCCTTTACGGGCCACCCTGATCGCGCTGGGCACCGGCCTCGTCGAACCGGTCGGCGGCTTGTTCGGGGTCATCGCCAGCACCGTCGCCGGCGCCGCCTTACCAATGGCGCTCGCCGCAGCGGCCGGGGCGATGCTCTGGGTGGTCAGCCACGAAATGATTCCGGCCTCGCACAAACCGGGGCGAGTCGGCGCCGGAACGGCTGGATTGGCCACCGGTTTCGCCGTGATGACGGTGCTGGCGGCGGCGTTTTAGCCGGCCCTGGGCATTCCCACGGTCAACCGTAAAAAATGGCCAAAATTGAAATGGCCCGATGAGGCCAAACGCTCAGAGCGAGCGTTCGATAATCACGCCGACGCGCTTGACGCCCGGCATCATGCCGAGCTTGGCGACCGACACGCGGACCCAGTGCACGGCGAAGGTTTCCAGCACGTAGCTCGCCACGTGTTCGGCCAGCGCCTCGATCAGATTGAAGTGCACGGCGGCCAGATCGGCCCGCAGGCGGTCGACCACCACGGCGTAATCGACCGTGTCGCGAATGTCGTCGCTGGCCCCGGCTGAAGCGGTCGACACGCCAATTTGCAAAGAGATTTCGACCGTCTGCGGCATGGCCTTTTCGCGCGGATAAATGCCTATCCAGGTTTCAGCACGCAGTTCTTCGAGGAAAATGATGTCCATAAGGCGGTCGACCGCAGCAGCGGTGTAAAATTTGGCGCGATTGTACCCCAGCGACCAAAGCCACCTAAGCGCCCCATGCAAATTGCCCTCGCCCTCGTTACCGCCTACCTGCTCGGCTCCGTTCCCTTCGCCATGATTTCCTCCAAGCTCTTCGGGCTGGCCGACCCGCGCACCTACGGTTCGGGCAACCCGGGCGCCACCAACGTGCTGCGCAGTGGCAACAAGAAGGCCGCGCTATTCACCCTGCTCGGCGATGCCCTCAAGGGCTGGGCCGCCGTCTTCATCGCGCAGCAGATGGGCTTTTCGAGCACCGTCATCGGCCTCGTCGCACTCGCCGTCTTCCTCGGCCATCTCTACCCGATCTTCCTCAAATTCAAGGGCGGCAAGGGCGTCGCCACCGCCGCCGGCGTGCTCATCGCGCTCGACCCGCTGCTCGGCCTCGCCGTCGCCGGCACCTGGCTGTTCATGGCCTACGCCTTCCGCTACTCATCGCTGGCCGCCGTCATCGCTGCCGCCATGGCCCCGGTCATTTCCGTGCTGATGCACGGCGGCAACGGCCAGACGGTCGTCGTCGGCATCCTCGGCATGGCCCTGATCGGCAAGCATTGGCAGAACATCCAGCGCCTGATGGCCGGCCAGGAATCGAAGATCGGCAGCAAGAAAAAGGCTTGAGGCCAAGGCCTCGCCACAACAACGCCGGTTCGCCGGCGTTTTTTGCGTCGGCGCGATAGCCAATTCCAATCCATCGCATTCGATCAATCGATTGGATCACTAAATCCGCGCTGCCTACACTGAGGTCACCAGGTCATCACGACCCGAACCACTTCAGGAGGCCACCATGATTTCGAATTTCATTGATCGCTGGTTCGACGAGCTGGCATGGCAACCCTACGTCGACATCCTGGCGACCCTGCCCGACAACTTCTGAGCAATGAACCAAAATGGAGCGCCCCCGTCAAACGGTGCCTCCGTTCCAAACACCAAGGAAAACCCATGACCCAAAGCGTCACCCTCGGCGGCAACGCCATCACCGTCGCCGGCAAATTCCCGCAAAAGGGCGACACGGCCCCCGCCTTTTCGCTGGTCGCCAAGGATCTGTCCGACGTCGCCCTCGCCAGCTTCGCCGGCACACGCAAGATCCTCAACATTTTCCCGAGCATCGACACGCCGACCTGCGCCACATCTGTCCGCCAGTTCAACACCAAGGCGAGCGGATTGCCGAACGCCGTCGTCCTGTGCATCTCGGCCGACCTGCCCTTCGCCCAGGCCCGCTTTTGCGGCGCAGAAGGTCTCGATAACGTCGTCAACCTGTCCACCCTGCGCGGCCGCGAGTTCATCGAAGCCTACGGCGTCGCCATCACCAGCGGCCCGCTGGCCGGGCTGACCGCCCGCGCCGTCGTCGTCCTCGACGAAAACGACAAGGTCATCCACAGTGAACTGGTCAGCGAAATCAAGAACGAACCCGACTACGCCGCAGCTCTGTCCGCCCTCTGAGACCAAGCCATGCTTTCAGGCACCTTCGATGAATTCAAGGCGCTAGCCCTCGCCGAAGGATTCGACGAGGTGCTTGAACGCACCTGGCCCGCCGATGCCGTGCTCGATTCGCACAATCACCCGTTCGCGGTAAAAGCCCGCGTCGTACACGGCGAAATGTGGCGACGGTCGATGCTGACACGTGGCCCCTCAAGGCCGGCGCCACCTACTGTGTGGCCCGTCGGAACTAAACGGAGGCCACCATGAGCAAGAAATGCTGCAAGCACCATCCGCCGTGCAAAGACTGCCCGAAGCTGAAAAAGAAGAAGAAAAAGAGTATCGCCACGGTCGACCGGAAATTTTGGCCAATTTTCAAATCGCTGCGTGACGATTAACGCCAAACCTTGCGGCAGGGGGCGAATTGGAGAACACTGAGCGCCATCGCCCAGCGGACGCCAAGCATGCACGCCCTTTCAGTTGAAGCGCTGTCCAGTTACTGGTCGGCCAACGAAATTGCCACCAACATCATCGTCTTCATGAACCTGGTCGGCGCCCTGCTGCTCGGCTTCATCCTTGGCTACGAACGCTCCTACCACGGCCGTGCCGCCGGCATGCGGACCTACGGACTGGTTTGCGTCGCCTCCTGCGCCTGCACGGTCATTGCCGGTTACCCCGGTTCCTGGTACGGCGGCGCCGCGCTGCTCCAGGCCGGTGGTGCCGCCGTTCCCATGCCGGATCCGACGCGGGTCATCCAGGGTATCGTCACCGGTGTCGGCTTCCTCGGCGCCGGTGTCATCATGAAGGAAGGCCTCAACATCAGCGGCCTGACCACCGCCGCCTCGATCTGGTCGGCATCGGTCATCGGCATCCTGGTCGGTATCGGTTTCTACGGCGCCGCCATCCTGCTCACGCTGCTCTCGGCCGCTTGCATGCTCTATGTTTCCAAGCTCGAAGCCTGGCTACCATCGCGCCACGCCATCTCGGTCAGCCTGCGTTTCTTGCCTGAATTCATGCCACAGGAAGTCTACATCCGGAAAGCCCTGCTCGATATGGGCTACGAAGTGGCCGGTGGCTCGTTTTCCGTTGGCTACCATGGCCGCGCCCAGGAATGGCGTTTTGTCGCGGTGGCCCTCGGCCAGGGCATCGGCAAACCACTCGCCGAAATGCCCGTCAAGCTGATCGGACTCGACGGCGTCGACAGCTTCAACGTCGCCCACGCCCGGAATTAACCGATCAAATCGCTCAACGGCCAGCGCGGCTGAATGGCAAAACTGCCCGCCGCCTTGGCCGGCGTTCCGGCCTGCAGGCGCAGGCAACCGGCCAGCGCGATCATCGCGCCGTTATCGGTACAGAACTCCAGCTCCGGGTAATAAACGCTGAACCGCTTGCGCCGTGCCTCGTCGTCGAGCGTCGCCCGCAACTGCTTGTTGGCGCCAACGCCACCGGCCACCACCAACTGCTTGAGGCCGGTCTGCTTCATCGCCTTGAGCGATTTCTTGACCAGCACCTCGACAATGGCCTCCTGAAAAGCCCGCGCCGCATCAGCCTTGAAAGGCTCACTCATGTCCTCGGCGTGCTCACGCACCAGCGTCAGCACCGCCGTCTTGAGCCCGGAAAAACTGAAACTCAGATCACCCGAATGCAGCATCGGCCGCGGCAATTCATAAACCCCCGGCGTGCCCGACTCAGCCAGCTTCGACAGCAAGGCACCACCCGGATAGGGCAGGCCGAGCAGCTTCGCGCTCTTGTCGAAAGCCTCGCCGGCCGCATCATCCAGCGTCTCGCCGAGCAGTTCGTACTCGCCGACGCCGGTCACCCGCATCAATTGCGTGTGACCGCCAGAGACCAGCAAGGCGACAAACGGAAAGGTCGGCGGCGTGGCCGACAACAGCGGCGACAACAAATGCCCTTCGAGGTGATGCACCGGAATGGTCGGCTTGTCGATGGCCAGCGCCAACGCTTCGGCAAAGGCGCAACCAACGAGCAGCGCCCCGGCCAGCCCCGGACCGCGCGTGTAGGCCACGGCATCGACCTCGTCGAGCGAGCGATTGCCCTGCGCCAGCGCCTCACGCAGCAAGGGCACGACGCGCCGGATGTGATCGCGCGAAGCCAGTTCGGGAACGACACCACCGTACTCGGCGTGCATCGCCACTTGCGAGTGGAGCGCATGCGACAGGAGGCCGGCTGCGCTGTCGTAGAGCGCAATACCGGTTTCGTCGCAGGAAGATTCAATACCAAGAACTAGCATGGCGTCGATTTTAACACTTGGACCAACAAGGTTTTCTCGCATATACTGTTGGGCTACCCGCAAAGTCTGCGGAACAAATTTTGCGCGCACTGCCTTTCACTTGACCTGGCAGGCGCCTAACGGAAGGGGGTGATTTATATGCCAAACGTTCGTGTCAAGGAAAATGAGCCGTTCGAAGTTGCGATCCGCCGCTTCAAGCGCACCGTCGAAAAAACGGGTCTGCTGACCGAGCTGCGCGCCCGTGAGTTTTACGAAAAGCCCACCGCCGAGCGCAAGCGTAAGGCTGCCGCTGCTGTCAAACGCCAGCACAAGCGCCTCCGTAGCCTGACCCTGCCGCCGAAACTTTTCTAATCAGAAAAATTTCGCAGCACAAAAGAGCCGCCCGCCCAACAGCTGGCGGCTCTTTGCTTTAAGAAAGCCGAAAATGAGTTTGAAAGCACGCATCACCGAAGACATGAAGTCGGCCATGAAGGCCAAGGAAACGGCCAAGCTGAGCGCGATTCGTCTGCTGCTCGCCGCCCTCAAGCAAAAGGAAGTCGACGAGCGCATTGAACTCGATGACACCGCCGTCGTCGCCATCATCGAAAAGCTGACCAAGCAGCGCAAGGACAGCGTCACCCAGTACGAAGCTGCCGGTCGCCAGGAACTGGCCGACGCCGAAAAATTTGAAATCGCCGTCCTCGCTGTCTATCTGCCGGAAAAAATGAGCACCGAGGAAACCGCCGCGGCGGTCGCCGCCGCTGTTGCTGCCACTGGCGCCAAAGGCCCGGCCGACATGGGCAAGCTGATGGCAGTGCTCAAGCCGCAACTGGCCGGCAAGGCCGACATGGCCGAGGTTTCGAAACTGGTCAAAGCGGCGCTAGCCGGTTAAGCCGCGAGGCACGTCGTGATTCCGGATTCTTTTATCCAGGATCTGCTGGCCCGGGTCGACATCGTCGACCTGGTGGACAGCTACGTACCACTCAAGAAAGCGGGTGCCAATTACGCCGCCTGCTGCCCTTTCCACAATGAAAAATCGCCGTCCTTCACGGTCAGCCCGACCAAGCAGTTCTACCATTGCTTCGGCTGCGGCGCCCACGGCACGGCAATCAGCTTCGTCATGGAATACCAGGGCCTCGGCTTCGTCGATGCCGTCAAGGATCTCGCCACTCGCGCCGGCATGCAGGTGCCGGAAAGCGAAGGGCGCAGCTTCAAGGACGAAAAGCCCGGCCAGACGCGAACGCTGATCGAGATCATGGCGCGCGCCGCGCAGTACTACAAAGACCAGCTCAAGCAGTCACCGAAAGCCATCGAATATTGCAAGAAACGCGGCTTGACCGGAGAAATCGCCGCCCGCTTCGGCATGGGCTACGCGCCGGATGGCTGGCAGAATCTGCAGGGAGTTTTCCCCGACTACAACGCTGACGAACTGAAGGTCGCCGGACTGGTCATCGAAAACGAGTCCGGCCGCCGCTACGACCGTTTCCGCGACCGCCTGATGATTCCAATCATCAATCCCAAGGGCGAGATCATCGCCTTCGGCGGCCGTATCATCGACCAGGGCGAACCGAAATACCTCAATTCGCCGGAAACACCGCTCTTCGAAAAGGGCCGCGAACTGTTCGGTCTGCCGCAAGCCCGTCAGACCCTGCGCGAAACCGACACCGCCATCGTCACCGAAGGCTACATGGACGTCATCGCGCTGGCCCAGAACGGCGTCGGCAACGCCGTCGCCACACTCGGCACGGCCACAACCGCCACCCACGTCACCAAGCTGCTACGCCAGGTCGACCGCATCGTTTTCTGTTTCGACGGCGACAACGCCGGGCGTAAAGCGGCGTGGCGGGCCCTGGAAAACTCGCTAGAAGCACTGGCCGACAACAAGCGTCTGGCCTTCATCTTCCTGCCCCAGGAACATGACCCGGACAGCTACATCCGCGAATTCGGCAAGGAACAGTTCGACCGGCAAGTCATCCAGGCCATGCCGCTCTCCGACTTCCTGCTGCGCGAACTGGCCCAGCGCTGCGACCTGACCAGCTCTGAAGGCAAGGCGCAACTGATCTACGAAGCCAAGCCGCTGCTGCTCAAACTGCCGACGCCGTTGCTGCGCCTGCAGTTAGTCAAGCGCTTGGCCGAAGCCAGCGGCTTTGCCCAGGGTGAAGTCGAGCGCCTGTGCGAACTCAAATCCTACACGCCGTCCGCCCCGCCCAAGGCCAAGCGGACCGCGCCGTCGCTGACCCGCAACCTGCTGCGCATCGTGTTGCACAAGCCGCAACTGGCCAGCCAGCTGCCGATCGATCTTCTGCCCGACACCCCTGAGCGCGCCGCGCTGATTCGCCTGCACGACCTGGTCAGCGCCAACGATGATGCCAGCAGCTACGCCGGGATACGTGAGCAATTGCGTGGCCAACCGGAGGAAAGCATGATCGAAAACGCCGCATCGGAACTTCTCGGCCAGCCGTTTGACGAAGATGAAGCAGACGAAGAGTTTCGCGACACCCTCGACAAGTTGCAGGAAGGCGGCCAGAAACGTGCTTTTGCCGAATTGCAGGCGAAAGCCCATCAATTTGGCGTGGCCGGACTCAGCGCTGCGGAAAAAATGGCTTACATACAACTGCTCAGCAAGCAAGCAAATCGCAGCTAAGTTGTGGTAAAATTTATGGTTTTCTCGAATTCTATGGATCGTGTTCATGGCTAAGGCAAAAGACCCCGTTAAGGAAGCCCCGAAGGCTCGCATCAGCAAGGCCAAGGAGAAGGCAGCCGAGAAGGCGCTGCTGCAAGGCCAGATGGCTGAAGCCCCCGAACCGCTCGACGCCGAAGCGCGCAAGACGCGCCTCAAGACGCTGATCAAGCTCGGCAAGGAGCGCGGCTACCTGACCTACGCCGAGATCAACGACCACCTGCCGGACGACGTGGTCGACGCCGAAAGTATCGAAGCGATCATTTCGACCTTCAGCGAAATGAGCATCCAGGTTTTCGACGAAGCCCCGGCTGCCGAAGACCTGCTGATGTCGGACACCGCTGCCGTTGCTGCCGATGACGAAGAAGTCGAAGCGCAAGCTGAACAGGCGTTGTCCACCGTCGATTCCGAATTCGGCCGCACCACCGACCCGGTCCGCATGTACATGCGCGAGATGGGCACGGTTGAACTCCTCACCCGCGAAGGCGAAATCGAGATCGCCAAGCGCATCGAGGAAGGCCTCAAGCACATGATCCAGGCGATTTCCGCCTGCCCGACCACGATTACCGACATTCTCGACATGGCCGCCAAGGTCGAGAACGACGAGATGCGCATCGACGAACTGGTCGATGGCCTGATCGACCCGAACGCCACCGAAGAAGTCGCCGCAGCTCCCGAAATGCCCGAAGCCGAAGAAGAGGAAACGGACGACGAGGATGAGGACGGCGACGGAGGTGCCGCTGGCGCTGCTTCCGCCTCGCTGCTGCAACTCAAGACCGATGCCCTGGAGCGTTTCAAGGCCATCAAGAGCGTGCATGCCAAGATGCAGAAGCTGCTGTCGAGCAAGGGCCCGCATGACAAGGCCTACCTCAAACTGCAACAGCAGATTTCCGATGAACTGCTCAACATCCGCTTCACCTCGCGCTCGATCGAACGCCTGTGCGACAGCGTGCGCGGCATGGTCGAACAGATTCGCGGCTCCGAGCGCAAGATTCAGCAAATCTGCGTCGACCGCGTCAAGATGCCACGTCCGCACTTTATCCAGACCTTCCCGGGCAAGGAAACGACGCTGGAGTGGGTGGACGCCGAAATCGCCGCCGCCCCCAAGACCTACCTGGCCATCCTGACGCGCTGTGCACCGGACATCAAGGAAGAGCAGAAGAAGCTGATCGCCCTCCAGGATCGCATCGGCATTCCGCTCAAGGACCTCAAGGACATCAACAAGCAGATGTCCACCGGTGAAGCCAAGGCCCGTCGCGCCAAGCGCGAAATGACCGAGGCCAACCTGCGTCTGGTCATCTCGATTGCCAAGAAATACACCAACCGCGGCCTGCAGTTCCTCGACCTCATCCAGGAAGGCAACATCGGCCTCATGAAGGCCGTGGACAAGTTCGAATACCGTCGCGGCTACAAGTTCTCGACCTACGCCACGTGGTGGATCCGTCAGGCCATCACGCGCTCCATCGCCGACCAGGCGCGGACCATCCGCATCCCGGTGCACATGATCGAAACGATCAACAAGATGAACCGGATCAGCCGCCAGATCCTGCAGGAAACGGGTGCCGAACCCGATCCGGCAACGCTGGCCAAGAAGATGGACATGCCGGAAGACAAGATCCGCAAGATCATGAAGATTTCCAAGGAGCCGATCTCCATGGAAACCCCGATCGGCGACGACGACGACTCGCATCTTGGCGATTTCATCGAAGATCAGCTGACCCTGGCGCCGGCCGATGCAGCCATGTACTCCAGCCTGCGCGGCGTCACCAAGGAAATCCTCGACACGCTGACGACGAGGGAGGCCAAGGTCCTGCGCATGCGCTTCGGTATCGAAATGAACACCGACCACACGCTGGAAGAAGTCGGCAAACAGTTCGACGTCACCCGCGAGCGTATCCGCCAAATTGAAGCCAAGGCGCTGCGCAAGCTGCGTCACCCAACCCGCTCCGACAAGCTGCGCAGCTTCCTGGACCAAAACGGCAACTAAGCTTTCCGGGCCTGTAGCTCAGTTGGTTAGAGCAGAGGACTCATAATCCTTTGGTCCACGGTTCAAGTCCGTGCAGGCCCACCAACTTGCAGTTCTGCGACCAAGCCTCCGGGCTTGGCCGCATGTTTCAGAAGTACCCGGTAGGCACTTCGACGAAAGCCCCGTTGCTGACGCGAAGTGGCAGGTTTTTTAGGCATTTTTTGTAAAGGCATTCGACATGAATACAGAATCCATCCTCACGCACCTCAAGAAGCACGGCCAATTGCTCGATGCTGATATTGCGAAAGGCACAGGCATTGCGTTGTCGGATGTTCGTACATCGATCCTCGAACTGTCCGCTCAAAAAGCCATTTCGGTATGCAGCATGACGACGTTCAAGAACGGCACGCCGACCGAAGGCATGTTCTGCCGCGTTTCCGGCTACATGCCGTCAGCCGCTCCGGGCCGCAAGCCGGGCGTCAAGACCTAAATAAAAGGGTCAGCCAGGCTGACCCAAAAGCTTCCTGCTATTCACTAACGCGGCCGCGCTGTAGTTTGACCTGGCCGCGTTTTATTTTGCTCTCGATGCGCTTGCGCTGTGCGCTTCGGCTGGGCTTGGTTGGCCGCCGGACAACCGGCACAAAGGCCGCCGCGGCAATCAGTTCGCGCAAGCGAACCAGCCCGTCTTCGCGGTTGCGCTCAAGGCTGCGATGCTTTTGTGCCTTGATGACGACGATGCCATCGCTACTGATCCGCTGATCGCGCATGGCCCGCAGCTTTTCCTTGATTTCACCGGGCAGGCTGGAGGCTGCGATATCAAAGCGCAAATGCACGGCGTTCGACACCTTGTTGACGTTCTGCCCGCCCGCGCCTTGAGCGCGGATGGCGGTGAATTCAACTTCGCTTTCGTTCAAAACAAGGGCGTTCATTTTTTTGCTTCGAGTTGGTCGTAAACCGCCGTCGCCACTTTGGCCAGTTCGCCCTTGGCGGTGCTCGCCGACAGGGCGTAGCCGAATTTACCATCGACCCAGTAGAAAACGTTGACCTGCCCTTCGCGGGCGAAACGGAAGCCGGTTTCGGGCTGGGTTGCATTTTCGGTCGTCACGTACAGCGTCATGCGCTGGCCGGTGGCCTCCTGATACATGAACTGGGCGACCGGGCCGGCATTGCCGGGGAGCAGACGGCCGCCAACCAGTTCGTAACCGAGGGCGCCGAGTTTGGGCGGACTGACCGGGGTACCGAGACGTTTGGACAACCATTTGACCAGCGCCTCCTCCTGATCGGCCGTGACCTCAACGGGGCGGCGCGCATCGGGGCTGTAAACCACGTGGGCGACGGCGGCCTGTCGGGATAGCGGCACGACGACCTGCGCCATGTGTTCGGCGCTCTGGTACTGACCATGCCCCAGCCAACCAGCGACACCGCCGAGCGTGGCGACAACCACACCGGCGGCTATCTGCTGCAGCGGCCAGGATTTCAAATTTGGCCATTTTTTCCGGTTGACCGTGGCATTCACCGGTTGCACGGTCAGCGCCTGCAAATGGTCCGGCAAAGGCTCGACCAGCACCGGATTGAACAACGCCTTGAGCGCCTCGTTCTGGGCGCGATAGGCGCGAACGCGTTCGGCGTCCTCGGGATAGAGAACCAGATAAGCTTCGATCTCGGCCCGCCGCGCTGGCGTCAAGGCGCCGTCGACGTAGGCGTGCAGGTCGTCTTCGGTGATATTGAGCGGGCTCATCGTACAACCCTCAAATTGGCGCCAGACTGCCGGCCTTCCATGATCTGGCGCAAGCGTTCGCGTCCACGCGACAGGCGGGACATCACGGTGCCGATCGGAATGCCCAGCGCTGCGGCGATTTCGGCATAAGTCATTTCCTCCAGCCCGACGAGCAACAGCACTTCACGCTGGTCGTCCGGCAATTGGCGGAGGGCGGACTCGATATCCATCACTTCGAGCCGGTCGTTTTGGGTAGCGCGCGTCGGCACCTCGCAGGCATCGTCGTCGAGCGAATGGGTCGGCAAGCTGCCGCACCGCAGTTGGTCTACGCGCAGGTTGTGCATGATGCCGAACAGCCAGGCCCGCAAATCGCTGCCCGCCCGCCATTGAGCAAAGCGGTTCCAGGCGCGTTCAAGGGTGTCCTGCACGAGGTCGTCCGCCGCCGCGCGGTCGCCCAGCATCGCCCGCGCGTAACGGCGTAGGCGAGGCAATTCGGCGATGATCGCGCGGCTGTCCACGGTCTGCTTAAGGTTTAGCTACGTGCCAAACGTTGTTGAAGCCGTCACCGGTCTTGTCACCGGCCTTCTGGTCCTTGGCCCAGAAATACAGTGGCTTGCCCTTGAAGGCCCATTGTTTCTTGCCATCGTCGCGGGTGACAACACTGTAGTCGCCACTCGCCATGTCGCCATCCATGGCCATCAGCGGCGGCCAGTTGGCGGCGCACGGGCCGTTGCACATGCTCTTGCCGCTGCCGGCGGCATCCTTGTCGAAGACATAAAGCGTCATGCCATTGCTGCCGGTCAGCATGCCATCCGACACCATGGCCGGCGCAGCGGCACGCGTACCGACACCTGAACAAGCCGCCAGCGTGGCCGACATGAGCAGCGTGAGAAGCAGGTTTTTCGTTTTCATGATGATCTCCGTTGGTTTTGGGGGGCTACACCAAGGTATACGGAAGACGCATTCAGTTTATTCCATCGGCCCGGCCGAGCCGCCACAACGAAGTCACCTCGGCGGCCCGTGCCGCGTGCAGCGGATCACTCGCATCCTGCGCCTTGGGATGTTTCGGCCGGGTATCGAGACGGGCTATGACTTTCAACCCGGCCATCTCGATCCAGCCGAGCAGCTTTTGCCGCGAGCGCAGGCCGAGGTGTTCGGCGATATCCGAAATAATCAGCCAGCCCTCGCCATCGACCTCCAGATGCGAGGCCAGACGACCGAGAAAACCGCGCAACATGCGCGAGTCCGGATCATAGACCGCGTACTCGACCGGCGAAGTCGGCTGCGCCGGCAACCACGGTGGATTGCACACAACCAGTTTCGCCCGCCCTTCCGGGAACAGATCGGTCTTCACAAGGCGGATTGCTGCGGTCAACCCCAATTTTTCGACATTTTCGGAGGCGCAAGCCAAGGCGCGCTCGTTCATGTCGGTCGCGACGATCTGCTTGACACCACGCCGGGCCAGAATCGCCGCGATGATGCCGGAACCGGTGCCGATATCGAAGGCCAGATCACAATTGGCCGGCAACGGCGCCTTGGCAACGAGATCGACATACTCCCCGCGCACCGGCGAAAACACGCCGTAATGCGGATAGATGCGCCCCTCCACTGCCGGCACCGGCACGCCCTTCTTGCGCCATTCGTGGGCGCTGACGACAGCCAGCAACTCGCGTAAAGACAGCACGGAATCCTCGCCAGTCGGCGGCCCGTAAGCCTCGACGCAAGCCTGCCGGACATCCTGCGCTCGCCGTAGCGGAATGCTGTAATCGGCAGCGAGCGGCACCAGCAACAGGCCGAGCGCCTGCGCCCGTCGCCCCTGATTCCGGCGATGCAGATCGAATGCCTCGGCTGGCGTTGCCGGCTTTTTCTGGCTGCCCGACCGCGGTGGACGCTCGGCACGGCGACTCAAGCCCTGCAACAGATGGCGGGCGTTCTGCCAGTCGCCCCGCCACAGCATCGCCGTTCCCTCGCTGGCCAACTTCCAGGCAGCATCGACACTCAGGCGGTCATCGGCCACGACGACCTTGTCATGCGCCGGCAAGCCAGCCTCGGAGCGCCAGCGGGCGGATTTGGTCTCACTCCCTTCAAGCCAGGCGATAACAGGAAATTCAGTAGCAGTCATGGGACGCATTGTAGGGCAGAAGCGCAACACCAATCGCGAGCCGCTCCGATGTGAATATGCCAATCAACGAAACTGTGAATTATTCGATAGTCGATAAAAGCACGCAGGTTAACAATGTCAGCGAATCAGCACATTCGTCGCAGTACTCACCCCCAGAGGATCAGCCCTGTGGCCATTTCGCCCCCCCTCCCCGCCAGCGGCATCATCGAATCAGCAACCGCATTTTTCGCAAGCAGCGAGTCAAAAAGCGTCCGTTCAACCCACAGTCCGAGACACCCGGCCAATCCTGACAACAACAAACAGGAACGTGCCATGGCACGCCGTCTTGAGCAATTACAGGCAGCTCTGGGCGAACCGGACGCTTCGGGCACAGCAGCAGACCTCCCAAATACCCCGAAAACAAGCGACACCGGGAAATCCTTCGGGACTGGCTCCCTCATCCTCACCGCCCTGATTTCCGCCCTGTTTGGCGCAGGAATGATGTGGCTGGGCGCCCCTCACCAACAAGTTCCGGCCACCCCGCCCGTCCCCCTCCTGACATTGACAGCGCCCCCGACGGTCGCACCGGCGCCTCCCGAGTCCGCATTGATTGCGCCAGCTACGACAGAAATTAGCGACAAGGCGCAGGTTGGCGAGCTATTGGCTGGCTGGCGAAACGCGTGGGCACAACGCGACATCGCGAACTACCTGAACGCCTATAGCCAGAAATTTACGCCCGCCGACGGCAGTTCGCGCGAGGCGTGGGCAGCCGCAAGAACAAAGAAACTCTCGGCCGGCGCCCCGATCGACATCCAGATCCGCGAGCTCGGCATCGAGCGCCTCAACGCCGATCAGTTCAAGGCCACCTTCCTGCAGGACTATGCCGCGGGCAGCTATCGGGAAATGGCGCGGACCAAGGTTCTGCTGGTCATCCGCGAAAATGGCGAATGGAAAATCGCCAAGGAATGGATGACTGAAAACAAGATCGCGATGTAATGCGTAAAACGGTTCAGGATTGGAAAGTCGGCCGATAAGCCGGGTTCTGTTCCCCCCTTGCGGGGTTCGGCAATCATTCCTCTAGGCCTGCCGTTACCGACAGGCTCAAGCAACCTACCCGGAAGCAGCGCGGGCCACGCCTCAGCTTCCCTATTTGGTCTTGCTCCGGATGGGGTTTACCGTGCCGTCCGCCGTTACCGTGGACGCGGTGAGCTCTTACCTCGCCGTTTCACCCTTACCTGTGCGTCTTGCGACGCCATCGGCGGTCTATTCTCTGTTGCACTTTCCGTTGCCTTGGGTCGCCCGACTTTCGTCTGGCAACTTATAGCACCCAGCCGTTAACTGGCATCCCGCCCAATGGAGCCCGGACTTTCCTCCCGGCGCCGAAGTTTCCCCCGGACGCCCAGCGATTGCCTGGCCAACTTTCCGCTGCGGATTATACGCGCCTGCAAGCTAGCCCCGGGCCGCATTGTGGACACCAATAAAAAGCAGCCGAATCGCATCGCCCGACATCCGATTCGTGAAAAATCTGACAGCCGCTATCGCCATCCATGGCTATGCTTCGCGTCCGAGCGTCAAAAACAATGCAAAATAGATAGTCGCCGGTTTTTTCTGGAGAACAATTTCATGTCCATGCACAGCGCACTCAGGCGAGCCATCGAAAAGGGAAATCTTGATGCGGTCAAAGCAGCGCTCGATCACGGCGCCGTGATCGAGGAAGCCGACATGCACGGCGACCCCGGCCTGCCGATGCGGATCGCCTGTTTCAAGGGCCATGCCGACATCGTGCGCGAACTGATCGAACGCGGGGCCGACATCCATGCTCCCAACGCCCAGGGCGCCGGCGGCCCCATCCGCATGGCATCCCGGGGCCAGCATACGCATATCGTCGAGCTGCTTTTGGCCCATGGCGCCAAAGTACCAGAAGACCTCCAACTGCCGACCGCCAACGCCGGGGAACGTCGCAAACGAGGCGAACGAAGAAGGCGGGATATGGGCCCACCGAGCGACATTCGGGAAAGACGCCAGTCGCGCGAACGGCGCGTTACCTCGGTCCGCGAAGTCGAGTTGTCTGACCGGCAATGGGAACGTTACTTCGCCCAAACACAACCGAGTCCGCGGCCCTCGCATATTCACGATCCGGCCGACACCGTGTCGATGGTCTTCGACCGCGTCCGCGACTAAGTCACACAAGAACAATGCCAGACGAGCCCCATTGCCTGGACACGCCTAAGCGGGCAAGGTCGTACGATCGATCACCTTGCGCAGGACAAAACTGGTGTGCACGCCGGTCACCCCTTGAATGCGCGTGATCTTGTTGAGCAGCAGATCCTGGTAGGCATCCATGTCCCGGACGACCACTTTCAACTGATAGTCCGACTGCTGACCGGTGATCAGCAAACACTCCAGCACCTCGGGAATATCACCGATGGCCGTCTCCAGATTGGCGAAACGCTCCGGCGTGTGCTGATCCATCGAAATGCCGATCAACGCCATGAGCGACAACCCCAGCTTCTTGGCGTCGAGCATGGCGCGGTAGCCGGTAATCAGCCCCGACTCCTCAAGCACCCGAACCCGGCGCAAGCATGGCGAGGGCGACAGGCCGATGCGATCAGCCAGATCCTGGTTGCTGACACGTCCATCGACTTGCAGGATGGCAAGAATTTGCCGGTCGTAGCGATCCAGTTCCATAAAATTCCCAATATCAAATAATTACCACAACTTTCTGCCAATAATACATCGAACCAGACATCAATTCGCAATCGCCTGCCGGCGCCTTTGGCCTAATATTTCGCTATCGAAAATTTTATCCGGAGCACGCCATGATCACCCAGCCCGCCACCAAATACACCGCCTTCCCGCCGGTCCGCCTCGCTGACCGCCAGTGGCCGAACCGCGTCATCGAGAAGCCGCCGATCTGGATGAGCACCGATCTTCGCGATGGCAACCAGGCGCTTTTCGAACCGATGAACGCCGAGAAGAAAATGCGCATGTTCAAGACACTTTGCGCCATAGGCTTCAAGGAAATCGAGATCGCCTTTCCCTCGGCCTCGGAAACCGAATTCGGCTTCGTACGAGAATTGATCGAAGGCGGCCACATTCCTGACGACGTCACCATCGAAGTCCTCACCCAGGCCCGCGAACACCTCATCCGCCGCACCTTCGAATCGATCAAGGGCGCCAAGCAGGCTATCGTCCACGTCTATAACGCCACCTGCAAAACCTTCCGCGACAACGTTTTCGGCATGAGCAAGGCAGAAGTCGTCAGCATGGCCGTTGATGCCGTCAAGCTCATCCGCCAGCTTGCCGATGAAATGCCGGAAACGAAGATCACGCTCCAGTACAGCCCGGAACTTTTCACTGCCACCGAACTCGATTTCGCCCTCGAGGTCTGCGATGCCGTGACCGCCACCTGGGGGGCCACGCCGGAATGCAAGGTCATCCTCAACCTCCCGACCACTGTCGAAATCGCCACACCGAACATTTACGCCGACCAGATCGAGTGGATGCACAAGAATCTCGCCCGCCGCGACAGCGTGCTCATCAGCCTCCACCCGCACAATGACCGCGGCACGGCCGTCGCTGCCGCCGAACTCGGCCTCATGGCCGGCGCCGACCGCGTCGAGGGTTGTCTTTTCGGCAATGGCGAGCGGACCGGCAATGTGGACCTCGTCACCCTCGCCCTCAACATGTACACGCAGGGCGTTCATCCCGGCCTCGATTTCTCGGACATCAATGCCATCGCCCGCACCGTCGAACACTGCACCCAGCTCCCAATCCATCCGCGCCACCCGTACGTCGGGGATCTCGTTTTCACGGCCTTCTCCGGCTCCCACCAGGATGCCATCAAGAAGGGGTTCTCGGCTCAAGAGGCAGACGAGCAATGGGCGGTGCCCTATCTTCCGATCGATCCGGCCGATGTCGGCCGTTCATACGACTCGGTCATTCGGGTGAACAGCCAGTCGGGCAAAGGTGGCATCGCCTATCTCATGGAAACCGAGCACGGCGTGGTCATGCCGCGCCGTTTGCAGGTCGAGTTCTCGGGCGTCGTCCAGCAGCATACCGACGCCCATGGCGGCGAAGTAAGCGCTGACGGCATCTGGACCATGTTCGCCAAGACCTACCTCGACGCAGCCAGCCCGATCCGCTACCGCGAACATCACCTTTTCGAGCATGGCAGCGCCCAGGGCATTCGTCTCAACATCGATATCGATGGCACGCCGCATATTCTCACCGGCGAGGGCAACGGTCCGATCAATGCCGCGGTACACGCCTTGCAGAGTGCCGGCATCAACATCCAGGTGCGCAGCTACGAGGAACGTTCGATGGTACCGATGGGCGAGGACGGCAACGCCCGGGCCTGCGCCTTCATGGAGGTGGCTGGCAAAGACAGCGGCGAGTGCTACGGTGTCGGCGTCGACAGCAATATCGTCACCGCCTCGATCAAGGCCTTGCTGAGTGGTGTCAATCGCCTCGGCGTCATGCAGATGCGCGGAGAGCAACCGCAGGCCGCCTGAAACGCCCCAAAATCCCTTGCCAAAACACCGGCAAGGGATTGAATATTCGGCGCTTTTCATTTCCGTCCCTTGCCACACATGGGATCGGCGCGTAAGATGCTGGCTTCGTCGGAGTAAAAATATCCGACTCCACCGTTCTGCCCGCGTAAATGCCGTTCCTCTGCCGCCCCGTCAATCGACGATTTCCGGCACGCCGAAGTCACCATTTCCCGTCGCAAAGCGCTGTTTCATTGCTCGCCCGAGCCTGTCCGGATTGCCGGATATCGGACGATCATCACTTTCGGGGAATAAATGGTCCGCATTCAGTTCACTATCGATCTTCACTATGAACTGGGTTTTCAGGGCGCCGATTTCGTTTTCAACATCCACGCGGCCAAGACGGCCAGCCAGACGATCATCAACGAACAGTTGATCATCAGTCAGCAGGTTCCGCACACGATTCAGACCGACCCGGCGACCTGCACCCGCTACCTGCGCCTGACCGGCGCCCCCGGTCCGCTGCATATCAGCTACAAGGCCGTGCTTGACATCAAACAGCAGGTCGACCAGCCCGACCTGATCCAGGAAACGCCGATCGCCAAGCTCCCGCTGTCGGCCCTGACCTACATCTATCCGAGCCGCTACTGCCAGTCCGACCGGCTGGCAGCTCTGGCGATGAGCGAGTTCGGCCATCTGCCCAAGGGCTACCGCCGGGTCGAAGCCATCCGCAACTGGGTCAACAAGCATGTGACCTTCAAGGGCAACACCACCAATTCAGCCACTGCCGCGCTCGATACGCTGATTGACCGGGTGGGCGTCTGCCGCGACTTCGCGCACCTGATGATCGCCATCTGCCGCGCCCTGAACATTCCGGCCCGTTTTACCACCGGTATCGATTACGGTGCCGACCCGTTGCTGGGCCCGACCGATTTCCATGCCTACGTCGAGGTCTTCCTCGGCGACCGCTGGTATCTGTTCGACCCGTCCGGCACGGCGATCCCGATGGGCTTTGTCCGTCTGGCCACCGGCCGCGATGCCGCCGACGTATCCTTTGCGACCATCTTCGGCGGCGTTCTCTCGCCACCGCCGGT
The DNA here is from genome assembly GCF_020510565.1 of Ferribacterium limneticum. NCBI lineage: Bacteria > Pseudomonadati > Pseudomonadota > Betaproteobacteria > Rhodocyclales > Azonexaceae > Ferribacterium > Ferribacterium limneticum. The sequence continues at coordinate 3,602,227 of NZ_CP075189.1, forward strand.
GATCACCATCAGCGCCATCACCGAAGCCGGCCAGCCGTGGGAATTACCGCGCCACCGGCACGAGGCGCTTTCTACCGACGCGGCACCAGCCGCCGTCACCACCCCCTGAACATTTTTTACGATTACTGGAGTACAACACTTGGCAAAAGAAGAACTACTGGAAATGCAAGGCGTCGTCGAAGACGTGCTTCCGGATGGTCGTTTCCGCGTGACGCTGGAAAACGGTCACGTGATGATCGCCTACACGGCCGGCAAGATGAAGAAGAACCACATCCGCATTCTGCTCGGTGACAAAGTGACGCTGGAGCTGTCGCCCTACGACCTGACCAAGGGTCGCATCACGTTCCGCCACATCGAAAACCGCGGCTCGCCGATGCCGCAGCAACGCCGCCGCTACTAAGCAGCCGGTTTTGCCGTCGCCCGACGGCCTGGCCTGAACTGCCAGGTATCGTCGTAGTACGCCGGATCTTCGCTGTCCGGCGTAACGCCAGGAATCCCCAGCAAGGGTAGCGGTTGAAAATCGCGAGGCCGGGTGTAACGACCGCTGATCAAATCGGCGGCCAGAAGCTTGTCGACCGCAGCAAGCTGCTCTGAATCGCCCATCTCAAGCCAAGCCTCGCTCACTTCGTAGAGCACCGCCTTGGCCGTCAGGCCGCGAAAAGGCCTGAGCATCTGCTCGTAGGTGGCGTGGCCGAAAATCACGAAACGCATGCAGCGAATCACCTCGGCGCGTCGCTCGACGAACAATTCCTTCCACTGGAAATTACGCAGCAGCTCAAGCAGTTCCGGCTGACTGGACAACACGACGATGCCGCATTCGTCGAAGTGGGTCAGCGCATCGCGGGTCGTGCCGCGCGCCTCGCCCGGCGCCTGCATGGCGCGCATGTGAGCGGCGCTGACAGCAATCTTGGTTTGCGGAAAACGGAGCCAGACCAGGGCATTGAAGAAGTCATGCCAGTTGTCGGGTCGGGTTTCGACTTCGCCGCTGTCCCAGATCCGGCATTCGTAGACCAGGCCATCAGGACGCGGCGGGACGAAACGGATGCGCTGGCCGTTCGCGGCATGAATGGGAAACTGTTCGGCCAGTTCGGCTACCGCCGAGGCGTCCGGCATTTGCGGCAGGCGATCCAGCCACGGCCGTAGCGGATTGAACAGCGGCGACGCGTAAAGACTCACTCGTCAGCCGACGATTCGCCTTGCTCTTCCTTGACGAAAACCAGCTCGCCCTTCTTGACGCGGAAGGAACCCATCAGCTGGCCCATGCCTTCGGGCGGTTCGCTGTCCATTTTGGCGAAGCTCTCGCAGGTCTGCGTTTCGGTGGCGAACATTTTTTTGCCAGCCTTGATGATGAAAGCCCCGGACGGTACCTGATAAACCTCGACCCTGGTCTTTTCCGTAGCCGCCCCCAGACTGTGCCGACGCATGCAGGCCGGCATCCGCGAAACAACCATGTACAACTCGACCTTGCTGTCCCAGAAATACGGCTGTTCACGAATCAGCGACAGCACGTGCTCGCGGGTGTTGTCGATTTCATACGTCGCGCCGTCGTTGACGCAGGCGGTGAGTAGCGGAGCGGCCAGCAGCGGCAGCAGGAGGTGGCGCAGACGCATGATGGTTTTCCTCAGAGCATTTTCCAGGACAGCGTTTCGCCAGCGCGCAGCGGAACGATCGTATCAGTACTGATGTAGGGGTAGTCGGCCGGCACGGTCCAGTCCTGTTTGGCCAGCGTGATCTTGCCGCTGTTGCGCGGCAGGCCATACCAATCGGGGCCATTCAAGCTGGCGAAGGCTTCGAGCTTATCCAGCGCCCCGGCCTGTTCGAAGGCTTCGGCATAGAGCTCCATGGCGGCATAGGCGGTATAACAGCCGGCGCAGCCGCAGGCGGCCTCCTTGGCGCCCTTGGCGTGCGGCGCCGAATCGGTGCCGAGGAAGAATTTCGGATTGCCGGAAATCGCCGCGGCAACCAGTGCCTCGCGGTGCGTTTCGCGCTTGAGCACGGGCAGGCAGTACCAGTGCGGCCGGACGCCGCCCTGGAAGATGGCGTTGCGGTTGTAGAGCAGGTGATGGGCGGTGATGGTCGCTGCCACGGTCAACCCGGAATTTTGCACAAAATCGGAAGCATCCTTGGTCGTGATGTGCTCCATGACCACCTTGAGCTGCGGAAAACGCTGAGTCAGCGGCAGCAGTACGGTATCGATGAAGACCTTTTCGCGGTCGAAGAGATCGATTTTCGGGTCGGTCACTTCGCCATGCACGAGCAGCGGCAGGCCGACGCGCTCCATTTCGGCCAGCGCGTCGTAGGCCTTGGCGATGTCGGTCAGGCCGGCGTCGGAATTGGTCGTCGCCCCGGCCGGGTAGAGCTTGACTGCCTTGACGAAGCCGGAAGCGGCAGCCTTGGCGACTTCGCTGGCCGGCGTGTTGTCGGTCAGGTAGAGCGTCATGAGCGGCTCGAAGCTGGCGCCTGCCGGCAGCGCCGCGACGATGCGGTCACGGTAGGCGGCCGCCTGATCGACGGTGGTCACTGGCGGCTTGAGGTTGGGCATGACAATGGCCCGGCCAAACTGGGCGGCCGTGTGGGCAAGGACGGAAGCCAGGGCTTCGCCGTCGCGCAGGTGAAGGTGCCAGTCGTCGGGGCGAGTGATGGTGATCTGCATGACGGTTCTCGGGTCGGTTTGCAGTAATTTTAACAGGCTGCCCGGCGTAGTCGGGACGATTCGCCACAACAGAACCAGCTCACTTTTTGCAAACCAGCCACAAAGCTTTACAAAATGACAAGCGCAAACTGTTAATCTGGGTGTGCCGATTTCTCTACATCCCGGTTGCCGGGAGGAACCCCACCTAGGCCGCCCACGCATTCTGGACATCGGCGCCAAAAAAATCCGGTTATCAGACTGCCATGTACGACACCCCACTCCGCCCCCTCGCCGGTGCAACGCCAGCCACCGGCGAGCCCGCCAATATCTATCTGCTGCACGCCGCGGTACTCAAGGTTTCGGCCCAAGCCAACGCGCCCGACGAAGCCTTGCTGGGCAAGCTGTTTCGCCGCCGGCTCAGCCGCCTGGAGCGGGTTCTTGCCTCGTACGGCGGTTCGCTCATCCGGCAAATGCCGCAGGGTCTGCTGGCCGCCTTCGATACGGCCGAGGCGGCGGTCCTGGTAGCCTGCGAAATGCAGCGGCGCTGCGCCGTTATCCCGCAGATTCTGGAAACCCAGATCGGCTTGAAGATCGGCATCCACCCGGCGAAATCCGGACGCGACCAAAGCGACGGAGAAACAGCGGCCGCCCGGCTGGCAACGCTGCTCGGGGAAGGCAGCATTGTCGCGGCGGGGACGGTTGTCGAAGCCTTGCCCGAAATACTGCGCGAAAAAACCGCACTCCTCGTCCGCGAAAATATTGGCATTGCCGCCCATCTCGTCGACTGGGGGACCATTCCCATGCTGCCCGCGCCGACACCGACTCCGCCGCTAAGAGCCCGAGCACCAGTAGCGCCGCCAGAGACCGCCAAGCCCCCGGGCGTCAGCCTGATCCTGCGCCAGGGTGAGCGCAGCTACCGCTTCGACGGGGAAAAGTCAGTCATCACGATCGGCCGTTCGCCCGAGAATGACGTGGTGATCCGGACCCCGAATGCGTCCCGCCAGCATTGCCGGATCATCTATAAACTCGACAACCACGTCCTCGTCGACCTGAGCATGAACGGCACCTTCGTCAAATCAGGCAACGCCCCGGAAAAAGCGGTCCGGAAAAACATGGTGACCCTAAGCGGCAGCGGACAAATCGGCTTCGGCCACTCCTGCGAGGTTGCTGGCGAGCAGGTTTTCGAGTTCGAAATCGGCTGACTTCAAACGACCAAAGGCTGCGCCCTATCCAGCCTTGAGCGCCAGCGCCAGGTCGTAAAGCGCATTCTTCGCCGCGCCGGTAATCGCCGAGGCCAGTTTGGCCGCCTGTTTGACCGGCAACCCCTCAGCCAACAGCAACTTCAAAACCCGTTCGCCTTCGCCGCTTTCGGCATTCGCCGGGGCACCCGAGAGCATGAGCACGAACTCGCCGCGCTGGCGGTTGGGATCTTCCTTGAGCCAGGCCAGCCCTTCGGCCACCGGCAGGGAATGGATCGATTCGAACAGCTTGGTCAGTTCGCGAGCGATGACCAGCGTGCGGTTGCCGAACACCGTCGCCATGTCCTCGACCGTTTCGAGTACGCGGTGCGGCGCTTCGTAGAATACCAACGCACATTCATGCTCACGCAGTTCCTCCAGGGCTTGCCGGCGCTGGCCGCCCTTGCTCGGCAGAAAACCGTAGAACAGGAAATGTTCGTCGAGCAGGCCGGAGCCGGACAGCGCCGTCGTCGCGGCACACGGGCCGGGCAGCGGGATGACCTTGCAGCCGGCAGCGCGCACGGCAGCGACGATGCGGGCACCCGGATCGGAAATACCCGGCGTACCGGCATCGGAAATCAGCGCCACGGCTTCGCCGGCCTGCAGTTTTTCGACGATGCGGGCAGCGGCTTCGTGTTCGTTGTGCTGATGGGCCGGAATGGTCCGCGCCTGGGCGCCAAGTTGCTTGAGCAGCGGGCCGCTGTGGCGGGTGTCCTCGGCGGCGACCCAGGGCACGGTGCGCAGGATTTCCTCGGCGCGACGCGTCAAATCGGCGAGATTCCCGAGCGGTGTCGGGACGACATACAATGCGGCGGATTCTTCCGTCATTATTATCAACATGCAGGCAAAGACCAACGATACCACCACGACGCGCGGCCGCGAAGCCGAAGAGCGGGCGGCGCGTTATCTCGAATCCCACGGTCTACCGGAAATTTCGCGCAATTTCAGAATCCGCGGCGGCGAAATCGACCTCATTTGCCGCGACGGCAAGGTGCTGGTTTTCGTCGAAGTCCGCCAGCGCAGCCGCAGCGACTTCGGCGGGGCCGGGGCGAGCATCACAGCGAGCAAGCGGCGGCGCATCATCCTCGCCGCCCAGCACTACCTGCTCGGCAAGCGGGATTGCGATTGCCGTTTCGACTGCGTGCTGATCGATGGCGACCAGCTCGAATGGATAAAAAATGCGTTTTCTGCTGACGATTAGCCTGGCCTTGTGGCTGACGACGGCGCAGGCAGAAAGCGTGCGCATGCTCGTGCAGAATTCGCCGCTGGCCGGCAGCCAGTTTTACGCGCTGGAAACGTTCTGGTCGGAAATCAAGGTCGGCGACGCCCTCGCCCTGATCCGCGAACCCGACAACAAGCATGACCGCAACGCCATCCGCGTCGAGTGGCAAGGCCACCAGCTCGGCTACGTGCCGCGCGCCCAGAACCGCGCCGTGGCCGCCGCGATGGACGCCGGCGACCGGCTGAGCGCCCGCGTGTCGTCGCTGAGCGACAACAAAAATCCATGGCAACGACTGGCGTTCGAAGTCTTCGTCGAGCTGTGAGGTAGAATGCTTTCACTTCTAGCCCCAACTCATTGAACGATATGGATTTGATCGCCCGCGTTGCCAAGCATTTCGAAGACAGCGCCCAAACCAAGCTGAACGCCGTTGAAATGATGGCTGCCCCGATTGCCGCGGCGATCGAAACGATGACCAACTGCCTGATCAATGGCGGCAAGATCCTGGCCTGCGGCAACGGCGGCTCGGCCGGCGATGCCCAGCATTTCGCCGCCGAACTGATCGGCCGCTTCGAGGCCGAGCGCCAGGAACTGGCGGCCATCGCGCTGACCACCGACACCTCGATCATCACCGCCGTCGCCAACGACTATTCGTTCAGCCAGATTTTCTCCCGCCAGGTACGCGGTCTCGGCCATGCCGGCGACGTGCTGCTGGCCATTTCGACCTCGGGCAACTCGGCCAACGTCATCGAAGCGATCAAGTCGGCGCACGAGCACGACATGCACATCGTCGCGCTGACCGGCAAGGGCGGTGGCCTGATCGGCGAAATGCTGCGTGACGACGATATTCATCTCTGCGTGCCGGCCGAACGGACGGCGCGAATTCAGGAAACCCACCTGCTCGTCATCCATTGCCTGTGCGATGGGATCGATGCACTTTTATTGGGAGTCGAATGATGCAAAAAGCCAAACTCACCCTCGCCGCTGCGGCGCTGATCCTTGCCCTGCCCATGCTCCAGGGCTGCGTCCCGGTCATTGTCGGCGGCGCTGCGGCCGGCGTCATGTCGGCCCATGATCGCCGCTCGACCGGCACGCAAACCGACGACGAAACGACCGAATGGAAGGCTGGCCAGCGCGTTCCTGATCAATACAAGACTTTCTCGCACATCAACTTCACCTCGTACAACCGCCGCGTGCTGATCACCGGCGAAGTGCCGAACGAGGAAGCCAAGGCCGCCGTCGAAGCCGAAACGCGCAAGCTTGACGGCGTCCGCGAGGTGTACAACGAACTCGGTGTCGGCCCGGCCTCGTCGCTCGGCAGCCGCAGCACCGATTCCTACATAGACTCCAAGGTCAAGGCCCGCCTGGTCGACTCCAACCAGATCTCGGCCAACCACATCAAGGTCGTCACCGAGCGCGCCATCGTCCATCTGATGGGCATCGTCAACGCCCGCGAAGCCAAGGTTGCCGTCGATGTCGCGCGCACCACCTCGGGTGTCAAAAAAGTGGTCAATGTGCTCGAAGTCGTCGGCGATGAAGACACCCGCCGTCTCGACAACCAGACGTTGGGCGCGCGCACCCCGCCGCCGGCCAGTGCGCCGGTCGAAAGCCGCTGAACCATCGCTCAGGCCGCCGCAAGGCGGCCTGATTGCTTTAAGCCTCAGTGCACGCCGAAAGCCTGTGGCAACCAGGTCGCCAGGAAAGGCAGCGCCGAAATGATCAACGCCCCGATGAACATGGCGAACACCGCCGGCAAGACTGCGGCGGCGACATAACGGATCGGCTTGGCGAACATCGCCGAGGCGAAATAGATGTTCATGCCGGCCGGCGGGCAGAGAAAACCCATCTCGATATTGGCCAGGAAAATCACCCCAAAGTGCACCGGATCGATGCCGTAGGCGAGCGCCACGGGCAACAGCAGCGGGACGAGAACGACGATGGCCGCGTAGATTTCCATCAAGGCCCCGGCCAGCAGCAGGAAGAGGTTCAGGGCAATCAGGAAGGCGAACTTGTTGGGCAGCACCGACTGCACCCATTCGATGGCCGCATCGGGAATGCCGGCATCGACGAGGTAGTTGGTCAGGCCGAGCGCCATGCCGAGGATGAGCATGATGCCGCCGATGACTTCGGCGCAATCAACCAGCGTTTTCCGGAAATGCGGCCAGTCGAGTTCGCGATGCGCGATGGACTGCGTGAGCAGCGCGTACATGGCCGTCAGCGCGGCGCTCTCGGTCGGCGTGGCGATGCCGCTGACCAGTGAGCCGATGGCGACGACCGGCGCCAACAACTCCCATTTGGCGACCCACAGGGCGCTACCCAGACTTTTCGTTTTTGGCTCTTTTTCCCGGTTGACCGTAGCAATGCCGCCCCGCCGCAAATAACCGCCGACCAACAGCAGGCAGGCAACCATGAGCACCGCCGGCAGCACGCCGGCGAGGAACATGGTGTTGATCGGCACGCGGGCGATGATGGCGTACATGATCAGCGGCACCGACGGCGCCAGCAGCACGCCGAGGGCGCTGGCGCTGGTCACCAGGCTGATGCCGCGCTGTTCGGGGAAGCCGGCCTTGGTCAGCAGGGGCAGGAGCAGGCCGCCGAGAGCCAGAATGGTGACGCCGCTACCGCCCGTGAAGGCGGTGAAGAAGGAACAAAGCACCGCCGCGGCAATCGCCGTACCGGCCACGCCGCTGCCGAACGCAGCCGTGAACACCTCGCCGAGTCGGGCCGCCGCGCCGGTCCGGGCGAAGAGCAGGCCGGCCAGCGTGAACAGCGGCAACGCCGGCAACGAAGGATTGACGGTAATCTGGTAGTGGCTGAGCGGCACCGAAGCGAGCGGCTGGCCTTCGCTCCAGAACAGCGCCAGGGCCAGCCCGCCGAGCACGGCGAAGATCGGCGCGCCGCAGAAGAGGATCAGCGTCAGCCACAGGGCGAAGGGCCAGATCGGCAAGCTGCTGCCGTCGAAATGCTGGGCGAAGGCGTAGCCGGCGGCTGGCAGGGCCAGCGCCAGGGCGACGCGGCCGGCCAGGTTGGGCGTGATGCGTGAGGCGAGTTTGAGGCCAAGCAGCGCGAAGCCGACCGGCATGGCGATTTCGAACATCCAGCCGGCGATGCCGTAGGCGATGTCGCGCGGCATTTCCATTTCCGTGGTGACGAAAGTCCAGCTGGCCTGCGCCAGCATGCCGCAGAGCACGGCGGCGCTGGCCTTGCCGAAAACCACCGCGCTATTGCGGACGAGCGGATTGGTCGAGGCGGTGAAGCCGGCACCGAGCGCACTCAGGTGCAGGCCGCGTTCGGCGAGCAGCGCCCCGAACATGGCGAGCAACAAGCCGCAGTGCTGGACGAGCACCGGCGCATTATCGATGCCCGAGCCGAACAGCGGGCGCAGAACGATTTCAAGCAGCGGCACGAGCAGCATGACGAGCAGCGCGCCACCAGCAATCAGCGCATCGAATTCACCGAGACGGCGCCAGGGATTCATACTTTTCAGCTCCGGGCAGCCCTATTTCTTGCCGGCGCGGAAGGCCTTGAGCAGCCCGACGACCTCATCGAACTGCTCGGCCGGCACCAGCTTGCCGCGGATACGCGGGTAGAGCCCGTCGGCCAGCGCGTTCCATTCTTTCATTTGTTCGGCATTGGGCTTGTTGACGGTGAGACCGCGCTTTTTCATCGCCTCGACCGCCTCATCGACTTCCTGCCGCGCCTTGGCGCGCAACTGGACGCCGGCCTTGGCACCGGCTTCACGGACGATGGCCTGACCTTCCGGCGTCAGTTCGTCCCAGGCTTTTTTGGTGACGATCAGGGCGCCGACAATCGGCGACCAGTTCATGTCCAGCATGTTGTTGGCCGTCGTGTAGATCTGCGTCGCCAACGCGAAATACGGTGTCGACGGCACGGCGTTGATCATCCCGGTCTGGATGGCCGGCAGGATGTCGGCGGTTTCGAGCGGTACCGGCGTGTAGCCGAGGTTCTTCATGATTTCCTGCTGGTCGGCCTCGGCCCCCCAGGCAAAGAACTTCATGCCCTTGAAATCATTCGGCGCGAAGGCCGGCGTCTTGCTGAAAAAGCGCACCCAGCCGGCATCGCCCCAAGCAAGCACGACAAAACCCTTTTCGAGGAACTTCTTTTCCATGGCCGGGCGCATCTTTTCGCGCACGTAATCGACCTCTTCCCAGCTCTTGAACATCATCGGCATGTTCTGCAGCGCGGCAATCGACGGCTCGATCTCGCGCAACCCGACCACCGAGAGCAGGCCGCCCTGCAACTGGCCGATGCGCATGCGGCGCACCATGTCCGTCTCTCCCCCCTGGCTGCCATCCGGATAGACCAGATACTTGCCATTGCCGCCTTGCGCCGTGCGCCAGGCTTCGCCAAGTTCCATGAGCTGGCGGTGATAGAGCGAATTCTTCGAAGCCAGCGTGCCGATGCGCAACTGCTTGTCGGCGGCGTAGGCATTGAGGGCAAGCACGGTGCCGAGCAGGAGCGCAGCCAGTCTGGTTTTCATTGTCATCTCCAGGAATTTCAGAACAGGTCGGGCGCCTGTTCCAGCAGCCATGCCGCACGACGGCGCATGACTTCGTTTTGCAGCGCCTGCGGGCTATCCGGCGCATCCTTGATGGCCACGGCCCGCTTGAGCAGCGACTCGAACAGCGCACGGTCGCCGGCCGGCTGGACGTAGCCCTCGGCCTTGCCGACCAGCGCGCCGGCACTGTTTCCGCCGCCCTGAGCGATGGCCTGGTCGTACCAGACCAGCGCCTGGGCCTGACTGCCGCCCGGGCGTGACGCTTCAAAGGTAGCCAGCAATCCGATCAGCGCGCCCTGCCCCCAGGCCGGGTCAGCCTGCCAGGCCAGTTGCGTCAGGCGCACGGCCTGCGGCAGATCGGCCACCACGTCCGGATCATCCTTCGACAGCGAAATCCAGCCGCCCCACGAGGCTGCGGCCCAGTAAGCCAGGCCGACCTGGGCCGGCGCCAACTTCGGCTGGTCGGCCGCCAGCGGCGCGCTGAGTGCATGGGCGAAACCAGGCGTTTCCTTTTCCAGCGCCGCCATCGCATGCTGATGGGCCCGGCGATAAAGCTGAGCGGCCCGGCGGCGCAGGCGTTCTGCCGCCTTGGCATCCTTAGCCTCGATGCGGTCAGCTTCGAAAGCGACGAAGGCGTAGGCGTACTGCGTGAAGCCACCGGCCACAGCCTCGGCCAGCCCGCGATGACCAGGGTCACTGCGCAGCACGGACTCCGACAGCTTCAGGTAAAAGGCGCTCGCTTCGCGGGCCAGATCGAGATCGTTTTCGCTGGCCTGGCCTTGTGCCGCCAGTTCGTCGGCGATGCTGCCGACGACCATCTGGCGCGGCGAACAGCCCGTCAGCGAGACGCTGACAAATAGCGCAAAGAGGGCCAGAAAGGTGCTGCGCCGGAGCAAGGGCAAGTGAATTCCGCTGGGTTCGATGGAGTGCCCTGCACACTAGCCAGCCGATGTTACGTGGGGATGACAGGCCGCGCCGACAGCCAAAGCCACTAAAATGATGCCCTGTCCTCAACTCGTGATGTCGCCATGACCTACGCCGCCCCCCGCTTCGAAACGAAAATCTGCCCGCCCGACCAGTTGACCGCCAGAGTCGCCCAGCTCGCCCGCCCGCTGGTCTTCACCAACGGCTGTTTCGACATCCTGCATCGCGGCCATGTCACCTATCTGGCGCAAGCGGCGGCGCTTGGGACCAGCATGGTCGTCGCGCTCAACACCGACGCCTCGGTCAAACGCCAGGGCAAGGGGGATGATCGGCCGGTCAATCTGCTCGAAGACCGGCTGGCGGTCATGGCTGCGCTCGAATGTGTGGCGCTGGTGACGTGGTTCGACGAGGACACGCCGCTGCAGCGCATCCTCGAATGTCGGCCGGACATTCTCGTCAAGGGCGGCGACTGGCCGGTGGACAAGATTGTCGGCTGCACGGAGGTGCGGGGCTGGGGGGGGACGGTGCACTCCATACCATTCATTCACCAGAAATCCACCACGGCCTTGCTGGAGAAGATTCGGCGGCTTTGATTAGGCGCCGGGGTCTTACACCCGGTGGGTTTCACGCTTGAGGTGCCGGTGCCCCTTCGCAACCGCAGGTTTTCGCGCTTGAGGCGCGAGCGTACTTTCTTCTTGCTTCGCCAAGAAGAAAGTAGCCAAAGAAGAAGGCGACCCTGGGTCGGTGCCGGCTGCGCCGGTTCCCTGCGCTACTCGAGCCTGGCGGGGGCTGCGGAACTCGGGCTTCGCCCTCAGACAGTCCTCGCCCTTTTCCCGCCAGCCCCTGCGTTGCTCGGCACCTCTCAAGGGGCCCGGTGAAACGATCCGGGCTCGGGCTTGGGTGCTTGAATAGTGGATTTCATTTTTGGCCATTTTTTCCGGTTGACCGTGGAACCCACCTCGGCGTTAAACTATCGCTTACCAAACACCCAAAAAACCCGAGCGACCCTGAACATGAACTTCATCCGCACCTTGACGCTCCGCCAGTTGCAGATCTTCGTCGTCGCCGCCCGCCACCTGAGCTACGCCCGTGCCGCCGAGGAACTGCACCTGACGCCGCCGGCCGTCTCGATGCAGCTCAAGCAGCTCGAAGACAACGTCGGTCTGCCGCTGTTCGAGCGCATGGGCCGCGGCGTCGCCCTGACCGATGCTGGCGACCTGCTCATGCACCACGCCCTGCGCGTCCTCGGCGAGATCAAGGATGCCGAGGCCAACCTGCAAGGGCTGCTCGGTGGCGAAACCGGCCAGTTGTCGGTCGGTCTGGTCAGCACTGCCAAGTATTTCATGCCGCGTCTGCTCGCCCAGTTCTCGCAGGCCCATCCCGGCATTGAGGTGCAATTCTCGGTCGGCAACCGCGAGAGCCTGCTCCAGAAGCTGCAGGACAACGCCATCGACCTCGCCGTCATGGGCCGCATCCCGGTCGAGATCGACGCCCACGCCGAGCCGATGGCCAGCCATCCCTACGTGCTGATCGGGCCGGCCGACCACCCGTTGCGCGACGCCCGCCGTTTCGACTTGCAGGAACTCCGCCACGAAACCTTCCTCCTGCGCGAAGAGGGTTCCGGCTCCCGCCGCGTCGCCGAGGAAATGTTCAAGAACCACCTGTTCACGCCGGCCAAGACAATCAGCATGGGCAGCAACGAGACGATCAAGCAGGCGGTGATGGCCGGCATGGGCGTGGCGCTCATTTCGCTGCACACCCTGCCGCTCGAATTGAAGACGTCCGAGGTCAGCGTTTTGGACATCATCGGCACGCCGATCGAGCGTACCTGGTACGTCGTGCACATGAACAGCAAGCGCCTGTTGCCGGCCGGCCAGCGCTTCCGCGAATTCCTTCTGGAACAGGCGGCACCGGGTCTGGAAAAGGAATTCGGCCGCTACCTGGCCGCCCGCACCGCATCCTGAAGTGCTTACGCTACAATCTGCTGCACCGCACCATTGACGAATCGACCTCGATCATGCACCCACGCCTGATGCTTTCCGAACTGCAGGAGCACCCGCTCCGCCAGCGCCTCAACAACGAGTTCCACGCCCGGCCGCCCGTGCCGCTGGTCGGCGCGGTGCTCGTCTCGCACCTGGTCTTCAAGCACAGCACCGAGAAGGCACCGGCCGCCCGCGACAACCTCACCAAGCTCTGCCAGGGCCACGTCTGCAACTCGATCGACAGTTCCGATTCGCACATGATGATCGACACCGGCGCCTTCCGCATGCGCTGGGAGCTGCACACCGAATTTTCGAGCTACACCTTCTTCCGGCCGCTGGCCACCGGCGAGGAGCTGCACCCGGATGTCACCGCCTTCGACGCCGTGCATCCCGAGTGGATCTCCGGCATCCCGGGAAAACTGATCGTCGCCACCCACGTAGAGCTGCGGTCGACCGACGAAATCAGCCCGGATTCAGTGCTCGCCAGCCTGACGCCGAACGGCCGGACGATGGTCGCCGCCCGGGTCGCCGACGACACCGCCTGGATCTTCACCGACTTCAAGATCGACAACGGCTTCTCGCGCTTTCTTGTCCTCAATGACGGCATGACCCAGCGCCAGACCGGCCGCACCGTACAGCGCCTGGTCGAGATCGAAACCTACCGCCTGATGTCCCTGCTCGGCCTGCCCGTCGCCAAGGAAGTCAGCCGCTGGCTCTACGACGGCGAAAAGCAGCTGGCCGAACTGATGGACAGCATCGGCCAGGCCAAGACACCGGATGACGAGCGCGGCGTGCTCGGCACCCTGTCGGCGCTGGCCGCCGATGTCGAACACTCGGTGGCCCGCACCACCTTCCGCTTTGGCGCCTCGCGCGCCTATCACGGGCTGGTCATGCAGCGCATCGAAGAACTGCGCGAGACGCGCATTTCCGGCCTGCCGACCTTCTTCGAATTCATGCAGCGCCGCCTGCTGCCGGCGATGAACACCTGCGAAGCGATCAGTCGCCGCCAGGAAGAACTCTCGGCCCGCGTCGCCCGCAACAGCCAGTTGCTGCGCACCCGCGTCGACATTGAACTGGAACGCCAGAACCAGGAACTGCTTGGCCAGATGAACCAACGTGCGAAGTTGCAACTTCGCCTGCAGGAAACGGTCGAAGGCCTCTCCGTCGTCGTCCTCACCTATTACGGCTCGCAACTTGTGCAGTATCTGGCCAAGGGCACGAAGGAGCTGCATCATCTCAACACCGACGTCATCACCGCGATTTCGATCCCGGTCATCGCCGGACTGGTGTTCTGGGGCACCCGCCAGATGCGCAAGAAACTCGCGGCCGAAGCCGGTGAAACGCCGCATTAATTTATAATCCTTCCTTTTTCGCCTTCAGGAAATCTGCCGTGACCACTCCGCTCTTCCAGTCCTCCATCACCAGCCTGCCCCTGCTCAACAAGGGCAAGGTTCGCGACATCTACGCCGTCGATGCCGACAAGCTGCTGATCGTTACGACCGACCGCCTCTCTGCCTTCGACGTCATCCTGCCGGACCCGATTCCGCGCAAGGGCGAAGTGCTCACCGCCGTCGCCGATTTCTGGTTTGAAAAGCTCGGCCACATCGTCCCCAACCAGCTGACCGGCATCGATCCGGAAACCGTCGTCGCCGAAAACGAGCGCGACCAAGTCCGCGGCCGCGCCGTCGTCGTCAAGCGCCTCAAGCCGCTGCCCATCGAAGCCGTCGTCCGCGGCTACGTCATTGGCTCCGGCTGGAAGGACTACCAGGAAACCGGCGCCATCTGCGGCATCGCCCTGCCGGCTGGTCTGAAAATGGCCCAGAAGCTGCCGTCCCCGATCTTCACACCGGCCACCAAGGCGGCAGTCGGCGATCATGACGAAAACGTCTCCTTCGCCGTCGCCCAGGCCAACTGCGCCGCCGACCTGGCCGAAGCCCTGGCCGGCACTGGCAAGAACGGCGCCCAACTGGCCGACGAAGCCCGCATCGCCGCCATCCGCCTCTACGAAGAAGCCTGCGCCTACGCCAAGGGCCGCGGCATCATCATCGCCGACACCAAATTCGAATTCGGCATCGACGCCGCCGGCACCCTGCACCTCATCGACGAAGCCCTGACCCCGGACTCCTCGCGTTTCTGGCCGGCCGACCAGTACGAGGAAGGCAAGAACCCGCCCTCCTACGACAAGCAGTTCGTCCGCGACTACCTCGAAACCCTGGACTGGGGCAAAGTCGCTCCCGGCCCCAAGCTGCCAGCCGACGTCATCGCCAAGACCAGCGCCAAGTACATCGAAGCCTACGAAAAACTCACCGGCAAGACGTTGTAAGCGACCGTCGCTTCCGGTATTAGGTAGCACCTGCCCCTAGACAAGCTAACCGCCGCGCGGCAGCCTGACGGGGGCAATCCCATACAAGCGCAACGCCTGTATGTAGCACTTGCCCCCCGAACTCTGCTCCGACATCAAGGTATCCCCTCCCTAAACTCAAGAGTGGCCTACGAGCCACTTGATTAGAGAGGACCTTATGGCAGTTACGATGGGCCAGCTTGGCCTGCGACATGCGCGTTGCCGGCTGGCCGGCGATAACCAAAAGCTAGGCAGACGACAACAGAAGCTGCTCGCCCAGATTGAGAGCTTAAAGGAACAGGTCGCGGCGCTCGACGCCCTGCTGCAGGGGAACACGGAGAAGATGCTAGCCATCGACTCGGCCTTGCAGGTGGTGTTCAGTGACCAGCAACCCTTGATAGCCCGCCAAACATTCCCAAAAAGGCATGCCTTAGCATGGGGCGCTATTACGCGAGGAGTCCTCACCGTAATGCGCGACTCGAATGGCGCGATTTTGAGCACCCACGAGGTTACCCTCTGCTTAGCGGACCAAACCGGGTTCGAGTTGCAAACCGGGGACGATTTTCAAGGCTTACGCAAAGCAGTTCGGCATAGATTAGCGGCCCTGGCAAACAAGGGAACGATAGAGCGACTTCACGAGCACGAGTCTAACCAGGCAGGATTATGGCGTCTCAAGGCTCCGTCCGAGTAAGGCCAGTCCACAGCGACAGCCTGGTCAAGCAATACCGCCAGCTCCTCGGCGAGCGCAAGTTCTGGGCTGAACGCCGCGACCACCCGCGGGCCGCCCCCGAGCTGGCCAGGCTCAACTCGGCAATCGAGGCGCTGGCCAACGCGCTCCCGCTAGTTGCCCCTACGGTCGTCCTGGCTGAGCTGAGACAGCTACGATTCCACTTGGCGTTTCCCTTACCAGGGAGTGCTCTCAAGCGGGCCGTCCTCGCCGGCCTGCGGAAGCTCGACAGCCCTACGATAGATGAGCTGACCACGCATATCGTGGAGACTCAATGCATCGACCTCGAGCTTCACGACATCGGCCGGCTACACCAACGGGTACAGAGGGTGCTGGACGGATTGGTCGCCAAGGACAGTATCGTAGCCACACCAGCACAGCCGACGCGGTGGTCCCTGAATCCATAAGCCCTACTGGGCAACCCCGAAGTGCGTTCGTCCCCAGACAGCGACCCCGACCAGCAGAATCAGTAGCACCCAAATCCAAACACCAGCCCTCGCTGTCTGGCTATTTGCTGTGGTTGTCGAAGCCGCAAGGCGAGTCCGTACCTCAGCCAAACGACGCTCCTTTTCTCGTTCGCTTAGCCGAAAGCGGTCAGCTGGGCTCTCAGGGTGATGGGACATGCCTCCGTATAGCGAACTGCTGAGCTAGGCGCTGCGACTCCGTAGGGCTGAGATTGCCGGTTAGGCCTATCTCCTAGCTATACAGGAGGTAGCGTTTCAAGGAGGTATTTCAATGCGCGCGGCCCACGTTGTGGCAATACTGGCATCGGTGCCAGGAGCAATTGCCCTGGCCATAGACCAGGCGGGAGTCAGTCCTTTATTTCTGGGTTTTCCCGTCTCCCTGGTATGTCTAATCGGTTCGTTAATTATCCCGGCGCACCCCAAAATCGCACCACCGGAGCCAGACGGCTTCAACCGCCGCGTTGATGCCGCAAGGGCAAATGATTCTGGAAGGTTGCTCCTCGTCGCGTTAGGGTTGTTCTTCCTCTACGGGGTGTATGCGCTGGCTCTCCCCGATAAAGCTAGTCGCCGGCCTGCAGCTACTACTAGCCAGCCGACTGTAAGCAGTGGCGATGGCAAGGAGTCCTATTCCCCGGAAAAGCAAAGCGTGGAGGCAGCTAAGTGACAGCCTTAGTCGCGGCACTTCAATCACGTCTCTATGCCCCTCTTGGCCGTCGCAGGCGCCACATACAACCGACGCACCGGCCGCCCATCCTCAAAGCTGACCACCGAGTCATGCAGTCGCTTGTTACCCTGCCAGTACGCGGACCAGTCCCTCGACGGTCGAGCCCTTAGGCAGGCCTCCAGCACCCGAGCAAAGATGCTGCCATTGTCCTGCCGCCGGGTGTCCTCCCGGAACGCAATTTCATAGGCATACACGTCCAGATACTTCCGCTTCAGCTTGTGTATCTGGCCGAACAACAGCCGTCGGAACCGCGCGATGAACGACTCCGATTGGTTCTGGTTGGTGCCATCCTCGGTGCAATAGGTCTCGTTGTGCGGGACCACCTTGTGCTCGAACCAGATGCCTAGCTCCGTGAAACCATTGGCCTCGTCGGTAACCACCGTCGCATCCTCATCAACGTTGGCCCGGACCGCGGCCACGATGTCGTTGGAATTCTCCGACGGGATGACCACGATGCGGCTGCGGTCCGCCCCTTCGCCATCGTTGGAGCCTCGCTGCCGAATGACCAGGACGGAACACTTCTCCGGGTTCTGGTTCTCGGCCAGGCGCCGGTCCTTGCGCTCGGCCTTCTTGTTCTTCGGCCGGCGGTAGGTATGGACGTAGGCGCCATCCACCTCGACCGTTCCCTCGAACTTGGTCAGGTCCTGCTTGAGCCACAGGGATTCCCGGACCTTGTGCAGGAGCACCAGGGCGGTCTTGTACTGGACATCCAGGTCGCGCATCAGCTGGCAGGCCGACAGGCCTTTGACCGCATTCACGTAGAGAGCGATGGCGCCCAGGATTTTTTGGAGGGGCAGCTTCGCGTTGGCGAAGACGGTGCCTGACGTGACGGAGAAATACTCTTTACAATCACGGCAACGCCAGCGGTCCTGGCGCTCCCGAAAATAGTGCTCCCGAACCACCCCGCAATGCGGGCAGACCTGCTTGCGCTCCGCACCCCAGCGGACACGCGCGAACATGGCGCGCGCCTCGGCATCGCTGAAGGCCAGTAGCTTGGCCAGCGATAGCGTGCGTGCTTGGGCGGAGAGGAGATAGTGCTGAGACATCGGGCATGACAGGGCCTTGGGTTAACTGTGTACGCACCGCTTTTTCGGAATCCGGGCTTCGTATTCACCAATGCGTCGATTCACATCGCCAATGGGTCGTTTTGCACCGGCCAAAAACCTGGCTGGCCGAAGCCCCTGTCGGTGCGCGCGGCACAACATAAGGACAGACGATGAAGGACCATTGGGAAAACGAGGCCGCAGGCATCCTGAAGGGCCTGCTGGCGCGCGATGACGTCGGCTACAAGAAGCTGGCGCTCGAGCTAGGGAAGCTGGGCATTCAGGAAACAGAGCGGGCGTTGCGGAACAAGATTAACCGTGGCTCCTTCTCCTTTCCGTTCTTTCTCAGCTGCCTGGTGGCACTGGGTTATGAGGACATTCGCTTCACTGTTCGGCCGCCGAAGCCGAAGAATGAAGGCGTACGCGAGACCCCGCATATCGTCTGAAGGACCCGACGACCTTCCCAAATACCTCGAAGCTGAACTCGGGGCGGATGGGGGCGTAAGCCTTGTTGCCGGGCTGTAGGTAGAAGTCTTCTGCCTTGTCGTCGTAGGCCAGGAACTTCACGGTGAAGTCGTTATCGACGATGGCCACGACGATATCGCCGGGTTTGGCCGGCGCGCCTTTCTGGACCACCACGATGTCGCCTTCGAAGAGACCAGCATCCTCCATGGAATCCCCACGAACCTCGAGCAGGACGGACTTGGACGGGATGGCCACCAGGTGCTCGTCGATGGACAGGGTCTTGAGGGGATTACCGAAGGCCGGATGGGGTGTGCCGGCGCGGACGGTATCGACCACCTCGCGCTCGAAGAAGCGCTTGGCTGGCGCCAGGCGGCCTGTTGGACCGGACTCGAGGTAGCCACGTTCCTTGAAGCGTTTGGCGAGGGCGGCGACCGAGGAGGAGGACTTGAGGCCGAGCAGTTCGCCTATCTGGGCGAAGGACGGCAGGACGCGATGGGTCGCGTAATAGTCTTGGAGCCGCTGCAGGTATGTTTCATCGCTCATCATGCCCTCGTCGAATGTTTGTTCGATGAAGGCATGATACTGTATAAATAGCCAGTGTCAACTGGCCAGCGATAGGCTAGAGATAGCCTTGTACGGTCTTTCTGAGGAAGTCCGCGTGTTTGTAGATGTCATCCAAGTCAGCCAGTGAGACGCGCTCCTCGTTCTTATCGTCCATCAGGCCGATAACGAGGCGGGCCGTATTGTTAAAGCGCAGACGGCAAATCGGCTTGCGGTTGTTGTCGTCCAAGAGGATGGCGCAATAGCTTTGAGCGTCACGCATTACGATGCGCTTGGCGGAGACCAGGTCGCGCAGGATGGCGCGGACAATGTGGAAGCCTTCGATTTCCTCAAGGGTCGTGGTAATGGCAGCCATATCGGTGGCGGGGTCCGCCGGGCCTTGCTGTGCGGCTTCGGGGGTGCTGGGCGCAGCCTCAGCGGCGTGCTCCGGCGCCATGGCTACGCGCAGCCGGTCGTTGATGCGGTCCCCGATTAGCCGCTGGAAGGCGCGCTTGGTGATGGCCGTGAACTGCTCCTTGACCGCTGGGGTGAAGCGCTTGCCGGCGAGGTGGTCGGCGGCAACCAGGCGGACAAAGTCTTCCGAGGGATTCACCATCCACTCAGCCAGTTGGTTTTGGATAATCCGCGTGTATTTTAGGTCGTTCGCGGTCACCAGAATCGTATCGACATCGAAGCTGGCCTTGGCGAATTTCTTGAGCTCGTCGACCTCCTGGTCTTTGAAGTCGAGGATGTTGAATTCGAGGAAGGGCTTCTCGTCCATCTTGTTGGGCTGTTCCAGGTCGGTGAAGAACTGGTAGCGGATGCCGTTGGTCAGGACGCCGAAGCGGGCTTCGGTGACGTGGAAGTAGCGGAACAGCTGGGACGCGTGATTGACGTTGAGCTCGGCGCCAGATTTCTTGCATTCGAACAGGAGGATGGGCTTGCCGGCGCTGAGGATGGCGTAATCGACCTTTTCGCCCTTTTTCATGCCGACGTCCGCGACCAGTTCAGGGGTGACCTCGAGCGGGTCGAACACGTTGTATCCAAGTGCCTGGATGAAGGGCATCACCATGGCGTTCTTGGTGGCCTCTTCTGTCTGAATGAGGTCCTTGGTGCTGGCGATGCGGGTAGCCAGGGCGCGAAGCTGGTCGATAAAGTCCATTGCTAATCCTTTGCTAGGTAGATTTTTGGCATATTCCAAGATAATAGCCGTGAACGCATGGCGCCAGCTAGCCCTTAGGTGGCTGCATAGATGACGCTCATAGCTATACAGTAAGCTGCCGACAGTGCCGTACCTTATAAGGTCAGCGGCTAGTTGAGACCTGCTCGAAAAACAAACTGAGCATCATGGAGAGCTTCAGATGTATCGAAAACTCAACCCGCTGCCCGGGTGTATTCTCTGTGGTGAGCCTAAGCAGTTGGTTTTGAGCCATGTCGTGCCAAATTTCTTTCGGCGATGGATGGCCAAAGAATTAGGCGAAGCCCCTCGCTTTCAAAACCCCCATACGCGAGTTGGCCAGTACCACCAAGACCTATCTAAGCACCGGCTATGCTGTTCGGACTGTGAATTAGCAATGAGCCGTGATGAAGCCTTCGCGCAGAAAAAATTTCTAGTTGAATGGCAAATTAAAGGGACTCGCAATCTCAGCTACGAGTCGTGGATGGCTAGATTTTTAGCGGGGATGGCGGCAAAAGCTGCTGCTGTGCTACTACACTCGCCGCCGTCGACTAAACGCGAAAGTGACTTAGACCTACCATTTAACCAATTAACGAGAGTGTCGCTGCCTGAGCTTGAACGCGATATGTTGGCAAAAGCGCTTGAGGTATGGCGACAGTTTGTATTGGGTAAGTTGTCGACGCCCGGTAGTCATGAACTCCATCTTCTAGGAATCGATACGAATAGGCTGCCTGGCTTACAAGGGGTGCTTGGCCACAACTACCTTCACTCTGAGGATTGCTCGGGTATTCTCCTCTTGCTGAATGGTGTTGCTGCTATCGGCGTGGTTCGGGGTAGCTCCGACTTCGTGCGCCGGTCAACCAGGGTAGCCATTCGGCAGGGGTGGGTTGGTCAGCAAAACTATGACATCCCATCAATGACGAAGGAAGTCCTGAAGGACTTGAGCGACGCAAACGTTAATACGTGGCAGATTGAACGACAGCTCCTTGACGCAAAACAGTCAATGAAGCGGTAGCTTTTTTGTGGATTTACCTTACCAAAGCTGATGCGCTGGATATCCCTCAAGCCGCCTCGCCGAGAGGATTTGCCATTCTTGAAGGAGTCCTGTCTCGGGCTCCTTTCCTCCAAGCACCAACCCGTCAAAATCAGCCATTGCGAACTCGGGGTCCAGCAACGGACCTAGTTGAAGCTCGCCTTTGGAATTCACCAGGCTGAGCGACCGCCGGCCATCATGGTGGCCGACTCGCAGCAAACCCACGTAGACTTTCTCTAGCTCGGTGGCGCGCTGGCCTGCAACTCGCAGTGGCCGGACATCCAATACCTGAGCCATGGCGCGCTACCAGCCCAGCAGGGCTTTGACCTGGCCCACTATCCACTGCTGCTCCTCAACTGAGAGGTCCCAAGCCTCGGCCTTCTGGGCGACGCCTCTCGCCATCCGGTCCAGGTTGGCTTCATAAGTCCAGTCGGGATGCTCCAGTGCCTTCCGTTGGCAATATGCCATGAGCTGCTGCGCAAGGTCATCGCAGTAGGAGTAGCGCCTCTGCAGTTCTTCCTCGGTGAGCCCGACGATGTACCGGTCGCCGACCTTTCGAGCGGCCAGCTTCGGTTGGGCGCCGGCCACCGCGCTGAGCGGTGTGCTGCGGGGGAAATCGTCAGGGATGGGCTTGTCGGTGGTCATGGCGCAACTCCGGTGGAGGGGTACGTCAACGCTAAGCCCTGGTCAGACGGTATTGGAGGGGCAACTGCTACACAGTGCGGTTGCCGACCTTCATGGGGTTGGGGTGGCACCTGCCACCAAGCTGGATACGGCCAGCCAGGCCGCGGTTAATTTGTCTAGGGGCAGGTGCTACCTAATACCGGTCGCTTCAAGAAAAACGCCCGCGCAATGCGGGCGTTTTTGTTTTGCGATTCAGGACCGGGAATAAAAAGCTGCGGGGGCGATGGTATCTTTTTAGAGGCTGGGTTATGCCCGAAGGCGACGTTCGGTGCCAAGAAAGGCAAATTCAACATTTATTGCTAAATTAGCCACAAACCTTGTGGTTTGGACCTACCTGCAAGTGCTTGTTTCTAACGCCTACGTAGTTATTTCTGATGCGTTTATCTTTCAAACTGACGAGCGCCGGCATTTCTTTGTGGCTTCCAAAAAGAAGGTTCGTTGTGCGCTGAGCAAATTGTTCGGGGAGCGGCTCTTCAATCCATCGACCATCCTGATGAACGTATTTTGAATAAACCTCACAACCAGGCGAGATAGCCACTATCGAAAGGAGGACAGGCTTGCCGGATGCCATGTCAAGAACCAGCGGTATTTCAGGCCAAGTTTGCGGAGATTTTTTTATCGAACGCCACTCGATTACCTTTCCCGATTGATCTGGATTTACGAATCTAATGACATATTCTTTTGGCTTTGTGCCTGAACGGTTGCTTGCCCATTCGTCCCCTCCACCCTCCGAAATAAGCTCTCTTTCGACAACTAGAATGCGACCGTCTTGTAACTGAACCTCCTCTTTCCAGCTTTCAGAACAGGCACTGAGACATAGCCCAATCATCACGATGCCCATGTATTTTGCTGAATGGGTCATTAACTGGCTAAGAAATTTTTTTCTGTCGTCCGACATGAATGAAGTCCTAATAAAATGACTTGGCATTGAGATTGGCAATCATATCGCATAACGTTTGACCGCTCCTGGCTGATCCCGGACCAACCCTTCAACTGAACCCCGCCCCCTCTCCCCGGTCAAATGTCCGTAACCCTGACAGAGGAGGCTGCCATGAACCTGCTTTCCGATTTCCATGCGCAAGGGGTGCCCTTACCCCACATCCGGCGCATTGCCGCTGACCGCCCCTTGCACTGGCTGCGCGCCGGCTGGCAGGACGTCAAGGCCAACCCGCTGCCCTCGCTGGCCTATGGCCTGCTCTTCGCGCTGGGTGGCGACCTGATCATCCTCGCCCTGCTCCAGAGCCCGCATCTGCTCTCGGTTTCCATTTCCGGCTTCTTCCTCGTCGCGCCGCTGCTCGCGGCCGGGCTTTACGAGTTGAGCCGGCGCACCGAGGCCGGCGAGAAAATCCTGTTCATCGATTCGCTCAAGTGTTTCCGGCGCAACGGCCAGTCACTGGCCTTTTTTGGGCTGATCCTGGCCCTCATCATGCTGATGTGGGAACGTTTTTCCGCCGTCGCCTTCGCCCTGATCGACGCCACCTCGGCGCCGATGGCCAGCGCCTACCTCAACGAAATCCTCTTCGACGGCCAGCACCTGGCTTTCGCCGCCACCTGGTTCCTGCTCGGCGGCGTATTGGCGCTCTTCGTCTATGCGCTGAGCGTCGTTGCGGTCCCGCTCATGCTCGACCGCGACGCCGACGTGGCCACGGCCATGATGACCAGCCTGCGCGCCTTCGTGCGCAATGCCGGTCCCCTGCTGCTATGGGCAGCCATACTCGTCGGTCTGACTCTGCTCGGCTTCGCCACCCTGCTCTTCGGCCTGGTCCTGATCATGCCGATTCTCGGCCATGCCTCGTGGCATGCCTACCGCGAGCTTGTAGAATAGGGTTTCTGCCCCCAGATTCAACGGGCGGCCTGACCGCCCGTTTTTCTTGCCTGGAATATAAAAATGACGACCGCCAATCCCCTGCTCGATTTCTCCGACCTGCCGCGTTTTGACACCGTTCAGCCCGAACACGTCAAACCGGCCATCGAATCGCTATTGACCGCCGGCCGCGAGCTGATCGAACGCCTGACCGCCGACACCACCCCGGCCACCTGGCAGGACTTTGCCGGTGCGCTATCCGATGGCCTGGAGCCGTTCGGCCGCGCCTGGGGCATCGTCGGCCACCTGCATTCGGTCAATGACATTCCCGCCTGGCGCGAGGCTTACAACGAGATGCTGCCGGAAGTCTCGCGCTTCTACGCCGAACTCGGCCAGAACCTCAAGCTGTTCGAGAAATACAAGGCGCTGCGCGACAGCGCCGAATACGCCACGCTGAGCGTCGAACAGAAAAAGGTCGTCAACAACGAAGTGCGCGATTTCCGCTTGTCCGGCGCCGAATTGCCGGATGACCAGAAGCCGCGCTTCCAGGCGATCATGGAAGAACTGTCGCAGCTCTCGGCCAAGTTCGCCGAAAACCTGCTCGACGCGACCAACGCCTTCGCTGAAATCGTTACCGACGAAGCTGTGCTCGCCGGCCTGCCCGACGATGCCAAGGAAGCCGCCAAGACCGCCGCCGAGAAAGCTGGCGTCGAGGGCTGGCGTTTCAGCCTGCAAGCCCCGTCCTACGGCCCGGTCATGCAGTACGCCGACAACCGCGAGCTGCGCGCCCGCATGTACCGCGCCTACGCGACGCGCGCCGCCGAATTCCACGATGGTTCGAGCAAGCCGGAATGGGACAACACGCCGATCATCCAGCGCATGCTTGAACTGCGCGTCGAAGATGCGAAGATGCTCGGCTTCAACAATTTCGCCGAAGTGTCGCTGGCCCCGAAAATGGCCGACACGCCGGCCCAGGTGCTCGCTTTCCTGCGTGAACTCGCGGCCAAGGCCAAGCCGTTTGCCGAGAAGGACATCGCCGAACTGCGCGCCTTCGCCAAGGATGAACTCGGCCTGACCGACTTCCAGCCATGGGATGCGGCCTACGTTTCGGAAAAGCTGCTGCAGGCCCGCTACGCTTTCTCCGAGCAGGAAGTGAAGCAGTATTTCACCGAGCCCAAGGTGCTGGGCGGCCTGTTCAAGGTCATCGAGAGCCTGTTCAACGTCAAGGTCAAGCCCGATACGGCGCCGGTCTGGCACGAGGATGTCCGTTTCTACCGGCTGGAAAGCCCGGCCGGCGATCTGGTCGGCCAGTTCTACCTCGACCTTTACGCCCGCGAAACCAAGCGCGGCGGCGCCTGGATGGACGAAGCCCGCTCACGGCGCCGGGTGCTCAACGGCATTCAGAAGCCGATTGCCTACCTCAATTGCAACTTCTCGCGACCGAACGGCGGCAAACCGGCGACTTTCACGCACGACGACGTCACCACGCTGTTCCACGAAACCGGCCACGGCCTGCACCATCTGCTGACGCGCGGCGAAGAACTCGGCGTTTCGGGCATCCACGGCGTCGAATGGGATGCCGTCGAACTGCCGTCGCAGTTCATGGAAAACTATTGCTGGGAATGGGAAGTGGTCGAGGGCATGACGGCCCACGTCGATACCGGAGCCACCTTGCCGCGCGAACTGTTCGACAAGATGCTGGCCGCCAAGAACTTCCAGAGCGGCATGATGGCCGTGCGCCAGATCGAGTTCTCGCTGTTCGACATGCTGATCCATTCCGATTTTGACCCGAAATCCGGGTTGACCGTGATGGACGTGCTCAAGGACGTGCGCAAGGAAGTCGCCGTACTGCTGCCGCCGGAATGGCACCGTTTCCCGAACAGTTTTTCGCACATTTTCGGCGGCGGTTACGGGGCGGGCTATTTCAGCTACAAATGGGCCGAAGTGCTGTCGGCTGACGCCTATGCGGCCTTCGAAGAGGCTGGAAATCCGTTCGATGCGACGGTCGGCAAGCGCTTCCTCGACGAAATCCTGTCGGTCGGCGGCTCGCGCCCGGCCATCGAGTCGTTCAAGGCTTTCCGTGGTCGCGAACCGAGCGTCGATGCACTGCTTCGTCATAGCGGTATGATTGCGGCTTAAGCGTTTCAGGGAGAAAAGCCATGCGTTATCTGCTCACTTTGTGTCTGGTGCTGGCGACTGCCGGCGTGCAAGCCGAAACCTATCGATGGACCGATACCGGCGGCCAAACCGTCGTTTCGGACACCCCGCCGCCGGGCCGGGCGAAAGGCGTTGTCAAGGTCGGCGGCAAGCCGGAAGCCAGCGATGGTCTGTCCTTTGCCACCAAACGGGCGATGGAGTCGTTTCCGGTCACGCTGTACACCTCCGCCGACTGCGTCAATGACTGCAAGAATGCACGCGACCTGCTGAGCGGGCGCGGCGTGCCTTTCACCGAAAAGATGGTGCAAAAGCCGGAAGATGTCGCCGAACTCAAGGATCTGGTCGGCGACACTTTCGTGCCTTCACTGAAAGTCGGCAAGCAGAGTTCGCGCGGTTTTGAAGCAGGCGCCTACAACAACCTGCTCGACCTCGCCGGCTACCCGAAGAGCGCAGCCAAGATCACGAGCGGCGAGAGCAAGTGAAGATCGCCAGCTGGAATGTAAACTCGCTCAAGGTCCGCCTGCCGCATCTACTCGACTGGCTGGCCTCGGCGAAACCGGACGCGCTATGCCTGCAGGAACTCAAGCTCGAAGACCACAATTTCCCGCGCGCCGAGATCGAGGCGGCCGGCTACCACGTCGCTTTCTCCGGCCAGAAGACCTACAACGGCGTCGCCCTGCTCGCCCGCGAACCGATTGCCGATGTCGTCTGCGGCAACCCGCATTTTCCGGACGAACAGAAGCGCCTGATCAGCGGCACAATCGGCGACACGCGCGTCATCTGCGCCTACATGCCGAACGGCCAGGAAGTGGGCTGCGACAAGTACGACTACAAGCTGCGCTGGCTTGACGGGCTGGCCGTCTGGATTGGCGAGGAAATGGCCAAGTACCCGAAGCTCGCGCTGTGCGGCGACTACAACATCGCCCCGGACGAGCGCGATGTGCACGACCCGAAACGCTGGGCCGACTGCATTCTCGTCTCGCCGCCCGAACGCGCCGCCTTCCAGCGCCTCATCGGACTCGGCCTGAGCGACAGTTTCCGGCTCTTCGAGCAGCCGGAAAAGACCTTCTCGTGGTGGGATTACCGGATGCTCGGCTTCCAGAAAAACCAGGGCCTGCGCATCGACCATGTCCTGCTCTCGAAACCGCTGGCCGACAGCTGCACAGCGGCCGGCGTCGACCGCGCCCCGCGCAAGCTGGAGCGGCCGTCGGATCACGCCCCGGTGTGGGCGGAAGTAGGCGGCTGACCATGAATTCCACGGTCAACCGGGAAAAAGTGCTGAATTTGTACCCGGCGCTGCGCGGCCTGCCAGCCGACCGGCTCGCCGCCCTGCTCCCGCCACAGGCCATCATGCAGCTACCGGCCGGCACCCAGGTTTTTGCCGAACACCAGCCCTGCCAGGGCTTCCCGCTGCTGCTCGAAGGCAGCATCAAGGTCATCAAGCTGGCCGCCAGCGGCCGCGAACTCATGCTCTACCGCGTCGCGCCCGGCGGCTCGTGCATCATTTCATCGAGCTGCCTGCTCGGCCACACCGACTACAACGCCCGCGGCATCGCCGAAACGCCGCTCACCCTGCTCGCCCTGCCGGTCGGCGCCTTTGCTGCGTTGATGGTCGAGCACGCCCCGTTCCGCGATTTCGTCTTTCACCTGTTCGCCGACCGCATCGGCGAACTCATGCAACTGGTCGAGGAAGTCGCCTTCGCCCGCCTCGATCAGCGACTGGCCAAACTGATCCTGGCCCGCAATGAAACGGTGCTCGGCGTCACGCACCAGCAACTGGCCGACGAACTGGGCAGCGTCCGCGAAATCGTCAGCCGCCTGCTCAAAGGTTTTGCCGAGCAGGGTCTGGTCACGCTGGGCCGCGAACAGCTGACGGTAACCGACCGCGCCGGTCTGCAAAAACTCGCTGCTGTGTGACCGAGGTTACATACGCCGCCGGGCCAGCCCGTTACATTGGCGTTGTACACATAACCTGACGGAGAACACACCATGGCTGCAAATGTTGGCGGTATCGACAAAATCCTTCGCATCGTTGCTGGCGCCGGCCTGATCGGCGCAACTGCTGCCGGCCTACTGCCGGTCTGGGGCTACATTGGCATTGTGCCGCTGGCCACCGGCTTGATGGGCTGGTGCCCGGCCTACACGCTGTTCGGCATCAAGACCTGCTCGACGAAGTAAACAACTTCGAGTCCGCAAAAAAACCCGCTTCGGCGGGTTTTTTCATGGGTCCGAACATTTCAATTTCGGGCATTTTTTACGGTTGACCGTGGGATTCTCGCTACGCCCCGGCGGTCAGGTAATTGGCAATGCGCACGTAGTCATCGACCGAAACATCCTCCGGACGCAGGGTCGGGGCGATGCCGAGCTCGGCGAATCCGGCGTCGCTGAGCATGCCTTTCATCGTATTGCGCAGCATCTTGCGGCGTTGCGAGAAGGCGGTCAGGACGACCTGCGAGAGCTTTTCCTGGCTCTTGGCATTGAGTTCGGAAACCGGTTTCGGGATCAGGCGGACAACGGCTGATTGAACCTTGGGCGGCGGATCGAAGCTTTCCGGCGGCACGTCGATCAGCCATTCGAGATAAAAACGGTATTGCAGCATGACCGACATGCGGCCGAAATCGGCATTGCCCGGCTCGGCGACCATGCGCTCGACAACTTCCTTCTGCAGCATGAAATGCATGTCGTGCAGGACGTCGACATAGTCAGCGAGGTGGAAGAGCAGCGGCGTCGAGATGTTGTAGGGTAGGTTGCCGACCAGGCGCAGGTTCTTGCCAATTTTGGCGAAATCGAAGGCCAGGGCGTCGCCTTCGTGGATCGTCATACGTTCCGGCGGGTGCTGTTTTTTGAGGCGGGCGATCAGGTCACGGTCGATTTCGACGACGTGCAGGTGATCGACGCGCTGCATGAGCGGCTCGGTAATCGCCCCCAGACCGGGGCCGATTTCGACGACGACATCGTCGCGCTTCGGGTTGATCGCCGAAACGATGGCGGCGATGACGCCGTGGTCGACGAGAAAATTCTGGCCGAAGCGTTTGCGGGCGACGTGACCCTTCATTGTTTTTTCCTTGTGGCCATGCGCGCGGCTTCGGCGACGGCTTCGAACAGGCTGCCCGGATCGGCCTTGCCGGTGCCGGCCAGTTCGAGCGCCGTGCCGTGATCGACCGAGGTGCGGATGATGGGCAGGCCGAGCGTGACGTTGATGCCTTTGCCGAAGGTGGCGTACTTGAGGGCGGTCAGGCCCTGGTCGTGGTACATGGCGAGCACGGCATCGCCCTGGGCGAGGATGGGCGGCGTGAACATGGTGTCAGCCGGATATGGGCCGGACAGTTGCATGCCTTCGCCACGTAGCTTTTCGAGCACCGGCGTGATGACTTCGATTTCTTCCATGCCGAGGTAACCACCTTCGCCGGCATGCGGGTTGAGACCGGCGACGAGGATGCGCGGCTGCACGATGCCGTACTTGCCGCGCAGATCGGCATGGAGGATGCGCAATGTTTTTTCCAGCACCTCGGAGGTGATGGCCGCCGAGACGTCCTTGAGCGGCAGATGCGTGGTGGCCAGCGCAACGCGCAGCGGGCCGCGCTCGGTGTCGCCGGCCAGCATCATGACGACGAGTGGCGTTCCGGTCTTGTCGGCAAGGTATTCGGTGTGGCCTGTGAAATGCACGCCGGCGTCGTTGATGACGCCTTTATGCACCGGCGCCGTCGCCATCGCGGCAAATTCGCCGGA
This sequence comes from Ferribacterium limneticum, assembly GCF_020510565.1. Taxonomy (NCBI): domain Bacteria; kingdom Pseudomonadati; phylum Pseudomonadota; class Betaproteobacteria; order Rhodocyclales; family Azonexaceae; genus Ferribacterium; species Ferribacterium limneticum. Next base: position 3,631,629 of record NZ_CP075189.1, read on the forward strand.
CTGGCAACCGGCCAGGGCGCGGTCGAGCAGCGCCAGCACGTAGGGGCCGTTTGCGGCATCGAGCTGGCCAGCTTGCGCGGGTACGGCGAGCGGAATGTGGATAACGGGTAGACTGCCACGGTCAACCGGAATTTTCGGCGAAAAATCGACAATGCGAACCGGCAGCCCGAGCGCGGCTGCCCGCGCTTCAAGCAGATTGCGGTCACCAAGAATGACCGGCTGGGCATCGCCTTCATAGCCGGCCAGACGCAGGCAGAGCTCCGGACCGATGCCGGCCGGCTCGCCGCTGGTCACGGCTATGACCGGGGGCATCACTTTTCTTCGAGTCGGTTTTCGACGTAGCTACGGTCACGTAGCTGGCGCAGCCAGTCCTGGTAGGCTTCATCGAGCTTGCGTTCGCGCAGGGCCTGACGGGCCACGCCGCGCTGGCGCTCTTCGGAAACGTCGCGTTCGCGGCGCTCGATGACCTGGATCAGGTGCATGCCGAAGGGCGACTGGACGACCGGACTCAGTTCGTTGATTTTCAGGGAATTCATGGCACGCTCGAATTCCGGTACGGTATCGCCCGGGCTGAGCCAGCCGAGGTCGCCGCCCTTGGCGGCCGAACCGTCCTGTGAGTTGAGGCGTGCCTGTTCGGCAAAATCGACGCCGTTGACGATGCGGTCGCGAATGGTTTCGAGCTTGTGCCGCGCATCGGACTCGGAGACCACTTCGTTGATGCGGATCAGGATGTGACGGGGATGCGTCTGCTGCACCGAAGCCGGGGCGCTGCCGCCGCGCTTGTTGAGCAGCTTGACGACGTGAAAACCGGCCGACGAGCGCAATAGCTCGCTGACCTGGCCGGCCTGCAGCCGGCCGGCCGCTTCGGCGTACAGGGACGGCAGGCGATTCAGCGCCCGCCAGCCGAGATCGCCGCCTTGCAAGGCGTCCGGCGCATCGGAGAAGGCGGCGGTCAGTTGGGCAAAATTTTCGCCGGCCTGCGCCCGTTTGAGCGCCTGCTCGCCGCGCAGACGCAGTTTCTGCAATTGCTCCGGGCTGGCCGACTCCGGCGCGCGCAAGAGGATATGCGCCAGCTGGTATTCCTCGCCACCGCCACCACTGGCCGCCTGTGTGGCCAGGTAGTTGTCGATTTCGCCATCGGAAATAATCAGTTTGCTGTCGACCTCGCGTTCGCGCAGGCGAACGGTCACCATCTCGTTGCGAATTTCCTCACGGAACTGGGCGTACTGCACGCCGTCCTTTTCCAGCGCGGCACGGAACTGCGGCAGGGTCATCTTGTTGCCGGCGGCAATGCGGCCAATGGCCTGTTCGAGCTGGTTGTCATCGACCCGCATGCCCGAATCGCGGGCGTATTGCAGTTGCACGCGCTCCATGATCAGGCGTTCAAGCATCTGACGCTCCAGCACATCCTGCGGCGGCAGCGGCGTTCCCTGCTTCTGCAACTGCTTGAGTGCGGCTTCGAGGCGAGTGCGCAAATCATAATAAGTGACGACCTCGTCGCCCACGACAGCGACGATGCGGTCGGCTTCGATAGGTTCCTCCGGCGCGGCGGACACGGGATGCGCCAGCAGGCCGCCGAGGCAGCAGATGAGGACAAGCAGGGTGCGAATAAATGGGGTCATGGTCTTCATTGGGAGGTGAGCAGGCTGCTGCTATTGGGCAACTCGTTGATCTTGCCATAGCCCGGAATACTACGCCGGAGCAGGCCTATCGGATTGGTGCCGATACTACCGAAATCGTTGAGTTCCAGCTGGAAAAACAGCGTGTCGTTGGGGGTACCGGAAATCGCCGCCAGGCGCTGACCGACAACGCGAACGGCCCAGCAACCGGCGTTGTACTCGACACCGGCAATCGACTCAAGGGTCTTCTTGTCACGCAGCGAATAGTTGTAGCGGCCGACGGCGTACCACTTCGAGGCGATCGGCCACTGGCCGGCGACATCGATCTGGTCGACGGTCGAATCGCCGGTCAGCGGATTGCGCGTATAGCGATAACTGCCTGACAGTACCTTGCCGAGCTCCGGCTGGAAGCGTACACCGGCCGAGAAACGTTCGCTGACGTTGTCGCGGAAGTTGTACTCCCAGGCCACGTCGGTATAGGTTTTTGGCGCAACCAGGCCGTTGACCGCAGCGACCAGATTGGAAAAATCGGCAGTGCGCGCCGTCTCGCCGGTAATCGCAACGCGCTGCGGCTTGAAATAGTGACGCTGGCCGACCATGGCCTTGAAACGCTCGACACCGGTTTCGCCGTCGAGCAGGCGCGTCGTCACGGCGGCGGTCAGCTGATTGGCATCGTTGATCCGGTCGTAGCCGCTGTAGCGGTTTTCGGAAAAGATCTGGGCGAAGTTGAAGTCGGACAGCGCTGTATCGAAGAGCGGAATCTGACTCTGATCGTTGTACGGAATATTCACGTAGTAGAGGCGCGGCTCCAGCGTCTGGATGTAGCCGTTGCCAAACCAGTCGCCCTCGCGTTCGAAAACCATCGTCGAATCGAGCGTGAAGGTCGGCAGAACGCGGTTGAAGCTGCTCTCCTGACCGACCAGCTGATTGCTCAATCCATAGTGGCTCATGTGCAGGCCGACCTTGGGCGTAATCTGGAAGGCCGGATGGACGAGGGGCAGCGAGACCTGTGGATAGAAGACGAGACGGTCGCCCTGTATCTTCGTGCTATCGACATGGGTGAAGCGCGAGAACTGGCCGATCATGCTGAGATCGGTGTGCAGCACATTCGGCCGGTAGCCGGTGATGTTGAGCTGCGGCTCGAGAGAATAAGGACGGGTGATCGGCACCAACGGGTCCAGTTGCAGGGTCTGGTAACGCAAGACCTGCATGCTGCTCTGCAGCCAGGGCGACGGCGCGTAGCTCAGCGAAACCTGCTTGGGCAACTGCGTCGCGGAGGTCTGCAACAGGCGGGACGACAGATCCTGCCAGTAGTAATCGTCGGAAACGCCGTTCCAGTTGATGGCGGCCGATACCCCTTGCCCGAGGTTGTGCTGATGCTGGATCCGGTAACCATAGCGTTGACGATTCGCCGACTCGTCGTTCGGCAGATACTCAACGCGGGTCACACCCTGAAAATTGTGGTCGAGGTAGCGAGCCTCGACCCCGAGCTGGAAGCCACGCTTGCTCATGTAACGCGGAAACAGCGTCAGGTCGTAGTTCGGCGCGATGTTCCAGTAATAGGGCAGGGTGAAATCGACGCCACTGCGCGTCGAGGTCGAGAAATGCGGGTGCAGAATGCCGGAACGGCGCTGGCCGTTGAGCGAAAACGAAGCGATCGGTGAATAAAAGAGCGGCACACCGCCGAACCACAGCGATGCGTGCTTGGCCGTGCCTTCATTGTTGTCGTAATCGAGGTGCGTTTCCGCGGTTTGCAGGTACCAGTCTTCCTGCCCAGGCTTGCAGGTCGAAAAGGAATTCGAGAAGAAGGTGTACTGGTTTTCGCCCTCAAACTCGACACGTTCCGCCCGGCCGTTTGCTTCCGTCGGGCGCTGCGGCGGCGATTGCGTCGGCAGGCCGTAGCTGTTCGCGACATTGAGCATCATCGGCGCGCCGGAGGTATTGGCGTTGGTGCCGGCGACCGTCACGACAGTCGGCGTCGAGCTGTAGAACTTGCTCGGCGTTTCCTTGAGAATACGGTAGCGCACGTCTTCGGCCGAGCCGATTTGCTCGTCGAGTTTCATCTTCAAATGCGGCGTATCGATTTCGGTGCCGTCCTGCAGCACACGCACCGAGCCAAAGGCCTCGATCTCGTCGTCGAGCATACGATAAGTCAGACGGTCGGCGAGAATCAGCGAACCGGTCTTGCGCAGTTCGACATTGCCTTCGGCGACCGTAAGCTCTTCTGCCTGACCTTCGATCTGTTCGGCGCTGAGAAACAGCGGGTAATCGTCATCTTTCTTCAGCACGGCCGGAAACTCGATGCCGACCACAGCCGGCGTCGACGCTTGGCGCTTCTTGCCCTGCACATTGAAACGGCGTTCCTGACGCAGGCGAAGCGGCACATCGGCGGCCGCCAACAGCATGACTTCGGGCGACTCCACCGGCGCCTCGGCACTCAATCCGCCCCCCGAAAGCTGCAGGCGCAGCACGTCGTCGGCGGCATGGCTCGCCTGCGCCCCGACAAACAGGCAGCAGACGAAAACAGCGAGCGGACGGCGCGAAAAACCGGGCATCAAGGCAATCAGTAGTGGTTTGGGACCGGAACGGCCGATGCCCGAGTGTTAAAATCGCGCCATTTTACAACGAAGCGAACCCTAGCCGCTTATGGAACCCATGCCGCGCGATCAACTTGTTAAAGACTGGGTTGCCAGTCGCTTTCCCGAGCAGTCCATTCAGATCACCCCGGCCTCGGCCGACGCCAGTTTCCGCCGCTATTTCCGGCTGACCTGGCCGGATGGCCAGACGCGCATCCTGATGGACGCACCGCCGGAAAAAGAAGACTGCAAACCCTTCATCCACGTCGCCGGACTGCTCGCCAAGGCTGACCTCGCCGCGCCGCGCATCCTCGACAAGGATCTCGACAACGGTTTTCTGGTCCTCACCGACCTCGGCCGTATCGGCTATCTCGACGCACTGAACGCTGATCTGTCGTTGGCCGACATGCTGATCCGCCCGGTCCTCGACGTCCTGGTCAAATGGCAATGCTCGTCGACCGCAGCGACATTGCCGCCCTACGACGCTACGCTACTGCGTCGCGAACTCGATCTTTTCCCGGAATGGTTCATCTACCGCCACCTCGGCGTCGAGCTCGACGACAGCGAAAAGACCATGCTCGACCGGACCTTCAAGTTCCTCATCAACAATGCGCTGAACCAGCCCAAGGTCTTCGTGCACCGCGACTTCATGCCGCGCAACCTGATGGTCGTCGAAAGTGCCGAGCGCCTGACGCCGGGCATCATCGACTTTCAGGATGCGGTCTACGGCCCGATCACCTACGACATCGTCTCGCTGTTCCGCGACGCCTTCATTTCCTGGGAAGAAGAACAGGAAATCGACTGGGTCATCCGCTACTGGGAAAAAGCCCGCGCCGCCGGCCTGCCGGTACGCGAGGATTTCGGTGCCTTCTGGCGCGACTACGAACTCATGGGCCTGCAACGCCACCTCAAGGTACTTGGTATCTTCTGCCGCCTCAAGTACCGCGACGGCAAGGAAAAATACAGCGAAGACCTGCCGCGCTTCATGAACTACGCCCGCAAGACGGCCCACCGCTACGTCCAGCTCAAGCCCCTGCTCAACCTGCTCGACAAGCTGGAAGGCAATACCGAGCAGATCGGCTACCGGCGCTAAGGGCGACATGAAAGCCTTCATCCTCGCGGCCGGCCGCGGCGAACGCATGCGGCCGCTCACCGACCACACGCCCAAGCCGCTGCTGCTGGCCGGCGGCAAGCCGCTCATCGTCTGGCATCTGGAACGGCTGGCGGCGGCGGGATTCAAGGAAATCGTCATCAACCACGCCCACCTCGGTTCGCTCATTGAGAAGGCGCTGGGCGACGGGTCGCAATGGGGCCTGCATATTCAGTATTCGCCCGAACCGCCGGGCGCGCTCGAAACTGCCGGCGGTATCGCCACCGCGTTGCCGCTGCTCGGCGACCAGCCGTTTCTGGTGGTCAATGGCGACGTTTATTGCGATTTCGATTTTGGCCGTTTTTTCCGGTTGACCGTGGAAGGCTGGAAACCGGCCACCCATCTGGTCATGGTCGCCAATCCGGCGCACCACACGGGCGGCGACTTCAGCCTGGACGGCGAACGCGTCGTCTACGCCAATGGGGAGCAAACCTTCACCTACGCCGGCATCGGCGTCTTCTCGCCAGCCTTCTTTGCTGGGGTCCAACCCGGCACGATCATGAAACTCCGCCCGCTGCTCGATGCTGCCATCGCCGCCAGCACGCTGACCGGGGAACGCTTCGCCGGCCGCTGGGTCGATGTAGGAACGCCACAACGTCTGGCCGAACTGGATCAGGAACTCAAAAACGCATGAGCCACGCCCACTTTCTCGCCCGCCGCAAGCGCCTGCTGAAAACCATCGGCGATGGCGTCGCCATCGTGCCGACCGCGCCGGAAGTCATCCGCAACCGCGACGCCCACCATCTCTACCGCTTCGACAGCTATTTCTGGTACCTGACCGGCTTTCCCGAGCCGGAAGCGGTCGTCGTGCTGATCGGCGGCAAGAAGCCAAAATCGATCCTCTTCTGCCGCGAAAAACACGAAGAGCGCGAAATCTGGGACGGCTACCGCTATGGCCCGAAAGCGGCCAAGACCGCTTTCGGTTTCGACGCCGCCTATCCGATCGAGCAACTCGACAAGAAACTGGCCGAGTTCCTCGTCGACCGCGACACGCTGTGGCACGCCATCGGCCACGACGCCGAGTGGGACGCCCGGATCGCCAAGGCGCTCAATGAAGTCCGCGCCCAGACCCGGGCCGGCAAGCGGGCGCCGCGCGCCATTCACGACCTGCGCGTAGAACTTGACCGCATGCGCCTCGTCAAGGACAGCGCCGAAGCCGGCATCCAGCAGCGCTCGGCCGACATAGCCTCTTCCGGCCACGCCCGCGCCATGCACGCCTGCCGCCCCGGCCTGGCTGAGTACGAACTCGAAGCCGAACTGACTTACGAATTCCGCAAGCGCGGCGCCGACGCCCACGCCTACACGCCCATCGTCGCCGGCGGCGCCAACGCCTGCGTGCTGCACTACGTCTCCAACGACAAAATCCTCAACGACAACACGCTGGTCCTCATCGATGCCGGCTGCGAAGTCGAAGGCTACGCGGCAGACATCACCCGCACTTTCCCGGTCAATGGCCGCTTCAATGCGGCGCAGAAGGACGTGTACGAAATTGTCCTCGCCGCCCAGGAGGCCGCCTTTGCCGCCACCGCCCCCGGCCGCCATTTCATGGAAGGCCACGATGCCGCCGTGCGCGTCCTGACGCAAGGCATGATCGACCTCAAGCTGCTCACTGGCGACCTCGACAACCTGATCGACAAGGGCGACTACAAGCGTTTCTATATGCACCGCACCGGTCACTGGCTCGGCCTCGACGTGCACGATGCCGGCGAATACAAGGTCGGCGACGAATGGACCAAATTGCAACCTGGCATGACGCTGACCGTCGAACCCGGCCTCTACATCCGTCCCGGCGCCGACATCCCACCGGCGCTGGCCGGCATCGGCATCCGTATCGAGGACGATGTGCGCGTCACCGAAACCGGTTGCGACATTTTCACGACGGCGCCGAAGGCGGTCTCCGAAATCGAGGAAGTCATGCGCCATGACTGAGCCCGTTGTCGAAAACGTCGACATCCTGATCATCGGCGCCGGCCCGGTCGGCATGACCCTGCATCTGGCGCTCGCCGCCGGCGGTCAGAAATCGCTGCTCATTGACCGTCGACCGCAGCAAGCTCAGCAAGACGACCCGCGCGCCCTCGCACTGTCGCACGGCGCCCGCCAGTTGCTGGAACAGATCAACAGCTGGCCGACGCGCGCCGCGACGCCGATCGAAACCATCCACATCTCGCAAAAGGACGGTTTCGGCCGGACGCTGATCGACCACCGGGAATACGACCTGCCCGCCCTCGGCTACGTCGTCCGCTACCGCGATCTGGCCGGTGCGCTGGCAAAAAACCTGGCCGCCGATGCCGTGCTCGCCGAAGCAGAAATCCTCGACATCACGCCCGACGACGACGGCGTCACGGTAGCGCTGCGCCATGCCGGCCAGTTGCGCACCATCCGGACCAAGCTGCTCGTCCACGCCGAAGGCACGCCCGGCGACGATCCGGCCGTCAAGGTCAGCGACTACGAACAGCATGCCGTTATCTGCGAAGTCACCCCAACGCCGGGCCACAACAAGCGCGCCTGGGAACGCTTCACCCCCGACGGCCCGCTCGCCCTGCTGCCGCTCGGCGACGAATTCTCCATCGTGTTCACCCTGCCGCCAGCCAAGGCCGACGCCGTCATGGCGATGGACGACGACACCTTCATTGCCGCCCTGCAACAACAGTTCGGCCAACGCCTGCGCTTCGCCAAGCCCGGCATACGCAGCCGCTTCCCGCTCTTTCTTCGCCTGCGCGGCACCCTGGTCAAGGGCAACGAAGTGTGGATCGGCAACACGGCGCAAACCCTGCACCCTGTCTCCGGCCAAGGCTTCAACCTCGGCATCCGCGACGCCTGGCAACTATCCGAAATTTTGCTCAAAAACGGCGTTGACCGTAGCAATCTGGCCACCTACGCCGCCAGTCGCCGCCTCGACCGCCGCGCCAGCGCCTTCTTCACCGACCAGATCGTCCGCACCTTCTCCAACGACTTCGCCCCGCTCAAACTCGCCCGCGGCCTCGGTCTGCTCGCCCTCGACATCTGCCCGCCGGCCCGCCATTTCGTCGCCAAGCGCATGATCTGGGGCGCCCGCGCCTGGCCTTGATCCAGACCAAAGGCGGCAAGCCCGGGCATCGGTTACAGTGCCGCTCCGCCCATCCTCCCACCGACGCATGAAAACAAGTACCGCCTGGTTCTTCGCCTGCCGCCCGAAGACGCTCTCCGTATCGCTGTCGCCAGTACTCGTCGGGACGGCCATCGCCTGGCACGACAGCAGCACGCGGCTCTGGCTGCCGCTCCTCGCCGCCGCACTCGGCGCCGCCTTCATCCAGATCGGCACCAATCTGTTCAACGACGTCGGCGATTTCCTGCGCGGTACCGACACACCGGGCCGCCTCGGCCCGAAACGCGCCACCGCCGAAGGCTGGCTGACACCGAACAAGGTCAAGACCGGCGCCTGGCTCAGTTTCGCCTTGGCCTTCCTGTGCGGCATCTATCTGGTCGCCCACGGCGGCTGGCCCATCGTCGCCATCGGCCTCGCCTCGCTGGCCGCCGGCTGGGCCTACACCGGCGGGCCGAAGCCAATTGCCTACGGGCCGCTCGGTGAAATCTTCGTTTTTATTTTTTTCGGCCTGGTCGCGGTCGGCGGCAGTTATTACCTGCAAACCTTTGGCCTGACGCCCACCGCACTGCTGGCCGCAACGCTGGTCGGCCTCCACGCCGCGGCCGTGATCACCGTCAACAATTACCGCGACCTCGACGGCGATGCCAAAAGCGGCAAACGCACGCTGGCCGTCCGCCTTGGCCGGCCACTGACTCGCCACCTCTACGCCGCCGAAATGCTTGCCCCCTACGCCTTGCTGCCGCTGCTCGCCGACCTCGGCTGGCCGTGCGCCCTGCCACTGCTGTCGCTGCCGCTCGCCGTCAAACTGATCCGCCGCTTCCACCGCGAAGCCCCCGGCCCGGGGTTCAACAACATCCTCGCCGCGACAGCCGGACTGCAACTTATTTTTGCTTTGCTGTTAACCCTGAGCTTCACGATTTGACTATTTTTTAGGCGCCAACTCAGGTAAAATTCCCGGCTTCCCGAGATTCACCAGAGCCCTCGTACGCCCATGGAATTTGCCGGTTTCCAGCTCCGAAATAATTTGTTTGTTGCTCCCATGGCCGGCGTGACGGATCGTCCTTTCCGCCAGTTGTGCAAGAAGATGGGCGCCGGGCTGGCTGTCTCTGAAATGGTCACCTCGAACTCGCTGCTCTACGGCAGCAAGAAGACGTTGCGCCGGGCCAACCACGAAGGCGAAGTCGCGCCGATCTCCGTACAGATCGCCGGCGCCGACCCGGCCATGATGGCCGAAGCGGCCAAGCACAACGTCGACAACGGCGCCCAGATCATCGACATCAACATGGGCTGCCCGGCCAAGAAAGTCTGCAACGTCATGGCCGGCTCGGCGCTGATGCAGGACGAGGAGCAGGTCGGCCGCATTCTCGATGCCGTCGTCGCCGCCGTCCCGAACACCCCGGTCACCCTCAAATTCCGCACCGGTTGGAACATCGCCAACAAGAACGCCCCGACCATTGCGCGCATCGCCGAATCCGCCGGCATCCGTGCCGTCGCCATCCACGGCCGGACGCGCTGCCAGCAATACACCGGCGAAGCCGAATACGACACCATCGCGCTGGTCAAGACGCTGATCCGCATTCCGGTCATCGCCAACGGCGACATCACGACGCCGGAAAAGGCCAAGCACGTGCTCGATGTCACCGGCGCCGACGGCATCATGATCGGCCGCGCCGCCCAGGGCCGTCCCTGGCTGTTCCGCGAGATCGAACACTTTCTGAAAACCGGCGAGCATCTGCCGCCGGCCAGGGTCACCGAGATTCACAGCATCCTGCTGGCGCATCTCGAAGACCTTTACGCTTTCTACGGCCCGGAAACGGGGTTCAAGGTCGCCCGCAAGCACATCTCCTGGTACACCAAGGGATTGGTCGGCTCGGCGGCCTTCCGCAAGGAAATGAACGTCCTGCCCAGCATCGAACAACAGATGCAGGCAGTGAACGAGTTTTTCATCCGCCAGGCGGAAGAAAACGATATTTTAAAATATGACAAAGAGGAGGCGTTGGCAGCATGAGCCAACATGATTTGGGGCAGTGCGTCATCAACGCACTGGAGCAGTATTTCCGCGATCTGGACGGGGAAAAGCCGGGCGCGATCTATGACATGGTTTTGAAGAGCGTCGAAAAACCGATGCTCGAAGTGGTGCTCGCCAAGGCCGGCACCAACCAGACGCTGGCGGCGGAGATGCTCGGCATCAACCGCAATACCCTGCGCAAGAAACTCACCGAACACCAACTACTGTAATCGCCATGACCATCAAGCAAGCACTGATTTCCGTTTCCGACAAAACCGGCGTTCTTGAATTCGCCCAGGGCCTCGCCGCCCAAGGCGTCAAGCTGCTGTCCACCGGCGGCACCGCCAAAATGCTGCGTGACGCCGGCCTCGCCGTCACCGAAATCGGCGACTACACCGGCTTCCCGGAAATGCTCGACGGTCGCGTCAAGACCCTGCACCCGAAGGTGCACGGCGGCATCCTGGCCCGTCGTGATCTGCCGGAACACCTGGCGACCATCGAAGCGCACGGCATTCCGACCATCGACATCGTCTGCGTCAACCTCTACCCCTTCGCCGCGACCATCGCCAAGGCTGGCGTGACGCTGGAAGATGCCATCGAGAACATCGACATCGGTGGTCCGGCCATGGTCCGCTCCTCGGCCAAGAACTATGCCGGCGTCGCCATCGTCACCGATCCGGAAGACTACGCTCCGCTGCTCGCCGAAATGAAGGCCAATGCCGGCGCCCTGCAACTGGCGACGCGTTTCGGTCTGGCCAAGAAGGCCTTCACCCACACCGCCCGCTACGACAGCATGATCGCCAACTGGCTGACCGGCCTGGACGAAGGCGCCGAAGCCAAGCCGGCCGACGCCGCTCCGGTGCCGGCCATCTTCCCGGCCAAGCTGCAACTGGCCTTCGACCGCACGGAAATCCTGCGTTACGGCGAAAACTCGCACCAGTCCGCCGCCTTCTACCGCGAACCGAACCCGGTTGCCGGCAGCATCGCCGCCTACACCCAGTTGCAAGGCAAGGAACTGTCCTACAACAACATCGCCGACTCCGATGCCGCCTGGGAATGCGTCAAGTCCTTCGACGCCCCGGCCTGCGTTATCGTCAAGCACGCCAACCCGTGCGGTGTGGCCATTGACGGCACGCTGCTCGGCGCTTATGAAAAGTCCTTCAAGACCGACTCGACCTCGGCCTTCGGCGGCATCATCGCCTTCAACGGCGAAGTCGGCCTCGATGTGGTGAACGCCATGAACGAGCGCAAGCACTTCGTCGAAGTGCTGATCGCCCCATCCTTCACAGCTGAAGCGAAGGCCGCGCTGGCCGGCAAGACCAACCTGCGCGTCCTCGTCGTGCCGATTTCCCGCGTACTGAACACGCTGGAATTCAAGCGCGTCGGTGGCGGCCTGCTCGTCCAGACGCCGGACGATTTCACGGCGCAGGCTTCCGGCCTGAAGATCGTCACCAAGGTTCAGCCAACTGCCCAGCAGATCGAAGACCTGCTCTTCGCCGAGCGCGTCGCCAAGTTCGTCAAGTCCAACGCCATCGTCTTCTGCGGCAATGGCATGACCCTCGGCGTCGGTGCAGGACAAATGAGCCGGGTCGATTCGACCAAGATCGCCAGCATCAAGGCCCAGCACGCTGGCCTCGACCTCAACGGTTCGGTCGTTGCGTCGGATGCCTTCTTCCCGTTCCGCGATGGCGTCGATGTGCTGGCTGCGGCCGGGGCCAAGGCCGTCATCCAGCCGGGCGGTTCAATGCGCGACGAGGAAGTCATCGCAGCGGCCGACGAACATGGTCTGGCCATGGTCTTCACCGGCGCCCGTCACTTCCGTCACTAATAAAACAAAACCCAACAGAGATCAGCCATGAAACTTCTAGTCATCGGTTCCGGCGGCCGCGAGCACGCCATGGCATGGCGCCTGGCGCAGACCCAAGGCATGCAGAAGGTGTTCGTTGCCCCGGGCAATGCCGGCACGGCGCGCGAGCATGAGCTGGAAAACGTCAACATCACCGATCCGGAAGCCCTGGCTGATTTCGTCGAGCAGAACAAGGTTCACCTCACCGTCGTCGGCCCGGAAGCGCCGCTGGCCGCCGGCATCGTCAATGTGTTCCGCGCTCGTGGCCTGAAGATTTTTGGCCCGACCAAGGAAGCTGCCCAGCTTGAGTCCTCCAAGGATTTCGCCAAGCGTTTCATGGCTCGCCACAACATTCCGACGGCTGGTTTTGAGACTTTTTCCGAGTCGACCGCAGCACATGCCTACATCGACAAGCAAGGTGCGCCGATTGTCATCAAGGCCGACGGCCTGGCTGCCGGCAAGGGCGTCGTCGTCGCCATGTCGCTGGAAGAAGCGCATGCCGCCATCGACGACATGCTGTCTGGCAACAAGCTCGGCGATGCCGGCGCCCGCGTCGTCATCGAGGATTTCCTCGACGGCGAGGAAGCCAGCTTCATCGTCATGGTCGACGGCAAGAACGTCCTCGCCCTCGCCTCCAGTCAGGACCACAAGCGCATCGGTGACGGTGACACCGGCCCGAATACCGGCGGCATGGGCGCCTACTCGCCTGCTCCGTGCGTCACCCCGGAAATCCACGCCCGGGCCATGCGCGAAATCATTCTACCAACCGTGCGCGGCATGGCGGCCGACGGCATCCCGTTCACCGGCTTCCTCTACGCCGGCCTGATGATCGGCAAGGATGGCTCGCTCAAGACACTCGAATTCAATTGCCGCATGGGCGACCCGGAAACCCAGCCGATCCTCATGCGCCTGAAGTCTGATTTCGTCGATCTGCTCGAACACGGCATCGCCGGCACGCTCGATCAGGTCGAAGCCGAATGGGACCGCCGCATTGCGCTGGGCGTCGTGCTTGCCGCCGCCAACTACCCGGACACCCCGAAGAAGGGTGACGTCATCCAGGGCCTGCCGGTTGGCAACAGCTTCGGCGATGACGCCCACGTCTTCCATGCCGGCACCGCTGAACTGGATGGCAAGGTGGTCACCAATGGCGGCCGCGTGCTGTGTGTCACCGCGCTCGGCGAAAACGTCAAGTTGGCCCAGAAGCGCGCCTACGAGGCCGCCGTGCAGATTAGTTGGGATGGCATGCAGTTCCGCAAGGACATCGGCTACCGAGCCATCTCCCGCTAAGGACTCAGGGCGATGATGCCGTGGTTCGGCAGCAGTCTGAAAATGCGGATTGCCGTCGTATCGGTTCTGCTGTTTCTGGCCGGCATCAGCCTGATTACCTTTTTCGCCACCCGCATCCTGCATGACGACATGCAGGAGGTGCTGTCCAAGCAGCAGCTGACCACGGTCAACTACATTGCCCGGGACATCGACGCCAAGGTCACGCTGCGCCTGGAAAGCCTCAAACGGGTCGCGCTCAACATGCCGGAGGCGCTGTTCAGCAATCCGCCGGCGATGCAGCAATGGCTGGAAGACCGCAAGGCCATCCACACCCTGTTTCCGATTGGCTTGATGGTGATCCCGCCCGATGGCGGGCCGACCATCGGCGATGCCCCGCGCCTGAAAACCCGGCCGAAATCCTTTGTCGACCGTGACTGGTTCATCGGCGCGACAACTACCCGCCAGCCCTTCATCAGCAAACCGCTGATCGCCCGGGCAACCAAGGAGCCGGCACTGGTCATTGCGATTCCAATTTTCGATGCAAACCAGAAACTGCTCGGTGTTCTCGCCGGCGTGACTCCACTGGCAACCCCCGGCTTTCTCGACCTGATTCTCGGTACCAGCCCTGGGAAAAATGGCAGTTACCAGCTCGTTTCGCCGCAACATCACCTCGTTGTTCTGACCTCTGACGCAGAAACCGCCGTGACACCGATGCCCAACACCGGCGATGACCCGGTGCTCGATGCGGCGGTCAACGGCCTGCGCGGCATCAAAATCATTCGCAACGCAGCCAATCAGGACGAGCTGGTCGCTAGCGCCGAAGTGCCGCGCAGCAACTGGCTGCTGGTTGCCCGCCAATCGACCGATGATGCTTTCGAGCCCGTTTCGAACACGCTGCGCAACACCCTGTTGATCACTGCGCTACTCTCCTTGCCAAGCATCGTCGTTCTGTTCGCCGTGCTCAGCCGGCTGCTCAAGCCGATTGCCCTGCTCGCCCGGGAGCTCCACGAAATGGCCGAAGGCAAGCGCCCGATGCAACCCGTGGCGACCCACACCGCCGATGAAGTGGCCGATGTCGCGCATAGCTTTAATCGCCTGCAGGACCGCCTGCTGGAACAGGAGCAACGTCTGGCCGAAATGGCCCACCATGACATGCTGACCGGCCTGCCGAATCGCCGGCTGATCGACGAGCGCCTGGAAAACGAACTGCACCGGATACAGCGCAATCACCTCGGCCTGGCCCTGCTTTTCCTTGATCTCGATGGTTTCAAGCCGGTAAATGACACGCATGGTCATGGCATCGGCGACCGCGTTTTGGGTGAAATTGCCCACCGTCTGCAGGCCGCCGTTCGCGATGTGGATACCGTCGCCCGCCTCGGCGGCGATGAATTTCTGATCCTGCTCACCGATACCGAGAAACCGCAGAAAGCCGCCGAGCGGGTCGCCCAGAAATGCATCAATGCGCTCGCCGAAGCGATCGTCATCAACGACCTGCAGATTCATGTCGGCGTTTCGATCGGCATTGCCGTCTGCGCCGGAGAGCAGGCCGGGACGACAACCGTCAAGCAACTGGTTAGCCAGGCCGACAGCGCGATGTACCAAGCCAAGGCGGAAGGCCGAAACCGCTATGTATTGCAGGCCTCGGCCACCCCCTCAACAGATTCCTGAAAACACAAAATGAGCATAGACACCGCCCAGCTGAAAACCTATTTCACGGGACTGCAAGCCTGCATCGTCGCCGAACTTGAAGCCTTCGATGGCCAGCCTTTCCGCACCGATTCATGGGAGCGCCCGGAAGGCGGCGGCGGCATTTCGCGGCTGATCGAGGAAGGTGGTTTCTTCGAGCGCGGCGGCGTCAATTTCTCGCACGTCACCGGTTCGTCGCTACCCGCCTCGGCCACCGCCGTCCGTCCGCAACTGGCCGGCCGCGCCTGGGAGGCGATGGGTGTTTCGCTCGTTCTCCATCCGCGCAATCCGTACTGCCCGACAGCGCACATGAATGTGCGCTGCTTCGTCGCCCGTAAGGAAGGCGAAGAGGATGTCTGGTGGTTCGGTGGCGGCATGGACATGACGCCTTACTACGGTCAAACGGAAGATGTGGTCCATTTTCACCAGACCTGCAAGGATGCGCTGGCGCCGTTCGGCGACGAGGTCTATCCGAAGTACAAGAAGTGGTGTGACGAGTATTTCTTCCTCAAGCACCGCAACGAGCCGCGCGGCGTCGGCGGCGTGTTTTTCGACGACCTCAACGAAGGCAGTTTCGAGCGCTGTTTCAACCTGACCCAGGCTGTAGGCAACGCGTTCACCCAAGCCTATCTGCCGGTCCTGGCCAAACGTCGCGACACGCCTTACGGCGAGCTCGAACGCGATTTCCAGGCCTACCGCCGCGGGCGTTACGTCGAGTTCAATCTGGTCTGGGATCGCGGTACCTTATTCGGCCTGCAATCGGGCGGCCGCACCGAATCGATCCTGATGTCGATGCCGCCGATCGTCAAATGGCGCTACGACTGGCAACCGGAAGCCGGCACGCCTGAAGCCGAACTCTACGAAGTCTTTCTCAAACCGCAGGACTGGGTTTGAGATAAAAAGCCAGGCGCCAGCGGCGCCTAGCGGGCGTCGAGCAGGGCGCTGGCGCGGTAGTGCTTGTTGGCTTCTTCGGCCCGGTCGAGCTGGTCGAACAGCCGGGCCAGTTCGAGGTGGCCCTGTTGCGAAGGGGCGACCGACAAGGAAGCTTCGAGATAGCTTTGCGCCTTGCCCCACAGGCGCTGGCGGATGCACATGCGGCCTAGCGCCTTGAGCAGGCGGGCGTCGTCCGGGTGCTGGCGTAACCAGCCCTCAGCCTTGGCGATGCGGGCGGTCTGCTCATTGTTGGTCAGGCGGCCGTAAATGGCCACCAGCTCGGGTTGCCACTCTTCGTTTTTCACCGCATCGAGCACGGATTCAATCAGTTTCTGTGCTTCGGCCTCGGCCCCCAGGGCGACCAGTGCTCGTGCCGCAGCGAGGACGACACGACGGCCGCGCTCGTCTTCGGGCACCGTGCGCAGATAGGTAGTCAGTTTTCCCTGATCAGCGACGCGTTTGGCGATGTTGCCGAGATGGGCCTGCGTGCGGATTTCGCTAACCACTTCGACCGGCAGCGCGTCGCGCTTGACCAGTTGACGAGCCAGCTTGAGCACGCCGTCCCAGTCGCCGACGCCCTGACGGGCACGCAACTCGAGACGCAGCGCCGCGATGTGGCGGCCCTGCTTGCCCTGCAGTTTTTCGAGGGCGGCCAGCGCTTCGTCGAAACGACGCGCTTCGTTGGCCATTTCGGCATCGAGCATGAGCGTTGCCGCTTCGGTGCGCGGGTCATCGGTCTTGGCGTGTTCGAGCCAGTATTGCTGCTTTTCCGGCTCGCGCATGCGCTGGGCGGCGCGGGCGGCGATCAGTGCCGAGAGGCCGGGCGCGGTGCCGGCCCCGTGGGCTTCCGTCGCCTTTTTGAGCGCCTGGCCGAAACGGCCTTCAAAGAGCAGACGAACGGCGTCCTGAAAAACCAGGCCGGCGCTTTCACGCTGGCGCTGGGCGCGGTATTCACGGACGCGTTTCGGCAAGCCGAAGGTTACCGCCAGCGCCCGCGTTCCGGCGTAGAGCACGAAGAACAGGGTGAGCAGCGCGATGATGAAGAGATTGAGCGAGACCTCGGCCCGCCACGGCGGAAAAACCACGAGCACGTAGCCATCGTTATAGCGGGCGCCGAGCGCGACGGCGACGGCCAGGCCGCACAGGGCGACAATCCAGAACAGCCCTCTCACCGCTTTTCCTTGCCCGGACGCAGGTTGCGCAAGGCCGCCTGAGTTTCATTGAGAGTCGGCAGCTCGACGTTGATTTCACTTGCCGTCATCTGGCGCAGCGTGGTCTGGGCCGTCTGCACAGCCTTGTCGTTGCCGTCGAAATGGCGTGTCAGCATGTCCTGCGCGGCTTTGAGCTCGTTGCGATAAGTCCATTGATCGCGCGCAAACAAGGCGAGGCGGGCATTGAGCAGGCGCAGCTTTAGATTTTCACGGAGCAGGTAGCCCTGACCGGGCGCCAGCAGCGCCACGTCCTCGCGGTCGAAGCGCTGGATGCGAATCAGCCCCTTCATTTCCTGCCAGATGGCGCCGCCGGTGCGTTCCCACCACGATTGCGCGCCCGCAGCCTTTTCATTTTCGGCCGTTTTTCCCGGTCGACCGTGGGAAACCAGCGGCAGCTTGTCGACACCGACCAGCACCTGTTCCAGGCGCAGGCTGATGCCCGGCATATCGACGAAAGGCAGGGCGTTGAGACGGGCCAGATCCTTGGCCAGCGCCTTGCGCAGGGCCAGGTGAGCCGGACGGTCGAGGCGGGCCAGCTGGGCATCAGCAGTTTGCAGCGCGAGCACGGCGACCGGCAGATTGCCGGCCAGTTGCAATTGCTGCCCGGCGAGCACGATGGCCTGCTCGACTTCAATCAGGGCAAGCTCTTCGCGGCTGCGCGCAATGTCCTGATAGAGCGCTTGTAGGGTCGCTGACTGGGCCTGGAATTCGGCAATCTTGCCATCGACGGCGCCGAGGCGGGCCTGCAGTGCTTCGACCTGTTCACGCGACTGTTTCTGGGCGCCGCGGTCCTCCTTGTTGCCGGTGTCGAACTCGGCCAATTTCTGGCTGACTTCCTGCTGGACATCGAGCAGCTTCTGGCGGGTTTCAAACCACTGCCAGCCGGCCAGCGCCAGCGCGGCTATCGCTACAAACAGCCACGGACTGATCTTTTTGGCGCGCGGCGCCGGGAGATAAGTCATCGTGGTCGGGGAGGGATTTTCGTTTTCGGGCATCATGCCGGCCAATTATAAGCAACTAAGCCGGCGAGGATGCCGGCGTCGGCTGCTTCGGTGAGGAGAATGTTGCTTAAACCCAAAGCCCGGGCGTTTTCCGCGATGCGGGCGTGGGGGACGAAGAGCGGCGTCTTTTGCAGGAAGGCACGGCCTTCGGCGTCGAGCAGATCGACCAGATAACGCAGGCCTTCGCTGCTCGATACGGTCAGCGCATCGAGATGGCCAAACCGCCAGGCCGAGATCAGCGGCGCGACACCGGCGGACGGCCCGGAACGGCGGTAGCAAGTGATGCAATCGACCGTCGCCCCGCGTTCGCGCAGCGTATCAGCGAGCAGTTCGCGGCCGCCATCGCCACGAAAAATGGCGACACGTTTGCCCTTGATACGCTCGGCGGCGACCTCCGGCAACTCGAGCAAGGCTTCGGAATCGAAACGCTCGGTCGGCGCGATGCAGCCGTGGATACCGCGCTCGGCCAGCAACTTCACGGTGCCTTGGCCAACTGCGGCGGGGATCAGGGATTCAGGCCAGGCTTGCTGCGCCAGCAAAACCGGCAGTGCATGATCGGCGGCGTTCGGACTGATGAACACAGCCAGGGCATAGTCGCCCAGCCGGGCAGCCGCTTCGGCCAGCGGCTGAGGGTCGGCGGCCGGCGATATTTCAAGCAGCGGAAAAATCAGCGGCGTACCGCCAGCGGCAACAATCGCCTCGGCCAGCGGCGCTGCCTGCGCCAGCGGCCGGGAGACAACGATGGTTCGGCCGGTGAGCGGGCCGACGGAGCTCATGCGTTGATCAGGCGTGACAGGCCAGCTTGGCGAGAATGGCATCGGCACCTTGAGCACGCAACGTCTCGGCAAGCTGACGGCCAAGCGCTTCGTCGTCGGCAGGGTTGCCACGCAATTCGGCGCTGACCACTTCCTTGCCGTCGGCCGTCGCGACAAAACCGCGCAGCCAGAGCTGGCCGTTTTCGATGATCGCGTAGCCGCCGAGCGGCACCTGGCAGGAACCGCCCAAGGCGCGCGAGAAGGCACGTTCGGCCTTGACGCAGTGAGCCGTTTCCGGATCGTTGAGCGGTGCGACAACGTCGGCCATGTCGGCCGCGCCATCGATCAGTTCGATACCCAGGGCGCCCTGACCGGGCGCCGGCAGCGATTGTTCTGCGGTCAACACGGATTTGATGCGATTTTCCATGCCGAGGCGGATCAGGCCGGCGGCGGCCAGGATGATCGCGTCGTATTCGCCGGCATCGAGCTTTTTCAGGCGGGTATCAAGATTGCCACGCAGGCTCTTGATGACGAGCTGCGGATATTTGGCGCGCAGGATCGATTCGCGACGCAGGCTGGAGGTGCCGACAATGGCGCCGGCCGGCAGATCGTCCAGCTCGTTGTACTTGTTCGAGATGAAGGCATCACGCGGATTTTCGCGGGCCGAGATGGCGGCCAGCACGAAGCCTTCGGGCATGACCATCGGCACATCCTTCATCGAATGGACGGCGAGGTGGGCGCGGCCCTCCTCCATTGCCACTTCGAGTTCCTTGATGAACAGGCCCTTGCCGCCGATTTCAGCGAGCGGGCGGTCGAGGATCTGATCGCCCTTGGTGGTCATGCCGAGAATGACAACTTCAGTCCCGGGATTTAAACTCGATAAGCGTTCTCTGACATGCACCGCCTGCCACATGGCCAGACGGGATTCGCGGGAGGCAATGACAATCTTCGAAGGACGGGACATGAGCAGGCAATGGGCAGGGCTTTGGGGAGGGCTGATTCTAGCATGGCTGGCCGCACCATCCTGGGGTGCGACCGACCTGCCGGCCGCCATCGACCTGCACGCCGAGTCGGCGCAGGCAGCCAAGGCCGGCGGCCCGTTGATCGTCATTTATAGCCGCCAGGACTGCAAATATTGCGAAGCGGTCAAACGCGACTACCTCAAGCCACTCGCCGCCAACCCGCGCTTCCGTGATCGCGTGGTCATCCGCCAGATCAATCAGGATGGCGAAACTCAGGCGCTCACCGACTTCAAGGGTGGCGTCTCGACGCACGCCCGCGTCGCCAGCGCCGAGAAGGTCAAGCTGGTGCCGGTCGTCGCTTTCTACGGCCCGGATGGCCGCCAGCTGGCCTATCCGATCGTCGGCGCCCGGCTGCCTGACTTTTACCAGAGCTATCTTGAAGACGCCGTCGAGCAATCAGCCCGCGCCCTGAAAAAACCATGAGCGAAACCATCAAGCCACCGGATCAGCGTCCGGAACACCCGGATTTCTGGTGCAAGCGCTTCGGCGAAGGCGTCACGCCGTGGGACGCCGGCAAGGTGCCGGATGCCTTTGCCAACTTCATCGCCCGCCAGCCGGCGCCCCTCAATACGCTGATCCCCGGCTGTGGCAGCGCCTGGGAGGCGGCCCATCTGGCTGAAATCGACTGGCCGGTCACCGCGCTGGACTTCTCGCCTATCGCCATCGAGACGGCGCGAAACATTCTGGGCGATGCCCCGGTCGACTTGGTCTGCGCCGATTTCTTCACCTTCGCGCCGGCCCGACCCGTCGAACTGATCTACGAACGCGCCTTCCTCTGCGCTCTGCCGCGCAAGCTGTGGGCCGACTGGGGCCGACGCGTTGCCGAACTGCTGCCACCGGGCGGCCGGCTGGCCGGCTTCTTCTTCCTCTGCGATCAGCCGAAAGGCCCGCCCTTCGGGATCCTGCCCGGGCAACTGGGCGAATTGCTCGCTTCAAATTTTGAACTGATCGAGGATACCGCCGTCGACGATTCAATCCCGGTCTTCGCCGGTCGCGAACGCTGGCAAGTCTGGCAACGGCGTTAGTCGCGGCGAAAAATCAGTCGTTACACGGCAACATCAACTTACAATTTGTTGCATGCCGCCGCGTCATCCTCACCATGATCGAACGCGTTATTCAGGCACACCCCAACAAGGAAATTGATTCCATGAAATACATCCTGATAGCCCTCACCATAGCCGCTGCCACCCTCAGCGCCCCCGCTTCCGCCCAGGTTTCGATCAATATCGGCCAGCCGGGCTTCTACGGCCGCCTCGACATCGGTGGTTTCCCGCCACCGCCCCTGCTCTTTCCGGAACCGATGATGATCCATCGCGCGCCGGTCGGCCGCCCGCCGCTCTACCTACGTGTTCCGCCCGGCCATGCCCGCGACTGGCGCCGGCATTGCCATCGCTACGGCGCCTGCGGCGAACGCGTCTACTTCGTCCAGGACAACTGGTATCAACAGGAATACGCCCCGCGCTACCGCGAACGGCACGGCCACCGCGACCATCGTCGTGATGGCTACCGCGACGACCATCGCCGTGACCGGCACGATTACCGCGACGATCATCGCGGCCGGGATCGCCACGACGACCGTGGTCGCGGACGCGGTGACGATCGAGGCCACGGCCGCGACTAGCCGCCCCCGATGGCCCGCCCACAACCTGCCAGACAGGCTGTGGGCACCGGTTTGACGTATCATCGGCAGTCCCCCCGACTGCCTGTCAAACCATGAAAACCGATACCCCCCAGACCGTCCATCTCAAGGACTACACCGCCCCCGCCTATCTGATCGACACGGTCGATCTCGACTTCAACATCGAATCCGGCGGGACCACCGTCAGCGCGACGCTGGCCATGCGCCGCAACCCCGCAGTCCAGGCCCGGCCGCTGGTCCTCGACGGCGAAGAGCTGGAAACGCTCAGTGTCACGGTCAACCGGAAAAATTGGCCAAAATCGGAAACACCCAGCTCGCTGACGCTAAGCGACCTGCCCGACGCTTTCACGCTGGAAACCGTCGTCCGCATTGATCCCGACAAAAACACCCGGCTGTCCGGCATGTACCGCTCGGCCGACGGCTATTTCACCCAGTGCGAAGCCCAGGGCTTCCGCCGCATCACCTGGTTCCTCGACCGTCCGGACGTCATGTCCACCTACACTGCGACCCTGCAC
The DNA here is from genome assembly GCF_020510565.1 of Ferribacterium limneticum. Classification (NCBI taxonomy): domain Bacteria; kingdom Pseudomonadati; phylum Pseudomonadota; class Betaproteobacteria; order Rhodocyclales; family Azonexaceae; genus Ferribacterium; species Ferribacterium limneticum. Next base: position 3,653,941 of record NZ_CP075189.1, read on the forward strand.
GCCGACAAGACGACCTACCCGGTCCTGCTCGCCAACGGCAACCCGGTCGCCGCCGGCGACGAGCCCGGCGGCCGCCACTGGGCGAAATGGGCCGACCCGTTCAAGAAGCCGGCCTACCTGTTCGCCGTCGTTGCCGGCAAGCTCGACGTGTTGCGCGACACTTTCCGCACCGCCTCCGGCCGCGACGTCCAGCTCGCCATCTACGTCGAACCGGGCAAGCTCGACCAATGCCCGCACGCCATGGCCGCACTGCAAAAATCCATGAAGTGGGACGAAGAACGCTTCGGCCTCGAATGCGACCTCGACCACTACATGATCGTCGCCGTCGGCGATTTCAACATGGGCGCCATGGAGAACAAGGGCCTCAACATCTTCAACACGAAATACGTGCTGGCGCGCAGCGATGTGGCGACTGACGTCGATTTCGAGAACATCGACCGCGTCGTCGCCCACGAATATTTCCACAACTGGACCGGTAACCGCGTGACCTGCCGCGACTGGTTCCAGCTCTCGCTGAAGGAAGGTTTGACCGTCTTCCGCGACCAGGAATTCGGCGCCGACCTGCACAACCGGCAAACCGCCCGCATCCGCGAAGTACGCGGCCTGCGCGCCGCCCAGTTCCCCGAAGATGCCGGCCCGATGGCCCACCCGATCCGCCCGGCCAGCTTCGTCGAGATCAACAATTTCTATACCTCGACAGTCTACGAAAAGGGCGCCGAAGTCATCCGCATGATCCAGACCCTGATCGGCCGCGATGGCTTCCGCGCCGGCATGGATGAATACTTCCGCCGCCACGACGGCCAGGCCGTCACCTGCGAGGATTTCGTCGCCGCCATGGCCGCCGCCAGCGGTTTCGACTTCACGCAATTCATGCGCTGGTACAACCAGCCCGGCACGCCGCATGTCACGGTCGACGGCTTTTTCGATGCTGAATCGAAAACCTACACGCTGACCTGCACGCAGACCAACCCGCGCGCCAGCGACGACGCGCCGACCCTGATCCCGATCCGTGTCGCCCTGTTCGCCGACAACGGCGACCTGCTGTCCGGCACCGAGCGCACGCTGCACCTGACTGCCACAACGCAATCCTTCGTCTTCAACGACATCGCTGCCGAACCCGTGCCCTCACTGCTGCGCGACTTCTCGGCCCCGGTCGTCCTCGACTTCGACTACACGCCCGAACAACTGACCCTGTTGCTGGCCCACGAAAGCGACCCGTTCAACGCCTGGGAAGCCGGCCAGCGCCTCGCCTCGACGCTGATCCTCGACGCCACCGCCGCCATCGCTGCCGGCCAGTCTCCCGTCTGGCCAGACAGTTTCGTCAACGCCGCCCGCCGCCTGCTGCAAACGCAAGCCGAGCGCGGCGCCGCCTTCGTCGCCGAAGCGCTCACCCTGCCCGGCGAATCAACGCTGGCCGAAGCCATGGCCATCGTCGATCCCGACGCCCTGCACGCCGCCCGCAACGCCCTGCGCCGGCATCTGGCCGAACAGCTGGAAAACGAATTCGCCAGCCTCTATGTCGCCCTCGCCCCGACCGGCGCCTACACGCCGAGCAGCGCCGAAGCAGGCCGCCGCGCGCTGCGCAACGTCTGTCTCGCCTACCTGCTTGAACTCGACACCGAGGCAAGCCGCCAACTGGCGTTCTCTCAGTTCAACAGCGCCGACAACATGACCGACCAGTTCGCCGCGCTGTCGGCGCTGGCCAACGTCAATGCCGAAACCTGCCCGCAACGTGAAACGGCACTGGCCGATTTTTACGCCCGCTGGCAGCATGAAGCGCTGGTCGTCGACAAATGGCTGACCGCGCAATCGACCAGCCGCCGCCCGGACACGCTGGCCACCGTCAAGGCACTGACCACGCACCCGGCTTTCGACATCACCAATCCGAACAAGGTCTACGCGCTGTTGCGTGCCTTTGGCGCCAACCTCGTTCGCTTCCACACCGCTGAAGGCTATGCCTTCATCGCCGACTGCGTGCTCCAGTTGCACGACCGCAACCCGCAGGTCGCCTCGCGCCTGGCCCGCAGCTTCGACCGCTGGAAGAAGTTCGACGCCGACCGTCAGCGTCACGCCCGCATCGCCCTCGAACACATCCGCGACCACGTCGGTCTGTCGCGCGATGTCCTGGAGGTGGTTTCCAAAGCACTCGGCTGATCAGCGGCCCGCCAAACCGCTGCGCCTGGCGCGGCACTGAAATACAAAAGCCCCGGTCGCATCGTACCGGGGCTTTTGCATCAGGCAATCAGCAGCGAGGTTTGCCGTTTTCGGCCGGCAGCTTTGCTAGAACGCGTAGGTGACCCCGCCAAGGATTTGCCGGGTGCGACCGGCAGCCATGCCATCGACCCGGGTCGCCAGATACTCCTTGTTGGCCAGATTGTGACCGCTCAGAAAGAACGATACCTTGCTGCCCTGCGGCTTGTAACGCAACGAGGCATTGACCAGGGTGTAGGACGGAATCGTCCCGGACAGACCGGAAAGTGCTGCATCCACCGGCGGCAGAACGCGGGCGAAACTATCCGGTTCCTGGCTGCTGACATAATCCACGCCGACGCGGGCATCGATCCCGAACGGGTGCTGATAACCGACATTCAACGAGGCCAGATGGCGTGGCGCATAAGGCAGGCGGTCACCATTGACGATGCCGTCGACGGCGGCATTCGGACTGCTTCTGGCAAATTTTGCGGTGAACAGGTTGGTGTAGGAACCCATGATGTAAACGTTGTGCGCCGTATCGAAGATGCGCCCGAAATCGACCCGGCCCGCCAGTTCCAGACCGGACATTTTCGATTCGCCGCCATTGATGAAGGTGCCGGCGCCATTGTTGATAACGATTTCGTCAAAGTCGGTATGGAACAAGGTGGCCTCAAAACCGACGCCCTTGAAATAACTGGAGCGCAAGCCCATTTCCCAGTTGGTGCTCTCCTCTGCCTTGGTCTTGTCAGCCACGGCGGTGTTCGCTCCACTTCCCTCGTTGATGTCGCGGTCCGGGCGCGGCGGGGCGAAGCCCTTATGCACGCCGGCAAAGAGCGTGGTCTTGGCAATGCCGTTCCAGGCCAGGCCGAAGCCGGGCAGGACGACCGTCTGCCGGTTGTTCAGATTCGATTCGGGATTATTCTGTTCCTCACCGTCGGCCCGGACGATGTCGGTCCTGATTTCATAATCCTCAACCCGCACACCGGGGGTCAATGACCAGTTGCCGACATGGAAGGTGTTTTGCGCGTAGTAAGACCAGGCTTTGGTATCGATGCGAATGTCTTCGCGGTGCGTACCGAACTGTTCCGCCCAGGCCTGACTTTGCGCCAGCGGGCTGGCATCGCGGAACTGGTTTCGCCTGATGTCCTCAGCATGGTAGCGCAGGCCAATCACCGCATCACTTTCAATACCGAACAGATTGTGGCTGAAGTCGAGGCGCGGTTCGATGCCCCAGTAATCGTACTCGCGCGGGCGCCAGCGACCGCCGCAAGTGGCGGCATTGGCTTCAGTTGCTGCGGTACTGCAACGGTCGATCACCGAATAGCCGGTCGAGTTATTGCCGGCATCGTCAAAGCCGCCCGGATCGTTGATTTGCCGGAACGAGGCGCGCTTGTTGCTGACCCGGTAAAACTGGGTGCTGAGTTTGCTCCGTTCATTGATCGCGAAAACATGCTGCAACTGGAAAGTGTTGCGCTCCTGTTCGAATTTGTCGTTCTTGCCGGTGGGCGCCTGGAACTTGTCTTCCGCATACTCGAGAGTACCCAGGCCGGTTTCCGAAATATGCGAGTCCTCGATGAACTGACTGAGCTTGGCATGGATTGTTTGCCGTTCGCTGATCTTCAGCTGGCCCTTCAGGGTGTACTCGCGAACGTCAAAATCGTGGTTCTTCCGAATCCCGTCGCCTTTTTTCTGCAGGACATCGAGCATGACGCCACCCAGTTCGCCGCCGTAACCGACATTGGCATGCAGGCCGGAGAAATCATTGTTGCCGAGCGTGGCCGTGACACTGCCGGCGAGGCCATTCGCCGGCAGCGGGCGGCTGACGAAGTTGATCATGCCGCCGACCGTTTGCGGGCCGTACAGCACCTGTCCCGAACCCTTGACGATTTCGATGCGCTGCACCCGCTCGAGCGGTGTCGAGTAATGGGCCGACGGATCACCATAGGGCGCCAGAAACAGCGGCATGCCATCTTCGAGCAGCAGCGTGCGGCTGGTCCGCCGCGGGTCCATGCCGCGCACGCCAATGTTCAGGCCGAGCCCGAAAGAGTCTTCGCCAACGCTGTGCACACCCGGGGTGCGCGTCAGCGCCTCGCGAATGGAGAACGGAGCGCTCTCCTTGAGTTCTTTCTCATCAATAACCGAGAAGGCGCCCGGCACGGACTCCAGGCGGTCAGGAAGAATCCCGCTGACGGATACCTGCTCGGCAATGATCTGGTCTTTTGCATGGGCCGTCAGCGCCATGAGCATCATGGCGGATGCGACGGCGCTGGCAATTGTCCTTGGCTTGAACTGCATATTGTCTCCGGATGGATGTGTTGATTTTTTTGCCGCGGCCTTAAAACCGTTCGGGCCACATGGCTCGGCCTTGAGCTGACCGGCGATCTTCGCTGCCTTTGCCTCGGGTGGCTCGGGAACTGTTCACTGCAAACCCGGGAATTTTTCCCGGGTTTGTCACATAGCGATCGAATATTTCCCGACCACCCACAAATAGCCGAGAACAAATGCATAAGGCGCTCTAAAATACCGGGCTACAACCAGAGACAGCGGGCGGCCGGATTGCCCGCAAACGATACTCGGCACCAGGCATTGCATTGATCAAGGGGACAATCGTGGGCATTCTTGAACAAATCCGCTCGCTCTTCCGGCGTAACCCGCCAAGCATCGCGCCGACTCCGCCTCGCCCCTCTGCGCCGGCCCTCGCCAGCCGCGCCCCGCAGATCAACGAACGGCGCGGCAAGGAACGGATCAACGCTCGCGAAGGCACGCGCGTCCTGATCATTGACGACTCGAAGACCATCGTCACCGTACTCAAGAAATTTCTCCGCTCGGCCGGCTATGAAACGCTCGAAGCGCTCGACGCCGAAAGCGGGCTGGCGCAATTGCACCCGGAGCCACCGGAACTGATCTTTCTCGACATCGTGCTCCCCGGCATGAACGGCTTCGCCGCCCTGCGCGCCATCCGCCGCGACCCAGCGACGCGCAACATCCCGGTCATCATGATGAGCGGCAACGAACAGGCGATGGAGCAGTTTTTCGGCACCCGGATCGGGGCCGACGACTTCATGAAAAAGCCCTTCTCGCGCTACGAGGTTTTTTTCCGGATCGAACGTCTGCTCGACGCTGATCTCGTTCCACAGCGCGCCACGCCGCGTCTTGCCGAACAAGCCATGCCGACCCCGGCCTGACCGGAACAGCGCTACGGCGGTGCGATCAGCTCCGCATCCAGGGCCCCAACAACTGGCGTAGCGACTGCTCGTTCCAGCCCTTGACGACCTCGTCGCCGATGACGATCAGCGGCACGCCGTTGCCGCCCAGCTTCTTGTGTTGCTGGAGCGCCGTCGAACTCTGCTCGATGTCCTCTTCCCTGTAACGAATGCCGTTGGCGGCAAAGAACTCGCGCGTCATCTTGCAGTAGCCGCACCAGCTCGTGGCGTAGAGAACCACTTCCGGCTGCTCGGTCGACGCCGCCGCCATGGCCTGCGGCGTGCTGCCCTGCTGCAACAAGGGCCGGCCGAACCAAAAGGCGGCGCCGAAAGCGATCAGGATAAGCAGCCACTTGCCCGGTCCAGCGCTGCGGGTTTCTGCATTCGGACCGTACTGGACCAGGTTTTCCGGCGGCAGCGGCGCACTCGCCTTGACGTAGGCTTTCTCGCAGGACGGGCATTGCCAATCCGGCGCGCTATCGGTGGCCTGTCGGGCATAGTTGCAGTGGGGGCAGATTCGACTCATTGGGCTATCTCGGAGAACATTCAGGAATTCTTGACCAACGCTTTTGCCGGCACCCACTGGCGGCGACTGACCGGCAGCTTTTCCGGAACGCCACGCAGCAGCGCCCAGCCATAGGCCTCGGCATCGTCGCCAGCGGCCTTTTCGAAGCCGGCGAGCGCGGCCTTGGCGACCAGCACGGCGCGGTGCAGACGCAGGAAGCGCTCGGCAAATTCGGTTTCGAGATGGGCCAGCGTGTCGTCGAGCAGGTATTCGCGCTCCAGGGTCCTGGCCGTCACGTATTTGAGGTCGGCCTTGAAGTAGAGCACTTCGCCGATCGGCACGAGCAGCAACCGGCCACGCTCGTGACAGGAAAGGTGGGTCCGCCCGCTGCCACGCATTTCGTGGCCGATGCCGGCGAGCAGCGCTGCATCCGGCGGCGGCCCCGGCACTTTCTGCAAAGCGGCAAGCAGGCGCTGGGTGCGCACGGGTTTGAGCAGGTAGTCGACGGCGTTGAGGTCGAAGGCCTGCACGGCGTAGTTGTCGTAGGCCGTGGTGAAGATGACGGCCGGCGGTTTTTCGAGGCGGCCTAGGTGGGTTGCCAGTTCGATGCCGTCCATGCCCGGCATGCGGATGTCGGCGAGCACGACGTCGACCGGCCTGTCGCGCAGGATGTCGAGCGCCGCGAGACCGTTGCCGGCCTCACCGACGACTTCGCTCGGCAACTGGCCGGCGATATCGGAGAGCAGTTCGCGCAGGCGGTCGCGGGCCAGCGGCTCGTCATCGACGAGCAGAACCTTCAGCGAGCTGGCGTGGGCTTGCGACGTTGGCATGGCAGGAAAATGCGAACTTCATAGGAATGATCCCCCGTCTCGATTTCCAGACGGGCTTCGAGATCGTAATACAAGGCCAGCCGTTCGCGGATGTTGGCCACCGCTATCTGGTTGCCAGCGGCATGATGGACCTGACCGACGGTCGGATTGGCAACCGCAATGCGCAGTTCCTGACCGCGCTGTTCGATGCCGATACGTACCGTACCGCCTTCCGGTGACGGCTCGATACCGTGATAGACGGCGTTTTCGAGCAGCGGCTGCAGCATGAGCGGCGGAATCGGCAGATCCAGCGCAATGGCGCCGATTTTCCAGTCGACCGCGAGACGCTCGCCGAGGCGCAGTGTTTCGAGTTCGAGATACTGTTTGCCGAGGGCGATTTCGTCGGCCAGGCTGACCAGCTCGCCGGGGTCGCGCATGGCGGCGCGAAAGAGGTCGGACAGGGACTCGAGGGCCATTTCGGCCTGCTGCGGCCGGGCGCGAATCAGCGAGAGCACGGCGTTCAGCGAATTGAACAGGAAGTGTGGCCGGATACGCGCGTTGAGCGCGGCCAGCCGCGCCTCGCTGAGCACGGGCGAGAAGGCGCGCGAGCGCAGGTCGAAATAGACCAGGAGCAAGGCCGTGGCCGCCATGGCCAGCAGAACGGCACGCCACACGCTGCCGCCCTCGGCCAGCCCGAGCGAAGTTGCATAAAAAAACAATGCCGCCGCCAGCCCGCCGGCCAGGGCCAGCACGCACATCTGACCAAGGCGCAAGGGCAGACGCCACAAGACATCGCGCAGCAACGCCAAGAGGCCGAGACCGATCAACAGCAGCGGCTGGACAACCGCGGCCAGTTCGACATAGTGCCCGGCCCAACCGGCCAGATTGGCCGACTGCACGAGCGCGGCGAGCACTGCCAGCACATTGATGCCGAGCAGGACGCGCAGCATGACCCCGAAATTGCGCCAGTCGGGCAGAGGGTGGGTTGCAGGAAAGTGCCGTATACTTGTCATCTTTGTGCGGGTTTGTTCCAAATTCGTCGCCGATTTGCCCCATTCTAGACCAGAGTCATGACTTCCAACGCCAATCAATACACTTGGGCCGGACGCTTCTCCGAGCCGGTTTCCGATCTCGTCAAACGCTACACCGCCTCGGTCGATTTCGACCAGCGCATGTGGCGCCAGGACATCCGCGGCTCGCTGGCCCACGCCCGGATGCTGGCCAAACAGGGCATCATCGCCACCGCCGACCTCGCTGATATCGAACGCGGCATGGCCGTCGTCACCGAAGAAATCGAGTCTGGTAAATTCGAATGGTCGCTCGACCTTGAGGATGTGCACCTCAACATAGAGAAGCGCCTCACCGCGCTCGTCGGCGATGCCGGCAAACGCCTGCACACCGGCCGTTCGCGCAACGACCAGGTCGCTACCGACATCCGCCTCTACCTGCGCGATTCGATCGACGATATCCTCGTCCTGATCAAGGCTTTCCGTTCGGCGCTGGTCGATCTGGCCGAGAAAGAAGCGGCGACGCCGATGCCCGGCTTCACGCACCTGCAGGTCGCCCAGCCGGTCACCTTCGGCCATCACATGCTGGCCTATTTCGAAATGTTCGGGCGCGATGCCGAGCGCTTCGTCGATTGCCGCAAACGCGTCGCCCGCTTGCCGCTCGGCGCCGCCGCGCTGGCCGGCACGACCTACCCGATTGACCGTGAATTCGTCGCTGAACAACTAGGCTTCGAAGGCGTCTGCGAAAACTCGCTCGATGCCGTGTCGGATCGGGACTTCGCCATTGAATTCACCTCGGCCTGCGCCCTGCTCATGATGCACATCAGCCGCCTGTCGGAAGAACTGGTGATGTGGATGAGCCCGCGCATCGGCTTCATCCAGATCGCCGACCGCTTCTGCACCGGCTCGTCGATCATGCCGCAGAAGAAGAACCCGGACGTGCCGGAACTGGCGCGCGGCAAGACCGGCCGCGTGTACGGCCAACTGATGTCGTTGCTGACCCTCATGAAGTCGCAGCCGCTGGCATACAACAAGGACAATCAGGAAGATAAAGAGCCGCTGTTCGACGCCGTCGACACCGTGACCGACACCCTGCGCATCTTCGCCGACATGGCCGGCGGCATCACGGTCCGCGCCGAGAACATGAAGGCCGCGCTAACCCAGGGCTTCGCCACGGCGACCGACCTCGCCGACTATCTCGTCAAGAAGGGCCTCCCCTTCCGTGATGCCCACGAAGCCGTCGGCCACGCCGTCAAGGCAGCCGAGCAGAAGGGCGTCGATCTGCCGCAACTGACGCTCGAAGAAATCCGCGCCTTCTGCCCGCAAGTCGAAAATGACGTTTTTTCCGTGTTGACCGTAGAAGGTTCGCTGGCCAGCCGCAATCATATCGGCGGCACCGCACCGGCCCAGGTCAAGGCCGCCATCGCCCGCGCCCGCCAGCGTCTGGGCTGATTTTCCCGCCTCAAACGAAAAGACCGCCGGTTTGCGCCGGCGGTCTTTTTTTGCGCCGAACGGATTAGAGGTTTAACATATAAGCGAACGTTGATATTTATCCATCCGACGTCGCCCAAAACTAAACCCAAGGCAGATCAGCATGTACTCAACCGTTGTCGACAACACCCCGCTCATCAAGGTGAGCAGCGCCAAACACGAAGCCAATTACTCTGTAAATGGCTCCCTGATGAACCCGCTCGAAGCGTTTTACGCCTCCCTCGCCGCCTGCGCGGCGGTCTATGCCAAGAAAGCCTGCAAGGAACTCGGCATCCCCGCCGCCGGTATCGAAATCGCCTGCAAGCCGTTCGCCGGCACCGGCGGTCCGCTGACCCTGGCCCGATTCAAGACCGAGGTGCGCTTCCCCGAGCATTTCACCGCCGAACAGAAGGCCAATATCCTCGAGAGCATCGCCCATTGCGCTGTCAAGGATATCGTCGCCAACGGCCCGGCCATCGAGTTCCAGGTCGCCGAGATCTGACGCCGGCCAATCCCACGGTCAACCGGAAATTTCGGCCAAAAATAAAAAAGCCGGGGACGCTCCCCGGCTTTTGCGTTTCCGGCGAGCCGAAAATCAGGCCGCGATACCTTCCAGCATCTGCTGCAGTTCGCCGGTCTGGTACATCTCTTTCATGATGTCGCAGCCGCCGACGAATTCGCCCTTGATGTAGAGCTGGGGAATGGTCGGCCAGTTGGCGTATTCCTTGACGCCATTGCGGATTTCTTCGTCGGCCAGCACATTGACCGTAACGAAGTCTTCGACGCCACAGGCCTTCAGGATCTGCACGGAAGTCGCGGAAAAACCGCATTGCGGAAAACGGGCGTCACCCTTCATGTAAAGGACGACCGGGTTGCCGGTCACTGTGGCGTGGATGCGTTGCTGAACGTCGGACATGATTTCTCCTGATTTAAAAATGGGCGCCTGAAACGCGGTCTATGCCGGCCAGGTCGAGGAAAGTGGATGCGGCTTTGAACCCCGCAGAGGTCAATAAGTTCCGGCTCGCTTCGCCCTGGTCGTAGCCGTGCTCGAAGAGCAGCCAGCCGCCGGGGTTCAGATGAGCCGCCGCGTCGGCAACAATGCGACGAATGCAATCAAGGCCATCAGCGCCATCGGTCAGCGCCATTTGCGGCTCGAAGGGCAGGCCGTTGAGGGCCAGATGCGGGTCGCCGTCGGCGACGTAGGGCGGGTTGGAAACGATGAGATCGAAGCGCTCGCCGGCGAGCGGCGCGAACCAGTCGCCTGCGTGAAATTCGATCCTGGCACCAAGCCGGCCGGCATTGTTGCGCGCCACGGAAATTGCCTCGGGCGACAGGTCGACCGCCGCAACCCTCGCCTGCGGACATTCAAGCGCCAGGGAAATGGCGACGATGCCCGAGCCGGTGCCGAGATCGACAACCGTCGGCGCAGCCATGCCCCGTAATTTTTCGAGTGCCAATTCGATCAGCACTTCGGTTTCCGGACGCGGGATCAGAACGGCCGGCGACACCTGAAAAACCCGCCCGCGAAACTCCGCTTCCCCGGTCAGGTAGGCCAGCGGCTCACCACTCGCCCGGCGCACCAAAAATTCGTCAAACACCTGCTGGGCCGGGAGCAACAATGGACTTTCCGGGGACATCAGGAGATCGGTGTGGCGGCAGCCGGCGACGTATTCGAGCAGCAGTCGCGCATCGAGCCGCGCGGACTCGATTCCCGCCTCGGCGAGCAGCTTCTGCCCCTTGCGCCAGTTTTCACCCAGTGACTGCACGACGAATCTTTCGCGATAAATGAAAAGAGCCGTCAGTGCGGCCATCCCGATTATACCGGCGGGACCGGCAAGCCCCTAACGAGAACGGGTGCGACGATATGCCACATTCATTTACCACAGATGCCCCCCTAAACTGGCCGCCGAAAAATCGATCAGCCTGATCCGTCACGGCTGATCGCGAAGTAGCCACCGGTTTTCAACAAAAAGGGGAGCATCAATGTTTGATAGAAAAATAAGGAATGCGCTGATCGTCGGCGCGCTTTCAGCAGTTGCCAGTGTTCAGTCGGCACAGGCCACCGTGACCACCTACAACGTCACGGAAAGATTCAATCAGGTTGTCTATAACAGCGCTCCGGACCGGGACACCTACTTCACCGGGACATTCGACTTTGATTCGGCCACCCAGACCGTATCGAATCTGCAAGGTTTGCTCAGCCAAGCCATGACCAATGCCGATCCCGCTTTGCAGGCTACGCGATACCTCAGTCATCAATTGTCGTCCGTCTACGACGCGGCGCTGGGCGGCCTTCTGGTAAGCAGTTTTTACCAGAACACGACCGACGTTTTTCAGGGCGGCGGCTTTGCCACCGGGGGCATGCGGCAGTTTGGCAACCAGAATGCCTACGTCACGATCTTCGTCAATCTGCTTGACCCTGAGGCGACTCTGACTCCGGCCCAGAACTATAAATTGGCCTATGGCGACTGCACTACGGGTTCGCTGATGGGCGGAATGGGCACCTGCATGACCGGCTGGCTGAGCGCCACCGGAACAACCGGCGGAACGATGCGCGGCGTCGACCAGATCACCCAGACAATCACCGCAGCAGTACCCGAACCGGAAACCTACGCCATGTTCATGGCCGGTCTCGGGCTGATCGGCTTTATCGCCCGTCGGCGCAGGACCAACTGATATCCGCAGCCTGCGCCTCGCGAGGAACGCAGCGCAGGCCTCTGGTGAGAGATGCAGGTGAAGGTTCACCTGATAACTGCAAGAAAGGAAATACCCGTGAAGAAAATGCTGTTGATCAGTAGTGCACTGGCCATGATCGGTGCCGTTCAGGTGGCCGAGGCCGCTGTTACGACTTACAAGGTCCAGGAAACGTTTTTTGAACCCGATACCCAGCCGAATGACTCGATATTCATCGGCACCTTCGACTTCGATGACGTGACCAAGACGGTCAGCAACCTCAAGGGCATCCTCAGTGAGTCGATGACCGGCACCTCTGCCGTCTATCCGAATGACACCATGACCTGGCTGACGCTCGATTATCAACTATCGTCGGTTGCAGTCGACACCAACGCTGACAGCATCAACGATGGCCTGCTGGTCACCACGTTCAAGAACAACAGCAGCAATACCTTCTGGAAAGGAACGGGCGGCGACGGTTGGAGTCCGCAGGCCGGCGTCGATGCCGGTGGGGTCTATTACGGCTTCCCAAGAGCAGGCAACAATTCGGGCAACGCTTACGCCATGATCTTCGTGAATACCACGAATCCCCTGGCCGCCCTGACGCAAAACCAGATCGACAAATTGGCCTACGCCGACTGCGCGCCCGGCGGCATGATGGGCGCCGTTTGCATGACCGGAACCAGCGTGGCCGGTTATGGCGCCATCGGAACGATGAGTGGTTATCCGGTTTCGCAGACGATCACCCTGGCGGCGCCGGTTCCGGAACCTGAAACCTACGCCATGCTGATGGCCGGCCTCGGCTTGATGGGCTTGGTTGCGCGCAAACGGCGCAAGAACGGCTAATTTTGACGGTCTGCGCGCCACTCCGGTGGGCAGACCGCTACCCGGCAACTCCAAAGATGTCAGGCAATCTTGATTCCATTTCATTCGACTGCAGCTGCCAGGAAATTACTGGCCAATTCCTTCGTCGCGCTGCTTTCCGCCGCCTCGCTTGAGGCGACGGCTCAGGTAACAGCCCCAGCACAGACGACTATCGCCCCCCCGCCATCGGCGAACCAGGCAGAGCCCAATCCGGACGGCGCCGACACGACAGCGCAGACTATGCCCTCGGTCGTCGTTACGGCCGGCCGGACAGGCGACTCGCTGCACAGCGCCGCCCGCCGCAACGAGCAGGACCTGGCCCCGCAACGCACGGCGACCAGCGACAGCGCGCAACTGCTCAAGGACATTCCCGGCGTCAGTCTCTACGGCGCCGGCGGCATTTCCAGCCTGCCCGTGATTCACGGCTTGGCGGATGACCGTTTGCGCACGCAGGTCGACGGCATGGACCTCATGACGGCCTGCCCGAACCACATGAACTCGGCGCTGTCCTTCATCGACCCGACGAGCGTCGCCAGCGTCGAGGTGTTTGCCGGCATCACGCCGGCCAGCCTGGGCGGCGACAGCATCGGCGGGACGATCCAGGTGAAATCGGCGCCGCCGAAATTCGCCAAAGCCGATCAAAGCTTCCTCGCCGAAGGCCGGGCTGGCACCTTCACCCGCAGCAATGGCAACGCCCGCGGCTACAGCTTCGGTGCCACGCTGGCCAGCCAGCATGTCAATGTTTCCTACGCCGAATCGAATTCCGAATCCGACAATTACCGGGCGGCAAAGGACTTCAAGATACCCGGCCTCTGGCAGATGATGGGCGAGCGTCCTCTGGCCGGCAACGAGGTGGGTTCAAGCGAATACGCCGGCTCAAGAAACCGGCGCCTCGGACTGGCGCTCAATCTGGCCGATCATCTGCTCGAACTGACCTTCAGCGAACAACGGCTGCTTTTTGAAGGCTTCCCGAACCAGCGCATGGACATGATCGCCAGCGCCCCCGATCCAGGCAATCCGGCCAATTACGTCGTGGACAAGGACAAGCCTTCCAACGTCAACAAACTGGTCAATCTGGCCTACACCGGGCAATACCAGTGGGGTCAGCTCGAAGCGAGGGTGTTCCACCAGGATCTCAAGCACCACATGGACATGATCCAGGACCGCTTCTACGGCATGGTCATGCCGATGGACACCGAAGCGACGACCCTGGGCGGGCTGCTCAAGGGCAGCATCGAACTGTCGCCGACGGATACGCTGCGCGTCGGCAGCGACTTCCAGAACTACCGTCTGAACGACTGGTGGCCGCCGCTCGGCCCGACGCCGGGATCGATGTCGGGCGACGATTTCTGGAACATTCGCCACGGCCGCCGCGACCGCCTCGGTTTCTTTGCCGAATGGGAAGCGCAATGGACCCCGAAATGGCTGACGCTGATCGGCATGCGCAGCGACACCGTCACCTCGGATGCCGGATCGGTACAGGGCTACGCTCCCGGCTTTGGCAACTACGGCGCTGACTCGGCCAGATTCAACGCCAGCGATCACCGGCGCCAGGACAACAATATCGACTGGACGCTACTGTCGCGCTACACGGCGGATGCGATGCAGACCTACGAGGCCGGCTTCGCCCGCAAAACCCGCTCACCCAATCTCTACGAACGCTACCCCTGGTCAGCTTTTTCGATGGCTGCGCTGATGAACAATTTCGTCGGCGACGGCAATGCCTACATCGGCAATCTCGACCTCAAGCCGGAAGTCGCCCATACCTTCAGCGGGACCGCCGACTGGCACGCCGCTGACAAGGCTGGCTGGGGCTTCAAAGCAACGGCCTACCTGACCTACGTTGACAATTTCATCGATGCCAAGCGCTGTGACCTCTCCGGCTGCGGCGGCGCCAGCAACCTGACCAAGACCGACGGCTACGTCTCGCTGCAGTACGTCAATCAGTCGGCCCAACTGTACGGACTGGATCTGTCCGGCCACAGACTGCTTGGCCGCAGCGAGGATTTCGGCAGTTTCACGCTGAGCGGCGCGCTCAATTACGTCAGGGGCAAGAACCGGACAACCGGCGACAACCTCTACCACATGATGCCGCTCAACCTGAAGCTGGCCCTGACCCATCGCCTGGCTGGCTGGACAACGACGGCTGAAACCCTGTGGGTCGACAACAAGGACACCATTTCTCAGGTCAGGAACGAGGTGCGGACCCCGGATTACACCTTGCTCAATCTGCGCACAAGCTACGACTGGAAATACGCCCGCCTCGACATCGGCCTTGAAAACGCCCTCAACAAGTTCTACCTCATGCCGCTCGGCGGTGCTTATCTGGGCCAGGGCAACTCGATGACGACCAACGGTATTCCGTGGGGCATGTCGGTTCCCGGCAAGGGACGCTCATTCAACGTGGCCCTGAATGTGCATTTCTGAGCGACGCGGCAGGATTTCAATTTTGTCCATTTTTTCCGGTTGACCGTGGCAATCGGGTCTGCCTGCAGACCAAAAACAAATAGGCCGCAACCGCGGCCTATTTGGCATTTCCGGTACCGCCAAACGGCGATTAAAGCTGCTTGGCGCGACGACGAACCAGGGCACCGATAACGCCGAGACCGGCCAGCAACATGGCGTAGCTGTCGGCTTCGGGAACGGCGCTGACCTGAACGGTGAAGTACGACGCATCGTGCGAAATGCTGGCCGAACTGTCGCGACCGGCAACGGTCACCCAGCCACTGGTCTGGAAGTAGGTCAGTTCAGCCTGCTGGACCCCGTCCAGATTGGCACTGCCGGAGACATTGTAGGGACCGTTGGCGCCAAAACTGTCAGAGCCATCCTTTTCCGAGTAGGTCGAGGTGTCGCCGTAGACGCCGCCCCAGCCATTCCATTGGGCGAAGGTATTGGCGCCAGCATAGGCATACGCGCCGTCAGCACTGCCAACCGTCGTCGTAATCTGGCCAACCGCACCGGAAATGATCGATTGAATCTGATAGCCGGACTTGGCCTGGACGGAAACCGCCCCGACATAGGTCCAGTCAAGGAAGTCCGCAGAACTCTCGCCGCTGCGCTGGCCAGCCGCCGCAGCCGAGTAGCCGAGATTGCTGAAGGTGAAGGTATTGCCGCTCTGGCCAAAGACCGTGCCCTGAGCAATGCCCCAGAAGCTGTCGTCATAGGTGAAAGTGTAATTGCCGGCATCGACGGACTGCATGGCAGCGCTGGCCGAACCGGCGAAAGCAGTGGCAAAGGCCAGAGCGAGAAGGGATTTTTTCATGGGATAGCCAGAGCGAATAATTGACGATCGATTATCAGCCAGGCTCAACCAGCCTACCAATGAGCCATTCGGACTAAGGCCGCCGGCGCGGCCAGCAAAAACCGGAAATATTTCACGGACCCGCGTCGAAATCTGGCGGGTCGCCAGGCTCAGCCGTTCGTTTCGGCCAGCTCAGCCGTTCGTTTCGGCCAGTTCGGCCAGCAGATCGGCCTGATGTTCCGCCGCCAGCGCGCCGAGCAGTTCGTCCATGTCGCCGTCCATGATCGCGGCGATCTTGTACAGCGTCAGGTTGATGCGGTGATCGGTGATCCGCCCCTGCGGGAAGTTGTAGGTGCGGATGCGTTCGGAGCGGTCGCCGGAGCCGATCAGGCTCTTGCGGGTGCTCGAAATGTGCGCCTGCTGGGCGCGCACCTGAACGTCCTTGATGCGCGCCGCCAGCACCTTCATGGCCGAGGCCTTGTTGGCGTGCTGCGAACGGCCATCCTGACATTCGGCAACGATGCCGGTCGGCAGGTGGGTGATGCGCACGGCCGAATCGGTCTTGTTGATGTGCTGACCACCGGCGCCCGAAGCGCGGAAAGTGTCGATGCGCAGGTCGGCCGGATTGAGGTTCACGTCCTCGACTTCGTCGACTTCCGGCATCACCGCCACGGTGCACGCCGAGGTGTGGATGCGGCCCTGCGTTTCGGTTTCCGGCACGCGCTGGACGCGGTGGCCGCCGGACTCGAACTTGAGCCGCGAATAGGCGCCGTTGCCAGCCAGCCGGCAGATGATTTCGCGATAGCCGCCGAGCTCCGACTCGCTTGCCGACATGACTTCGACCTGCCAGCGCTGACGCTCGGCGTAGCGCGAATACATGCGGAACAGATCGCCGGCGAACAGCGCCGACTCGTCGCCCCCCGTCCCGGCACGAATTTCGAGCAGCACGCTGCGCTCGTCGTTGGGATCTTTCGGCAGCAACAGCTTCTGCAACTCAATTTCGAGTTCGGGCAGGCGCGCCTTGGCGCTGGCGATTTCTTCCTCGGCGAAGTCGCGCATTTCCGGGTCGTCGCGCATTGCCTCGGCTTCGGCCAGATCGTTTTCCGCCTGACGGAAAGCATTGAACTGGACAATGACCGGCTCGATTTCGGAGCGTTCCCGCGACAGCTTGCGGAACTGATCCATGTCCCCCGCCGTGCTCGGCGCCGACAGCATGCGGTCGATTTCATCGAGGCGATCGACCAGCAGTTCGAGTTTTTGGCGGATGCTCGATTTCATATCGCAAGCCGGTCAGCAAATGGTTCAAGGGGGCGTAATGGTACCCGAGAACACCGTTCGTCGGCGATGGAAGGAGATTGCCACGGGAAGATTCACCAAGCATAATTGTTCGATTGCAGATCTCAACAATCATGCCCCACATTCCTCACTCCCTCATCGCACAGGCGGCAACGCTGGAATCGCGCTGGGAACACTATCGCGCCAAAGGTGAAGTCGACCTTTTCGTCGAATTCACGCTGTCGCTCAATGGCCTGACCGAGCAACTCAACCGCCGTCACCTGCCGGGACTGGTCCGCGCCTGCCAGGAACTGGAAAACACTGCCCTGACCCTGTTCGGCGACAGTTCCATGCACCCCATCCCGCATGACCAGGCGAATGCCATCAGTCGGCAGTTGATCATCATCCTGAGCGAACTTCGCCGCCACGAAACGCCGGCCACCCCGGCAAGACGTCAGACGGACGACCTTGCCGAGCGCGAAAATACCAGCCAGCAACCGCGTCAGATTGTCATCGTATCCCGGCCGAACCACCCAGCGACGAAAATGCTGAGCGAGCAACTGGGCTTTTTTGGCTTCATCCCTAGCCACGTTGGCTGGGGAGAAACGCCGGATTCAGAGCAGCCGCCACTGGCCATCCTGTTCATCCCGGAGCAGAAAGGACGGGCTTATCCGCCCAATGCGATTGCCGACATCATGGCCTTGCGCACCGAATTCCCGAGCAGTTATTTCTATTGCCTGTCCGTGCCGAGCAACCTGCAAAGCATCGTCCTCCTCCAGCGCGCCGGCGCCGATGCCTGCGTGCCGCTTGGCGATACGGTCAGCGACGTCCTGTCACGCATTCTCGATCTGGCCCAGACGCAGGAACAAGAAACGCATCGCGTGCTGATCGTCGAAGACTCGGCCACCGCCATCGCCCACGTCCGGCGCTCCTTATCCCAGCACGGCATCGACAGCCGGGCCATCAACGACCCTCGGCTACTGCTCGAAGCGGCAGCCGAATACAAGCCCGATGCCATCCTGATGGACATGCACATGCCCTTCTGCAGCGGCGTCGAGGTGACCAGCGCCCTGCGCCAGGTACCCGAATACCATTCGCTGCCGGTCATCTACCTGTCGAGCGAAAGTGACATTGCCCAGCAGGTTGAGGCCTTGCGCCTCGGTGGCGACCAGTTCCTGACCAAGCCGACCAATCCGATCATTCTGGCGGCGGTGGTCAAGACAAAGATCCAGCGCTACCGGGAAATGCTGCACTCGACCCGCCACGACAGCCTGACCGGCCTGCTTAACCACGCTACGGCAAAGGATCAGATCGAACGCATGATGCACGACGCCATGCCGGGCGGCCGCATGGTTGTCGCCATGATCGACATCGACCGTTTCAAATCGATCAACGACCGCTTCGGCCACCCGGTCGGCGACCAGGTCATCCGCAGCCTGTCCTGGCTGCTGCGTGGCCGTCTGCGCAACACCGACCTGATCGGCCGCTACGGCGGCGAGGAGTTCATCGTCGCCCTGCCCGATACCGAACTGGAGCGGGCCACCGTCCTGCTCGACCAGATACGCCAGGATTTTTCTGAGCTGCCGCACGCGCACGCCGAGGGCTCGGTGCACGCCACCTTCAGTTGCGGCATCGCCGCCCTGCCTTATTTCATCACGCCATCAAGCATCATTCAGGCGGCCGACGCCGCCCTGCTTCAGGCCAAGCGCAGCGGCCGAAACTGTCTGCTCCGCGCCGAGCCGGAAAGTGGGCTCTCAGTCACCAGCGTGGAGATGGAACAGTCGGCTTACCGTGGCCTGCAGTTCAGCCCGTTCGCCATTGTCAGCTGAATTCAGCGCCTGCGTCGGGGCGTGCAGGAACTTGTTGGTCAGGCGTTGCGACAACTGCTCGAGCACCTTTTCCGGCGCCTCACCCTTGGCCAGCAGCTTTATCGCATGCTCCATCTCGTGCCGGCGCATGCGTTCGGCCGAATCGCGCAGCGAGCGAATGACCGGCACTGTGTCGCGCGATTCTAGCCAGCCGAGAAAGTCCTGCACCCGGTTGGCAATGATCGCCTCGGCGTCGACCACCGCCGCCTGCCGTGACTCCAGGCCACTTTCAACCACCTGGGCCAGATCGTCCACGGTGTAGAGAAAGACGTCGTCGAGCTTGCCGACTTCTTCTTCGATATCGCGCGGCACGGCAAGGTCAACCATGAAGATCGGCCGGTGGCGGCGCGTCTTGATCGCCCGTTCGACCATGCCCAGGCCGATGATCGGCAGCGGGCTGGCTGTGCAGGAAACAACGATGTCGTGAGCGGCCAGATGCTCGCCCAGTTCGTCCAGGCGGATGGCCGTACCGCCGTACTGCTCGGCCAGGGCACGCGCCCGCTCAACCGTCCGGTTGGCGATGGTGACCTGCTTCGGCTTGCCGGCGCAGAAGTGGGCAGCGCACAGTTCGATCATTTCGCCGGCGCCGATGAACAGGATGCGCTGGCCGGCAATCGACTCGAAAATGCGTTCGGCCAGATGGACGCCGGCAGCGGCCATCGAGACGATGTTGGCGCCGATGGCTGTCGTCGAACGGACTTCCTTGGCGACCGAGAACGAGCGCTGGAAAAGCTTGTGCAGTTGCGTGCCGAGGGTGCCGTTTTCTTCGGCGGCGCGCACGGCGTCTTTCATCTGGCCGAGAATCTGCGGCTCGCCGATGACCATCGAATCGAGGCCGCTGGCGACGCGGAAGGCGTGGCGGATGGCTTCCGGCTGGTCGTGGGTATAGATGTAGGGGGCCAGTTCGGCACGTTCGACCTGGTGGTAATGCGCCAGCCAGTCGATGACGACCTCGGGCGATTCGGCCGAACAATAGATCTCGGTGCGGTTGCAGGTGGACAGGATGGCCACTTCGCGGACAGGCCGGTCGCGCGTCAGGTCGCCCAGCGCATGGCCCAGTTTGTCGGCGCCAAACGCTACCCGCTCGCGGATGGCGAGCGGCGCGGAATGATGGTTGATGCCGAGGGTAAAAATCACCGGATAGGGCTGGCGCGCACGAAATGGGCGCTGATTATAACATCCGCCCGTGACGCCCTTCCCCGATCTGGATCAGAACAAAAATGCCTGCTTTTCCGGCGTTGACCGTGGCAAGGCATCAGCACCGAACACCTTCATCTGGCGCGGCCGGAACCACACCGACTGGCCGGCCGCCAGTTGCAGCGATTCATGCCGCTCGCGCGACAACTCGACTTCGACGATCTCGCTGCCGTGCAGCAGTTCGATACGGACCACCGGGCCGATCGGATGGACGTGCTGGACGGTCGCCTGCAAGCCATCCTCGGCCGGCTGATGGGTGATGTCGATATCGTGCGGACGGACGAAGGCGGTCGCTTTTTCAGCCGCTTCCCCGCGCTCGACCTCGGCGTAGGCGCCCTGCTGACGGCTGTGAAAGACGTTCACGTTGCCGAGGAACTGGTAGACGAAGGGCGAGGCCGGGCTGGAATAGACCTCGTCCGGCGAGCCGATCTGCTCGATCTTGCCGTGATTCATGACGACGACGCGGTCAGCGACCTCCAGCGCCTCTTCCTGGTCGTGCGTGACGAAGACGCTGGAAATGTGCATGTCGTCGTGCAGGCGACGCAGCCAGCGGCGCAGTTCCTTGCGCACCTTGGTATCGAGGGCGCCGAAGGGTTCGTCGAGCAGAAGGACCTTGGGTTCGACAGCCAGTGCGCGGGCCAGCGCGATACGCTGACGCTGGCCGCCGGACAGCTGCGACGGGTAGCGGTCGGCCAGCCAGTCGAGCTGGACGAGGCCGAGCAACTCCATGACCCGGCGCTTGATATCGGCGTCCGACGGCCGTTCCTTGCGCGGCTTGACGCGCAGGCCGAAGGCAACATTCTCAAACACCGTCATGTGGCGGAACAGCGCGTAGTGTTGGAAGACGAAGCCGACATTGCGATCACGGGCGTGCAGGTGCGTGGCTTCGGCACCTGAGAACAGAATCTCCCCCTGATCGGCGCTTTCCATGCCGGCGATGATGCGCAGCAGGGTCGTCTTACCGCAGCCGGAAGGGCCGAGCAGGGCGACCAGTTCGCCGGTCGGGATATCGAGGTTGATGTTGTCAAGCGCGACAAAATTGCCGAAGCGCTTGGAGATGTTGCGGATTTCGATACTCATCAGGTTTTCTCCGGTGCCAGCACCGCGTTCAGCATTTCGGTTTCTTTTTTCATGCGCCACTCGACGATGGTCTTGGCGACCAGCGTGACGAGCGCCAGTAGGGCAAGGATGGACGCCGCGGCGAAGGCGCCGATGGCGTTGTATTCGTTGTAGAGGATTTCGACGTGCAGCGGCAGGGTGTTGGTTTCGCCACGGATGTGGCCGGAAACCACCGACACGGCGCCAAACTCGCCCATCGCCCGTGCATTCGACAGGATCACGCCATAGAGCAGGCCCCACTTGATGTTGGGCAGCGTGACGCGCCAGAACATCTGGAAGCCGGAGGCACCGAGCGACACCGCAGCCTCTTCCTCGTCCTTGCCCTGTGACTGCATGAGCGGGATCAGTTCGCGGGCGATGAACGGGAAGGTAATGAACAGCGTGGCGAGGATCATGCCGGGGACGGCGAAGATGATCTTGATGTCGTGCTCGGAGAGCCACGGACCAAAAGTCCCCTGCGAGCCGAAGAGCAGGATGAAGATCAGGCCGGCGACCACCGGGCTGACCGCAAAGGGCAGGTCGATCAGCGTGATGAGCAGGCTCTTGCCGCGGAACTCGAACTTGGCGATGGCCCACGCCGCGGCGACGCCGAAGGCGATATTGAAGGGCAGCACGGCGAGCGCGATGCCGATGGTCAAACCGATGGCCGAGGCGGTTTCCGGCTCTTTCAGGGCTTCGATGTAGATCGGCACGCCCTGGGCCAGCGCTTCGACGAATACGGCAACGAGCGGCAGGCCGAGGAAGAAGAACAGGAAGCCGAGACCGACGGTCAGCAAGCCGTAGCGAACCCAGACCGGTTCCTGCGTGGCGCGTGTTGATTTCATGCCGCCACCCCGCTCGCCTTGGCCGCCGTGACTTCGAGCGGCTCGCTGTTCTTGTGGCGATTGGCCGTCCACCATTGCAGCAGATTGACGCTGAGCAGCAGGATGAAGGACAGGCCGAGCATGACCACGGCCAGCGCCGTGGCACCGAGCACGTCGTATTGCTCGAGCTTGGAGATGATGAGCAGCGGCGTGATTTCTGAAACCAGCGGCAGGTTGCCGGCGATGAAGATGACCGAGCCGTATTCGCCGACAGCGCGGGCAAAGGCCAGGGCAAAGCCGGTGAGCAGGGCCGGGAAAATGGCCGGGAAAATGACTTTGACGAAGGTCTGCCAGCGCGAAGCACCGAGCGAGGCGGCGGCCTCCTCGACTTCGGTTTCGATGTCCTCAATCACCGGCTGCAGGGTGCGCACAACAAAGGGCAGCGTGATGAAGGTCAGCGCAAAAACGATACCGAGCGGCGTGTAGGCGACCTTGATGCCGAGCGGCTCAAGATACTGGCCGAGCCAGCCATTGCCAGCGTACAGCGTGGCCAGCGTGATGCCGGCGACGGCCGTCGGCAGGGCGAAAGGGAGATCAACCAGGGCATCGACGAAGCGCTTGCCGGGAAACGGGTAGCGCACGAGTATCCAGGCGACGATCAGGCCGAAGAAGGCGTTGATCGCCGCGGCCAGAAACGAAGCGCCGAAGGTGACGCGAAAGGCGGCCAGCGAGCGCTCGCCGAGGGCGATGTCGATGATCTGCCCGAAGCCGAGTTCGGAGGCCTTGAGGATCATGCCACCGAGCGGCAGCAGGATCAGGATCGAGAGATAGACCAGTGTGTAGCCCAGCGCCAGGCCAAAGCCGGGCAACACGCGGTGAGTTTTTGCAGCCATGGATTTCAATTTTTGCCAAAATTTCCGGTTGACCGTGGGAACAGGCCGGACCGCAGTTCAAGCAGCCCGCCCGACGGTTGCGTCACCGCTTACTTGGCAACGTAAATCTGGTCGAAGCTGCCGCCATCCTTGAAGTGGGCAGCAAATGCCTTGTTGGCACCACCGAACACTTCATCGACCGTAAAGGTCTTCACGGCAGGGAAGGAAGCCGCATATTTCTTCAACAGCTCGGCATCACGCGGCCGCAGATAGTTCTGCGCGGCATTTTCCTGACCTTCCTTCGACCACAGATATTCGAGGTAAGCCTGCGCCTGCTTGCGCGTGCCTTTCTTGTCGACGACCTTCTCGACCAGCGCGACCGGGAATTCAGTCTGCATCGTCAGGCTCGGATAGACCACTTCGAATTCGCCCTTGCCAAACTCCTTGGCGATCATTTCGGCTTCGGATTCGAAGGTGATCAGCACGTCACCCATCTTGCGCTGCATGAAAGTCGTCGTCGCATCGCGGCCACCGGCGGCAAACAGCGGCGCATTCTTGAGCAGCTTGCCGAGGAATTCCTGCGCCTTGGCATCGCTGCCACCCGGCTGCTTGAGCGCCCAGGCCCAGGCCGACAGGTAGGTGTTGCGGCCGTTGCCGGTGTTTTTCGGATGCGGAATGATCATCTGGACGCCCGGCCCGGCGACGTCGGACCAGTCCTTGATCGCCTTCGGGTTGCCCTTGCGGACGATGAAAACCATCGTCGAGGTGTAAGGCGAGGCATTGTTCGGGAATTTCTTCGCCCAGTCCTTGGCGACCAGCCCCTTGTCGGCCAGAAACTCGATGTCGTTGGCCTGGTTCATGGTCACCACGTCGGCCTCAAGGCCATCGGCCACAGCCCGCACCTGCTTGCTCGAACCACCATGCGACTGCTTCAACTCAAGGCTCTCGCCCGTCTTCGCCTTCCAGTATTTCTGGAACAACGGGTTGTAATCCTTGTACACGTCGCGGGCGACGTCGTAGGACGTATTGAGCAAGGTGGCGTCGGCCAGTGCGGCACACGCCACCAGCGACAGCAGAACGGAAACAATGGATTTGCGGAAATGGGTCATGGTTCACCTCGAAGGACAATGAAAGCGAATCTATCCGACCCACTTATAACCACAAAGATGAAATGTGAATTTACTTATTCCAGAAAACAAATTCACCTTGCGCTCGCCACCCCCCATCCGCCGACAAGACTATTCGCCGACCATACGAGGGGCTATGATTCGAGCTTCCTCACGCCGCCGAAAAAACAAGATGCGCGCTTCCCTGCCTATCGCTTTCCTCCTTTCCACAACGCTTACCGCCTGCGCCGCCTTTAAAGCCGAGATTCCGCCAAGCAAGCACATCTCGCAAAGCGGCCCGCTCAAGGTGCACCCCGGCCTGCTCGGCAAGCCGGTTCCCGCCGAACTGCAACCGGGTTCGAGCCTGCCGGCGACCAACCCGGCACCACTGGCCACCAGCCCGACGCCCGAAGCGCCGATCAAGATGGACCCGGTCGGCCTGCGCACCCAGCGCAGCGTCTATTTCGACCTCAACAGCGCCGCCATCAAGGCCGACTACGACCCGGCGCTACGCGCCCACGCGAACTACCTGGCCGAACACCCGAAGGCCCGCGTGCGCATCGAAGGCAATGCCGACGAACGCGGCAGCGCTGCTTACAATCACCAGCTGGGTCTTAAGCGCGCCGAAAACGTGCGCGCCACACTGGCCAGCCATGGCGCCAGGAAAAAGCAGATCAGTATCAAAACCCTGGGCGCCAGCAACCCGAAAAAAACCGGTCATGACGAAGAGTCGTGGGCTGAAAATCGCCGTTCCGACGTAGTTTACGAACGGGAAGACTAGCCTCCGCCTGCGCATAAACAAAAAGGCCTCGCAATCCGGCGAGGCCTTTTTCCATTTTGCGATCCGGATTATTTTTGCGTTTCGCTCTCGGCCCGAACCGGCCGATACGCCAGCCATTCCGAAAACGGAATTTCATCGACTTCGAGACGCCGCCTCTCCACACTCTTGCGCCGCTCACGCCAGCCGTTTGGCGGGCCGGATTCCAGGGCTCGGCGGTCGCGCCCCATCCGTTTCTCATTTTTCACGACCATCGCACACCTCGCTTCGCCATCGTTCGGGGAGCTCAACTGCCCCGCTTCAGTTTCAGGATATGGCCAAGCAAAAAGTCGGTCAGTGAAGAAAATCACAGCTGTTGACAAATACGGCCCGAGCAAGTCGGGCCGCTCAATTTTGGCAGGAAGACAAGCAATCAAATCTCTCAGGCGCCGGGAAGGTAAGCAATTGAATTGCAAAGCGCCGGCAATGACAGCCCTCGCCAGTGCGAGCGCTCTACCAAGCCCATCCCGCGGCCTAGTTAACCAGCGAGAACTCCTTGGTATCGACCCGTTTAGTATCTTGCAGAGTCGTCGTTCTGACGAACCTGACCTGACTGGACAAGCCGGTGTTGAGGTCAACAGTTGCCTTCAGGCTGTCCTTGATACTCATGCCTTTTAGCTGTTTCCTCATGTTCTCCTCGTCGACTTTGTTCATTTTTCCTTGCGCCATCTGGGAAATCAGCTGAGCAACCGACTCGGCCTTGACCGACTGCCGGGTTTCCAGCTTGAGGATGTGCTTGTTCTCAGGCAGCCTCGAAACTGTTGTTACACCCGAGGTCTTGAATGGGGCGCCGCCAAATGGATTAGGCATTTCAGACTCGAACCTGATCGGCGCTTTGGCATTGGGATCTGCCGAAGCACCAACGAAGAGAAGCGGCAAGTCCTTGAGCATCGCGCCCACGATAGCCTGCTTGGTACTGAACATCGCTTGCAACTGGGCTTTCACCTGCTCCGGCAGACCATTCCTGGTGGAAGCAGCGAGCTTGTCGATGAGATTCTTGACGGCAGCCTGAACCTCCTCGAAATTTTGCAGGTCCAGAATCTGGCCGCGGTTATCCACGACGACCCGGAACTTGAGGGACTGGACGATTTCCTGGACATCATTCAAAAATCGCTGAGCCTCGGGATTCTCCGCCGGCATGGCCAGTTCGCTCTTGCCATATCCGAGTTCAAGCAGGAAAGCATCCTTGCTTGCTCTGAGAACCAGGAGAGAGAAAGGCGTCGTCGCTTTGGAAGCTTGCTTCCCCTTGGCTGAGTCGGTGGCTCGCTCGTTTACAGAAACCCAGTTGTATGTCGCGCCCTCCTGAAGCCGCAGACCAAGCGCGACAGGCTCAGCATTAACCAGAGAAGCACAAAACACAGCGCAAACGAGAACGACCCTTGCCAGCTGGCGCATTTTGAAACTCCTCAAGTCAGGCGGAAAGGCGTCAAATTTACCCCGGGCGACATGCCAAATGCAAATTGCAGACCGCACGCCAAAGTCCCCTTGATGACAGCTGTTCCCTCAAGGAGTTGCAGCAGTCGCAAGGTGGCCGCTTTGGCCCTCCAATTGAAAAGGGAGCCTCCCGGCTCCCTCCTGTCAATCCAACGGACTTGATTGTTTCAGTTCAAAAAATCACCAGTTCGGTTCGCGCTCCGGCGTAGACGTAATCCGGTGAATACTGAGGTCGGCGCCCTCGTATTCCTCCTCCTGATCAAGGCGTAAACCCATGGTCGCCTTGAGGGTGCCATAGACCAGCGCGCCGCCAATCAAGGCGACGGCGATGGCCATCGCGGTCATGATCAGTTGCGGCATGAAGGTGATGCCGCCTGCCCCGCCCAGCGCCTTGCTGCCGAAAATTCCGGCGGCGATGCCGCCCCAGGCACCACACATCCCGTGCAGCGGCCAGACACCAAGCACATCGTCGATCTTCCAGCGGTTCTGCACCAAAGTGAACATCATGACGAACAGTCCGCCGGCCACGCCACCGACGACCAGTGCACCGATCGGGTGCATCAGATCCGAACCGGCGCAAACAGCGACCAAACCGGCCAGCGGCCCATTGTGCAGGAAGCCCGGGTCGTTCTTGCCGGCAACGAGCGCGACCAGCGTGCCGCCGACCATGGCCATGAGCGAATTCAATGCAACCAGGCCGGAGATCTTGTCGAGGGTCTGGGCGCTCATGACGTTGAAGCCGAACCAGCCGACCGTCAGGATCCAGGCACCGAGCGCCAGGAAGGGAATGGATGAAGGCGGGTGCGCTGAAATCCGGCCGTCCTTGCTGTAGCGGCCGTGGCGCGCGCCGAGCAGGAGCACGGCCGGCAAGGCGATCCAGCCGCCCATGGCATGGACGACGACAGAGCCGGCGAAGTCGTGGAACTCCTCGCCGAAGGTGGCCTTGAGCCAGGCCTGGACGCCGAAGGCCTGATTCCAGGCAATGCCTTCGAAGAAGGGATAGACAAAACCGACGAGCATGAAGGTGGCGATCAGTTGCGGGTTGAACTTCGCCCGTTCGGCGATGCCGCCGGAAATGATGGCCGGGATCGCTGCCGCGAAGGTAAGCAGGAAGAAGAACTTGGTCAGTTCGAAACCATTTTTCTCCATGAGCGTCTCGACGCCGCTGAAGAAATTGACGCCGTAGGCGATGCTGTAGCCGACGAAGAAGTAGGCCACGGTGGATACGCCAAAATCGCTGAGGATCTTGACCAGCGCATTAACCTGGTTTTTCTTGCGGACCGTGCCGACCTCAAGGAAGGCAAAGCCTGCGTGCATGGCCAGCACCATGATGGCGCCGAGCAGGATAAACAACACGTTGCTACTGGATTGAACCGTTTCCATGAATCACCCCAATCAAAGAATGGGGAGGCAGGAAGCAAGCACCATTCCAGTGCGCCAATATTGTTATAAATCAGTGCATTGCCAAATACCAAAACAGTTCAATCGCACCATATGAGTGCCGAATTACAGGCGCGCGCTCACTAACGGTGCGCCAGCGCCTTATTTCGGGGCAAGCTCGACCGGTAAAAGAACCCACAACCGGCCATTCTGTTTCATCCGCCCGGCCTGCTCGCCGGCTTCCTTGCCGAAACCCCAGAAGAAATCGGCTCGCACCGCGCCCTTGATGGCGCCGCCAGTGTCCTGCGCCATGACCAGCCGATTCATCGGCATTGCCGTATTCGGCCGCGTCGTCGCCAGGAAGACCGGGGAACCGAGCGGCACCGAACGCGGATCGATGGCGATGCTGCGCTCGGCTGTCAACGGGACGCCCAGGGCGCCGATTGGACCGTCCTGGCTGTTCGCCACTTCGCGGAAGAAAACATAGCTCGGATTGGTATTGAGCAGGTTGTCGAGGCGTGACGGATTGGCCCGCGCCCAAGCCTGGATGCCCTGCATCGATGCTTCTTCGAGTTTCAGTTCGCCGCGCTCGACGAGCGCCTTGCCGATGGACTGGTAGGGATGCCCGTTCTGGTCAGCGTAATTGAGACGAACCACGCTGCCATCGGCCAGTCGGACGCGGCCGGAACCCTGGACCTGCAGGAAGAACAGCTCGACGGCGTCGTCGACGTAAAGCAGGGTCTTGCCGGGCAGTTTTTCGCCGCGCGCCGCAATTTCGGCCCGCGACCAATAGGGCACGACCTTGTTGCCCTCCAGCCGGCCGCGCACGCGCTTGTCTTTCAGCTCGGGAAAGACCGCCGACAAATCTATGGTCAGCAGGTCGTCCGGCACGCCGCGCACGGGCTGCTCGTAGCCTTTGCTACGCGAGCGGCTGCCTTGTAGTAGCGGTTCGTAGTAGCCGGTGATCATGCCGCTCGTGGCGCCATCACCGTTGGCGACGGCATAGGGTTTCAAATGCTGCTCGAAGAAACGGCGCGGATCGTGACCCGGCTTGCCATCCGCCACCCGCGCCAGATCGCAGACACGCTTCCAGCCGGCCCCATTCGGCTTGCTGCCGACACCGCGGCAGGACTGCAGGAAGGCGGGCCAGGCAGCGGCCACATCGTCAGCGGCCCAGCCGGGCAGATCACCCCAGCCAGCGGGATGAAACGAGCGCGTGAAAACAGGAGGGGTTGTTGGCGCAGGCGTCGGCGCGACAGGCACGGGCGTTGGGCAGGCGGCACAGGCTGGACAGGGCGCGCAAGTCGCCGGCGCGACGCTGGGCGGCACGGTCGAGCAGCCGGCCAGCAAGGTGAGAAATAAAAGGGCTGCCGTTTGGATTTTTCGCATGGGTTTCGCTAGAGTTCGCAATTTGCCGCGAAGTATACCTGCCACCATGCCCAACACTCCCTCCCTGGAACGTCTGCTTGCCCGCACCGAAGCGGTACTGGCCCGCTTCGAAGCCTCCCTGCCGCCGCTTCAACAGGCGCCGGACTGGCAATCGGCCGTCGCTTTCCGCTGGCGCAAGAGCAATGGCCGCGGCTGGTTGCAGGCGGTGCGCCATCCGCACCCGATCCGCCTGTCCGATCTCGAGAACATCGACGATCAGAAAGAGCGCATTACCGCCAACACGCGCCAGTTCGTCGCCGGCAAGACCGCCAACAACGTGTTGCTGACCGGCACGCGCGGCTCCGGCAAGTCGTCGCTGGTCAAGGCCGTGCTCAATGAATACTCAGGCAAGGGCCTGCGCCTGATCGAGGTGGACAAGGAGGATCTGATCGATTTGGCCGACATCGTCGATCTGGTCGACGGTCGACCGGAAAAATTCATCATTTTTTGCGATGACCTGTCCTTCGAGGCCGGCGAGACGGCGTACAAGGCGCTCAAATCGGTGCTCGACGGCTCAATCGCCGCGCCGCCCGACAACGTGCTGATCTACGCCACATCGAACCGCCGCCACCTGATGCCGGAATACTTCTCGGAAAATCTCGAAACGCATCGCGTCGATGACGAAATCCACCCCGGCGAAACCACCGAGGAAAAAATCTCGCTGTCCGAACGTTTCGGCCTGTGGATTTCCTTCTACCCGTTCAGCCAGGACGACTATCTGGCCATCGCCAATCACTGGGCGCGCCAGCTTGGCGTCAGCGAAGAGGTCATTGCCGCCAGCGAGCGCGAGGCGCTGAACTGGGCGCTGAGCCGCGGCTCGCGCTCCGGGCGCGTCGCCTGGCAGTTTGCCCGCGACCTGGCCGGGCGCCAGAAAGCATCGCGAAAGAAAACCAAGTGACGAAGATCGTCGAAGTCGCCGCCGCCGTCATGCTGCGCGCCGACGGCCGCGAATTCCTGCTCGCCCAGCGCCCTGAAGGCAAGGTTTACGCCGGCTACTGGGAATTCCCCGGCGGTAAGGTCGAGCCCGGCGAGAGCATCCGCGACGCGCTCATCCGCGAATTGCAGGAGGAACTTGGCATCACCGTCACCGCGTGCTCGCCATGGCTGACCCGGCAATTCACTTACCCGCACGCCACGGTGCGCCTCAATTTCTGGCGGGTCACGGCGTGGGACGGCGAAATCGGCATCACGGCGCCGCTTGAACACTCAGCCGTCGAATGGCAACGGACGGGCTACGCAGCCACCGTCGCCCCCATCCTGCCTGCCAACGATCCGATCCTCAAAGCCCTGTCGCTGCCGACCACGATGGCCATCACCAACGCCGAGGACGAGGGCACGGAACGCCAGCTGGAACGGCTGGAAGAGGCGCTCCAGGCCGGGCTGCGGCTGATCCAGGTACGCGACAAGGGCTGGCCGCCAGCTCAACGCCTGTGGTTCGCCGAAGCCGTTTGCCGGCTGGCGCACAGCCATGGTGCGCTCGTCGTTATCAACGACGACGAGGAGATTGCCCGGAAGGTTGGCGCCGACGGCATCCATCTGTCGTCGATCAAGCTGGCCGCCTGCACGCAGCGCCCCGATTTCACGTGGATCGGCGCCTCCTGCCACAGCGCGGCGGAAATCACCCGCGCCGGCGAACTTGGCTTCGATTACGCTTTGCTCGGCCCGGTGCTGCCGACGCCCAGCCATCCCGAAACCCCAGGCCTCGGCTGGCCGGAGTTCGCCCGGCAACTGGCCGGCAACACGCTCCCCGTGCTGGCGCTGGGCGGCATGCTGCCGACCATGTTGCCGGAAGCACAGCAACATGGCGCCCACGGCATCGCGCTGATGCGCGGCTGGTAAGCCTGGCTGTCTGGGCATTTCAATTTTGGGCAAAATTTCCGGTTGACCGTGGAAGTCACCGGAACGACCAGATTCAGCGCGTCGGCTGATCCGGAAAGTCGAGGCCGGGCGTCCCGGCCTCTTCATCGCTGACCGCGCCGCCGATGCGATACGAATCGCTGGCCCAGCAACCGAGGTCGATCTGTTTGCAGCGTTCGGAGCAGAACGGGCGCCACGGATTTTCCGGGGCCCAGATGGCGTCATCGCCGCATTGCGGACAGCGGACCTTGCGCACAGCCATTACAGATTGCAGAAGGTCAGGTCGAAGGGAACGTCGCGTTCGCAGCTACGCGCCTTGAGCTCACCGGCCGGCGGCTTGGTGAAACGGATGTTGAGGAAATACTTGTTGGCGCTGACTTCGGGAATGGCCTGTTCGTCGACACCGACCGTGACGCGGACCATCTGCGCCGCAGAGCCGCCGAGATTGAGCTGGAACTGGCCGTTGGTCGCCGAGTAGCTTTTCGGGCGACCGCTCGAGCGCAGCAGGCGCAGGACGATGGTCGCCGCATCACGCAAGGGTAGCATCGGCTTGGTCCAGCCCTCCAGCGCGCTGCGCCGGACATCGGCCGGGCGGTGCAGCCACCAGTGGTAGGACGGCAGATCGAATTCGCAGACGCCACCGGGAATGGCGGCCCGGCTCTTGATGCCCATGAGCCAATCGTTCTCGCGCAGGTATTGGCCGATCTTGCCGGTCATACCGAGCAGCGCGGCCGACGATTGTTCGATTTCATAGAGGGCGCCGGACAGCGCTTCTTCAGAAATTTCGGGGTTGTTGCGGAAGGCGAGCAGGGTTTGCCGTTGCCGCTCGAGTTCCTGGATGAGGTCCATCTTGAGGTCGGCGCGACCGGCCACCTCAAGGATTTCGAACAGGGAAAGGAGCGCGGCGTGATGCTCCATGTGGCCGTCTTCCTGGGCGAAATACGCCGTTTTTTCGAACAAATCTTCCAGACGCAGCAGCGTGCGGATGCGTTCATTAAACGGGTATTCGTAGGTGATCACGCGGCCGGTGTCCGAGAAAACGGAAAATTTTGTTTATTCTGAGCCATTTGCATTCAAATCTCAACAGCTTGCTTTAAGTTTTTCAGCCAAAAGTGCTAGATAGTTTGCGTGGCGGATTTTGACTTGTCCGACAATTTTTTCCCGATCCCCATCGTTGACCACGACATCATCGGCCGCGGCCAGCCGTTGCTGGCGCGTCGCCTGGG
The DNA here is from genome assembly GCF_020510565.1 of Ferribacterium limneticum. Taxonomy (NCBI): domain Bacteria; kingdom Pseudomonadati; phylum Pseudomonadota; class Betaproteobacteria; order Rhodocyclales; family Azonexaceae; genus Ferribacterium; species Ferribacterium limneticum. The sequence goes on from NZ_CP075189.1 coordinate 3,686,288, forward strand.
CGGCCATGATCGCTTTGACCTCTTCCGCCGACAACCCGTTCCGCGCCATGACACGCTCTATTTGCAGGCTTTCCGGGCAATCGACGACGACGATTCGGTCGCAGCGTTGCCGGTAATTTCCGGATTCGACGAGGAGCGGCACGGCCAGAATGACGTAGGGCTCGGTCGCGGACTTGCAGCGTTCGGCCGAAACCTGGCGAATCAGCGGGTGCAGGATACCTTCAAGCCGGCTTCTCGCCGACGGATCAGCAAAAGCCAGCTGGCGCATCGCTACGCGGTCGAGAGCGCCATCGGCCGCCAAGACTTCCGGGCCGAATTCAGCCGTCAGTGCCGGCATCGCCGCCCCCCCGGCCAGGGTCAATTCGCGGGCAATCGCATCAGTATCGACCAGCCCCGCCCCTTGTGCGACGAAGAGATCGGCGACCGTGCTTTTGCCGCTGCCGATCCCGCCGGTCAGGCCGACGACGTATTGGCTCACTTGCAGGCCAGCGTGTCGGCCTTGGGCAGCAGGCGGCCGACCGCGCCGATCAGCTCGACCTTGTCGCCGACCGGGCCGCGCGCCTGCAACGTAACCAAACTGTCCTTGCCCGGACGCGGCGCAACCTGCGCCGAGCGGACGCCCTTGGCTTTCAACTCGGCCAGTTTGTCCTGCCCGCCCTTTTCGGAGGAGAAGACGCCGAGCGAAATGGCATTGCGATTGAGCTCATCCTGCACGATGAAAAACTCCGTCACGCCCAGTTCGCGCAATTCGGTGGATTTCCTTTCCGCTTCGGCCTTGCTGGGCAGCGGCGGAATGAACACCCACCAGCCATTGCCTTCCGAGGCGACCAGTTTCCGGGTCACCTTGTAATCGCCAAAACGCTTGGCCAGCAGCGCGGCCAGACGCTCGCCATCGGCCAGCGGCAGGGGGCGCCAGGTCAGGCAGATCGGCGGTTTGTCAGCCACTTCGGCGACGCCGGCGACTTGAACCTTCTCCGCCTTGGCTTCCGGGGCCGCTTCAGTCGCAGCTGGCTTGTCTCCCTCTACACTCCCCGGCGCCGGCGTTTCCGTAGCCGGCGCACCATTCGGAACGACCTGCGTGGGCTTGACGAGCGGCGTCCCCGGCGCCTCGCCGCGCGAGACGACGCGCATGCGCTCGGGCAGAACCTGCTGCTCGACACGCCCGGCATCCGGATTGTCCGGCCGCCCGAAGTAACCTTCGCTGAAGGCGTAGAACAGCAGGTTGGCGAGAACGAGCAGGAAGACGAGCGCTTTCACGGATTCAGCCTACCTTGGGCAAATGCTTGAGCGATTCGGCAATGGCGGCTTCCGGGTAATCGTAGTCTTCGAGCTTGCCGGAGAAATACTTGTCGTAGGACGCCATGTCGAAGTGGCCGTGGCCGGTCAGGCTGAACAGAATGGTCTTGGCCTCGCCGGTGATCTTGCACTTCAAGGCCTCGTCGATGGCGGCGCGGATGGCGTGGCAGGACTCGGGCGCCGGAATGATGCCTTCGGCCTGAGCGAACTGGACGCCAGCCTCGAAAGTCGCGATCTGCGGCACGGCCAGCGCCTCGATCCGGCCCTCGTGGAGCAGTTGCGAAACGAGCGGCGAATCACCGTGGTAGCGCAGGCCACCAGCGTGGATGCCGGGCGGCATGAAGTCGTGGCCGAGGGTGTACATCTTCATGATCGGCGTGTAGCCGGACACATCGCCGTAGTCATAGGCGTAGTGGCCCTTGGTCAGCGTCGGGCAGGAAGTCGGCTCGACTGCCACACAGCGCAGGTTGGTGGCGCGCTTGTCGCCGGCTGCCTTGTCGGCCAGAAAGGGGAAGGCGATGCCGCCGAAGCTGGAACCGCCACCGCACGGCCCGAAGATCACGTCCGGGTAGAGGCCGATCTTGTCGAACTGCTTCTTGGCCTCAAGGCCGATGACCGACTGGTGCAGCAGCACGTGGTTGAGCACCGAGCCGAGCGTGTAGCAGGTGCCGGGATCAGCCGCAGCTTCCTCGACGGCTTCCGAAATGGCCAGGCCGAGCGAGCCCTGGTTGTCCGGGTCGGCAGCCAGCGCGGCACGGCCGGCGTTGGTCAGGTTGCTCGGGCTGGCGAAGACTTCAGCGCCCCAGGTCTGCATCATCGAACGGCGGAACGGTTTCTGCTCGTAGCTGACCTTGACCATGTAGACGCGCACCGGCAGGCCGAACATCTGGCCGGCGAAGGCAATCGACGAGCCCCACTGGCCGGCGCCGGTTTCGGTGGTCAGCCGCTTGGTGCCGGCGATCTTGTTGAAATAGGCCTGCGGCACGGCCGAATTCGGCTTGTGCGAACCGGCCGGCGAGACGCCTTCGTATTTGTAGAAAATCTTGGCCGGCGTGCCGAGCGCCTGCTCCAGACGCAGGGCGCGGCAGAGCGGCGCCGGGCGCCACAGGGCGTAGATCTGGCGGACCTCTTCGGGAATGGCGATCCAGCGCTCAGCCGACATTTCCTGCTCGAGAATCGGGCCGGGGAAAATCGCGCCCATTGCTTCCGGCGGCACCGGGTTGCCATCGGGCCCGAGCGGCGGGGCCGGCGGGTTGGCCAGGTCGGCAACAATGTTATACCAGTGGGTTGGAATGTCTTCTTGTTCTAGGTTGATCCGCAGCGGTGTCACTTTTCTCTCCCGGAAAGTGTTTTCTGAAAGGCGGTAACTTACTCCAAAAGCATTCGCCGACCAAGGGTGCGTCTCGATTTTGGCCGTTTTTTCCGGTTGACCGTAACAAGCACCGAAACAAGCAGTTAAAGTACCGGCTGCCGACCATTTTGACGCCCGCCCCTGCCTTGTCCGCCCCGACGATTGCCACCCTGCTCAGCCACCCGGCCGCCCTTTCTGCGCAGCCCTGTGGCATCGAAGTCACTGCCGCGATGACGGCCGATGGTGACCTGACGCTGGACTACCGCGTCACCTGCCCACCGTCGGCTCTCCGCCTTCCCGCGCCGCAGCCGCCCGGCCCGGCCGACGGCCTGTGGCAGCACACCTGCTGCGAAGCCTTCGTGGCCGAAGCCGACGCCGGCTATCGCGAATTCAATTTTTCGCCCTCCGGCCAGTGGGCGGCCTACCGTTTCACCGGCTACCGGGAGCGTGACGAGGCCTTCGCCCCCACCGCCGAGCCGCAACTGAGCTTCACCCCGCTGGCCGACGGTTTCGCCCTGCGCGCCAGCCTCCCCGCTGCCCTGCTGCCGACCGGCAATACGCTGCACCTTGGCCTCACCGCCGTCATCGAAGCAGCCGACGGCAGCAAGAGTTACTGGGCACTGGCCCACTGCGCCGCCCAGCCCGATTTCCACGTCCGTCAGAGCTTTGCCCTGACCCTGAAGCGAAACACGCCATGACCCAGACCGTCCTCTTCGGCATCGACCGCCTGATCGCCGACCCCGCCCTGCGCCGCCCGCTGGCTGGCCAGCGCATCGCCCTGCTCGCCCATCCGGCCTCGGTGACCGCCGACCTGACCCATTCGCTCGACGCCCTGGCTGCCCTGCCCGATCTGAAACTCAGCGCCGCCTTCGGCCCGCAGCACGGCCTGCGCGGCGACAAACAGGACAACATGGTCGAGTCACCCGACTTTCTCGACCCGCAACTCGGCATCCCGATCTTCAGCCTGTATGGCGAAGTGCGCCGGCCGACCGCCGCCATGATGGACACTTTCGATGTCCTGCTCGTTGATTTGCAGGACCTCGGCTGCCGCATCTACACCTTCATCACGACGCTGCGCTACGTGCTTGAAGCCGCCGCCAAACATGGCAAGAGCGTCTGGGTCCTCGACCGCCCGAACCCGGCCGGCCGCCCCGTCGAAGGCCTGACCCTGCGCGACGGCTGGGAGAGCTTCGTCGGCGCCGGCCCCATGCCGATGCGCCACGGCCTGACCATGGGCGAACTCGGCCACTGGTTTATCGCCACGCTCAAGCTCGACGTCGATTACCAAGTCGTCACCATGCAAGGTTGGCAACCCGACGCCGCCCCCGGCTACGGCTGGCCGCTAGTCGAACGCACCTGGATCAACCCCAGCCCGAACGCCCCCAACCTGTGGATGGCGCGCGCCTACGCCGGCACCGTCATGCTTGAAGGCGCGACCCTGAGCGAAGGACGCGGCACGACCCGCCCGCTCGAACTATTCGGCGCCCCGGACATTGACGCCCGCGCCGTACTCGCCGAAATGCACGCCTTCGCCCCGCACTGGCTGGCCGGTTGCAAGCTGCGCGAATGCTGGTTCGAACCGACCTTCCACAAGCACGCCGGGAAGCTCAATCACGGCATCCAGATCCATTGCGAAGGGCCGTACTACGACCATGCCGCCTTCAAACCCTGGCGCATTCAGGCCCTCGCCTTCAAGGCCATCCGCCGGCTTTACCCGGACTACCCGCTATGGCGCGACTTCGCCTACGAGTACGAACACGACCGCCTGGCCATCGATCTCATCAACGGCTCGCCGCTGCTGCGCGAATGGGTCGACGATCCGGCCACGCTGGCCGACGATCTCGATCGCCTGACTTGCCCCGACGAAGCGGCGTGGCAGGAAGCGCGCCGGAAATTTATTCTCTACCGTGAGATATGACCACCCGGTCATTCCATCTGGAATAAAATATCTGGCAAATCACCAGACGCAAATCTAAACGCGTCGTGACGTGAAAATTCCGAGCGGAGTTCGTGTGCGCGATAACTGCCCAGCCCCAGCCTGCCATCGGCTCTTCAAGGCCACGGCTACGCTGTGCCTGGTGCTCGGACTGTCGGCAGCCAACGCCGAAGAGCAGCCCCCGACGCCGACCCTGAACGCAACGGACAGCGCCACGACCATAGAAACAACGGCTGGCCCCAGTGCCAACACGAAAAACACGGCCAGATTCGCCATCCTTGCCGCCCGCCCCAAGGCCGAGACTGCTGCGCGCTGGCGAGCGCTGATTGAATACCTCAACAAGGCCAATCCAGAAATACAACTCGAACTGCTGGCACTGACCTACCCGGAACTGGACTCGGCCATCCGCGACAAGCGGGTCGACTTCGTCCTCACCCAGCCTGGTCACTACATCGCGCTGACCCAGCGCGAAGGCCTGCTCTCGCCACTCGCCACGCTGATCGAAAAAGAGGGCGAGCAGATAGTTTCGGCGCTCGGCGGCGTCATCCTGACCCGCAGCGACCAAAAAAACATCCAGAGCCTTGCCGACCTTGCCGGAAAACGTATCGCCACCAACAGCATCAGTTCGCTGGGCGGCTACCAGGCTCAGGCCTACGAGTTGATGTTGCGCGGCATCGATCTATCCTCGGACGCCACCCTGATCGAAACCGGCCAGCCGCAGGACAAGGCCATCCAGCAACTGCTCGCCGGACAGGTCGACGCCGCCTTTGTGCGCACCGGCCTGATCGAGGCCATGGCCAAAGAACACAAGCTCGACATCGGGCGCCTGCGCGTCGTCAATGCCCGGGATGACGGCTTTCCGCTGGCCCATTCGACCCGGCTCTATCCGCAATGGGCGCTGGCGGCGATGCCGTGGGCCGACCAGAATTTTGCCCGCAAGATCGCCGCCGACATCCTCACCTTGCCGCATGGCGGCGCCGTTGCCCGCGCCGCGCAAATCCACGGTTTCGCCATTCCCGGCGACTATCGCCCGGTCGAAGACCTGCTGCGGCATTTGCGCCTGCCGCCCTTCGAAACAGGCCCCAAGGTCAGCGTCAGCGACATCATCAACCAGCATGCCTCGTTGATCGGCATCGCCATCATCGGCGTCGCCGGCGGGCTGATGTTTTTCGTCCTGATCCTGATCCGCTCCAATCGGCGGCTCAAGACGGAGCGCGCCCGGACGGCACTCGCCATGTCCGAATTGTCGGCGACCGAAGCACGGTTTCGTGCCATTTTCGAGAATGTCGACGCCCTTTCCATCCAAGGCTATCTGGAAGATGGCACGGTCGCCTACTGGAACCATGCCTCGCAGGCGCTGTACGGATATACCGCCCACGAAGCGATCGGCAAGTCGCTGCTCGAACTGATCATCCCGCCCGAACTGCAGGACGGCGTGCGCAACGCGGTGCACTGGATGTTCATCAACAAGACCGGCGTTCCGGCCGGGCGCCTGACCCTACACCACAAGGATGGCCATCCGGTCGAGGTCTATTCGAGCCACACCGTCGTCGATACGGCCGACCTCGGCCCGATGATGTTCTGCCTCGACGTCGACCTGCGCGAACTGGCCAGCGCCGAACAGGCCCTCATGGAGAGCGAGGCCCGGCAACGGATGATTCTTGAAACGCTGGGCGAGGGCGTGTTCGGCGCCGACCTCGATGGCGTCTGCTCCTTCATCAACCCGGCCGGCCTGGCCCTGCTCGGCTTCAGCGAGGGCGAGTTGCTCGGGCGCAGCACCCATAGGCTTTTCCACCATCATCGCGCCGATGGGGAGCCCTATCCGCAGGCCGAATGCCCGCTTCACCTGACAGCCGTCGACGGACAGACGCGCCGAACGGAAGACGTTTTCTGGCGCAAGAATGGCGAAATGTTCCCGGTTCGCCTGACCATCACGCCGACGCTGCGCGACGGCCAGATCAGCGGCACGGTCGTCTCCTTCTCCGACATCAGCGAACTCCGCCGGGATGCCCTGGAACTGGAAAAGCATCGCCATCACCTCGAAGCCGAAGTCAGGCAGCGCACCGAGCAACTGGAGATTGCGCGCCAGGCAGCCGAGGCGGCGAGCCGCTCGAAGAGCGCCTTCCTGGCCAACATGAGCCACGAAATCCGGACGCCGCTCAATGCCGTCCTCGGCATGGTGCACCTGCTGCGCCGCGACGCCCCGACACTTGAGCAGATCGACCGCCTCGACAAGATCGACAACGCCTCGCAGCATTTGCTTGCCGTCATCAACGACATTCTCGACATTTCAAAAATCGAGGCCGGCAAGCTACAACTCGACGACACCAAGGTCGACATCGCCAGCATCCTCAAGCGTGTCGTTTCGGTTCTTGGTGAGCGCGCTCGCGAAAAGGGGCTGGTCCTGCACACCGAGTCCGACGATTTCACGCGGACGCTGACTGGCGACCCGACGCGCATTACGCAATGCCTGATCAATTACACGGCCAACGCCATCAAGTTCACCGAGCAGGGCAAAGTCACGGTCCGGGCCCGCCGGATCTCCGAGATCGGTGGCGAAACCCTGCTGCGCTTCGAAGTTGAAGATACCGGGATCGGCATCACCGAGGAATCGATCCCGCGCCTGTTCGGTATCTTCGAGCAGGCCGACGCCTCGACCACCCGCAAATTCGGCGGCACCGGCCTCGGCCTGGCCATCACCCGCCGCCTCGCCCAACTGATGGGTGGCGATGTGGGTGTCAGCAGCCAGCCGGGCAGGGGCTCACTTTTCTGGTTTACCGCCTGCCTCAAACCGGGCGACGTGGCCATGGACGCCCTGACCTCGAGCCATGCCGGTCTGCCCCTGCAAGCCGTCCAGGAAACACTGGCCGGGCGTCATCTGCTGATCGTCGAGGACGAGCCGATCAACCGCGAGATCGCGCTCGAACTACTCAGGGAATTCGGCACCACGGCCGACACGGCGGAAAATGGCCGGGAAGCCCTCGAGTTGCTCAAGACCCGCAACTACGATCTGGTCCTCATGGACATGCAGATGCCGGAAATGGACGGCCTCGAAGCCACCCGCCGGATTCGCGCCCTGCCGCAACACACGCTGCTGCCGATCATCGCGATGACCGCCAACGCCTTTGCCGAAGATCGCAAGCGCTGCATCGAGGCGGGCATGAACGACTTCATCGTCAAGCCGGTCGAGCCTGACGACCTCAAGATGCTACTGCTGCATTACCTCGCGACGTAACGCCCGAGAACGCGCTCGGCCGCAAGGACGCCGCGATACTGCGCTTCCTCGAACAAGGAAAATCCGGACAGATCGGCATGGGCCAGCGTGATGCGCGGCATTTCAAATTTGGCCAATTTTTCCCGTTGACCGTGGAAGAGGCTGCCCGGCACCGGGCGACGCATGGCGTGGCCATTGCGGAAGATGTCGAGGCGCGTCGTCAGCTTGCGGATATCGGGATGAACGCGTTCGAGTTCGGCCAGGATGCCTTCGGCCCAGGCGGCGCGTGGCGTTTCCATGAGCAGCCGACGCCCCTCGGCCGGCGCCACGTCGTGCAGCGCGCGGTAGTAAGTGAACACCGTGCCGCTCAAACGACGGCGGATCAGCTGATGCGTCGCGCTGACGTAGCCGAGGCCGGGGCTGTCGTAGAACACGTTGTCCCACGCCGCCGGCGCACCGTGGCGCTCTTCCGGCAGATCGGACAGATGCAGGTTGGCGGTCAGCCACGGCGCGTAATCGCCGGCCAATGCGGCCGCTTTGAGCTCGCCAGGCATCGCCGGCCAGACGCGCGGCAGGACGAAGGCCGGCGCCGCCCAGATCAGTTGCCGGGCTTCGAAGCGCACGGTTTTAGCCCCTAAAAGCACGTCGACCGCGACACCCGTTTTTCCTGCCTCGATACGCCAGACGAGAGCCCCGGTGACGATGCGATCACCCGACTTTTTGGCCAGCCCGCGCGCCAGCCAGGCGTTGCCTTCGGGCGCTGTGAGGACCGTATCACCCGCCGCATTGGCCGCTTCGCCGTCACGGCAGGCAAAGTAGTGCAGTCCGGCCCAGGCCGAAACCTGATCGTGCGCCATGCCGTAATCGTCGCGGCAGGCGTAGTTGGCCAGCCAGTGCACGGTCGGTGCCGTGTAGCCGTTGTCGGTCAGCCACTGGGCGAAGGAAATCCGATCGAGCGCCAGCCATTCAGAATCGCGACTCGACAGCGCCATCGGAATGGCGAACAGCCGGCGGCCGTCGCGGCCTTTGGCTCGCTTGAGTTCATCCATCCGTTCATGAAAACGCTTTTGCTGCGCCAGCTCAGCCGCATCGATGCTACGTTGCGGCAGCAAACCCTCGTCCCACAGACCGTTCCGATAGACCCGCTCCTGCGGCGTCGCGCACAGATAACGCTCGTCGTAGGTCGGCTTGAGTGCTGCCGGATCGCCTTGCAACACGCCCAACTCGGCCAACAGCTCACGCACCAGCACGGCATCCTGGCCCGGCAACGGTAAATAATGCGCGCCCCACGGGTAGGCGACGAGCGGCGACTGCCCGGCCCGCGAATTGCCGCCGGCCTCGCTTTCCATTTCCAGCACAAGAAAGTCGTCGACCGCAGCATTGGCCAGTTTCCATGCCGCAGAAAGCCCGGAGATGCCGCCACCGACGATCAGCACACCGGTTTTTCGCGTTTCGGAAGGTTCGGGAAAATTACCGTCGCGCAAGCGGTGGCCGAGCGCGTGATTCATGCCGAGCAATTCGCCGGGCGGCAACGGGGGTTTTCCAGCCGGGGCGCAACCGGCGAGGGCGGCCGCCCCCACCGTGCAAAGGAACTCGCGCCGGCTAGTCAAACTTCCGCAACGACAGGCTGACCGACAACTGGGCGCCAAGCCAGCCGAGGAAAGCGCCGAGTGCAGCCAAGCCTGCCGTTTCGCCAAGGCCCGGCGGACGCAGGCTGAAGTTGCCACCGTAGAGCGCCGCCAGTTCGCCGACCGGCCCGCCCAGCAGACGCAGCGCCGCCAGCACGAGCGCAGCAGCGAGCAGGCCGCCGAGCGCGCCCTGCAAGGCACCAAAATAATAGAAAGGCCGGCGGATGAAGCCGTCTGTCGCACCGATCATGCGCGCCACCTCGATCTCGGCCGACTGCGCCATGACCTGCAGGCGGATGGTGTTGAAGGTGACGGCGACCAGCCCGGCGCCAAACAGCCCGGCCAGCATCCACAAAGCCAGCTTGCCAAGGCGCAGGAAGGCGTCGAAACGCTTGATCCAGGCCGAATCGAGCTGGACGTGGGCAACCTTGGGCCAGCCCGAAATTTCCTTGCGGAGGATTTCCAGCGCTTCCGGCTCGGTGTTGGCCGGTTCGATGATGAAGGCGTCGGGCAGCGGGTTGCGCGGCAGGCTGGCGACGATTTCAGCCATGCCTTCGCTGCTCTGCATGCGCTTGAGCGCGTCCTCTTTCGGCACAAATTTCCATTTGCCGTTGGGCGCCTGACGCAGGCGGCTTTCGATCTCGCCAACATCTTTCTTGCTCGCCTCAAGGCTCATGAACAGGCTGATCTGCTGGACGCCGGAGGCATTGCGGCCGAGGTCGCGCAGGTTGTCGAGGGCAACATAGCCGAAGGCCGGCAGGGTCAGCGCGATGCCGATGACGATCAGCGACAGCAGGGTATTGAGCGGCGTCGCCCACAGACGGCGGAAGGCGGCAGCCAGTGCGGCACGATGGTGAATAAGCCAGGTCATGCGACCACCCTCCCGTGCGCTAGGCGCAGGACATTCGGGTGATAACGCTCGATCCAGCTCTGGTCGTGCGTGGCGACAACGACCGTCACGCCGACGCGATGAAAGTCGGCAAAGATGTCGAGAATGGCCATGCCTGATTCGGTATCGAGATTGCCGGTCGGTTCGTCGGCGATCAGGATGGTCGGCCGATTGACCACGGCACGGGCGATGGCCAGCCGTTGCTGTTCTCCACCCGACAGCGCGATGGGATTGGCTTTTTCGCGGGCCAGCAGACCAACCTTGTCGAGCGCCGCCTGGGCCCGGCGAATCGCTTCGCGGCGTGGCAGACCGGCGATGTTCAGAGGCAGCAACACATTCTCGAGCGCGTTGCGATCGAACAGCAGTTTCTGATCCTGGAAAACCAGGCCGAAATGCCGGCGCACGTGCGGAATGGCGCTGCGCCCGAGAGCCGAAAGGTTCTGGCCGTTGACCACAAGGCTACCGGAAGTCGGGCGCTCGATGGTCGAAATGAGCTTGACCAGCGTCGTCTTGCCGGCGCCGGAATGGCCGGTGATGAGCACCATCTGCCCGGCAGAAATCGAAAAACTCGCATCCTTGACGGCCTCGAAGCCGCCCGGATAGCGCTTGGTCAAATTGCTCGCTTCGATCATTGCTCGAACATGGCATCCACGAAATCACGGGCCAGGAAGGGGCGCAGGTCGTCGATCTGCTCACCGACACCGATGAAGCGGATCGGCTTCGGGCATTGCCGGGCGATCGCCGTGACGACGCCGCCCTTGGCCGTGCCGTCGAGCTTGGTCAGGACCAGGCCGGTGACGTGGATCGCCTTGTCGAAGGCCTTGACCTGCTGCAACGCGTTCTGGCCAATGTTGGCGTCGAGGACGAGCAAGGTTTCATGCGGGCCTTCCGGGTCGATTTTCTGAATGACGCGGCGGACCTTGGCGATTTCTTCCATGAGGTGCAACTGGGTCGGCAGGCGGCCGGCCGTATCGGCCAGCACGATATCGATGCCGCGCGCCTTGGCCGCCGATATGGCGTCGAAGACCACGGCGGCTGGGTCGCCGTTGTCCTGGGCGATGACCGTCACGTTGTTGCGCTCGCCCCAGGTTTCGAGCTGTTCGCGGGCCGCCGCGCGGAAAGTGTCGCCGGCAGCCAGCAGCACGCTCTTGCCCTGCATCTGGAAATACTTGGCCAGCTTGCCGATCGAGGTCGTCTTGCCGGCGCCGTTGACGCCGGCAATCATGATCACGAAGGGCTTGTGCGTCGACACGTCGAGCGGCTTTTCGAGCGGCTGCAGGGTTTCCAGCAAGGCGTCGTGCAACGCCTTCTGGATGGCGTCCGGCGTATCGAGTTTGTCGCGCTTGGCGGCCTTTTTGAGCTCGTCGAGCAGGTGTGTCGTCGCTTCGACACCGCAATCGCTCGTCAACAGCAGGGTTTCGAGCTCTTCGAGCAGTTCGTCGTCGACCTTGCCGCGCGAGAAAATGGTTTTGAGCTTGCCGCCCCACTGGGCGCGGGTCTTGGCCAGACCCTTGAACAGGCGCTCGCGCCACGATGGGGCGGCGGCTTCGGCCGGGACGTCGGCCTTGGCTTCGGCTTTAACGTTGGCGCCGGATTTTTTCAGGAAACTGAACATGGGGTTGGTGGTCTCAAGCCTTGCTGACAGGCGGGCGGCAAGCCGTTAAGATGCCGTCCGATTCGATGCAAAATCAGCCGCGAATTCTAGCAGAAAGCCCAGCCCCCCCATGCGCCTCAAATACCTGCTCTCCGTATTGCTTGCTGCCGGGTTGTCCACCGCAGCTTTCGCCAACCCCTACGAAACCACGCTAAAGAACGGCCTGCGCGTCATCGTCAAGGAAGACCACCGGGCGCCGACCGCCGTCCAGATGGTCTGGTACCGCATCGGCAGCACCGACGAGGTCGATGGCGCTTCCGGCGTCGCCCACGTGCTCGAACATATGATGTTTAAGGGCACGCCAAGCGTCGGTCCCGGCGAGTTCAACAAGCGCGTCGCTGCTGCCGGCGGACGCGACAATGCCTTCACGAGCCGCGACTACACGGCGTACTTCCAGCAAGTGCCGAAGGAAAAGCTGCCCGACATGATGCAGCTCGAAGCCGACCGCATGCGCCACCTCAACGTGGACGCCAAGGAGTTCGAACAGGAAATCAAGGTCGTCATGGAAGAGCGCCGCATGCGCACCGACGACAATCCGCAGTCCAAGCTCTTTGAGCAAATGAACGCCGTCGCCTTTCAGGCCCACCCTTACCGCCGGCCGATCATCGGCTGGATGAACGACCTCGAAACGATGACCGCGGCCGATGCCAAGGCCTGGTACGACACGTGGTACGTACCGAACAACGCCTACGTCATCATCACCGGCGACGTCGATCACAAAGAGGTTTTTGCCCTTGCCGAGAAATACTACGCGCCGCTCGAAGGCCGCCCCCTGCCGGTTCGCCGGCAACAGGTCGAGCCGGCCCAGGAAGGCACACGCAAGGTGACCGTCAAGGCGCCGGCCGAGCTGCCGGTGCTGATCATGGGCTACAAGGCGCCGATCCTGCGCGACATCGACAAGGATAGCGACCCTTACGCACTGGAAATGCTCGCTTCCATCCTCGACGGCCATGACGCCGCCCGCTTCAACAAGAAGCTGGTCCGCGAGGACAAGGTTGCCCTGTCGGCCGGCATCGATTACGACGCCACGGCGCGCGGCCCCGGCATGCTTTACCTGCACGGAACGCCCTCCGAAGGCAAGACGGTCAGCGATCTCGAAGCCGCCCTGCGGGCCGAAATCGCCCGCGTTCAAAAGGATGGCGTCAGCGAACAGGAACTCAAGCGGGCCAAGGCGCAGTTGATTGCCGGCCAGGTCTACAAGCTCGACTCGATGTTCGGCCAGGCCATGGAAATCGGCCAGATCGAAGCGGTCGGCCTGCCCTACCAGAAGCTCGACCGGATGCTCGACAAGCTGCAGAAGGTAACCGCCGCCGACATTCAGGCCGTGGCCAAGAAGTATTTCAACGACGACGCGCTGACCATCGGCCTGCTCGATCCGCAACCGCTCGACGGCAAACCGCGCCGTCCTGCTGTTGCCACTCGCCACTGAGCCGGGAAGATCATGGCTTTACCGTGGATGACCATCCTGAGCAATGTGCCGTGGAGCGACGTGCTCGGCAAAGCGCCGATCATCGCCGATGGGGCGAAAAAGCTGTGGAAGGGCATGGGTCGCAAGAATAGCGATGGTTCCGTCGTCGACGCGGACCCCGTCGCGCCCCCCGATGCCGATGTTGCGACGCGACTGACGTCCCTGGAAACCCTTCAGCGCAAATTGCGCACCCAGATACTGGCCTCGGGCGAATTGATTCAGGCGCTGAGCGAACAGAACGCCCTGTTGGTCGCCCAGGTTGATGCCAACCGCCGCCTTGTTCGCTACCTTGCCTGGGGCCTTGGCGCGACGGCGCTGGTCGCCGGCCTTGCCCTGCTGCTCGCCTGGCAACCGAAATTATTGGAGTTTTTGGCATGAAAAGACTGTTGACCGTAGCAATCGCCCTGCTCATCTCGCAAGTCGCCCTGGCTGGCGTCAAGATCGAGCACTGGGTCTCGCCCTCCGGCGCCCGCGTCTACTTCGTTGAAAGCCGCGTCCTGCCGATGCTCGACGTACAAGTCGATTTTGCCGCCGGTTCGATGTTTGACCCGGCAGGCAAATCCGGCCTCGCCGCGCTGACCCGTGGCGCGCTCGACCTCGGTGCCGGCAAATTCGATGAAACCGCCATTGCCGAACAGATGGCCGACATCGGTGCCAGCCTGGCCGGCGGCGCCGACACCGACCGCGCCAGCGTCTCGCTGCGCACCCTGTCGGCCGTAGACAAGCGCGAGCCGGCGCTGACCATCCTGAAAAGCGTGCTGCACGCTCCGCGCTTCGACGCCGCCATTTTCGACCGTGAAAAAGCGCGCACCATCGCCGGCCTCAAGGAAGCGATGACCCGCCCCGACAGCATCGCCGGCAAGGCCTTTTGGGCCACCATGTACCCGAACCACCCGTACGGCCGCCAGGCCACGCCGGAAAGCGTTGCCGCGCTCAACCGCGACGATCTTGCCGCCTTCCATGCCCGCTACTACAACGCCGCCAACGCCAGCATCACGCTGGTCGGCGACCTCTCGCGCGCCGATGCCGAAAAGATTGCCGAAGCCATCGCCGCCGAACTGCCCAAAGGCAAGGCGGCGACGCTGCCGGATGCACCGGAGTTGCCAAAATGGAGCCATACCAATCTGCCCCACCCGGCCAGCCAGGCGCACGTCTACATCGGCCTGCCGGCCATCGAACGCGGCAATCCGGATTTCTTTCCGCTGCTCGTCGGCAACTACACGCTCGGCGGCGGCGGCTTCGTCTCGCGGCTCATGAAGGAAGTCCGCGACAAGCGCGGCTACGCCTACAGCGTCTACAGTTATTTCGCCCCGCTCAAGCAGACCGGCCCCTTCCAGATCGGCCTGCAGACCAAGCGCTCGCAAGCCAAGGATGCGCTCAAGGTGACCCGCGAAGTACTGACCGGCTTCCTGAAAGACGGCCCGAGCGAGGACGAACTGGCAGCCGCCAAGGCCAATCTGACCGGTAGCTTCCCGCTGCGCCTGGACAGCAACAAGAAGATTCTCGACAACGTCGCCAACATCGGATTTTACGGCTTGCCGCTCGATTACCTCGATCAGTATCAGGCCAAGGTGCAGGCGGTGACGACTGACGACATCCGCCAGGCTTTCGCCCGCCGCGTCCGGCCGGACAACCTCATTACGGTGACGGTGGCAGCTGATTGAATTCCGTTCGCATCATTGGCGGCGACTATCGCCGCCGCGTCCTGAAGTTTCCTGACAGCGAGGGCCTGCGCCCGACGCCGGACCGCGTCCGCGAAACGCTGTTCAACTGGCTGGGTCAGGAACTGGACGGCCGGCATTGCCTCGATCTATTTGCCGGTAGCGGCGCCCTTGGCTTCGAAGCGGCATCGCGCGGCGCGGCGCGTGTCGTGATGGTCGAGCAGGCGCCCAAAGTCCTGGCGGCGTTGCGTGAAAACCACGAAATGCTGCAGAAACCGGCAGCGATGGAGATCGTTCGCGCGGATGCGATACAATATTTGTCCTCGACGACATCAAAATTCGACCTGATCTTCCTCGATCCACCCTTCAAGAAAGGCTGGATTGCCCGCCTGGAGCCACTCCTTCCCGGCGCACTGAACGAAGATGCTGCGATCTACGTCGAAGCAGAACACGAAATCGAATCGCTTGGCGATTGGCGCACAGTGCGTCACGGTCGGGCGGGCGAAGTCCACTATCATTTGTTGCGGCGAGACACAGGCGGGAAAGCAGCTTGACAAAACTCAACCATCGCGTAGCGATCTACCCGGGCACTTTCGACCCGATCACCCGGGGCCACGAAGATCTCGTCCGCCGCGCCTCGACGCTGTTCGACAAGCTGATCCTGGCCATCGCCGAAAGCCCGTCCAAGCAGCCGCGCTTCCCGCTCTCCGAGCGTGTCGAAATGGCCACCGAAATCCTCGGCGACCTCGATAATGTCGAAATTGTCGGCTTCAACTCCCTGCTCATGAACTTTGTGCACGAGAAGGAAGCCAAGGTTGTCGTGCGCGGCCTGCGCGCCGTCTCTGACTTCGAATACGAATTTCAGATGGCGGGAATGAACCGCAGCGTCTATCCGGAGGTCGAAACCGTGTTTCTGACTCCGGGCGAGCAATACATGTTTATCTCCGCTACCATGGTGCGTGAAATTGCGCGCCTGGGTGGCGATGTCAGCAAATTTGTGCAACCTTGTGTCGAAAAGCGCCTGCGGGCGAAAACCACAGCTTAACCGAGAGAGGAACAACAGCTATGTCTCTGATTATTACCGACGAGTGCATCAATTGCGACGTGTGCGAACCGGAGTGCCCGAACGAGGCGATCTCCCAGGGCGAGGAAATTTACGTCATCGACCCGAACAAGTGCACCGAGTGCGTCGGCCACTACGACGAACCGCAGTGCGTGCAGGTCTGCCCGGTGGATTGCATCCCCAAGGATGAAAACCATGTCGAAACCCAGGACATGCTGTGGGTCAAATACGAAAAGCTGACCGGCAACAAACGCGCCTGAGTTTTTCAGCGCCCCAACAAAAAACCCGCGAAATTCGCGGGTTTTTTGTTTTCAGTTTTAGGCTTTTTTTCCGGTTGACCGTAGCAATCCCGGTTGGCCGTAAGATTCGCCGCGGCGACCGCTCAGGCCGCCTGCAATTCCCGGATATCGAGCGGCACCAGCATGTCCTGAACGCGACCGACAATTTCCTCGAGCGCCTCGATCTGCTGCAGCAGGTTCTGCTCGACGCCATCGAGTTCGGCAATGCGATCTTCCAGCGTATCGGTCGCCTGATGGATGCGTTTGATGCTTTCCAGACGACGCTTGAGCTGGATCTGGTGTTCGCGCACCTGGGTTTCCATCGGCGCCATGATGGCGCGCAGCCAGACTTCGGCATCGCGGTTGGCGTGCTCGAAGGCGCGCCGCACCTGGGTGGCCACCTCCTCGAAGAATTTCTGAGTGATGTTCTTCTTGTCGTGGGTGAGCAGGCTGACCATCGTGTTGAGGTGATCGTCGCACCACGCCTGCAGGCGATCGAGCTCCTTTTCGTAACGGAGCAGCGAGAAGGTCGTCGGCGAACCAAGCTTGAGGCCATGCTCGATGGCGAATTTCTTGTAAACCGCCTCCATCATCGACAGGATTTCGCCGATTTCGCTGTTCGACTTGGCCAGCGCCGTGCGCGAACCGGCAAAGAAGCCGGCCATGGCATCGGACAGGGTCTTGGAAAACGCCGCTTCGAGCATGGTTTCGCGCGTTTCGTGCGTCAACTGGCGCAGAACGTCGAGACCGAGGTGGCTGAACAGGTTGTTGGTCAGCGTCGAGAACACACTGCGCACGGCGTAGTAACGCTGCAAGCCGGACTCGAACTCGTCCTTTTCTGCCCGCACCTTGCCCATCATGTACTCGACGACGCCCTTGTTTTTGCCACGCAATTCGGTCAATTCGGTCAGTTGCTCGCGCAGGCCAAGCAGGCGCGTGTCGAGCAGGCTGCGCACGCGCCGGCTGACGTCGCCAAACTCACCTTCGGTGCTGTCGCAGACGATATCGCGCTTGGCCGGAATCAGTTCTTCGGAGAGCGCCGCTTCGAGCAGCGGCAGACGACTCTTGTCGAGCAAAGCCGTATCGCCGTTGATCTTGGCGACCAGGCCCTTTTGCGCCGAAACCGGGAAAATCTGGCTGGCTGGCAAGTCAAGAATGGCCGCACTGGAATCGACCTGGCGCTGGATTTCGGCGTCGATTTCCTCGGTGGATTTCAATTCGTCCCACTGGCCGTCGATCTTGTTGAGGACGACCATCCGGCCACGCTTGGCCATACCGCCGCCACAAATATGCTCGCGCCAGATGGCCAGGTCGGACTGCGTCACACCCGTATCGGCGGCCAGAATGAACAGCACGGCATGGGCGTTGGGGAGCAGCGAGAGGGTCAGTTCCGGCTCGGCACCGATGGCATTGAGACCCGGCGTGTCGAGAATGACCAGACCCTGCTTGAGCAGCGGGTGCGGGAAATTGATCATGGCGTGCCGCCAGCGCGGCACTTCGACCAGCCCGTCCTCGCCAATCACATAGAGGTCGATCTGCCCCTGGCCGACCTCGAAGCCGAGACGGCCGGCCTCTTCGGGCGTCACCCGGGTCGTTTCGCTGACGTGGCGCAGGGCGTCCTGCATGGCATCGGGCGACTCGGTATCGAGCGAAATTTTCGTCCACTCGTCGGCAAAGCGCTTGTATTCGCTGACGCTGGAGTTTGAAGCCCGCGTCTGGATCGGCAGCAGTTCGATGCACGGCAGCTTGTTACCGTCGAACAGCAGTTCGGTCGGACACATGGTCGTCCGGCCGGCTGACGAAGGCAGCATCCGGTTGCCGTAGTCGGCGAAGAAAATGGCGTTGATCAGTTCCGACTTGCCACGCGAGAACTCGGCGACAAAGGCGACATTGAGCCGGTCTTCACGCAGGCGTTCGAGCAGTTGCGTCAGGCGCAAGTCGCTCTGGGCATCGGACAGCTCGTTAGTATTCAGCCAGCCCTGAAGCTCAGCGATATAGGTGGCCAGGCGTGAACGCCAGGCGGTATAGGCAGCGAATTGGTTGGCGAGCGACATACGGCGTCCTTCCCGGGCAATCGGAAACTTCAATTTAGCATAAATACATAGACTTGCAGAACCTTTTTAATGCTGGCAGCCAGTACAGTAATAGGTGCTCCGCCCGGCCTGACGAATTTGTCTGACCACCCCACCACAGCGCAAGCAGGGTTGTCCGGCCCGGTCATAGACGCCGGCCTGGATCTGGAACCAGCCGGCACTGCCGTCGCTGTGCACGTAATCGCGAATACTGCTGCCGCCCGCCGCAATGGCATCCGACAAGGTTTCGCGAATGGCCGCCACGAGCAGTTCATAGCGCGCCCGGCTGATCCGGTTGGCGGCCCGCAGCGGCGAAATGCCGGCGCGGAACAGACTCTCCGAGGCGTAGATATTGCCGATGCCGACGACCAGATGACTGTCCATGAGGGTCGGCTTGATCGGCCCGCTGCGTTTCGAAATTGACGAAAAAATCCGGTTGACCGTGAAATCGTCCGACAAGGGTTCGATCCCCTGCGTTGCCAGCAAGGGATGCAGCTCAGCCGCCGCGGGCGGCCCCGGTTGCCAGAGCACGACACCGAAACGGCGCGGATCGGCCAGACGCAAACTCTGCCCGGCCAGCACCAGATCGAAATGGTCATGCTTGGCCGGAGGCTGGTCGCGCGACACGAAACGCAGGTTGCCCGACATCCCGAGATGAACAATCAGGCTCCCTTCAATACCCGTGCGCTGACAGTCGATCAGCAGGTACTTGCCACGCCGGCGCACAGCGGCGATGCGGCAGCCCGGCAACAACTCGATCAACTCCCGCGGAATCTCCTGACGCAGCTTCGGCGCACGAATAACCACGCCCTCGATCAGCGCACCTTCGAGCTCCGGCGCCAAGCCGCGACGACATACTTCCACCTCCGGCAATTCCGGCATTGCTTGTTCCTCCGGGCAAACCCAAATAACATCACAAACTTATCGGATTCTATGCGTTCCAATAAGCAATTCTGGCGCGAACATCGCGCAAACCTCGATCGAAAGCCGTCCATGCAACTGAAGCGAATCGCTGCCGCCCTCACCCTCACCCTGGGCCTGACCCACGGTGGATACGGCCTGGCCGCCGGCGAAGCCCCCGCCAAACCAGCCGACAAGCGCCCGAGCACCCAGGCCGCCTCGGAAGACCTGCTGGCGCGCACGGTTTTCCAGGCTCTGGTCGGCGAATTTGCACTGCAGCGCGGCGACGCCAAACTCGGCTCCGACGCGTGGACTGATCTTGCCCAGCGCACGCGCGACCCAAAAGTCCTCGCCCGGGCCACGGAAGTAGCCGGCTTCGCCCGCCAGTTCGACCGCGCCCTCGAACTATCCAAATTATGGCTCGAAGTCGAGCCCGACTCGACCAAAGCCCGGCAATCCCAGTCCTCGCTGTTGATCCTTGCCAACCGCCTCGACGAACTCGCCCCGCAATTGGCGGCCCTGCTCGCCCAGGACAAGCCCAATCTGGGCAACAACCTGATGCATCTCAACCGCATGCTGGCCCGGCACAC
The DNA here is from genome assembly GCF_020510565.1 of Ferribacterium limneticum. Taxonomy (NCBI): domain Bacteria; kingdom Pseudomonadati; phylum Pseudomonadota; class Betaproteobacteria; order Rhodocyclales; family Azonexaceae; genus Ferribacterium; species Ferribacterium limneticum. The sequence continues at coordinate 3,706,288 of NZ_CP075189.1, forward strand.
CGACAAAAAAGCCGTCCAGTCACTGGTCGACCGCCTTGCCGCCCCCTACGACGACCTACCTGAAGCCCATTTCGCCATGGCCCAGGCCGCCGCCAATGCCAACGACAACCTGCGCGCACTGAACGAAACCGAAAAATCCCTGCAACTTCGCCCGGATTGGGAAAGCGCCGCGCTCGCCCGCGCCCAGCTCCAGACCCGGTTATCGCCCCAAACCGCCATCGACAGCCTGAGCACTTTCGTCGACGCCAACCCAGCCGGCCGTGATGCCCGCTTGGCGCTCGCCCGCCTGCTCATCAGCGAAAAACGCTATGACGAAGCCCGCCGCCATTTTGATCGCCTGATCAAGGACAACCCGGACAATCCGGACGTCATCTACCCGGTCGCCATGCTTGCCTTGCAGCAAGGCGACACGACAACCGGACGGACCCAACTCGAGCACCTGTTGACCACCGATTTCGCCGACAAGAGCACCATTCATTTCTTCCTCGGCCAACTCGACCAGGAGCAGAACAAGACGGAAGCAGCAGCTGAACATTACCGCCAGGTCACCGTCGGCGAGCAATACATCGCCGCCCGCTCCCGGCTGGCCCAAATCCTCCTGCAACAAGGCAAGACCAATGAAGCCCGGGAACTGCTGCACAACACGCGCGGCGGCACGGCAGCCGAACGGACCCAATTGATCCTCGCCGAATCGCAGATCCTGCGCGAAGCCGGCCGCCACAACGACGCCTACATCGTTCTCGACCTTGCCCTGACTGCCCAGCCGGACAACCCGGAACTGCTTTACGAAGCGGCGCTGACCGCCGAGCGCATAGGCAAGCCCGAAATTCTCGAAATCCATCTCAAGCACCTGCTGGCGATCAAACCAGACCACGCCCACGCCCTCAACGCGCTCGGCTATTCGTTGACTGAACGCAACATCCGCCTGCCGGAAGCCCAAGAACTGATTACCAAGGCGCTTGGCCTGACGCCGGAAGATCCCTTCATCATGGACAGCATGGGCTGGGTGCTCTACCGCCAGGGCAAGCTGCCGGAAGCACTGCAGACGCTCGAACAGGCCTATCGCATCAAGGCTGACCCCGAAATCGCCGCCCACCTCGGCGAAGTACTGTGGCAAATGAACCGCAAGGACGACGCCCGCCGTATCCTGCAGGAAGCCACCAAGGCCCATCCGGGCAACGAAGTCCTGAACGGCGCCGTCAAGAAATACCTGCCTTGAAATTACGCATCACCCTGCTGCTGGCGGCCAGCCTGCTGACCGCTTGCGCCAGCACGCCACCGGCCCGACTGGCCGCCCGCGACAATATCCGCGACTTTGCACTGGAAGGCCGCTTCGCACTACGCGTCACGCTGCCCGGCCAGGCCGTGCAAAACTCCGGCGGCCGCCTGACCTGGACACACCAGAACCGCAGCGACCGCGTGCTGCTCTCCAGCCCGCTCGGCTACGGTCTGGCCGAAATCGAAACGACACCGGGAATTTCCCGCCTGCGTACGGCCGAAGGCAAAACCAGCGAAGCAAGCGACCCCGACACGCTGATCGAAGAGGTCACCGGCCAGCGCCTGCCGGTCAGCCGCCTCCCCGCCTGGCTGCTCGGTCGTTCGGGCGGAACGGCTCGGATCGAGTCAGACGCCCATGGCCGCCCAGCCCGACTAAACGAAGACGGCTGGCAAGTAGACTATGCCTTTGAAGACGACAGCCCGAACGCCCTGCCCAGCCGCCTGACCCTGTCGCGCAATGGTGAAATCGAACTGCGCCTGCGCATCGAGGAATGGAAAGAAACGCCGTGAGCGACTGGAACTGGCACAGCGCCTGGCCTGCCCCGGCCAAACTGAATCTGTTCCTGCACGTCGTCGGCCGGCGGGCTGACGGCTACCACCTGCTGCAAACCGTCTTCCGCTTCATCGACCGCGCCGACACACTGCGTTTCGACCCACGCAGCGATGACAAAATCGTTCTCGCCACACCCATTCCCGGCGTCCCGGCCGACAGCGACCTGACCGTCCGCGCCGCCCGCCTGCTGCAGGAAACCACGGGCTGCCGGCAAGGCGCGACCATCCACCTCGACAAGCAACTGCCGATGGGCGGCGGGCTGGGCGGCGGATCGTCCGATGCCGCGACCGTACTGCTTGCCCTGAACCATCTGTGGCAGACCGGCTGCAGCCGGCCTGAACTGGAAAAAATCGGCCTTGTGCTCGGCGCCGATGTCCCGGTTTTCATCCATGGCCGCAACACCTTCGCCGAAGGCGTCGGCGAAGCCTTTACCGACGTCGACCTGCCAGCAGAAAGTTATCTGGTTCTGCATCCTGCGGTCCACGTGCCAACTGCGGCCATTTTCGGCGCCCCCGAACTGAAGCGCGACACCGCGACCATTCGCCCGACAGACTGGCAGCACGGGGATGGCCACAACGACCTCGAAGTCGTCGCCTGCGCCAAATTCCCGACGGTGGCTGAACATCTGGACTGGCTCAAAAGCCGCGCCCCACACGCCATGATGACCGGCTCCGGCGCCTGCGTCTTCGCCGGCTTTCCCCGACGCAGCGAGGCCGAGGCCCTTCTGGCAAGCCTTCCGGCCGGCATGCAGGGCTGGATTGCCGATGGCCTGCCCGAACATCCGCTGGCAAAAATTCGCTGAGGGGCTGGATTTCCCCAAAGAGCTCCTGTATTATTCGCGCCTCGCTCGGACGCGAACCCGTTCGAGCAACCCGCTGGGGAGTCGCCAAGTTGGTCAAGGCACCGGATTTTGATTCCGGCATTCGAAGGTTCGAATCCTTCTTCCCCAGCCAAGTTTCCTTCGGGCAGGTCACAAGCCTGCCCGATTTTCATTGTGGCGGGCAAATGCACGTAAGCATGCAGAAGGTCCGGAGGAATGTGGGAATGGCCTACAACAGCTTGATGGTCTTCACCGGCAATGCCAATCCAAAACTGGCTGCCGATGTTGCAACGCAACTCAGTGTCGATCTCGGCCGTGCCAACGTCGGCCGTTTTTCCGATGGCGAAGTCAGTGTCGAGCTGCAGGAACACGTTCGTGGGCGCGACATTTTCGTGCTGCAATCCACTTGCGCTCCGTGCAACGATAACCTGATGGAACTGTTGGTTATCGTTGATTCGCTCAAGCGTGCCTCGGCCGGCCGCATTACCGCCGCCATCCCCTATTTCGGCTACGCCCGCCAGGATCGCCGTTCGCGTTCGTCGCGCGTGCCCATCGCCGCCAAGCTCGTCGCCAACATGCTCGTCGCCTCCGGCGTCGACCGTGTGCTGACCATGGACCTGCACGCCGAACAAATTCAGGGCTTCTTCGACATTCCGGTCGACAACATCTACGGCCTGCCGATCCTGCTCGACGACATCCAGAAGCAACATTACGAAAACCCGATGGTCGTTTCGCCCGACCACGGCGGCGTAGTCCGTGCCCGTTCGCTGGCCAAGCGTCTCGAATGCGACCTGGCGATCATCGACAAGCGTCGCCCGAAGGCCAACGTTTCCGAAGTGATGAACATCATCGGTGAAGTCGATGGCCGCACCTGCATCATCATGGACGACATGGTCGACACCGCCGGCACCCTGTGCAAGGCCGCCACTGCCCTGAAGGCCAATGGCGCCAAGAAGGTCGTTGCCTACTGTACGCACCCGGTGCTGTCCGGCCCGGCTGTCGAGCGCGTCAACAGTTCCGACCTCGATGCCTTGGTCGTCACTGACACCATTCCACTGCGCGACGATGCTGCTGCCTGCCCGCGCATCCGTCAGCTTTCCGTGGCCGAAATCATGGCCGAAACCATTCGCCGCATCAGCAACGACGACTCCGTCTCGTCGCTGTTCATCGATTAAGTTTTTTTAACCTTCCCGTTCTGGTCGCGGACCGGGAAAACTATTGGAGTATCACCATGCAATTTGAACTTATCGCCCAAGCGCGTACGCTGCAGGGAACGGGTGCGAGCCGCCGCCTGCGTCGCGCTGGCACCGTCCCGGGTATTGTTTACGGTGGCGAAGCCGCCCCGCAAGCCATCGAAGTCGTCCACAACGACCTGCTGCTCAAGCTGAAGAAAGAGGCTTTCCATTCTTCCGTCGTCAACCTCGTCGTTGATGGCAAGAAGGAACAAGTCCTGCTGCGCGATTACCAGATGCACGCCTATCGTCCGCTGGTTCTGCACATCGACTTCCAGCGCGTTGATGCCACGCACGAACTGCACATCAAGGTGCCGCTGCACTTCACCAACGAAGAAGTTGGCCCGGGCGTCAAGCTCAACGGCGGTCTGGTCAACCACGTCATCACCGAAGTCGACGTGCATTGCCTGGCCAAGGATCTGCCCGAGTTCGTCGAAGTCGACCTGTCCGCACTGAATGTCGGCGACAGCATCCACCTCTCCCAGCTCAAGCTGCCGAACGGCGTCAAGCTGGTTGCCCACGCTACTGACGACGTCGTCGTCGGTATCGTTGCCGGCAAGGTTGGCGCTGCTGACGCCGCTGAAGGCGAAGCTGCTGCCGAGTAATTTCCGGCATCCTGCAGTCATAGCCGCCGCTGGCATCATGCCGCCGGCGGCTTTTTCGCACTTATAGCCCATGAACCCACCTCGCCTGATCGTCGGCCTCGGCAACCCCGGCCCGGAATATGAAGCGACCCGACACAACGTCGGCTTCTGGTTTGTCGACCATCTGGCTGACAAACTGAAGGCTTCACTCGCCCCGCAGGCCAAGTTCTACGGCAAGGCGGCGCGCGTCGGCGAAACCTGGCTGCTGCAGCCGATGACCTTCATGAACCGCTCGGGCCAGTCGGTGGCGGCGCTGGCCAATTTCTACAAGATTCCCCCGGAAGAGATTCTCGTCATCCACGACGAGCTCGACCTGCCCCCCGGCGGCATTCGCCTCAAGCAGGGCGGCGGCAACGGCGGGCACAACGGCCTGAAAGATATCCAGGCCAAACTCGGCACACCGGACTTCTGGCGCCTGCGCCTTGGCATTGGCCACCCGCGCACACTCGGCCTGTCCCAGCAGGTCGTCGATTTCGTGCTGCACCAGCCGCGCAAGGATGAGCTGCCGGATATCGAACACGCCCTCGCCCGCTGCCTGCTGGCGTGGCCCAAACTCGCCGCCGGAGATTTTGCCGGCGCCCAGCAACAGTTGCACGGCAAAGCCGTTTAGTTGGCAACCACTTAGGAAAACCCATGTCTTTGAAATGCGGCATCGTCGGCCTGCCCAACGTCGGCAAATCCACCCTCTTCAATGCTCTGACCAAGTCAGGTATTGCGGCGGAAAACTACCCCTTCTGCACCATCGAGCCAAATGTCGGCATCGTTGAGGTGCCGGACAAGCGCATGGCCCAGCTCGCCGAGATCGTCAAGCCGCAGCGCATGCAGCCGGCCATCGTCGAATTCGTCGATATTGCCGGCCTCGTCGCCGGTGCCTCGAAGGGCGAAGGCCTGGGCAACCAGTTCCTGGCCAACATCCGCGAAACCGATGCCATCGTGCACGTCGTACGCTGCTTTGCCGACGACAACGTGATCCACGTTTCCGGTGGCGTCGACCCGCTGCGCGACATTGAGGTCATCGATACCGAACTGGCGCTGGCCGACATGGCCTCCGTTGAAAAGGCGCTCAATCGCTACCGCCGTCCGGCCAGTTCCGGCGACAAGGAAGCGAAGATTCTGGTGGCTGTGCTCGAACGCTGCTTTGCCCAGCTTGACCAGGCCAAGGGCGTACGTGCCCTCGATTTCTCCAAGGAAGAACTGGCGCTGCTCAAGCCGTTCTGCCTGATCACCGCCAAGCCGGTGCTCTACGTCGCCAACGTTGCCGAAAACGGCTTCGAAAACAACCCGCTCCTCGACGCCGTGCGCGCCCACGCAGCTACCGAGAAGGCCCAGGTCGTTTCTGTTTGTGCTGCCATCGAAGCTGAAATCGCCGATCTCGACGAAGAAGAGAAGCAGATGTTCCTGGCTGATCTCGGCCTCGAAGAACCGGGACTCGACCGCCTGATCCACGCCGGCTACAAGCTGCTTGGTCTGGCCACCTACTTCACGGCCGGCGTCAAGGAAGTACGCGCCTGGACCATTCATCAGGGCGACACCGCGCCGCAGGCGGCCGGCGTCATCCATACCGACTTCGAGCGTGGCTTCATCCGCGCCCAGACTATTGCCTTTGACGATTTCATTGCCTACAAGGGTGAGGCCGGCGCCAAGGAAGCGGGCAAGATGCGCGCCGAAGGCAAGGAGTACGTCGTCAAGGATGGCGATGTGCTGAATTTCCTGTTTAACGTCTGATTGGAAGATTAGAATAACCTCATATACAGTCTGAATGACTCTATGACCAGCGCCAACGCAGTAGCGAGCAGCCTGCCCCCACCGGACAAGGATCTCCTGTCCGGGAAGGTCTTTCTGTGTGCCTTCGAGCAGAGCGATGAAGGCATGCTGGTGACTGATGGCCAGAATCTGATTGTTGCGGCTAACGGCGCCCTGTCCCGACTGAGTGGTTATTCGCTTGCAGAGCTGATCGGGCAGAATCCGCGCATTTTGTCCTCCGGCCGGGCCTCCCCTGACTTTTATGCGGCCATGTGGCAGGCGCTGGACACGCAGGATTACTGGGAAGGCGAGATCTGGAACAAGCAGAAGGATGGCGCCAACTATCCGCGCCTCCTCAAGATTTCGGTATTGCGCAACGCCGATGGCAGCGTCCGCAACCATGTCGCCAATTACACCGAGATCGACGCCAGCCACGAGGTTGCCGACCGTCTGGCCTACCTGGCTTATCACGACCCGCTGACCAATCTGCCCAACCGGCTGGCCTTCGAGTCGCAACTGGCGCAATCGCTGCGCAGTTGCGAGCGAGAGGGCAAGCAGCTGGCGCTGATGTTGATCGACCTCGACAATTTCAAGAACATCAACGACACGCTGGGCCATCATGTCGGCGACCAGTTGCTGCAGAATGTCGCGCTGCGCCTGCGTGAATGCGTGCGGGCCAGCGATCTCGTGGCACGCATCGGCGGCGACGAATTCGTCGTCGTTCTGCCCGACATCGAATCACCGCTGACCGCCGCCCGCGTCGCCAGCAAGATTCAGAGCAACCTGGCCGACAGCTACCGGATCGCCGATCACGTGCTCTACGCCACGCCGAGTATCGGCATCAGCCTCTATCCGATCGACGGCGGCGATCCCGGCACCCTGTTGCGCAACGCCGATACGGCGATGTACCACGCGAAAAGTGCTGGTCGCAACAATCACCAGTTTTACACGGCCCGGATGAACGAGGCGGCGGGCGAGCGTCTGGCGATGGAAAACGAGCTGCGCCAGGCGATTGCCGCCATTTCACCGGCGAGCAGCGAGTTTTCGCTGCACTTCCAGCCGCAGATCGAAACGGTCAGCGGTCGGGTCCTCGGCGTCGAGGCCCTGCTGCGCTGGAACAATGCAAAATTCGGGTCGGTATCACCGCTGCGCTTCATCTGCATCGCCGAAGAAACCGGCCTGATCCAGCCGCTCGGCGACTGGGTGATCTGGGAAACCTGCCGGCTCATCCGCGTCATGAAAAAGCATGGCATCGACGGCATCCGCGTCGCCATCAACATCTCGGCCCAGCAGTTGCGCCATGAAAACCTGCTGCTCCTCGTCCGTGGCGCGCTGGCCTGCTACGACCTGCTGCCCGAGGACATCGAGCTTGAGGTAACCGAGAGCACGGCCATGGAAAACCCGGAGATGACGCTGTCCATCCTCGACCAGCTGGCCGCCATGGGCATCGTGCTGGCCATCGACGATTTCGGCACCGGCTACTCCTCGCTGGCTTACCTCAAGCACCTGCCAATAAAGCGGCTCAAGCTCGACCGCTCGTTCGTCAAGGACATCGAGACCGACGTCAACGACGCGGCCATCTGTACCGCGACCATCGCCCTGGGCCACAGCTTGGGTCTCGAGCTGGTCGCCGAGGGTGTCGAAACCGAAGCCCAGCGCGACTTTCTCTCCGGGCTGGGCTGCGATTTCCTGCAAGGCTACCTGTTCAGCCGGCCGATGCCTTTCGACGATACGGTGGCTTACCTCAAGGCCCACCTCGCCACTGAGCGGCGCTAACGGATGACCTTGCGCCACTCGTCTTCGAAAGTTCGCACCAATACCTGATTGTTCAACTGATTGACCTCGGCCGGCAGGCGCGCCATGTCGGCCGGGAATTCGAACAGGCCGGGGAGGATTTCGGATGTCAAAAATCGCGTTTTTTTCCGGTCGACCGTGGGAATCGAAAATTCCTGCCGGCCGGCGATGATGTAGCCCCATTCACCGAAGGACGGGACCAGCGCGTGGTACGGCGCCGTCTTGAAACCCACACTTTCCAGCGTCGTCACGACGCACCAGTAGGATTGCCGAGCGAAAAGCGGCGAGGTCGACTGGACGACGATCAGGCCGCGCGCCGACAGGCGTTTTTCGAGCAGGCGGTAGAAGGCCGACGTGTACAGCTTGCCCAGCGCGTAATTGGCCGGGTCGGGAAAATCGATGACGACGAAGTCGAAGTACTCGCGGCTTTCCTCCAGCCACTGCAGGGCGTCGGCGTTGACTACCGTGACCTTGGGCGAACTCAGCGCGCCCTGATTGAGCGCGACGAGGGCAGGTGCCTTTGAGAACAGATCGGTCATCGCCGGGTCGAGATCGACCAGGGTTACCGACTCGACATTCGGGTACTTGAGGATTTCACGGACGGCCAGGCCATCGCCGCCACCGAGCACCAAAACCCGCTTCGCCCCCGGCAGGCTGGCCAGACCGGGATGGACCAGCGCCTCGTGGTAACGGTATTCATCGTGCGAGGAAAACTGCAGGTTGCCGTTGATGAACAGCCGCAGATCGTCGCGCCAGCGCGTGACGACGAGGCGCTGGTAGGGCGTCGTTTCGGCGTGGATGATGTCGTCGGCGTAGAGGTGGGTTTCGGCAATGGTCGTCAGTTGCCCGGCCCCGGCGAAACCGGCGGCGAGCAGGCCGAAGACCGTCCAGCTTTGCACAGCAAGCCAACGCCGCGATGGCAGTTGATCGCGGAACAGATGCAGTGCCCAGAGCGCCACGGCGACGTTGAGCACGCCAAACAGCAGGCCCGTCCGGACCATGCCGATCTGCGGCGCCAGTACCAGCGGGAAGAGGATGGAGACCGCCAGCGCGCCGAGATAATCGAAAGTGAGCACTTGCGACACGAGGTCCTTGAAGGCCAGTTCACGCTTCAGGATGCGCATGACCAGGGGGATTTCGAGGCCTACCAGCACGCCGACGCCGAACACGGCGAGGTAGAGCACCAGTTTGAACGGCCCGCCCAGCCAGGTGAAAACGAGGAACAGCCCGATGGCCGAAAAGCCGCCGAGCAGGCCTACCATGAGTTCGATCTGGATGAAGCGCCCGATCAGGTCGCGCGTAATGTATTTCGACAGCCACGACCCGGCGCCCATGGCGAACAGGTAGGTGCCGATCACCGTCGAGAACTGCGTCACCGAGTCGCCGAGCAGGTAGGACGACAGGGCGCCGGCGATCAGCTCGTAGGCCAGCCCGCAGGAAGCGATGACGAAGACGGAGAAAAGGAGGGCATGCCGCATGGGCAGCGATGCTACCGCGAATTGAGGGGAACGGCTTCTACCCCACACGGTCAGACCGCCATCGCCATTTCATTTTTGGCCTTTTTTTCCGGTTGACCGTGAGAATCCTCCCCGCCCTGCTTTTCGCCGCCTGCCTGCCCCTGGCCCAGGCCGCCGAATACACCATCGACCCGGCGCACACCTACGCCAGCTTCGAGATCGATCATCTCGGCTTTTCGACGCAGCGCGGCCAGTTCAACCGGAGCAGCGGCGTCGTCGAATTCGACGCCGAGACGAAAACCGGCCGCATCGACATCAGCATCGAAACCGCCTCGCTCGACACCGGTTTTGAATTGCGCGACGACGTGCTGCGCGGCGACGACTGGTTCAAGGCCAAGGACTTTCCCTACATTTTCTTTCGCAGCCAGAAACTCATTTTCACCGAAGAAAAACTCAGCGCCGTCGACGGCGTCCTCGTCATGCTCGGTGAAAGCCGGCCGCTGCGCCTCGAAGTCAGCCGCTTCAAATGCGGCCTCAATCTGGCCAGCCGCCTGCGCGGCTGCGGAGCCGACGCCATCGGCGTGTTGCGTCGTTCGGAATTCGGCCTGAACAACGGCATCCCCTTCATCGGCGACGAAGTCCGCCTGCGCGTCCAGGTCGAAGCCTATCTGCCCTGAATCCTGTCGGCGCCAAGGCACTAAAGTCATGTGCTGATCCCCTGTTTCTGCGAAAATAGCACCCCCCTTTTGCTGTTCCCGGACACCCCAATGCCACCCCATCCCGCCATCGCCAGCACCGCCGAGATCGTCACCGAACTCAAGGCCGGTCGCATGGTCATCCTGGTCGATGAAGAAGACCGCGAAAACGAGGGCGACCTCGTCATGGCCGCCGAACACATCACGCCCGACGCGATCAATTTCATGGCCAAATTCGGCCGTGGTCTGGTCTGCCTGACGCTGACCGAAGCCCGCTGCAAGAAGCTTGGCCTCGTCCAGATGGCCAAGAACAACAAGACCCAGTACGGCACTGCCTTCACCGTTTCGATCGAAGCGGCCGAAGGTGTCACCACCGGCATCTCGGCCGCCGACCGGGCGCGCACCATCCAGGTCGCCGTCGCCAAGAACACGACCATCGACGACATCGTCCAGCCCGGCCACGTCTTCCCGATCACCGCCCGCGAAGGCGGCGTGCTGGTCCGCGCCGGCCATACTGAAGCCGGCTGCGACCTGGCCGGCATGGCCGGTCTCGAGCCGTCCTCGGTGATCTGCGAGATCATGAACGACGACGGCACCATGGCCCGCCTGCCGGAGCTCATGGAATTCGCCAAGGAACATGGCCTGAAGATCGGCACCATCGCCGACCTCATCCACTACCGCGCCGCCTCGGAAACCCTGGTCAAGCGCGTCACGAGCAAGACCATCAGCACCGCCCACGGCGATTTCACCATGCACGCCTACGTCGACCAAGCCAGTGGCGCGACCCATCTGGCACTGGTCAAGGGCAGCATTCCGGCCGGCGACGAAACGCTGGTTCGCGTCCATGAACCGCTCTCCGTCCTCGACTTCCTCGACCCGGCCAGCAAGCGCCAGTCCTTCTCCATCGAGGAAGCCCAGTCGGCCATGGCCAAGTTCGGCCACGGTGTCATCGTCCTCATGCACCGCCCGGAAGACGGCGAAGCCATCCTCTCGCGCCTGACCGGCACCGCCCCGAGCGGCCCGGTCAAATGGGACCCGCGCACCTACGGCATCGGCGCCCAGATCCTGCGCGATGTCGGCGTTTCCAAGATGCGCCTGCTCTCCAGCCCGCGCAAGATGCCCTCCATGACCGGCTTTGGCCTCGAAGTCACCGGTTTCGTCACGACACCCGCGGAGTTGTAAGCCATGTCCCGTTTCGACAACATCTTTGAATACGACAACAACCTCGACGGCGCCGGCCTCAAGGTCGGCATCGTCATGAGCCGCTTCAACCTGCCAGTCTGCGAAGCCCTGCTTTCGTCGTGCGTCACCGAACTCAAGCGCCTCGGCGTCGCCGATGCCGACATGACCATCGCCAACGTCCCCGGCGCCTTGGAAATCCCGCTCGTCCTGCAAACCATGGCGCAAAGCGGCAGCTTCGACGCGCTGGTCGCCCTGGGCGCCGTCATCCGCGGCGACACTTACCATTTCGAAGTCGTTTCCAACGATTCCTGCCGCGCCATCATGGAAGTCCAGCTCGACACCGGCGTACCCATCGCCAACGGCATCCTGACCTGCGACACCGACGAACAGGCCGAAATCCGCACCCAGCCAAAGGGCAGCGACTGCGCCCAGGCTGCCGTCGAAATGGCCAACCTTCAGAAAGCCCTGCTCCAATGACCACTTTCCTCAGCGACAGCGAACACCCCCACGACGTCAAGGCGCCGCCCAAGTCGGCCCGTCGCCGCTCCCGCGAATTCATCCTGCAAGGCCTCTACCAGTGGCGCGTCGGTGGTGCCGATGAAGCCGCCATCGAAGCCTACGCCCCGGAAATGGAAGGCTTCGCCAAGGCCGACCGTGAATTCTTTGTTGGCAGTCTGCGCGGCATCATCGGTCAGCGCGAGGCGCTGGTTTCGCAAGTAACGGCGCACCTCGACCGGCCGTTCAGCGAACTCTCGCCGATTGAAGCCTGCGTCCTGATGATGGGCGCCTTCGAGATGAACAACCATCCCGAAACGCCCTACCGCGTCATCATCAACGAGGCTATCGAGCTGGCCAAATCTTTCGGCGGCACCGACGGCCACAAGTACGTCAATGGCGTGCTCGACAAGATCGCCGCCGTCGTTCGCGCCGACGAGGTTGCCGCGCGCAAGCAGGGCAGCAAATAGTTTGATGCCGGGCGAGTTTGACCTGATCAACAAGTATTTCGCCCGGCCCACCCCGTCGGCCGTCCTCGGCCCCGGTGACGACTGCGCGCTGATCGCACCGACGCCCGGCAAGCAACTCGCGGTAACCACCGACATGCTGGTCGCCGGCACGCATTTTCTGCCCGATACCAATCCCAAGAACCTCGGCTGGAAAGCCTTGGCGGTCAATCTGTCCGACCTCGCCGCAATGGGCGCCCAGCCGCGCTGGGTGACGCTGGCCGGCGCCCTGCCGGCGGTCGACGAAGCGTGGATCGCCGCCTTCGCCGAAGGCTTTTTTGCCTGTGCGGCAGAGTACGGCGTCGATGTCATCGGCGGCGACACCACCAAAGGCCCGCTCAACGTCTGCATTACGGCCATCGGCGAAGTCGAACCGGGCTGCGCCCTGCGCCGTGATGGCGCAAAGATTGGCGACCAGATCTGGGTTTCCGGCCGCCCCGGCCTGGCCAGCCTTGGCCTCGCCCACCTGCAGGACAAGGTCAAACTGCCCGAGCCTTGGCCGCGCCTGTGCGTCGGCGCCCTCGAAAAGCCCCGGCCGCGCGTCGCCCTCGGTCTTGCCCTGAACGGCATCGCCTCTTCCGCCATCGACGTTTCCGACGGCCTGCTCGCCGACCTCGGCCACATCGCCGAACGCTCGGGCTGCGCCGCCGCCGTCAAGCTCGTCCAGTTGCCGCATTTGCCCAAGGGCGAGAGCTACGACGCCGACCTTCGGCGCATCGCTCTCGAATGCCAGCTGACCGGCGGCGACGATTACGAGCTGTGCTTCACCGCACCAGGGACGCAAAGCCTGGCCATCGCGCAGATCGCCGCGACACTCGAACTGCCGCTCTGGAACATCGGCGAAATGGTGGCCGGGCCGAGCGGCGAGGTCACCGTCCTCGACCCGGACGGCAAGCCCGTCGAATTCGGCAGCAAGGGATACGACCACTTTGGCCAAGCGACCTGACCTCAATTTCCTGATCGCCCACCCGGCGCATTTCTTCGCGCTGGGCTGTGGCAGCGGGCTAGCTCCGAAAGCACCAGGCACCTTCGGCACGCTGTTCGCGTGGGCAACGTTCGCCCTCTTCCACCACCATTTTTCCGATTTTGGCCTGTTTTTCCTGTTGACCGTGGCATACCTCGGCGGCATCTGGTTCATCGACGTCACCGGCCGCGCCATCGGCGATCCGGACCACGGCAGCATCGTCTGGGACGAGATCGTGCCTTTCTGGCTCATCCTCATGATGACGCCAGCCACTTTCCTCTGGCAACTGGCCGCCTTCGCGCTTTTCCGCTATTTCGACATCACCAAGCCGCAGCCGGCCCGCTATTTTGACGAGCACGTCAAAAACGGCTTCGGCGTCATGGCCGACGACCTTGTCGCGGCCGGCTACACTTTGCTCTGCCTGGCCCTGCTCAAGATCGTTTTCGCCTGACACGGCAACACCGCACAGGCATAGAATAGCCGGCATAACCTGCTCGGAGATTCGCCATGAGTCACAAGCATGCCCACCTGATGCGCAGCATCTTTCAGGACCCACCGTCGGCCAACATTCATTGGCGCGAGATCGAATCGCTGCTCAACCACCTCGGCGCCGAGATCGAACCGGCGCACGGCGCCCGCTACAAGATCACGCTCAACAAGGTTGAAGCCTTCCTGCATCACCCACACAACAGCAATACCTGCAGCCGGACGGACATCAAATCGATCCGCGAGATGCTCAGCCATGCCGGGGTAACGCTATCCGCCTACGAGGCGGGAGAGGCTTGAGCCAATCGCGATGAGCGTCGATATTTCGAACGCCCGGATGCGGCGGCGGGCCTATCGCCTGCAATGGATAGCGCTGAGCATCGGCCTGCTTCTGCTCGGGGCGCAAATCGCCTTCGACCAGATCCAGGCCTACGGCCGGATCGAGGCAGAAGCCAGGGAGCGGCTCGAGAACCACAGCCTGGTCGTCGCCGAGGAACTGGAACGCCGACTAAAGTCGATGAGCGTGGTCGTCGACAAGCTCCGTGACACCTTGCCCGTGCAACTCACCCACCAGGACGGGTTGGCCATCGTCACCCACGAACTGGGCATGCTGACCCAGGCCCTGGCGGGGGTGCGCACACTGGCCTATTTCGATGCCAGCGGCACCGTGCAGGCCAGCAACCGGAGCCAGCTGGTCGGGCAAAACTTTGCCCAGCGTGAATACTTCCAGACCGTCCTGAAAAATCCGGACCCGAACAAGCTCTACCTCAGCGAACCCTTTGTCACGACGCTGGGCGCCTACACGATGATGCTGGCGCGCATGGTCAAGGGACCGAGCGGTGAGTTCGCCGGCATCGTCACCGCCACCATCGATAACGAGAACATTGGCAGCTTGCTCCACTCCATCCATGCCGGCCGCGAAACCACCCTTTTTGTGGTGCATGGCGGAGGCAAGATGCTGGCTCTCGTACCCGAGCAAGCAAAAACGATCACCGGGGTCTCCTTGAACGTTCCCGGCTCATTTTTCCAGCGCCACATGGCCAGCGGCCAGACCGCCAGCCTGATGACCGGCGTGTCGTACGCACTCGGCAGGGAGCGCCTGGTGTCGATGCGTACCCTGCAACCCGAGGGCCTGCGCATGACCTCGTCACTGGTTATCGGCGCCGCCCGCGACCTCGATGAAATATTTGCTCTCTGGAAAACCCAGGCCAGCACCCGCGCCCTCCTTTTCCTGCTGGTGGCGGCCGGCTCCACGCTGCTCCTCTTCCAATACCAACGTCGACAAAAAGCCTTTGATAGCCAGCTTCAGGAAAAAAGCGAAGAAAACCAGCACGCCCTGCTGACCTTGCAGCGTTTCATCGACCACATCCCGGGTACGGCTTACCTCAAGGATGCCGACTCCCGCGTACTCATGGCCAACCGCGGATTCCAGACCCTGCTCGGCATGGATCCGGCCGGCATGATCGGTAAGACCAGCCAGGAACTGTTCCCCGGCGAATTCGGCGAAAAAATTGCCGACGACGACCGGAAAGTGATCGAAAACGGCGGCACCGTTGTCATCGAGGAAAGTTTCAACGGCCGGGATTACGAGTCGACCAAGTTCGTCGTCGATGACGGCCACGGCAATCGACAACTGGGCGGCATGACGATGGACATCACCCAGCGCAAGCAGGCGGAACACAAACTCAAGGCCCAGCTCAAGCAGCTACGCGAACTCAACCAGCAGCTTCAAACCGCTGAAGAAGGCTTGCGCCGGCTGTCCACCGCCGTCGAGCAAAGCCCGGCGAGCATCGTCATCACCGACCTCAAGGCCAAAATCATTTTCGTCAACGAGGCTTTTACCAAGGCCAGCGGCTACACGGCAGCCGAGGCCATTGGCCAGAATCCGAGCATTCTCCAGTCCGGCGAGACGCCCCCCGAAACCTATCGCGACATGTGGCCAACCCTGCTCGCCGGCAAGGCCTGGCGCGGCGAGTTCATCAATCAGCGCAAGGATGGCTCGCACTATCTCGAACTGGCCACCATATCGCCGGTGCGTGACAACAACGGGGCGGTCACCCACTACGTCGCGGTCAAGGAAGACATCACCGAACGCCGGCAGACCGAGGCCGAACTGCACGCCCACCGCCGGCACCTGGAAAAACAGGTCGAGCAGCGCACGAGCGAACTGGCTGCCGCCAAGGAAAAGGCCGATTCGGCCAATCGGGCCAAATCGGAATTTCTGGCTAACATGAGCCATGAAATCCGCACACCGATGAACGCCATCATCGGCCTCAACTACCTGCTCAGGCAAACCCCCCTGCAACCCGACCAGCACGAAAAGCTGCTCAAGGTCTCGGCCGCCGCCGAGCATCTGTTGCAGATCATCAACGATATTCTCGATCTGTCGAAAATCGAGGCGGGCAAGGTACTGCTCGAAAGTTACGCTTTTGCGCCGGCCGAGGTCTTGCAGAACATTGGCGCGATGATTCGCGACCGGGTCGCCAGCAAGGGACTGAGCCTGCACATCGATACGAGCACCTTGCCGGAACGGGCCATTGGCGACGTCACTCGCCTGCGCCAGGTGCTGCTCAATTTTGCCGGCAATGCAGTCAAGTTCACGCAAAACGGTTCGATTTCAATCGCCGGCGAACTGCTGGGCATCGAAGGTGACGAAATGACCTGCCGCTTCAGTGTCAGCGATACCGGCATCGGCATCCGTCCCGAAGATACGGCACGCCTGTTCAACGCCTTCGAGCAACTCGACAGCTCAACCACCCGGCGCTTTGGCGGCACCGGCCTGGGCCTGGCCATTGCCCGCCACCTCGCCGAACTGATGGGTGGCGAAGTCGGCGTCGAAAGCACGCCGGGCGTCGGCAGTCGTTTCTGGATAACCGCCCGCCTTGGCGTGGCCAGGGATGAAGCGGCGCCTGTGCCGGAAAGCGTGCAACAGGGGCAACTGAAAGGACGCGTTCTGGTGGTCGAGGATGAGCGAATCAACCGTGATATCGCCGTTGAACTACTGACCAGCGTCGGTCTCGAGGTCGTCACCGCAGAAAATGGCTTGCTTGCGGTCGACCGGTATAAACAGTCAAATTTCGATCTCATCCTGATGGATATCCAGATGCCGGAACTCAACGGACTGGATGCCACCCGGCAAATTCGCGCCCTGGAAAACGGGGCCTCGGTACCTATCATCGCACTGACGGCAAACGCCTTTGACGCCGACCGGGAAAACTGCCTCGAGGCCGGAATGACCGACTTTCTGGCCAAGCCGGTCTATCCCGATGCGCTCTATGCCTTGCTCGCCAAACACCTGCCCGCAACGGATGTCGCCCGACGCACAACAGCCACGCCGCAACGGGATGAGATGGAAGAAAAAGCCAATGCTCAGGCGCTGCTGAAACAAATCGATGCGCTGTACAAGTTGCTGAGCACGGGAGATATCGAAGCAACCCGCCAGTTCAATCAGATCAAAACGGATCTAAAGCGTTGTTGCCCGGCCGAGTGCGAGCAATTGCGCCAGCAAATCGCCATTTTCAACTTTGATGGCGCAATGGCCCTGACCGAAAGTATAAAAAAACAGATAGCCTGAAATTATTTCTCGAGAACGTGCGCAATGCCTTGTCTGAGCGAGCTTGGCGAGGGAGACTAGCGTTCGTGAATGAAATGCGAGGGGAGCGGGAAGCATGACACACCAGGACAACAAGACTCAGGGGCCAGGCAAGCCCATTGTGCTTATTGTCGACGACGTGCCGGACAACCTCGCCGCCATTTCGGAAATGATCAGCAACCTCGGCGTTGACGTCCGGGTTGCCAACAGTGGCCCGGTCGCCCTGCGCTACGCCAGGCTACCGCCCCACCCCGACCTCATCCTGCTCGATGTCATGATGCCCGAGATGGATGGCCATGAGGTGCTCCGGGCGCTACGCGCCGATGGCGAAACCTGCGACATTCCGGTGATATTCGTTACTGCCCTCGACGACCCGGAAAACGAGGAACGCGGCATCCACGAAGGCGCCGTCGACTACATCACCAAGCCGATCAATCCGGCGATCCTCGGCATCCGCGTCAAGGCCCAGCTTGAACTGAAACGGGCCCGCGACATGGTGGCCGGGCAAAAGGCCTGGCTTGAGCAGGAAGTTGCCCGGCGGGTGGCGGAAAACACTCAACTCGATGCCCGCCTGCAGGTGGCCCTCGCCACCTCCGGCTTCGGCATCTGGGAACACGATCACGAACGCGGCAGCAACCAGTGGAGCCCCAGCCTGTCGCGGATCCTCGGCTTGACAGAAGGGCCGACGACCATCGCCGCCACGCTTGAATTGATTCACCCGGAAGACCGCAACGCGATAGCGCAGAGCATGGAGGACCAGCCCGGCCACGGTGACGAAATCCATGTCGAAGAATTGCGCATGCGCCATGCTGATGGTCACTGGGTGTGGATGGAGGCGCGGGGACGGATACTGCGCCGCGATGCCCAGGGAAAAGCGGCGCTGGTTCTCGGGACCATGGCCGACATCAGCCGGCGCAAGACGGCCGATGCCGAGCAACGGCTGTCATCGGTTGTCTTTACCGGCATCAGCGATGGCGTCTGCATCACTGACGCCAACAGCGAGATTCTGCTCACCAACCAGGCTTTTTCCAAGGTGACCGGCTACAGCAGCAGCGAAGCGCTTGGCAAAAACCCCCGCATCCTCCGTTCCGGGGTGCATGGCCCCGAGTTTTATCGCGACATGTGGGAAGCCATCAACCGGCACGGCAACTGGCAGGGCGAGATCACCAACCGGCGTAAGGACGGCGAACTGGTGACCGAATGGCTGAACATTTCGGCCGTACGCGACAGAAGAGGGAATCTGACAAATTACGTCGGCGTATTCAGCGATCTTTCGGAGCGCCATGCCGCGGCCGAACGCATTCAATACCTGTCCAGCTTCGACCCGCTGACCAACCTGCCCAACCGCAGCCTGTTTGCCGACCGCCTCGGCCAGGCCCTGATCAGTGCCCACCGCTTCAATCGGGAGACAGCGGTCCTCCTGCTCGACCTCGACCGCTTCCGCTTCATCAACGACACGCTCGGCCCACCCGTTGGCGACGCGATACTGATCGAGGTGGCGCGCCGCCTCAATCTGCAGGTGCGCGATGGCGACACCATCGGTCGCCGCTCCGGCAACGAATTCGGCTTCGTGATGGCCAACCTGAGCCACGAGCGCGACACCATCGCGCTCGCCCAGCGCATGCTCGATGCCATCGCCGTTCCCTTCGAGGTCGGTGAGCACACCATCGCCATTACCGCCTGCATCGGCGTTGCCGTCGCCCCCCGCAACGGCAACGATGTCGATGCCCTGATGAAGTGCGCCGATGCCGCCCTGCTGCGCACCAAAAAGAGCGGACAAAACACATTCCGTTTCTATTCGCCGGAAATGGATGCCGATGCCGCCCGCCGACTCGGGCTTGAGGCGGCCTTGCGGCAAGCCCTGCAACGCAATGAACTGACTGTTTACTACCAGCCTCAGATCAGTCTCGACAGCGGCAACATGATCGGCATGGAAGCCCTGCTGCGTTGGAACAATCCGGCATTCGGCTCAATCTCCCCGGCCGAGTTCATCCCGATCGCCGAAGAAACCGGGCTTATCCTGCCGATTGGCGAATGGGTGTTGCGTACCGCCTGCCTGCAAACCCGGCAGTGGCTGGACCTTGGCCTGGCCAACCTGCGCATTGCCGTGAACCTCTCGTCTCGCCAGTTTCGCCAGGCCAACCTGCCTGGCCTGGTCAGCCAGTGCCTGGCCGAAACCGGCCTGCCAGCCGGGGCGCTGGAACTGGAGATTACCGAGAGCGCCCTGATCGACGATATCGACGAAGCTATCGCCCAGTGCCGAAGCCTCAAGACACTCGGCATCAAGATTTCGCTCGATGATTTCGGCACCGGTTATTCGTCGCTGGCCTATATCTCGCGCCTGCCCTTCGACAAGATCAAGATCGACCAGAGCTTTGTCCGCGACATTACTGAAAACCCGGTCAACGCGGCGATTGCTTCGGCGGCCATTGTCATGGCCCGCAGCCTCAACCTGAGCGTACTGGCCGAGGGCGTTGAAACCGAAGCGCAGGCCAGCTTCCTGCGGAGCAGACGCTGTGACGCGATGCAGGGATATCTGTTCAGCAGGCCGCTACCGGCGGCGGAATTCGAGCAACTGCTGGCCGGCAAAAAGCGCCTGCAGCTCGCCGACACGCCAGCCGAAAAGGCGCAGACGCTGCTTATTGTTGACGACGAGCCGAATATTCTGACTTCGCTGTCACGTTTGCTGCGCCGGGAAGGCTTCAACATCCTGACAGCCAATTCGCCCGCCGCGGCTTTCGAGCATCTGGCCAAGCATCCGGTACAGGTCATTCTCTCCGACCAGCGCATGCCCGACATGTCGGGGACCGAGTTCTTCGCCCGCGTTCGCCAGCTCTATCCGGACACCATCCGCATCGTACTGACCGGCTATACCGATATCGAATCGGTGACGGGGGCAATCAATCGCGGTGCCATCTACAAATTCCTGACCAAGCCCTGGGATGACGACATGCTGCGCGAACAGATCCGCGAAGCTTTCCGGATTGCCAAAGGGTGAGCATGAGCCCTAGCCCGCGAGCCACTTTTCTCTGGCGCTTCCTGCCGGTGGCTTTTGTGGTCATCGTCGGCACCCAGTTCCATGGCGATGCCGACGGGACACTTGAGAAGTGGGTCGTGGCCGGGGCCCTGCTCCTTTTCACAGCGATGTGCGTCTTGTTCTGGCTGCGCACCCGGATGCGCGAAATGGAGCAAGAGGCAAGATTCCAGGCTATTTTTGACTATGCCATGGTCGGGATCGCCACGATATCACCCGAAAAAACCTTGCTGTCGGTGAACCCGTCGCTGTGTCGGATTTTGGGCTACAAAACCGAAGAGCTGATGCAAAAAACATGGTCAGAACTGACTCACCCTGATGACGCAGAAATGGACATCAAGAAATTTGATTCCGTCCTGCGTGGTGAATCCGACGGCTATGCGATGGAAAAACGCTTTATCGGCAAGGATGGCGCCGTTGTTTTCACAGCCATCTCGGCGCGCGCGATCCGCCAGGCTAACGGGAAGGTTGATTTTTTTGTCGTCATCGTCGAAGACATCAGCAACTGGGTACTTGCCGAAACCGAGTGGAGCTCCTCGGTCAAAATGCTCCAGCGTTTTATCGACCATCTGCCCGGCAGCGCCTACGTCAAGACAGCTGATTCTCGGATTCTGTTAGCCAACAAAGGCTTTCAGGATCAATTCGGAATCAAACCTGAAGAGTTGCTGGGCCGCATCTCGACCGAGGCATTTCCTGGCGAATTCGGCCAGAAAGTATTCGCCGACGATGAGCGCATTCTGGCCACCGGCATCACGGAAAAAATCGAGGACGAATGGAACGGGCGGGTCTTTGAAAGCACCAAGTTCATCATTCCCCGCGACGATGGCAGCGCCGACCTGGGCGGCATCACGATCGATGTCACCGAGCGTCGCTTGACCGAGCTCAAACTTGCCCAGCAGGCCCGTTGTTCCGCTGTCTTGCTGGAGTTGCCGAAAAAAGCCGAGGAACTGCCTGAAAAAGCGTTCATGCAATACGCGCTGGAGCGCGCCGAAGAACTGACGCAAAGCGTCATTGGCTTCATGCACCTGGTCAATGACGATGGGGTGACCATCGAACTGGTTGCCTGGTCGTCCAGCACGCTGAAGAATTACTGCACGGCCGCCTTCGACAGCCATTACCCCATTTCAGAAGCGGGCATCTGGGCCGATGCAGCGCGTAAAAAACAGCCTGTCATTATCAATGACTACGCCAGCGCCGAGAACAAACACGGGCTTCCCCCCGGCCACTCGGCACTGATCCGCCTGCTCAGCATTCCGGTCATGGCAGAAGGCGCCGTCCGCATGATGACGGGCGTCGGCAACAAAGCGGAGAATTACACCGATTTCGACGTCGAAACGGTGCAATTGATCGGCAGCGAGACCTGGCGGATCGTCTGCCGGCAGCGTTCCGAAAACGCGCTGCGCCTTGCTACGCAGGTGGTCAATGCGAGCCAGGTGGTTTGCTTCCGCTCGCGCAGCACCGAAGGCTGGCCATTGGTCTTTATTTCGGACAATGTCCGGCAATGGGGCTACACACCCAAACAACTGATCGCGGGGCAGCCCACCGTATTTGATGTGATTCACCCCGACGACCAGCCACGGGTGCTGGAGGAAGCAAAGCGCTACGCCGCCGAAGGGGTGCCACGCTTCGCGCAGGAATACCGCCTGGTCACAGCCGAAGGCCAGGTTGTCTGGGTGCTTGGTCGAACCATCGTTCGTCTCGACGCCGAGGGCAAACCTGAGTTTTACGATGGGGTGCTGACGGACATTACCGAACGCAAAGCCCAGCAATCGCTGATGGACGATGCGCTGAGTCAGCAGAAAAAACTCAACAAGCGCCTTGAAGAAGCCAACAACCAGTTGATGCAATCGGAAAAAATGGCCTCCATCGGACAACTGGCGGCTGGCGTAGCCCACGAACTGAATAACCCGATCGGCTTCGTTCACTCCAATCTGGGTACGCTGGATGGCTACGTACATGACCTCATAGCCATCATCGCTGCTTACCAAACCCTGTTCTGCACGCCGGGCGAAGCCAACCCCCACGAAGATGAAATCAGGCGACTGCTCGAGCAGCACGATTTCGCCTTCCTCAAGGAAGACATTTTCAGTCTTCTCGCCGAGTCGAAGGATGGCCTTGGCCGGGTCCGCAAGATCGTCCAGGATCTCAAGAATTTCTCGCGCGTCGGCGAGCAGGAGTGGCAGGAAGCGGACCTCCACCAGGGGATCGATTCAACCCTGAACATTGTCTGGAACGAGCTGAAGTACAAGGCCAAGGTGATCAAGGAATATGGCGAGATTCCCCATGTCTTCTGCCTGATTTCGCAACTCAACCAGGTTTTCATGAACCTGCTGGTCAATGCCGGCCACGCCATTGAAACACAAGGCAGCATCACCATTCGCACCAGCCGGCGCGGCGAAGACAGGATTTGCATCGAAATCAGCGATACCGGCAAAGGGATCGCGCCGGAGCACATCAACCGGATTTTCGAGCCGTTCTTTACAACCAAGCCGGTTGGCAAGGGGACCGGGCTAGGGCTTTCGCTGTCCTACGGGATCATCAAACGGCACGGCGGCCAAATCGAGGTTGAAAGCGTTGAGGGGCAAGGCACCACTTTCCGTCTGTTACTGCCCATCAATCAAAAACAGAACACTGAACCAAAAGTTTCGGAGACTTCATCATGAGCGAGGCGATCGCCCCTCCCACCCTGCTCTTCGTCGATGACGAGCCGGGCATTCTTTCCGCCCTGCGGCGCCTGTTCCGGCCACACGGCTATCGCATCTTCATTGCCGAGGGCGGCGCCGCCGGGCTGGAAGTACTCGAGAAAGAACAAATCGATCTGGTCATTTCCGACATGCGCATGCCGGAAATGGACGGCGCCACCTTTCTCAAGGAGGTTCGTGCTCGCTGGCCCAATGTCATGCGCATTCTGCTGACGGGCTACGCTGACATCACATCGACCGTTGCCGCGATCAACCAGGGCGAAATCTATCGTTACATCTCGAAACCGTGGGACGACAACGAGATCGTCAGCATCGTCGCCGAAGCCATCGAACACCAGAATCTGAAGCGGGAAAACCTGCGCCTCTCCTCGCTGACCCAGGCGCAAAATGATCAATTGAAGGAGCTCAACGCCAGTCTCGAACAAAAGGTCGCCGACCGTACCGCCGAGTTGCGCCAGGCACTGAGTTTTGTCGAGCAAACTCACAGCGAGTTGAAAAAGGCGTTTCTGACCAGCGTCCAGGTATTTGCCGGGCTGATCGAACTACGTAGCGGTCAGGCCGGCAGCCAGATTTCCGGCCATGGCCGGCGCGTGGCGGAGCATGCGCGCAGCGTCGCCCAGCGCCTCAAACTGCCCGATGCCGAGGTCCAGAACATCATGCTGGCCGGTCTGCTGCACGATATCGGCAAGCTCGGCCTGCCCGACGAGCTATTGGGCAAGCCCTTCAATACGCTGACCCCTGAAAAACGGGCGCTGGTCATGAAGCACCCGGTCATTGGCCAGAACATCCTGATGGGCATCGACAAATTCAAGGACGCGGCTATCCTTGTCCGCCATCACCACGAAAGCTATGACGGCAGCGGTTACCCCGACCACCTGGCCGGCATCGCCATTCCGCAGGGCAGCCGCATCCTGCAAGCGGTCAACGAATATGACTCGCTGATCATCGGCACCCTGGTCCAGCGTCCGCTGAAGCCTGCCGAGGCACTGAATTTTCTGATCGAAAATCGCGGCAAGCGCTACGACCCAGCCGTTGTTGACGCCTTCGCAACCCTGCTCGCCGAAACCGTCAAGAGCGGCTTTACGGAAATCCCCCTGCGCACCATGCACCTGAAGACGGGAATGCTGCTCAGCCGCGACCTCATGCACCGTGACGGTTATCTGCTGCTGGCCAAGGGCACGGCACTGACCGCAGAAATCATCGGCCAACTGGTCAAGATGGAAAACTCGGAACAGCAAATGCTGACCCTCTATATTCGCCAGGAGGAAAAATGAGCCGCATCCTGATCGTCGATGACGAGGAATCGATCCTCAAATCCCTCAAACGAGTCCTGCGCCTGGCGCCGTGTACCTACGGCCCGAAGAGCTACGCCCTTGAAATTTTCGATTTCAATTCGCCGCTGGCCGCGCTGGAGGCCGCACGGAACGAAGAGTTCGACCTGTTCATGAGCGACTACCGCATGCCGGGCATGGATGGCATCGAATTCCTCAAGGCGGCCAAGGCCATCCAGCCCGATGCAGCCCGCCTGATTCTTTCCGGCTACGCCGATCTCAACGCCCTCGTCCGCGCCGTCAATGAAGTCGGCATCGACCGTTTCATCGGTAAGCCGTGGAACGACTATGACCTCATGTCGGCCATCGGTCAGGCCCTGGCCCACCGCGACCTGATGCTGGAAAACCGCCAGCTGGCCAATCTGGTCCGTCTCGAAATGGGTGACATCACGCCCGAACAAATCGAAGCCGAACGGCTGGAGCGCATCGAGCCCGGCATCACCGAAGTCAATTGGGGGCCGGACGGCTCGGTCGTTCTCGATCCCGAGTTTCAAAACAAAGGCTGACTGCACCATGCCGGAAAGCGATGCCCAGCACCTGAGCTTCAAACTGGTCTATTACGGCCCGGCGCAGAGCGGCAAGACGACCAATCTACTGCGCCTGCACGACCTGCTCGCCCCGGAATTGAAGGGCGAGGTCATGACCATGGAGACCAAGGACGACCGCACGCTGTTCTTCGATCTGCTGCCGCTCGGCTTTCGCGCGCCATCCGGACTGCTCATCAAATTCCGGCTATTCACCGTGCCCGGCCAGGTCGCCCATGACGGCACGCGAAAGGCCGTGCTATCGCGCGCCGATGGCGTGGTTTTCGTCGCCGACGCCGATCGCGCCCAGGAGACCAACAACGGTGAATCCTTCCAGAGCCTGGCCGCCAACTGCGCCCGGGTCGGCCTGGATTTCGAGCACCTGCCCATGGTCGTCCAGTTCAACAAGTGCGACCTGCCGAATGCCGTTCCCGAGGCCGAAATCCGCGAACGCTGGTCGGCCGCACCGTGGCCGCTGGTCTTTGCCGTCGCCTTGAACGGGCAGGGCATCGAAACGACCTTTGAATTGCTCATTCGCACGGTCTACCGGAATTTTGGCCCAAATTTGAAATTGCAGACGGAGCACGGCCTCAGCGAAGATGCCTTCGTCGCCGGCGCCCTGGGGAAAAGCGCGTGACCCAGGGCTTCGACCGCGAGTGGCGGCTCGACGAACTGCTTGACGCAGCCAGCCACGAAAGGCTCGGCGCGGCACTCAGCGAATTACTCGGCGGCGATTTCGCCATGATCGACAATGCCGGGAAAACCCTCTGGGGACAGCCCTCGCCCGAGGCTCGCCGCGAACCGTTGATCCTCGAACTCGAACCGGTCGGCTACCTGCTGAGCCGTACAGCGTCGGCTGCGGCCCTGAGCGCCGCGCGCAATCTCATGTTGGTGCTGCTGCGGGCCCAGGTGCGCTTCAAGATGGCATCGACACTGCACCTTGAATCGGTCGCCGAAGACTTCGAGTCGCTCAAGCGCGAACACGCCCGCCTGAGCGAATCCGAAGCCCGTTACAAGGCGCTGTCGGCCGAACTCGAAGCCCGCGTCAAAAAGCAGGTCGGCGAACTGGAAGAGCGCCAGCAAATGCTCTACGAGGCCGAAAAACTCGCCTCTGTCGGTCAACTGGCTGCCGGCATGGCGCACGAGATCAACAACCCGCTCGGTTTCGTGCGCAGCAATCTGTCCACCTTCGAGAAGTACGTCGGCAAATTTGCCGAACTGAAATCACATCCGGGTTCAGCTGCGGAAAGCTGGCAGGCGCTCGACCTCGACTTCATACTCGAAGACAGCATCGATCTGCTCCACGACAGCGCCAAGGGCATGGAGCGCATCGCCCGCATCGTCGCCGATTTGAAGGCATTTTCGAATGTCGACCGGGCCAGCGAAGAATACGCGGACCTCAACAACTGCCTGCACGAGGCAGCCAAGATGGTCGAAACGCAGATGCCGGCCGGCATCAATTTCCGTTTCGATCTGCTCCCCCTGCCCAGCTTCGTTTGCCTGCCGGGGCATATCAACCAGCTCTTTTTCAACGTCATCCGCAATGCCGTGCTGGCGATCAAGGATGCCGGCCGGCCCGGCGAGGTCAAGATATCCTCCGAAGCGGACGACGAGGGCATCGTCGTCCGCATCCACGACACCGGTGTCGGCATGACCAAGGAACAAATGGAGCATGCCTTCGAGCCGTTCTATACGACCCGCCCGGTCGGCTCCGGCGTTGGCCTCGGACTGGCGACAGCGCGCAATGTCATCCACGCCCACAGTGGCCGCATCAGTCTCGACAGCCAGCCCGATGTCGGCACCACCGTCACCATGTTCTTTCCAACGCCGTCATGACCGATTATTCCTCACTATTCACCGGCAAGACCCCGGCACCGCAGGCGCCGGCAACGCACCTCACACCACCGCGCTACCGCCTGCTCTTCGTCGACGACGAACCGGGCATCGTCAAGGCGCTCAGCCGCGTTTTTCGCCAGGAAAACTACGAGGTCATCACCGCCTGGAGCGCCAAGGAA
This sequence comes from Ferribacterium limneticum, assembly GCF_020510565.1. Lineage (NCBI taxonomy): Bacteria > Pseudomonadati > Pseudomonadota > Betaproteobacteria > Rhodocyclales > Azonexaceae > Ferribacterium > Ferribacterium limneticum. The sequence goes on from NZ_CP075189.1 coordinate 3,733,335, forward strand.
GGACTGGAAAAATTCGCCACCGGGCCCATCCATCTGGTCATCAGCGATTTCATGATGCCCGGCATGAACGGCGCGCAGTTCCTGCAGGAGGTCAAGAAACGCTCGCCGGAAACCATCCGCATCATGCTCACCGGCCATGCCAACACCGATGCGGTCATGGGCGCCATCAACGAAGGCGCCGTTTACAAGTTCATTCTCAAGCCCTGGAACGACGACGATCTGCGCATCACGGTGGCCCTGGCCCTCGAACAGTTCGACCTGATCAGCCGGAACAAGAGCCTGCGCGCTGAAAACGAACAGAAGGCGAAGGAAATTTCTGCCCTCTCCCGACTCGCCGCCACCCACCGCAGCCGGCTCGGCATCATGCTGCACAAGAAGAACCTGCTCACCGATGCCCAGTTGCAGGAACTGACCCTGCAGCAGGAACGGCGCAAGGAGCCGCTGATCACCTTACTGCTCGAGAACGACTGGGTGTCCGAACGACGCATCCGCGAGCTGCTCAAGACCGACATGATGATCGAGGAAGTCCAGCTGCCAGAGTTCCAGGTCGATGCCGCGCTGACCGATCTGATCCCGCGCAGCTTCTGCCTGCGTCAGGGGGTCGTGCCGCTCAAGCTCGACGGCCGCCGCCTGTTGCTGGCCATGGCCGACCCGCTCGACGAGGGGCTGATCGACGAAGTCCGCTTCACGGCCGGGCTCGACATCAATGCGGTTACAGCCGATATCGCGGCCATTCGCAAGAAGGTCGATGAAATCTACGGCGGCGGCGAGGTCGACTTCAAGGAACTGGAAACGCTGGTCAGTTCGCCGGATCCCTACGAAGGGATCGAGATCGTCATCGAGGATGACGAGGTCGCCAAGCTCGAAGACCTCTTGCGCGACACCGAGGCCCCGCCGGCCATCCGGCTGGCCAATGCGATCATCGTCGAGGCGATCCGCCTTGGCGCCTCCGATATCCACATTCAGCCGCGCACCAAGAGCGTCGTCGTGCGTTACCGGATCGACGGCGTGCTCGCCGACAAGATCCATATCCCGCATCACCTGCATCAATCGCTCGTCTCGCGTCTGAAAATCATGTCGGAACTCGACATTTCCGAACGGCGCCGCCCGCAGGATGGTCGCATCACCGTCAAAACGCCGATGCGCATGGTCGATTTGCGGATTTCGACGCTGCCGACGATCAATGGCGAAAAAATCGTCATGCGCATCCTCGACCGCAACTCGACAGTCCACAGCATCGAGAAACTTGGCTTTTCGAGCAGCGACCTGCGTCGCGTCACCGACATGGTGGCCAAGCCGCAAGGCATCATCCTGGCCACCGGCCCGACCGGCAGCGGCAAGACGACGACCCTCTACTCGTTGCTCCAGCACGATGCGACGCCCGACAAGAACTACGTCACCATCGAAGACCCGGTCGAGTACTACCTCGACATGGCCGGCCAGGTGCTGATTCGCGAAAAGATCGGGCTGACCTTCCCGGCCGTCCTGCGCGCCCTGCTCCGCCAGGACCCCGACGTCATCCTGCTCGGTGAAATCCGCGACTTCGACACCGCCGAAGTCGCTTTTCACGCGGCGCTGACCGGGCACCTGGTCTATTCCACCCTGCACACCAACTCGGCCGTCGCCACCATTGCCCGGCTGTTCGACCTCGGCCTCAAACCCTATGTCGTCGCCACCGCCCTCGAAGGCATCATCGCCCAGCGCCTGGTGCGCAGCGTTTGTCCGGACTGCAGCCAGCCGGCGGCGCCGGACCCGGCCGTCATCTCGCGCCTGGGCAGCACCTTTGCCGAGGTCAGCGAAATCCGCCGCGGCCAGGGCTGCACTACCTGCCACGGCAGCGGCTACAAGGGCCGCCTCGGCATTTACGAAATTCTGACCCTCGACGACCAGTTACGTGACTGCATAGGCAGCGGCGCCAGCGTTCTCGAAATCAGCCGTCAGGCCCGGCAAAGGGGTCTGCGCAGCATCATCCATCACGCCGTCGAGCGTGTACAGGCTGGCGCCACCACCCCGGAAGAAATTCTTCGGGTACTCGGCCCGGTGACAGGAGAAGATTGAGCATGGATATTTTTGTCTGGAATGACAGCTTCGTTACCGGGGAGCCGGTGGTCGATACCGAGCATCAAGGCCTGGTCAGCCTGATCAACTGGATCATCGAACACCAATCCACGTCCACCCCGCCGGAAGAAATCGACAAGGTGCTGGTGCAACTCATCGAGTATGCGGTAACCCATTTCCAGCATGAAGATGAGCTGATGGTCAGTACCGGCTGCGACCCGCGCTTTACCGAAATCCACCGCAAAGTGCATGCCGATTTCGGCCAGCAGGTGGTCAAGATGCGCGACATGCAGAGTGGCGATCTGGAATTCCTTTTACGTTTCCTGAGTAGTTGGCTGGCCCATCACATCCTCGGCATGGACCAGTCGATGGCCCGCCAGATCCGGAAAATCCGGGCCGGGATGGCGCCGGAACAGGCTTTCGAAGAAGAAAAAAGCATGGTCGCCGACCCGGCGACGACCAGCCTGCTCAACGGCATGAATGCGATGTTCCGGATGATCGCCGCACGCAATGATGAACTGGAAAAGGCCAACACGACCCTGGAAGCCCAGGTTGTGGCGCGCACCCAGGCCCTGACACAGACCAACGAGCAACTGGTGGTCGAGCAGGGGCGTCTCAAGCTGGCCATGCAACAGGTCGAATTGACCCAGAAAAAACTGCTCGAATCGGAACACAAGCGCGCCGAGGCGAGCAAGCGCAACATGCAGCAGTTGCTTGCCCAGATTATCGATGGCGACCCGGTGCCGACCTTCGTCATTGACGCCAGGCATCAAATCACCCACTGGAACCAGGCCTGCGCCATGATCAGCGGGCTGCCGGCAGCCGACATGGTCGGCACAATGGAGCAATGGAAGGCTTTTTATCCGGAAAGCCGCCCGGTCATGGCCGACCTGATCGTCGACGGCAGTCTTGAGGACAAGTTCGACACTTATTATCACGGCCATTTTCGCCGCTCGCCCAACATCGCTGGCGCCTTCGAGGGCGAAGCCTTGTTCCCCCACATGGGCGATAACGGGCGCTGGCTGTTCTTCACCGCGGCGCCACTGTGCGATGCCGACGGGCAACGCATCGGCGCCATTGAAACCCTGCAGGATGTGACCGAGCGCCACCGCGCCGAGGACGACCTGCGGCAGTACCAGAATCATCTGGAAGAAATCGTCGCCGAGCGCACCTCGCAGCTCGGCGAGGCCAATATCAAGTTGGAAAACGACCGCAAGGAACTGGAGCTGCTGCTGACCAAGGTCGAAGAAGCACAACAGCAATTGCTGCAATCCGAAAAAATGGCCGCCATCGGCCAACTCGCGGCAGGCGTCGCGCACGAGATCAACAATCCGGTCGGCTTCGTCAATTCCAACCTGGGCACCCTGAAGACCTACGTTTCCCTGTTGCTCAACGTCATCAGCGCCTACGAAAGCGGAGCACCCGACGATATTTCAGCGGCTCGCCAGAAAGCGGATCTCGACTTTCTGCGCGAAGACCTGCCGTCATTGGTTGCCGAATCGCAGGAGGGCCTGAGCCGGGTCACCAAGATCGTGCAGGATCTCAAGGACTTTTCCCACGTCGACCAGGCCGGACACCAGCAAGCCGACCTCAATGCCGCGATTGAAAGCACCCTCAACGTCGTCTGGAACGAGCTCAAATACAAGGCTGAAATCGTCCGCGAGCTGGGGGACATTCCACCGGTCGAATGCGTCCCCGCCCAGATCAATCAGGTATTCATGAACCTGCTGGTCAATGCCGCTCAGGCCATTGAGCAACAAGGCAAGATTTTCGTCCGCTCGGGAACCGGGAACAAGCAAGTGTGGTTCGAGATCGAGGACACCGGACAGGGCATGAGCGAAGAAGTGCGGAACCGCATTTTCGAGCCTTTCTTCACCACCAAACCCGTAGGCAAAGGGACCGGGCTGGGCTTGTCGATTTCCTACGACATCATCGTCAAAAAGCACGGCGGTAGCCTGGATGTACGCAGCACCCCCGGCCAGGGAACGTGCTTCCGAATCAGCCTGCCCCTTGAAGGCAAGGCGCCATCCTGATTTCCGTACGAGGATCAGTCCGACATGAAAAAGGCCACTCGAAAGTGGCCTGAATCATTGAATATTGGTGCGCCCGACTGAATTCGAATCAGTGACCCCTGCCTTCGGAGGGCGGGATTTAGTGTTTTTCTAGGTATCACGAGATACAACTAATCGTTGTAAATCAAACATTTGATAACTATTGAAGTATTATATTGTTCAGGGTAGACTTTCCGTACAGATTCCGTACGGAAAAAACACCATGGCAAACACTATCGACAGCAAGAACAAGCGCGACCGACTCGCCCCCAGGCGCGAACCGTATTGGGAATTGCTCAAGAAGGGTGCCGCGATTGGTTATCGCCGGCTTGAAAGCGATGGCGAAGGAACTTGGATTGCCCGTTGGCGTGACGACGAGGGAAAACAGAAATACCGGGCGCTAGGCAACTTCAAGGAATTCGACGACGCCGCCAAGGCTGCACGCGCTTGGGTGACTGCCTGCGAGCAGGGTGCATCCCCCAAAGTGACGACAGTCAAAGAGGTTTGCGAAACCTATGTCGACGCCCTGAAGGCCGAAGGTCGGACAAGCACCGCCAAGGATGCAGAAGGCCGATTTAGCCGACTGGTCTACGAGGCCACAGTCGGCAAGCTGGCAATCGACAAGCTCAAAACCTCGAACGTTCAAAAATGGATGAATGAGCAGATTGATGATGACGACGAAGCAGACGAGGAAGACATTCGGCGATCCAAGGACACCGCAAACCGTAACCTAGCCACTTTCAAGGCCGCGCTAAATCTCGCCATGAACAATCGCCTAGTTGCCACCGATGCCGGATGGAAAACTGTTAAGGCCTTCCCGAAAGTTGGTGCTCGCAGGAAAGATGCTTTCCTTGGCATGGAACAGCGCACCGCACTTCTGAAAGCCAGCCCAGACGACTTGAAACTGTTGGTCAAGGCGATGCTGCTCACTGGCGCTCGCCCCGGCGAACTGGCAACGCTAAACGCATCCGACTTTGACAGGCGCCTTGGATGCCTGACACTCAAAGGCAAGACAGGCTCGCGCACCGTAGCCATATCGACAGCCGCCGCTGCTTTCTTCGCTGAAGTCGGTAAGGACAAAATTGGAGCCGCCCCCATGCTTGCGACCTCATACGGTCAACGCTGGAACAAAGATAGCTGGAAGAAGATTTTCAAGGAGTCCGTCGACGCCGCAAAGCTACCGAGCGCCGTTGTCATGTACAGCCTTCGCCACACGGCAATCAGCGAAATGATCCTAGCAGGGATGGATTCATTCATCGTTGCCAAGTTGGCCGGGACATCCGTTGCCATGATCGAAGCGAACTATGGACACCTCAAGCATTCCGTTGTGACCGCGAAACTCGACGCGGTTGCAATGCTGTAGGGCACTACCGATGCCTGACGGACTCAGGCAATGCGGGAAGCCCTAGTGAACCAACACCGAGGCAACCCTAACCACAACATCACAGGGAGTTTTTGAAATGGCTACACACGAGTCTACCAACCTTTCCGACCTAGCTACGCGAGTACAGCAAATCGCTGCACAGATGGCCGGGTTTAAGCCGACTTTGGACAATCAGCAAGAACACGTCGACAAAGCCGTTGGTGACTCGCTTGCCATGCTTGCGGGAATGGCTGAATACGTCGGGGCAGAGCTAGGGATGATTGGCGAACGCCTAACCACGATCACGCGAGAACAGTAGGACCAGACACCCCGCCCCCATTTTTGGGCTGCCTGTCGTTGAAAAATGACCGGCAGCCTTTTTAATTTGTAACAGTGTGTAACCAAAAATAGGCATTTTCGCTTATTAAAAGTTGTCGAAAATTGTTTATGGTTGCCGATAGTTTGTTTGGGTTGTAGATAGTTGTTTAGTGTTTAAATTCAACAACTTGACCTTGTATAATAGGGTCTATTAAATGCGTCTCTGTAGTCATAACCCACTAGGAGTTACAGAGATGCCTGCTAGAAATAAACCAGCCTCCCCGGCTGTCGCGAATTACACACTCCCCGCTGAAGGTTTCGTCAGAGCGAACAACGTTTTGAAGGTCATACCTTCTTCACGTGCTGCATTCCTTGAAGATGTAAAAGCAGGGCGTTTTCCTCAACCCGTTCGCCTCGGGGCGCGTCGCGTTGCGTGGCGAGTAGAGGATATCAGGGCGTATATCGCCAACCCTGCAGCCTTCAATGGCCTGTGAGGGAGCACCCCCAAATGAGATGCAATAGAAAAAGGGCCAATCCGACAATTGGCCCCTCCCCCTCATGTGTACTAACCGGCGAAACGAACGATATTTCCAATCGTTATATCGAGTCAACAAATTTCCCAATAGCAGCATATCGAATTCATCGTAAAAACCTTGAGTATTACTACGTGCTGACTCTCGCCACATTGGCAGTAGAGGGGTTCACAGATGACTTGCCCGAGGTTCTAGCCGAGTACCCAGGCGCACCGACAGTCACAAAGCAGACCATTGACCAACTGTGCGAAAGGATCAAAAGGGCAATCGTTGAAATGGTAAGCGGCCCCCTTGCCGATGTTCAAGTTAGTTTCCCAACGATGCGGGGTATCACTAGTTACGGCCTGCACCGTGGACCACTCGCCGCAGACAATGCGACGGAATCAATCCTCACAATCCATGTGAACCACAAAGGGAAGCTGACCGAAATCTATAGTCGACCAACGGCTGTCGACATGGCGGTGAAAGGTGCAGTGTTTTACGGTCAAGGAGGAAACCATGCCAACTGACACGTTGACCGTACTCAGGCACCCGACCATTCCGCAAACGAAGACCTGGAAGACAGACGGGACTATCGAGGCACACGGAAAAGGGAAAAATTACACGCTGGAATCACGAAAGGTCGACAGCATTCACACCCTGTCGACCGTGTTGACCGAACTCGAAACGGATTCACATGCAGCCGTAATCCGTGGGGCATATCTAGGCGACAAAATCGCAAAGGCCGAATGTCCGGAAGACTTCGAACGCGGCAAGGTTTTACGGCGTAAATCACTTTTCCGTGATGATCCGCACCACTGGTTACTGATCGATGTCGATAGGCACACGACAGACCGTGATGCGATGGTCGACCCTGTCGGGGCTGTCCGTGAGTGGGTTGAAAATAACCTCCCAAGCCAGTTTCACGGCGTATCGATTCACTGGCAACTATCAGCCAGTTTCGGGCACCTCTCCAAGGAAGGGCTACGCGTCCACATTTGGGCATGGTCTAAAACGCCTTACCGCAGTGAACAACTGCGCCAATGGGCAACCCGTAGCGGCTTCAAGGGTGATTCGACGCTGTTTGACTCTATTCAGTTGCACTACACAGCCGCCCCGGTATTCGAGGAAGGCGTCAACGACCCTGTGACGCGCCGTAGCGGTTTCCTGGTCGGTGAGTTTGGCGACATGGTCAACCTCGTCATTTCGGACGACACAGGCGACGGTATGCCCGTCAGTCGTTCGCATAAAGTGCACGACGCTTGGAGCAACGACCCAACCGCTCAATGGTTGATCAAGTCGCCTTACTTCAAGTCGTACCGGAAGGACGGGGGGTTGAATGTTGCCTGCCTGCTAGCCGATGAGCACTCGTCAGAGTCGGGTGAATCGTCGACGATCTATTACCCGGCGCACACAAACGGGTACACGCAAGGCACCTTCCATTGTCTTCACACGCACGGTGCGGAAAACGGATTCAATCGCCGCTGTTTTGCGAAGTTGCGGGAATTGGGCATTGATGACACGGACGACGTGTTCACGTCTCTCGACAACACGGTCAACCTACTACGTGCCGACCAGATCACCCCCGAGGCTATCGGGTGGCTTTGGTTGGAGTGGTTGGCACAAGGCAAGATGATCTTGACGGCGGGTTCACCTGGAACCGGCAAGACCACACTAGCTATGGCGATGGTGGCAACCGTGACGACCGGGGGTAAATGGCCGGATGGGAGCACATGTGAACGCGGTAACGCGGTTATTTGGTCAGGGGAAGACGACCCAAAAGATACCCTGGTCCCTCGCTTGCTCGCGTCAAATGCGGACCTTTCCCGCGTTCATTTTGTGGTCGACGCCATTGGCCCCGATGGCAACCGCCCGTTTGACCCGGCACGCGATATGCCGTTACTACAATCGCAGGTTGAAAGACTTGGTGACGTTCGTTTGATCGTTGTCGACCCTATCGTTTCAGCCGTTGCCGGCGACAGTCACAAAAACGCAGAAGTGCGGCGCGGCCTGCAACCCCTGGTCGACCTTGCCTCGAAAATCGGCGCGTGTCTGCTTGGTATTACTCACTTCACGAAGGGCACGAGCGGACGCGACACGACCGAACGTGTGACCGGTTCACTAGCGTTTGCTGCCCTTGCCCGTGTGGTGTTGGCAACCGCCAAGGATCACACCTCGGGTGAATACCTTCTGACCCGTTCGAAGTCGAATATCGGACCAGACGGGGGCGGGTTTCGATACAGCCTTGAACAGGTAGACATCGCTGGTCACCCTGGCCTGACATCTAGCCGTGTCGTTTGGGGTGAGCAGGTGTCAGGAAATGCACGCGAACTGATTGCCGCAACAGAAGGCGAGCAGACAGCCAAAAACGAGGACAGCGCCGAAAGTTGGTTACGTGACCTTTTGACCCTAGCCCCCATGAGAGCGGTCGACGTTTATGAGTATGGCGAGGCTCGCGGTTACGGAGAGAAGAAGCTGCAGCGCGCTCTAAAGAAGATTGGCGGCATGTCTGAAAAATCCGCTTTTCACGGTGCTTGGTGGTGGAAATTACCTGGATGCGAGATTTCCGAAGGTGACGGCATGTCAGGGGATAACGATGAACTCTGAGCCGACCACGAAGGCGACAACCTGTCTTCTTCGCCTTCTTCGCCCTAGTGACAGGTCGACCACCAAGCAGACAGACAACCCGACACACCGTACACGTGTCGCCTTCGTCCTCTTCGCCGCCTTCGTCTTCTTCGTTCACCGTGGGGGTATGACGAAGGCGACACTGAATTACCCAAGAAGGCGAAGAAGACATAAAAAATTGTACCGAGGGGGCTGTCTTCTTCACTGTCGGGTTTGGCATAGGTGCCCTAGAAGAATCGGCAAATTCTTGAAAACCGGGACTCTGCGTACCCGCGCTCCCCTGGTTCAAACGGCCAAGGACCCAAACGGTTCAATTATGTAATCCATAAAAACGCCTCACCCGCTGCCATTCGTGCAGCCGTAACCCTCGTAGCCCTCGTAGCCCTCGTAAAACGCGAAAACCGAATAGCAGTCAGCAGTGATTCGTCCTGCCTACAACCTCCAACTTTTCCGAAAGGTACGACCGTGCAAAATTCAACCAACCAACCCGACCGACCGCGTCAACGTATCGATGAACGCGTGACAGGTTCGCTCGCATTTGCCGCCCTCGCCCGTGTTGTTCTGGCAACCGGGCAAAGACCAGATGCCGGGTGTGGGTTTCACCGCAGCCTCGAACAGGTCAACACGACCGCCCCCCAACCGACCATGACCGTCTAAGGGGGCACCATGTCATTCAACGACTACAAACCGCAAGAAATCACCCTTGAGACGTCGACCGGCAATATCACCTTGCGAGGGATCAACGCGGACGACCTGACGGGCCTGATTCAACGACACGGCGCATTAATCGAGACATGGTTCGAGGGTGAGCCTGACCCGATGCAGACAATCAACAAAGCGCCTGCCCTGGTTGCCGACATGATTGCATGTGCTGCAGGTGACCCGAGCGCGGTCGACGTTGCGGCAAAGATGCCTATCGGCCTGCAGATTCGCGCCATTACCGCCGTTTTCAAATTGACCTTCGAAGAGGTCGACATGGGAAACGTGTTGCGGCTGTTCATGCTTCGTGCGGGAACGGGGCAGCCGATGACGGGGAACCGCAATACCTGACCATTTACCGGGGTACTCGACGCGATGTCTCGCTGTTGCTTGAAGCAGGCCACACCGCCGCAAGGCGGTATCCCCTGGCAACAGTCTGGACTGAAGCCGAGATCATCCGACACCGACAAGCCGGGAGAAAGAAGCTAGACGCCGTGGTTATGCAGATGTGCATGGCGGCTGTCATCTCGGAAAAAGGCGGTAAGCAACTCGAAAAATTTGTCGCAACACTCGACTTGTGCGACTGAAAAGGTGAACGCCATGAACATGGAAACCAAAGGTGTAGAACTGCGGATTCGTGCCCGGTATGAGGGGCAAAAGAGCCTGACCGAATTAACCGACCAACTCGACAAGCTGGCGAAGGTGCAGGAAAAGCAAGCCACCGATGCAGGTAAAGGGGTTGCCAGCGTCAAGGAACTGGAAACCACGTATCAGAAGCTAGAGCGGACATTGCGGACCGTTGCCGCCGCGTTCAGTGAGTCCCGGCAATACGAGAAACAGACAGCCGCCTTGACGACCCTGCAGCAACGTCTCGAAACGGCGAAGGCGAAACAGGAAGCGTTCGTTAACTCACTGACCAAGGGCGCAGACCTGACCGAAAAGCAGGTCAACCAGCAATTCCGGCTAGGTGCTGCCGTCGACCGGGCTGGCACTGCATTGGAGAGAGCGCGTGCACGTCTCGACGCTTCAGCCGGGCGGCTCAAGGAGTACGGCGTAGACACTGCGAAAATTGCCGATGCGCAAGCCAACATGGCAACGATGATCCTACGCGGCAACGTTGCGCTGAAGGCGCAGGAAGACGCGATAGACAAGGCTGTGACATCTGGCAAGCGGTTTGCCGGTAGTGGCGTGCCTGAAGCCCTGGAACGTATCAAACTACAGCTAGTCGGGATGGCGGCTGCCTATGTGAGCGTTCAACAAGCCGCAAGCCTTGCCGGGGGTGCCGTCAGTGCCTATTCATCGCGGGAAGGCGTGAAAAATCAGCTTGGCTTATCGGTTGGCAACGACCGGGCGCTGATCGATGCAGAGTATGAATATGTAAAGGCTCAAGCGGACAGAATCGGCATTGAGTTCGACCGAGCGGCCAAGGGTTACGCCAAGTTTTCCGCTGCTGCCACAATGGCCGGGCGAAGCCGCGAGGAAATCCGCTATATCTGGGAAGCCTTTGCCGAGGTGGGGCGCGTTGCGAACTTGTCCGCTGATGATCTGGACGGCGTATTCAAGGCACTCGAACAGATCACCTCGAAAGGGAAAATCCAAGCCGAGGAACTACGCGGTCAACTGGGGGATAGGCTTTTCGGGGCGTTCCAAGTTGCCGCCAAAGCACTGAAGGACACCTACCCCGACCTTGATAAGGCCATGAAGGACGGCGCGGTTAGCGCTGAACAGTTGGTAGCGATTGCCGAGGAATACCGGCGCACCGTTGCCGACCAGTTGCCGGGGGCGATGCAATCACTGAGCGCCGAACAGGCGAGGCTGAACAATGCCGTCATCGGGTTCAAGCTGGCGATAGCAGATGCCGGTTTTGCCGATGCGTTCAGGAAGGCAATTATCCAGATTACGGATGCCCTGAAGAGTGAAGACGGGAAGACGTTTGCCGAGGGTCTAGCCGCTGGATTTTCCGCTGCTGCCGATGCTGCCGTATGGTTGCTCAAGAATGCAGACGAGGTGCTGATTGTCTTGAAGGCGCTTGCCGGGATATATGCCCTCAATACAGCCGGGAAAGCCGCTGCAGGCTTGGTCGACTTCGCCGGAGGTCTGAAGACCCTTGCCGCTGATGGGAAATTAGCGATCAAGGAACTTGGCCTGATCCGTGGTGCGTTCCTGCTGATGCAATCTGCCCTTGTCGGTTGGAGTATCGGCACATGGGCAAACGAGGAATTCGAGGTAGTCAGGAAAGCCGGGGTAGCCCTGGTTACCGGCCTGGAAGAAGCGTGGACGCGCATCAAGGCGGGGGCGCTGATCGTCTGGGAAGAGATACCCCGTTACGCGAAAAACGCGATGGTGGGCATGCTCAACAGTTTTACTTGGGGCACCCGTCAAATGCTGGAAATCCTGCAAAAGGGACTGCAGGCAATTGGGCGTGTCGACCTTGCCGCGAGTGTCGGCAAGATGTTGGACAAACTGACCGCCAAATATGACGAGCAAGGTGGACGGGTTGCCGAGATCAGGGCACAGATGCAGCGGGATATCGAGAAAATCCGCGATATTGGGCAACAGATGTGGACGGATGCCGAGCGCAAGCCGAAACCAACGACCGCAAAGCAACCAGCCGCACAAACCGAACGACCGACCGGGAAGCCATCGGGCAAAGCCGCACCGACTGAAGCCGAAATTTCGAAACGACAGCATCTAATTGACGAGATCACCCGTTCACTCGAAGCAATCGACACCAAGCTAGACCGTTCGCAGACCGACAGTCTACGGTCACAACTGGACGCCATCGATAGCCAGTATGCCGCCCTTACCCGCAAAATCGGCACCCTTGGGGGTGAAGCAGGTAAAGAGTTCACCGCTCGCCTGGACGCCGCTTTGAATCAGTTGCGTGCACAGACCATTGTGAAGTTTAACGACGGTCTAGCAGCGGAAAGCGCGGCATTGATGGCGAAACTCGACGCGGTCGACGCTGCAGCCGGGAAGACACGAAAAACCAACCTCGAATCCCGCCTCGCTGCTGTCCGCTCTCAGTATGAGTCGACCTATCGGGAAATCGAGGATTTCCGGTTGAAGTTGGACAAGAACGGCATGTCCACAGGCGATGCAGACGCGGCCAAGTTCAGACTCGACGCCGGGGTTGCCGAGTTGCAGCAGGTCGAAACTCAACGCTATTACCGGGACGAACTGAAGCGGCTTGAGGGTGACATTAACAACCTGTTGGCTACCCGTTCCGACCGCTTGAAAACTATCGCAGATCAGGAAACCGCCTCGCTGATCACGTCAGAAGAAGCACGGACGCAGACCGAACAAACAATCACGACACTGCAGCCGCAAATCGAAGGGCTGGTTGACGTCGCAAAAGCGTTTGCCGAGTCGTTACGGGGTGCCCTTGATCCTGTCACCCTAGACGCGTTTATCGCCAAGCTGGAACTAGCGAAGGTGAGCGGCAAATCACTGAACGACACCTTCAAAATCACCGGCAAACAGATTGAAGACCTGATCACCGCACGTTCCTTGCAAGCGTTCAACACGATGGGTGAAGCAATAGGCGGTGCAATTGTTGGTCAACGATCATGGAGCGATGCCATTCGAGACACAGGCCGTGCGTTCCTGACCTTCGCCGCCGACTTCATGCGCGAAATTGCCGCGATGATCATGAAGCAATTGATCCTGAAGGCGATTCAAAACAGCAGTTGGGGCGGCGCAATATCTGGCCTGATTGGCGGCGCGGTTAAGCATGAGGGTGGACTAGTCGGTGTGGGCACAGGTCCCGTCCGTCAAGTTTCGCCGTTCATGTTCATGGGTGCCCCTCGCTATCACACGGGCGGTATTGCCGGTCTAGCTCCAAACGAATACCCGGCCATCCTGAAGAGAAACGAGGAAGTATTGCGAACCGATGACCCGCGAAATATCCTGAACGGGGGTCTGAGTGGTCAGGCAGCCGCACCGACTGTGCAAAGTAATGTGAAGATCATGAACATGGTCGACAGTGCTAGCGTAGTCAGTGAAGGACTATCGACGCAGGAAGGTGAACGGGCAATCATCAATGTGATTCGTGCCAACCGTTCAGCCATCAAAAGCATTGTCGGTTGACCGAAGTATTGCCGACCAACGACCCCGGCCTAGTGCCGGGTTTTTTTTTGCTGCATTCGTGCAGCCCGGACAACTACTATTCCAAACGCGACTCAACCTTAGCGACAATCTCTGAGGCAGGCACACCCAAGCAGCGAGCAAGGGTTAAAAGCGTTTGCAATGTTGGCTGCCGGTGCCCTCGCTCCAACATTGAAATAAAGGTGCGATCAAGACCGGCGTCGAGTGCAAGGGTTTCTTGGGTTACACCCGCCCCCTTCCGGAGTTCGCGTAGAACCTCTCCAAATGCTTGATCTGCGCCGCTCTGTTTCATGCAGCCGGAGCATGGGGATTCCTATTTGGTACGTCTTCGGACTATAGTCGACAATCCTCTCAATTAATGCGATTGGAATTTACCGTGACACACCATACCTAAAGGACAAGCATGAAACGTTTCTTTATCTTTCTGGCTGTAGTGTCTTTGGTTGGTTGTGCCAATTCACCGCCTAGCAGCGTTGAGGAGACATATCAGAAAACACAGGTCAAGTTTGATGAGTACTCAAAAACTCAAGTTATCGAAGGTCCGCACGTGACAATTTCATTCGGTCTGGACGGGGGCGGGGGAATTCGGTTGCGACGAGTTAACGGTTCTTCGCAACTGCTAGTAACCACCTTTTCTCAATTGGGTTGGTGCTTCTTCGAAAGCGCCTTTGACAAGAATGCCGGTGAGCTTCGGTTCCAGAAAATCAGGTCTAGCGTTGGCAGAGGAGTTACCTATGAAGACTTCTATCTAAGCATCACTGACGAGCAACTGAACTCCATGTCCAAGAAGGGGCTGGATGTACGAATTTACGGCACCAACAGGACTATAAATGTCGAACTCCCTGCAATATATGTTCAGGGCTTCATGAAACGGGCAAGCGAGCCAAGGAAGGGGTAACGACAAGCCTGAAAAGCGAGACGAAGGGCCATAAAAAAGCCGAGGGCGAACCTCGGCTTTTTGTTTGAATACGACTGCTTATGCCGGCAGGCTACGGAGATGGGTGCAGACTTGTTCCCATTTTCCATAGCGGTAGCGCGGGTAAGAAGTCACGCGAACAATTTTCGGTCCCATGATTCATTCCTTGTATCGATGGTTGTCGACACTCGCGGAGGTGGACGCGTATTGAGTTCAATGGTAAATTTCGCGCGCTTACACGAAATACCCGTCTCAACATACGTTGCCGGCGGTCGAAGTACCGGCACAGGCTGTAAATGCTCAGCCCGCCTGCAAATGGCCTTAACGTTGGCGCGTTAAGGTCATTTGTTTTTATACGCACGGAAGTTCTCCGCGCTTTTCAAGCTGATTAAAGCGGCGCTCTGCCGCCTGGAACGACACATCGAAGTGCATCTGGATTTCGAATGCCGTTGTAAGTCCGTCGCGCTGAATGACCTCCAATGGCATCAAAAACTCAGCGGCGAACTGATTTGCCTGCCACTCTGAGTCTTCATACACCTTCAGCTTTGCAACAGCCTGCGCCCGATTGATCGTTCTACGATGCCCGAGCAATCCGTGCCCAAGTTCATGAAAAACGGTAAAGCGCGCACGTGGATCGTTCCAGCAAGCCCCTTCAAACACGTCGTCACGGATATGCATCGTCATACTCTCAGGGTCCCAGCACGCCTCCACGTCTGAATGAGGCATTTCCCCCCGCTCAAGTACGTCATATGTTATGCCGTACCTCACGCTGAGGCTGTCAAGTAGCAACCCGATGTTGATGCATTGTGGGGCATCGCCAATTTCCAAGACGCGCCGAACGTTATCTGCGGATATTCGTATATCCGCAACCCCCCGTCCGGCGACTCGAAAACCTCCCAGCGGTCCATCACCGATCATTTTTTATCCTTTTTTGCATTTGCGGCCTCAAGCAACTTCTTTAGGTTTTCCAACTCATCGTTACTCAGTGATGTCCTAGCAAACCCGGCAACAAGCATCTGGTGTGCGGGGCTAAGTCCTTCGAGGTTGACCGATTTATTAGAAACATCGGCCGCTTCGGAGAGCATTGGTAATTCAATGTTGCGATCCGTGAAAAACTGCTGAATCTTCACAAGCCACTCTTCCGTGATTTTTTTACGCCCGGTTTCCATACCACTCAAAAATGCAGAAGAAACCTCCAATTCATTAGCCATCTGTAGAAGCGAAACCTCAGCATCGAGGCGCGCTTTACGCACCACCTTTCCAAATTCAGTAATTTTCATTGCGTTTCCCTCGCGTTATATGTTGCGTCCAATAACCAAAATTTACCATATCGGTAAATTTTACGCAACAACATGCGCTTAATATTTTTTATTTCGGCAAATAATTTGCACATGGAAGCGATGAATTTCACACCACGGTTACGATTTGGATGCATAATTATTCCGAAGTCTTATGTATGAGTTCGAATCATTTTGATACAATCAAGTGCTTTTTTTTGATGAAGTCGCTGTCCTATCGGAGGTGCTTCTAGTGAATACGCAAGCTGAATCGACAGATACCCAAATGAACGCTTTCACCCACCAAACCCTTTGGACAGCAGCACCGCAAAAGGCAACATTTGATGCCTCTCAGGTGACCTACAGCCCTGCCCAGGTGGATCAACTCGCATCAGCGCTGAAAAACGTTTCTCCTACGATGCAGGACAAACTCAATGCTTTCCGGTCTATTGCACTTTCAGAAGCGGCCGCTTTCGTTCGCGTTCGATAAGGGCTCGCGCACATGCACAGCCCACGTGCATTGCTGTTTCACGAATTTGATGGCGCCAGTGATCCGCTAAAAGCTATAG
Source organism: Ferribacterium limneticum (assembly GCF_020510565.1). Lineage (NCBI taxonomy): Bacteria > Pseudomonadati > Pseudomonadota > Betaproteobacteria > Rhodocyclales > Azonexaceae > Ferribacterium > Ferribacterium limneticum. The sequence goes on from NZ_CP075189.1 coordinate 3,749,833, forward strand.
CAGACCACCAACAAGTCCACTATCTGCGAGGGTATTTAGCAGACTTAGGCGCATCCTCAATAATCGAGGAGCAAAACTATTTTGACCGCGACTACCTAGCTGAATTTTCCGCGTTCTATGGTGTAAGCGCAGCCGGCTACCCTAACGTATGCCGCCGACTACATGTTTTTTTCGGACCTGCCGTTCTCCGTCAAGACGTAGAAGTCGCCGCATCTGGTGATATTTCCGCGCAGAAATCCCTTCAGTCCAGATATTTGGGCTACATTGTTCTTCGACCAATTCCCAAAGCCCCACTCGGCAGAACCGTTCTGGCTTGGTATGAAGATCATACGGTCATGACTCCACGAGTTGTGAGCCCATCAAGGGAATATCGCTGCAATCTTGCAGGAATCGTTCTTAAGATAAGCGGCCTCGCATGGCAACAACAGGATACAGGGGTAGGCGCATGCGCCACTGTTGGTCTGTGGACCATGTTTCACTCATCGGCATTTGACGATCATCATGCGATTCCTACCACCGCCGATATCACTCGCTCTGCACACGAGACAGCATCGTTAGGTGCACGTGTTTTTCCCTCTGACGGGCTAACACCCTACCAAATTGCTGAAGCCATTAAAGCCTGGAACCTTTCGCCATTAATTGTCGAGGGGGATAAGCGATTAGAAATGGGCTTAACTGCTTTCAACCCACTTCGTTTTAGCGCATCAATAGCGGCATTCATTCGATCTGGCTACCCCGTCCTTCTAATTGGTGAGCTGGCCGGAAATGGATTGCACGCAATCTGTACAGTTGGCTTTCGCTCGTCCGGCAACCCACCAATTGATCATGACTCAACGGAAGTTCAAGACTCATGGATATCGCACATATATGTGCATGACGACAATGTTGGTCCAAATGTTCGACTAAAGATCACGCAAGGAAGTGAGGGAGAGGCTGTATTAACAATGGATGCCCCAACTGCATCAACCGCACGAACCGGATTGAGTCTGCCCGCTATTAGTTACGCAGACTTTGTTCCGTCTAGGATGGTTGTAGGAGTTCACGTTGACTTGCGAACATCCGCAGAAACCCTTTACAGCACAGCACTACAAACCGCAGACTGGCTTCGCAAGGCCGTGAATGCGCTCACCCCCGAAGGGGTGCATCCAACAGGCAATACGGTAAGCGCTAGGTTCGTTCGGCTTAGTGAGTATTTGAATATCGAACTACAAAAAACACTCGGCGCAACTCCTGATATTTTGTCGCGAGTACGCCTTGCACTGGTGGAACAAGTACGCCCAATGAGCCTCCATATTGGGCTTATTCGGATTGGTGATGCCAACTCCGCGCCAATAATGGACGTTCTCTACGACACTACCGACAGCGATCTAAACCACCCCGTGTTTGCAAATATTGCGTATTCGGCGGTAGCACGATTTGGGCATTCCTTCCTAATGGAAGCACTCCCAAGGAAGTTCCCTCTAGGGGTTCAGATCGACGCATTCTGAGGCGATATCTCAGCAGCGAATTTCCGTACAGATTCCGTACGCGCAACAAACCAACCCCAATGACATAACAACAAAAAACCCGCAAAGCCTTTAGCCATGCGGGTTTCGTGTTAAAAATATTGGTGCGCCCGACTGAATTCGAATCAGTGACCCCTGCCTTCGGAGGGCAGTACTCTATCCAGCTGAGCTACGGGCGCCTTGGGAGGGGAGGATTCTACCTCCAAGGGAAGCCTTGCGTCCATGCTGCGAACAGCATTAAGCTTTTATAAATCAACAATATTGCATAAATCGCCCCCAATGACCCATAGCAACAACGAGTTGTCTCCGGAAGACCTGCAGAAGGTCATTGCCACCATCGATATCCCGACCTGCCCAGGCATGGTCAGCGATGCCATGGAAGAGGGACAAAAAGATGAACCGGACCTGATCCGGCTCGCCGAGATCATCAGCAGCGATGCCGGCATGTCTGCGGCAGCCCTGAAGCTGGCCAACTCGCCCCTTTTTGGCACGAGCAGCCCGGTTTCCAGCGTACGCAAGGCCGTCGAGCGTCTCGGGACGAAGAATGTATTGTGCGTGGTGGTCGCCTCGGCCCTGCGCGCCAGTGTCACGGGACTGCCGGCGGCGTGGCTCGAGCAATTCTGGAAGCGAACAACGATGCTGGCTCTGGCATCGAGCCTGATTGCCCGCCGCCAGTACGGGATTTCGCCCGATGCCGCCTACACCTATGCGCTGTTTCACGATGCAGCGATACCGCTGTTGATGCGCCGCTTTCCAAATTACGGCGAGGTTCTGGAGAAATGCCGCCGCGAAGGCATCATGCTGAATGTGGCAGAAGAACAGTATTACCCCTGCAGCCATCCCGTCGTTGGTTCATTGCTGGTCCGCAACTGGGGGCTGCCGGCCATTCTTGGCCAGGCTATCCGCTTTCATCACGAGAAGGATGCCTACGACCTGCCGGATCGGACTTTACCGGGTGGCGCGCTTTCCCTGATTGCCGTAACCCAGGTCGCCGAGCACCTGCTCAGCGAAATCCTTGATGAGGACATCGAGGTCGGCAACGATCTGTTCGCGCGGGCGCTGGACTTCCTTGGCATCTCGGGCGACGACCTCGATGATTTGCGACAGCGCGTTGCTACGGCGATTGAATCAGCCGCCAACTGAGTTCAGTCGAAGAGCGTTCTCGCCGCTTCAAAACGCGAGGCGTAATAGCTGTCGCTGAGACGGTCGATGCGGACCTTCCCGTTGGTCGAGGGGGCGTGGATGAAGCGGGCATCGCCGATGAATATCCCGACATGCGAAAACGAGCGGTTAAGCGTGTTGAAGAAAACCAGATCGCCCGGCCGCAATTCGGCCCGCTCGATCGCCCGGCCATTGCGGGCGATATCCGCCGCGCTACCCTGAACCTTGAGGCCGGCCGCCCGGCCATAGATGTAGCTGACCATGCCGCTGCAATCGAGCCCGGCTTCGGGGTTCTTGCCACCAAACCGGTAGCCGGTATCGATCAGGCCCATGGCATAGAAGACCACTTCATTGCCCTTCTCGCTGACCGGACGCGAGCCTTGCGCTATAGTTTCCGGCGATGAACCAGAACGCAGCGCGGGACTGCCGCAGGCCGCGAGCAGCAGGGCTGACAGGAAGATAGGGATCAGGACGGGAATACGCATCAAGCTAGAGTGCCTTCTTGGAACAATTTGCAACTTACCGTTTTTACAGGAATTTTCAAGACCATGAATCTGCAAAACACCGACTTGCTACGGTCAACCAGAAAAATTGGCCAAAACTGGAATGCCGCTGATGATGGTTCGACCTTCGCCGTGATCAACCCGGCGACCGGCGAGCAGATCGGCGAAGTGCCGCTCTGCGGCGCTGCCGAAACCCGCCGCGCCATCGATGCCGCCAATGCCGCCTGGCCGGCCTGGCGCGCCCTGACCGCCCGCCGTCGGGCCCAGATTCTGCAGACCTGGAACCGGCTGATCCTCGACAACGTCGACGACCTGGCACAGATCATCACGGCCGAATGCGGCAAGCCGCTGGCCGAAGCCAAAGGCGAAGTCATCTACGGCGCCTCGTTCATCGAATGGTTTGCCGAAGAAGGCAAGCGCACCTACGGCGAGAGCATTCCCAGCCCGGCATCGAACACGCGGCTGATCGTCATCAAGCAGCCGATCGGCGTCTGCGCGGCGATCACGCCGTGGAATTTCCCCTTCGCCATGATCACCCGCAAGGTCGCCCCGGCCCTCGCCGCCGGTTGCCCGGTCGTCATCAAGCCGGCCGAAGCGACGCCGCTCAGTGCGCTGGCGCTGGCCGTGCTGGCCGAGCAGGCGGGTTTCCCGGCCGGGGTGTTGAATGTGGTGACCGGCAAGCCTGCCGAGATCGGCGGCGAACTGTGCGCCAATCCCATCGTCCGCAAGCTGTCGTTTACCGGCTCGACCGCTGTCGGCCGACTGCTCATGGCGCAATGCGCGCCGACCATCAAGAAACTGTCGCTCGAACTCGGTGGCAACGCACCGTTCATCGTTTTCAACGACGCCGATGTCAATGCTGCGGTCGACGGCGCCTTGACCGCCAAATACCGGAACACCGGCCAGACCTGCGTTTGCGCCAATCGCTTTCTCGTCCAGTCGGGCATCTATGAAGAATTCGCCAGCAGGTTCGCTGAGAAGGCGAACGGCCTCAAGGTCGGCGACGGCACCGAAGACGGCGTCGCGCAAGGCCCGCTGATCAACGCTGCCGGCCTGAGCAAGGTCGAGGCCCACGTCGCCGACGCGCTCAGCAAGGGCGCCCGTGTGCTGTGCGGCGGCGCTCGTCACGAACGCGGCGGCAACTTCTTCCAGCCCACCGTGCTGGCCGATGTGACGACCGCCATGCAGGTCGCCCGCGAAGAAACCTTCGGCCCGGTCGCCCCGCTCTTCAAATTCGAAACCGAGGCCGAAGCCATCGCCATGGCCAACGACACCGAGTTCGGCCTGGCCGCCTATTTCTTCACGCGCGATGTCGGCCGTTGCTGGCGGGTGGGCGAGGCGCTCGAATACGGCATGGTCGGCGTCAATACCGGGCTGATTTCAAACGAGGTCGCGCCCTTCGGCGGTATCAAGCAGTCCGGCCTCGGTCGCGAAGGGTCGAAATACGGCATCGAGGATTACCTCGAAATCAAATATCTCTGCTTCGATATCAACGGCTGACCATGGGCAAGATCGTCCTCATTTCGCTGCTGGCGCTGGTGGCCGTTCTGCTCTGGCGCAACTGGAGCCGGCAGAGGCGCGGGACGTATATCGCCGCCTATCCTTACCAGCGTTTTCTCGACCAACGGCTGGCGGCCCGCCGGCCGGAACTGAGTGCCGAGCAGCGCAGCGAAGTTTTCGCGGCGCTCGACGATTATTTTCAGCTTTGCCGCAAGGCCGGCCAACGCATGGTCGCCATGCCATCGCAGGCGGCAGACGATGCCTGGCATGAGTTCATCCTGTTCACACGGCAGTACGACAAGTTCTGCCGCCACGCCTTCGGCCGCTTCCTGCACCACACGCCGGCCGAAGCGATGCGCACGCCGACCCAGGCCAGCGACGGCCTCAAGCGCGCCTGGCGACTGGCCTGCGCCCACGAGAAGATCAACCCGAAAACCCCGGAACGCCTGCCCCGCCTGTTTGCTCTGGATGCCGCGCTGGGCATCGCCGGTGGCTTCGTCTATCAACTGGACTGCCTGGCCGCGAGTGGAGGCGCTGCCGGTTCGGGCTATTGCGCCAGCCACATTGGCTGCAGCGGCAGTAGCGGCTGCTCCGGCGACTCAGGGTCATCCGATGGCGGCGGCTGTGGTGGGGGCTGTGGCGGAGGCGGGGACTAGCCGACTACTTGTGATAAGTCCGGCTACTGCCGGAGCCGCCGTGCGATGGGTTGGCCACGTTGTCGAACATATTCCAGCCCTGCTGCTGGGCGTAGGCAAAGAACAGCACGGCTAAGACGCCGGTGGCGAGGGTGAGTTTGTCGAACATCAGTCGTCTCCATCCGCATCATCGCTGCTCACCGGCGCGTGGTCGCTTTCGGCCCAGCGCCGCGCCTCGAAGGCGGCGTGACGCATGGCGCTGAAGATCGGAAAGATGATCAGGAAAATCATCACCAGCACGAAATTCGACCAGCCGGCGCTGGCGGTATGGACTTCGACACGATCACGCACGGCGACCGCCTTTTCCGGCGGCATGTCCGGATCGAGCGTCAGGTAATAGGTGCCGGCCGGGATATTCAGGAAGACGATTTCGTCATCCCGACTGCCCTCACTCCACGCGCCATCGTCGTAGCCGCTGTAGTACGACACCTCCCGAGCCGCTGGCCACGCCGCGCCAGTCGCCTTGTTGACCAGCATCATGTCGAGACCAATCCAGTTGTTGTTGAGTGAGGTCTGGTTTTTCACAGCAATCTTGCGCGGCTTGCCGGTGATCTCGAATTCGCGGGTCTGCACCTCATCGCTGCGCAAGGGCTCGAAGGTGAAATCCTGGCGCAGCAGCAATTTGCCGCTGGAAATGAAGATGAAGAAAGCCTGAACCAGAATAGCGGCCAGCGCCAACTTCCAGAACAGCCCCCAAATCCGCCGATTCGTCTCGCCCCAAGAATTCGGTTGGTTGGCGAAAACGCCAGTCGGCTCGGGCAAATCTGCTTTCAGCTTGAAAGCCTCGGCAATCACTTGCGGCTCGACGTAGAAGCCCTGCGACCAGCTCAGATCGTTGCCCGTCGACTCGCTCGACAGCATGAGCGGCGGCGCCACGTAATCGACGACGCGATTGGTTTCACCGCGCCGGACCCGCCACGTAAACTCGCCGGCCACCTGCACGACCTCCGCCGCCTGCGTGGTCGAGAAATGCTTGAAAGCCTGCCCGCCAAAGAGAACGTTCTCGACCTCGACAATGCCGCCAGCCGGCGGCTTGCACAGCACATCGACGACATTCCAGTGGCCGTTGTATTCGGTCAGCCAGCGGTAGGTGCCTTGCTCGCCAGCCAGCAGGTATTCGCTCCAGTGGTAAGCCAGGCCGTCAACCACGCAGCGTTTGACGAGAAAGCCGATGACTTCGACCGGCTTGCCCTCAAGCCGTCCCTTGCTGCCGAGCGGCAGGCGCGGCGTGTATTTCTCGTCGCGCATGCCGAGCGACTTCGAGAGAACCTTGTAGCTCTCATCGGCCGTATCGACCACCGCGCCACAGGAAGCGCAGCCGACCGCGAGAATTTCCCGCGAGCGGGCCGCCATCGGCGAGCCGCAAGCCGGGCAGCGAAAAACGCGGGCCGCGACCGTCTTGGTCGGCACGGCCATGCCGTCGCGCAAGTTGGCCATTTTCAGCGACGTGAAGTCGACCGCCTCGCCAACGAACAACAGCGGCGGCGTCTCCGAATAATCGAGCGTGGCGAAATTGGCCTGATTTCTCAGGTCGACCGCAGCAACCGGATAGCCCGCGCCGACCTTGAACGGCAGCTCTCCCTGGCCGGCGACGCACTCGGCGTTTTCGATGTTGCTGACCGTCCACGTCTGGCTGGCCAGCACGAAGCGCTGGCCGATCTTGAGGGCGTCGAATTGCGGCAGCACCTCGGGCACGAACTGCGCAAATGTGAGTACGTACTCACCGCCAGCCTCCGACAGCCAGCCGGTTCGCATGTCGTCGAAGAGCAGGTTCCACTCGTTCCAGATGCCCTGGCTGTACTTGATCTGGATGCGCCCGATCAGGGCAAAATGGACGCCCTTGTAGCTACCTTCCGCCCCCAGTTGCAGCGGCGAACGGTCCTCGACCAGCGCCGCCATCTTGCCGATGTCTTCGAGATTCTGGTCGTGACGAACCAGCGTGCTCTGGCAGTATTCGCAGACGGCAAAGACCGAGGACGCCGATTTGAAGACAACCGGCGCCCCGCAGGAAGGGCAGTGGGCAGTGACAGCCACGTTGCTACGGTCAACTCAGTTTTTTGAGCAATTCCGCTTTTTTGGCGTCGAACTCGGCCTGGCTCAGGATGCCTTTTTCGACCAGCCCGTGCAGTTTTTCCAGCGTTGCCACGACTTCGTCGGCCGACATCGGCGCTGCTGCGGGGGCTGGCGCCGTCGGCTGCAATGCAGCGCCCATCGCCTGACCCATGACTTGCCCGAAGCCGACACCGGCCCCCAGGCCAACGCCCATCGCCGCCATGCCGCCTTCGTTCTTCGCGGCATCGGGAATGCTATTGGCGACCTGGTACTGCGTGTAGCGCTGCATGTCGCCGATCATGTTCATGCCGATCTTCTGGTCGAGAATCTTCTGCAGCTCTTCGGGTAGCGAGACGTTCTGGACGACCAGCGAGTCGAGGGCCAGACCGTACTCGGCAAACATCGGTGCGGCCTTGGCCAGCATCGCTTTGCCGAACTCGTCCTGATTGGCCGCCATGTCGATGAAGGCCACGCCGGATTCGCCGAACAGGTCGGTCAGCCCGGCGACCATGGTGTTGCGCAACTGGCCTTCGAGTTCCTCGCGGGTATAGATGTCACGGGTACCGGAAATCTTCTGGTAGAAAACTTTCGGATCGGTCAGGTGATACGAATAGATACCGAAGGCGCGCAGGCGGACGATGCCGAATTCCTTGTCGCGGATGGTGATCGGGTTGGGCGTACCCCACTTCTGGTCGAGCTGGGTGCGCGTCGAGAAGAAGTAGACGTCGGACTTGAACGGGGATTCGAAGAGCTTGTCCCAGTTTTTCAGGTAGGTCAGGACCGGGAGCGTCTGCGTCGTCAACTTGACCATGCCCGGGCCGAAGACATCGGCGACCGTACCTTCGTTGACGAACAGCGCCATCTGCGAATCGCGCACCGTCAGGCTGGCGCCGTTCTGGATTTCCATCTCGGCCATCGGGAAGCGCCAGGCCAGCGTGCCGTCGCCATCCTCGGTCCATTGCAGGATGTCGATAAACTGTTTCTTGATGAAGTCCATCAGAGCCATGGGTTTTCTCCTTGAAGGTCAGGCGATGCAGCCGGCGTTGAGGATGCCGATGCCGAGGGAAAGCGAAGCGAGGAAGATCCCGGAGGCGACCTTGCCCTGCGGAATGTTCAGGTTGATTTGCGGCAGCGCGAAGCGGGCAACGATGTAGGCCATGAGCTGGACGACACAGGCGACGACGCCCCAGCCGATCATCACGTAAATATTGTGGCTGGCTGCCACCGACACGGCAATCGGCAGCGCGTAACCGACAATGGCGCCGGCCAGGCTGATCGCCGCGGCGGTGTTGCCCTCACGAATCAGGGCCAGCTCGCTGTAGGGCGTGACGAAGACGTAGAGAACGAGAAAGACTGCAAGCAGCCCGATGGCTGTCGCGAAATAGCCGGCAAAGGCCGGCAGGCTGCTAATGACCGGATCGAACATGGAATCTCCCGGAGGTGGCGCAATGACAGCGGATTGTCACCGCTCGCCGGCGTTTGTTCAAGCGTCGAACGCCAGGCGGAGCAAACCTTCCAGCGGCAAATTGGCTACCGCCCGCCAGCGGATACCCAGATGCGGGGCCAGACTGGCTGCATTGCCGCCGGACAGCAGGCAGACCTTGTCGATATTGCCGAGTCGCTGCCAGGCCCGTTCTATGGCCCCGACCTGCGCCTCGATGCAGCCGGTGACGATGGCGTCGTCGGTGCAGCGCGGATAGTCGGCGTGGCGGCCATCGGCGAATGGCAACGCCGCCGTGTCGGCGGCCAAAGAACGGCGCATCAGCTCGCCGCCGGGGAGAATCAGGCCGCCGAGGAAATTGCCGTCGGCGTCGAGGGTATCGACGGTCGTCGCCGTTCCCGCCATGACGACGATGGCGGCGGTCGGGCTCAGGCCACGGGCGCCGATCAGCGCACACCAGCGGTCGACGCCGAGCTTTTCCGGTTTCAGATAATGGTTGGTGACGCCGCAACGCGCAGCTTCCGAGCGCGCCTCAAAAAACACCGGCAGCCATGGCGCAAGTTGCTGACGAATTCGCTCGCCAGCCTCGGAGCCGGCGACATTGGCCAGCATGACCTTGGCCGGATGCGGCCAGTCATTGACCAGTCGCTGCAACTGTTCGACCTCGGCGTGGGCGACGGCGCCTTGGGCCAGCCATTGCTTGCCATCATGGACGCCCCATTTGATGCGGCTATTGCCGCTGTCGAGACAGATAATCATGCGCGGCGCAGGCTGACGTCGCCGGAAAAAATGCGTTCGATCCCGGCTGCGGTTTCGAGCAGTAGCGCGCCATCGTCATCGACGCCGAGGCAGCGGCCGCGCTTCAGTTCTTCACCGTCGCCAAGGATTTGCACGGCCTGATCCTGCCAGGCGTGATAGCTCTGCCATTTCATTTTTAGCCCAAAAAACCGGTTGACCGTGAAAGTGTCGAGCACGGCCGCCAGCTGGCCGAGGATGGCGGCAAATACGTCATGGCGATCAATTGGCTGGGGACAAGCCTGACTCAAACCGGCTGCTGGCTGCGGCAGATCGCCCGTCGGCGGCGCAAGATTGAGGCCGATGCCGATAATCGCCTGCGTGCCACGACGGTCGGACGACAATTCGATCAGAATGCCGGCCAGCTTGGCAAAATCGTCGCCAGAACGTAGCAGCACATCGTTCGGCCATTTCAGGCAAACGCCATGGGCGCCAAGATTTTCCATGGCCTGGGCGAGACCAACGCCAACGGCCAGCGACAAACCGCTCAGGCTGGCCGCATTACCGGGAAATCGCCAGAGCAGCGAAAAGGTCAAACTGGATTCGGGCGATGACAACCAGTTCCGCCCTCGCCGCCCGCGCCCGGCACTTTGCCGGTCGGCGACGACGACCGAGCCGGACGGTGCGCCGCGCTCGGCCCGGCGCATGAGTTCGCTGCTCGTCGAATCGCATTCGTCCAGCGCGTCGACATCAAAGCGGCCGGCCAAACCAGCCAGCCGCGCTTTCAGCAAGACGGGATCGATCAATGTCATGCGGCGGATTTTACTCCGCCGCGTGCTCCTTGCCGCCATCGATACCGAGTTCGGCGATCTTGCGGGTGATCGTGTTGCGGCCGATGCCCAGCGCCTGCGCCGCCTCGATCCGCCGGCCGCCAGTATGGGCCAACGCCCGGGCGATCAGGATGCGCTCGAAAACCTGCGACAGAACGCCGTGGATATCCGGAATCCCGCGTGCCAGCATGCGGTCGGCCTCGCCTTCCAGCGCGCTTTCCCAATCGGTGGACAAAGACACTGGCGTCGCTTCGCGCAATTCGCCGGGCAGGTCGCTGATATCGACCTGCTGGCCGGGCGCCATGACGGTCAGCCAGTGGCAGAGGTTTTCCAGTTGGCGCACATTGCCCTGAAAATCGAGGCCGCTCATGTATTTCAAGGCGGATTCGGTCAGTCGCTTGGTTTCGACGCCAAGCTCCCGCGCACTCTTCTGCAGGAAATGGCGGGTCAGCAAGGGAATGTCTTCGCGACGCTCGCGCAGTGCCGGCAGGCGGATACGGATGACGTTCAGGCGGTGGAACAAATCTTCGCGGAACAGCCCATCCTTGACCCGCGTGTCGAGGTTCTGGTGCGTCGCCGCAATGACCCGCACGTTGGCCTTGATCGGCGAATGACCGCCGACGCGGTAGAAATGCCCGTCGGACAAGACGCGCAGCAGGCGGGTTTGCAACTCGGCCGGCATGTCGCCGATTTCATCGAGAAACAGCGTGCCGCTCTCGGCCTGCTCGAAACGGCCACGCCGCTGGGCCTGGGCGCCAGTAAAAGCACCGCGCTCATGGCCGAACAGTTCGGACTCGAGCAAATCCTTGGGAATCGCCGCGGTGTTGATGGCGATGAACGGTTTGTCGGCGCGCGGACTATGGCGATGCAGGGCGCGCGCCACCAGTTCCTTGCCCGAACCGGACTCGCCGGTAATGAGCACCGTCGCGTGCGACAGGGCCAGCCGGCCGATGGCGCGGAAGACTTCCTGCATGGCAGGCGCCTGACCGAGAATCTCCGGAACCAGCCCTTCTTCCTCAGCCGCACCACTTTGGTGCATCGATTCATCAATGGCGCGGCGAATCAGCTCGACTGCCTGATCGACGTCGAAGGGTTTAGGCAGGTATTCGAAGGCGCCCCCCTGGAAGGCAGCAACCGCGCTTTCCAGATCGGAGTAAGCGGTCATGATGATGACCGGCACCGACGGAAAACGGGTTTTCACCTCCTGCAGCAGCTCCAGCCCCGATTGGCCGGGCATGCGGATATCGGACATCAGCACTTGCGGCGGTTCGATGCCTTGTTCGAGCTGCGAAATGGCCTCGCTGGCCGAGGCAAAACTCTTGAACGGGATACCTTCGCGGGACAGGGTTTTTTCCAGCACCCAGCGAATGGAGCGATCGTCGTCTACGACCCAGACCGGTTTCATATTTTGTTGGCTCATTATGTGTTCAGAATGGCCTTGATAGAAGCAAGACTCAAGCCTGCTCTACCGGCAAATTGAGCGTGAAGACCGTGTGGCCGGGCCGGCTGACGCAATTGATCGTGCCGTGATGGTGCTGGATGAAATTCTGGGCGATGGTCAGCCCCAGACCGCTCCCTCCTTCGCGCCCCGAGACCAGCGGGTAGAACATGCGCTCGCGAATTTCGTCGGAGATGCCCGGGCCGTTGTCGATAACCTTGATTTCCATGGCCAGGCGATAGCGTTTCTTGGCCAGGGTCACCTGGCGCAGGGAGCGCGTGCGGAGAACGATCTCACCTTCGCCGCCCATGGCCTGCGCCGCATTGCGGGCAATATTGAGGACCGCCTGGATCAACTGCTCACGATCACCGACCAGTTCAGGCAGGCTCGTGTCGTAATCGCGACGAACGCTCAGCGAACCAGGAAACTCGGCGGTCAGCAGGCTGCGCACCCGCTCGAGAATTTCGTGGATATTAACCGTCGTCGGCAACATCGCCCGATGCGGGGTCAGCAAGCGCTGCATCAGGTCCTGCAGACGATCCGCCTCCTTGATGATGACCTGCGTGTATTCCTTGAGCGAGGGATTGGCCAGTTCGTGCTCAAGCAACTGGGCAGCGCCCCGAATACCGCCGAGCGGATTCTTGATTTCGTGGGCCAGATTGCGGATCAACTCACGACTGACTTGCTGCTGCTCGATCAGGCGCTCTTCTCGCGTCGCCGTCAGATGATGCTGAATCGGCTGCAGTTCAAGCAGCAGGCGGACGCCGGGCGCGATATCCGGGCGTAGCGGCGTCACCGTGCAGTTGATGTTGAGGGCTTCGCCATCGCTGAGTTTCAACTCGACATTCTGGCCGGTGTAGCCCCAGTTGTTGTTCAAGCCATTATCAAGCGCCGACTGCAAGCTCGCCGAGCAGGTGCAGATGGTCGTCAGCGTCTTGCCGACCACGGCACGACTACTTACGGCCAGCAGGTTTTCGCCGGCCGCGTTGATATAGCGGATGGCCAGTGCGTCATCAAGCAGAAGCACCGCAGAAGCCAGCAGATCAAGGCCGGCAAAGGAAGAATGTGTAACGTTCATGCCCGCCATTGTAGCGATTCGACACCCCCTACTGATGATAACTTGCGTTACTGACCAATCGTTCATTATCATCCGGATCACTGTCCACCGGACCTCCCAATATGATCAAGACCGCTCCCCGTGTTGCCGCCTTACTGGTAACTGCAGCTACCGTTCTCGCCGGCTGTCAGGCTGGCGACAGCACGCCACCGGCACCCCGCACCGTGCTGGTCCAGGCCGCAGCCAGTGCGCCGCTGAACGGCAGCGTCTATACCGGCGAAATCCGCGCCCGGCATGAGGTCGATCTGGCTTTCCGTGTCGGCGGCAAAATCGCCGCCCGTCTCGTCGATGCCGGCGCCGAAATCAAGGCCGGCCAGCCGCTGGCCCGCCTCGACCCGGCCGATCTCGAACTGGCCGCTGCAGCCGCCCGCGCCCAACTGGCTGCCGCCGAAAGCGAGCACGCCACGGCTCGCGCCGAGCGCGAACGCTATGCCGGCCTGGCCGCCAAAAAATTCGTCAGCCAGGCTGCCTTCGACGCCAAGGACAATGCCTACAACAGCGCCCAGGCCCGTCTTGAGCAGGCCCGCGCACAAAGCCGAATCAGCGGCAACCAGAGCAGCTATGGCACCTTGAGCAGTGAATTTCCGGCCATCGTCACGGCCGTTCTCGTCGATGCCGGTCAGGTTGTAACCACCGGCCAGGCCGTGATGCGCGTCGCCCGCCCGGAGGAAAAGGAAGTCGCCATTGCCATTCCCGAAAGCCGTTTGGCTGAACTGAAAGCCGCCAAAAACCTCGCCGTCAGCCTGTGGGCCGCCCCCAAAATCATCTTGCGCGGCGAACTGCGCGAGCTGTCGCCCGCCGCCGATCCGGCAACCCGCACCTACGCGGCGCGTATTCGCATTCGCAATCCGCCACCCGAGGTTCGCCTTGGCATGACGGCCCGCGTCGCCCTTGATGGCGCAGTCGATAGCACGCTTATCGTCCCGTTGAGTGCCGTGATCGATAGCGGGCAAGGTCCGCTGGTCCGCGTCGTCAAGGATGGCAAGGTTGCCACCCACCCGGTCAAGGTTGCCCGCTTCCGCGAAGATGGCGTCGAGTTGAGCGGCGGACTGGCTGCCGGCGAACTGGTCATCATCAGCGGCGCCGGCAAGCTGGTCGACGGTCAGGAAGTTCAGGCCAAGGCGGCCACGACGCCGGATCGGCAGCGCTAAGCGATGAGCCACCGCTTCAACCTGTCCGACTGGACGCTGCACCACCGCACACTGGTTGGCTACTTCCTGCTCGCCATCGCGCTGATGGGCGTTTTTGCCTACGGCAAGCTCGGCCAGGCCGAAGATCCGCCCTTCACCTTCAAGATCATGGTCATCCGCAGCTTCTGGCCGGGCGCGACAGCCCGTCAGGTCGAGCAGCAACTGACCGACAAGATCGAGAAAAAACTGCAGGAAACACCCTACATCGACCGCGTTTCCAGCTTCTCGCGCCCCGGCGAATCGACAGTGATGTTCTTCGCCAAGGACAGCACGCCGCCAGCCAACGTACCCGACGTGTTCTACCAGGTGCGCAAGAAAATCGGCGACATTCGCCACACCCTGCCGGCTGGCATTCAGGGCCCGTTCTTCAACGACGAGTTCGGCGACGTTTTTGGCAATATTTACGCGTTGACCGCGGAAGGCTTCGATTATCCGCAACTCAAGGACCAGGCCGAGCGCATTCGCGATGAACTGCTGCGCGTGCCACAGGTCGGCAAGGTTGAAATCTTCGGCATACAGGACGAGAAGATTTACGTTGAACTCTCCAATGCCAAACTCGCTACGCTGGGCATCGACCAAACGACCATCGTCCAGGCAATGAATCAGCAGAATGCCGTAGCCGGCACCGGCTTCTTCGAGACGGCCAGCGAGCGCATCCAGATTCGGCCCGGCGGGGCTTTCAACAGCGTGCAGGCCGTGGCCGACACCCTGATCCGGGCTGGCGGCCGCAGTTTCCGGCTCGGCGATATCGCCGAAATCCGGCGCGGCACCATTGACCCGCCAGCCACGCAGGTCCGCTTTGGCGGCAAGCCGGCACTCGCCATTGGCGTCTCGATGGCCAAGGGTGGCGACATCATCGAACTTGGCAAGGCACTGAACACGCGCATCGCCAAACTGCAGGCAGCCTTGCCGGTCGGCGTCGACATCGGCGTGGCGACCAGCCAGCCGGAAGCCGTCGCCCGCTCGATCAAAGCCTTCACGCAGGCCCTGGCCGAAGCGGTGATCGTCGTCCTGCTCGTCACCTTCATCAGCCTCGGCATCCGCACCGGACTGGTTGTTGCCATCTCGATCCCGCTCGTACTGGCCGCCACCTTTCTTGCCATGTACCTGTTCAACGTCGGCCTGCACAAGGTGTCGCTCGGCGCGCTGGTTCTGGCCCTCGGCCTGCTGGTCGACGATGCGATCATCGCCGTCGAGATGATGTGGGTGAAAATGGAACAAGGCTGGGAACGCACCCGCGCTGCCTCCTTTGCCTACACGAGCACGGCCGGGCCGATGCTCTCCGGCACGCTGGTCACCGTCGCCGGCTTCATTCCGATTGCCCTGGCCAAGTCATCGACCGGCGAATATGCCTTCGCCTTCTTCCAGATCAATGCCGTCGCCCTGCTCATTTCGTGGCTGGCCGCCGTCATCGCCATCCCTTGGCTCGGCTACAAGCTGCTGCCCAACCCGCACGCGGCGCACCAGAGCAGCCGCCTGGAAAAACGCCTGCCCCGCCTCGCCCGCCTGTTCGACAAGATCGGCCTGAACGGCCCGGCCCACGCCGAAGACCATGACGTCTACGGTACGCCGTTCTATACCCGCTTTCGCCAACTGGTCAGCTGGTGCGTCGGGCGGCGCTGGCTGGTCATTGGCGTCACCATCATCCTGTTTGCGCTATCCATCGTCGGCATGATCAAGGTGCAGAAGCAGTTCTTCCCGAACTCGACCCGCCTTGAACTCAACGTCGAACTGCGTCTCCCCGAAGGGGCGTCGATTGCCGCCATCAACGCCGAGACAAAGCGCCTTGAACAGTGGCTGGACAAGGATAAAGCTGAATTCGACCAGTTCGAACATTACATGGCCTTCGTTGGATCAGGAGCGCCGCGCTATTACCTCGGCTTGGACCAGCAACTGCCGGCCAGCAATGTCGGCCAGGTCGTCATCGTCACACGCGACGTCGAGGCGCGAGAAGCCGTCCGCGGTCGACTGATCAAACTGTTCGAAAATGACAGCTTCGCTGCTCGCGGCAACATCGCCCGTATCGAAAACGGGCCACCAGTCGGTTATCCGGTGCAATACCGCATTTCCGGCGAAGACTTCGCCACGCTACGCCAGGCGGCCACCAAGGTCGCCACGGTCATGCGCGAGAACCCGGAGTTATCCAACGTTAACGTCGACTGGAGCGAACTCTCGAAGTCGGTCGAGATCGAAATCGATCAGGACAAGGCCCGCCTGCTCGGCGTTTCCAGTCAGGACATCGCCGCCCTGCTCAACATGTCGCTCAACGGCTATACGGTGACCAGCTACCGCGAAGGCGAAAAGAGTATCGACGTCGTCCTGCGTGGCGACCGCGAGGAACGCAGCCACCTGTCGTCACTCGATGATCTGGCGGTACCGACACGAGCCGGCAAGAGCGTTCCGCTGAGCCAGATCGGCCGTCTCAAACACAGCTTCGAAGCAGGACTGATCTGGCGCCGCGACCGCCAGCCGACGATCACGGTGCGCGGCAACCTGTACGGCAAGATTCAGCCCGCCACCGTCGTCGACCGCATCAAACCGGAGATCGATGCCATCCAGGCCACCTTGCCCGACGGTTATCACATCGCCACCGGCGGCTCGGTCGAGGAATCCTCCAAGGGTTCCGGCTCGGTGATGGCCGGCATTCCGCTCTTCGTGCTGGCCGTGATCACCATCCTGATGATCCAGTTGCAAAGCGTCTCCCGCGTCGTCATGGTGCTGCTCACTGCTCCGCTCGGCATCATCGGGATAGCGCTGTTCCTGCTCGTTTTCCGGCAACCGTTCGGCTTCATGGCGCTACTCGGCACCATCGCGCTGTTCGGCATGATCATGCGCAACTCGGTAATTCTGGTCGATCAGATCGAGCAGGACATGGCTGCCGGCAAACCGCGCCATGAAGCGATTGTCGAGTCGACGGTACGGCGTTTCCGGCCCATTGTACTGACTGCTGCCGCGGCCGTACTGGCCATGATTCCGCTATCGCGCAACGACTTTTTCGGACCGATGGCCGTTGCCATCATGGGCGGCCTGATCGTCGCCACCGCGCTGACTTTGCTTTTCCTGCCGGCACTCTATGCGGCCTGGTACAAGGTCAGGATCGAGGATCGAGCTATTAGCCGTTAGCAAACAAAAGCAAAGGGCGCCTTGGCGCCCTCAAACCTCCCCTGACAGCTCAATCCTGATAGCTGACAGCTACTTCAAATTCCCCAGTTCCTTCTGGATCGCCTGGATATTGCGCTCATGTTGCCCGACGCGGTCGCGGTAGGGTGCTAGCCGGTCACTACTCGAACCGGCCGCCTGCTGCTCGGACAGATCCTTGCGTGCCTGCTCAAGGTTGCGCTGCTCGCCAGCCAGTTCCTGCTCGAGAATGTGGCGACGATCGCCGTCGCGCGCCCTCTGGGTGTCTTCCTGTACGCGAGGAAAGCCCGCAGGAGACGGATTGGCTGCAGCCCCTGCCGGCTTTGCCCGGGGTGGCGCCGGCATGGCATTTTCCGGTCCGCTGGAAATCACCTTGCAATTCTTGTCGATCCGGGCACTGGCATAAGTCGTATTGCCATTGACATCGACACATTTGTAGATCGTCTGGGCCGAAACCGAGAGCGGCAACAAAGCGACAAGCAGAGCAAGCGGACTGCGCATCATCGTCAATATTCCTGTCAATTATTTGAGTGTACCGGACTTAACGGCCGAGCCAGGAAAAAGTAAACAAAAAAAGGGCGGGAAATCCCGCCCTCTTTGCGTATCCGGCTGATTAGCAGGAGTAGTACAGATCGAACTCGACCGGGTGGGTCGTCATGCGAACCTTGTTCACTTCGTCCATCTTCAGGTCGATGTAGGCATCGATCCAGTCGTTGGAGAAGACGCCGCCACGGGTCAGGAACTCATGGTCAGCCTTCAGCGATGCCAGGGCTTCTTCGAGGGAAGCGCAGACGGTCGGGATGGCTGCATCTTCTTCCGGCGGCAGGTCGTACAGGTTCTTGGAAGCCGGGTCGCCCGGGTGAATCTTGTTCTGGATACCATCCAGGCCGGCCATCAGCAGCGCGGCGAAGCACAGGTACGGGTTGGCGATCGGATCCGGGAAGCGGGTCTCGATACGACGAGCCTTGGTCGAGGCAACGTACGGAATGCGGATCGAAGCCGAACGGTTCTTGGCGGAGTAAGCCAGCTTGACCGGCGCTTCGTAGTGCGGGACCAGACGCTTGTAGGAGTTGGTACCCGGGTTGGTGATGGCGTTCAGGGCCTTGGCGTGCTTGATGATGCCGCCAATGTAGAACAGGGCCAGTTCGGACAGACCAGCATAGCCGTCGCCGGCGAACAGGTTCTTGCCGTCCTTCCAGATGGACTGGTGAACGTGCATGCCGGAACCGTTGTCGCCAACGATGGGCTTCGGCATGAAGGTGGCGGTCTTGCCGTACTGGTGGGCAACATTGTGCACAACGTACTTCAGGATCTGGGTCTGGTCGGCACGCTTGACCAGGGTGTTGAACACGGTACCGATTTCGCACTGACCGGCAGTAGCGACTTCGTGGTGGTGAACTTCAACCGGGCAGCCGAGGGCTTCCAGGGTCAGGACCATGGCCGAACGGATGTCGTGCAGGCTGTCGACCGGGGGAACCGGGAAGTAGCCGCCCTTGACGGTCGGACGGTGGCCGGTGGAGCCGGAGCCGTCGTTCTTCTCGCCCGAACCCCAAGCTGCTTCGGCAGAATGTATCTTCAGGGAGCAGCCGGACATGTCGACATTCCACTCGACGCCGTCGAAGATGAAGAATTCGGGTTCCGGACCGAAGTAGGCGGTGTCGCCGATACCGGAGGACTTCAGATAGGCCTCAGCGCGCTTGGCGATGGAGCGCGGGTCGCGGTCGTAACCACGACCATCGGTCGGATCGATCACGTCACAGGTCAGGACAACGGTGGTTTCGTCGAAGAACGGGTCGATGTAGGCAGTTGCCGGATCCGGATTCAGCTGCATGTCGGAGGCTTGAATGCCCTTCCAGCCGGCAATCGAGGAGCCGTCGAAAGCATGACCGTTTTCGAACTTGTCTTCGCTGAAGGCAGAAACCGGCACGGTGACGTGCTGTTCCTTGCCACGGGTATCGGTGAAACGGAAATCGACGAACTTGGCGTCGTTTTCCTTGATCATCTTGAGCACGTCTTGCGGGGTTGCCATATGCCTTAATCTCCTAAGAAAACAAGTTGCCGGGCGATCCGGCGACAATCAAAAATTTGTAACCCGGTTCATTTAGCAGAAAGCATGCCAAACGCCGACGAGTAATCTTTGCATTTTGCCACAATGAGATGCAGGGTTTAAGCAAAGAATTTGCGCACCACAATTGTGCCAAGCAGTAAAAATACGGCACTATTTTGGTGCAACAAGACAGTTCAGTGATATCCGACGAATCAGCGGGTGCGTTTTCAGACGGTCGATCAGGAGAATCTCGGCCTGCCGTAGTGCCTCGCCATTTTCGAACAGGGCGGAACTGTAGAAGACCTCCGCCTCGATCCGGCCTTTCAGATAGTGCAGCACGATTTTTTCCGGCTCGGGCAGGCCGGCCAGCAATGGTTGCAGTTCGCTGAGCAAGGCATCCCGCGCCGGCAATCGGATCGCGTAGGTATCCGGGTCCATGTCGTCTTCCGGGTCGATGTGCACGAGCACATCAAGCACCTCGGGATGTTCGCGCAGGACTCTGGCGCGGGCAGATTCGGCAATGCGATGGCCTTCCGAGACGCTGATCCGCGAATCAACCTGGACATGCGTGTCGACCAGCGCCTGATGGGCCATGCGCCGGGTCCGCAGTTGGTGCAGGTCGCGCACGCCCGGCGTCGCCAGCAGGGTCTGCCGGATGGCCTCGACCTGGGCGTCGTCGAGCCCGGTATCGATCAGTTCCTTGATGGCGCCCCAGGCCAGACGCCCCCCCATGTGCAGGATCATGAAACCCATCAGCGCCGCGGCCAGCAGGTCGAGAAAGGACCAGCCGAGCAGCGCACCGCCAATGCCGACCACGACGACCAGCGCCGACGCCGCATCGGCTCGCGTGTGCAGGGCATTGCCGATGAGTAGTTGTGAGCGCAGCTTTTCGGCAACCCGTATCAGGTAGCGATACAAGGCCTCCTTGGAAATCACCGTGGCCACCGCCACCCAGAAGGCGGCGAGCTCGACGGTCGGCAGGGCCTCGACATGCTGGAGACGCATGCCGGATTCCCACAGTATGCCGCCACCGATCAAGACCAACGAGGTTCCAAGCGCCAGCGTTGCGGCAGTTTCGACGCGGGCGTGGCCGTAGGGATGGGACCGATCAGCCGGCTGGGCGCTCTGCCGGCTGGCGTAGATGACGAGAAAATCCGAGAGCAGGTCAGAGAACGAGTGCAATCCGTGCGCAACCAGCGACTGCGAGTGGGCCAACCAGCCAACGACGAGCTGGGCGACGGTCATCACCAGGTTGACGGCGACGCTGACCCAGGTCGCCTTCTGCGCCGCGGCCGAGCGCTCGGCCGGGGTAGCGGAGACGGCGAGGTGATGCTCAAGTCCCATGATGTCTGCCCTATACTATTAACGTGCAATTTTAGCAGTTGGACATCATGGGAAAGTTAACCGAGATACTCAGTCTGGCCCAGGCTCGCGGCCAAGCCCTTGGCCGCGCCTATCAGGGCGAGCTGACACCGCAGGAGGCGAGCGACTTGTTGCGCCTGGCGCCCGGCGCCAAAATCGTCGATGTCCGGACTCGCGCCGAGTGGGACTGGGTTGGCCGGGTCGCCGGGGCGGTCGAGATCGAGTGGAACCAATACCCGGGCGGCGTGCGCAACCCGAACTTCGTGGCCGAACTCAAGCGCCAGGTCGATCCCGAAGCGCTGGTCATGTTCCTCTGCCGCAGCGGCGTGCGCTCGGTCGCCGCCGCCACGGCCGCCACCGAAGCCGGCTACAACGCCTGCTTCAACATCCTCGAAGGTTTCGAGGGCGACAAGGATGCCAACGGGCATCGCAACACCATCGGTGGCTGGCGCAAGACCGGACTGCCCTGGATTCAGGGATAATCCCACGGTCAACCGGAAAAAACGGCCAAAAATGAAATGGCCAGATTCAGAGAACAGCATGCAAACAGCCACCATCGCCTTCGACCCCTTCAACCGTCTCTCCGACGAGGCCTGCCATGAGCGCATCCGTATCGCCCGGGCCAAGCTCGGCAAGCGGGCCGTCATCCTCTGCCATCACTACCAGCGCGCCGACGTCTATCAATACGCCGACCTGACCGGCGATTCGCTCAAGCTGTCGCGCCTGGCCTCGCAGACCGATTCGGAATTCGTCATCTTCTGCGGCGTGCACTTTATGGCCGAAGTCGCCGACATCATGACCGCCCCGCACCAGAAAGCCATCCTGCCTGACCTCGCGGCTGGCTGCTCGATGGCCGACATGGCCAACCTGGCCAAGGTCGAGCGCTGCTGGCGCGAACTCAACGAGGTGCTCAACGCCGAAGAAGAAGTCACCCCCGTCACCTACATCAACTCGGCTGCTGATTTGAAAGCCTTCTGCGGCGAACACGGCGGCATCGTATGCACCTCATCGAACGCCGGCACCATTGCCAAATGGGCCTTCGAGCGTCGCCCCAAAGTGCTGTTCTTCCCCGACCAGCACCTCGGTCGGTGGACCGGCCACAACATGGGCATCGCCATGGACGAAATGGTCGTCTGGGACCCCGATCTCGAACTCGGCGGCCTGACGCCGGCCCAGATCAAGAAGGCCAAAATCCTCCTTTGGAAAGGCCATTGCTCGGTGCACCAGATGTTCCAGAAATCGCACATCGACGCCTTCCGCGCCAAGTACCCGGAAGGCAAGGTCATCGCCCACCCCGAATGCAACTTCGAAGTCTGCGCCGCTTCCGATTACGTCGGCTCGACCGAACACATCGTCAAGACCATCAAGGAAGCGCCGGAAGGCACGCGCTGGCTGGTCGGCACCGAACTGAACCTGGTCGACCGCCTGGCCAAGGAGGTTTTGCCGCAGAACAAGATCGTCCAGTTCATGGCGACCACCATCTGCATGTGCTCGACCATGCAGCGCATCGACCCGCAGCACTTGGCGTGGACGCTGGAAAATCTGGTCGACGGCAAAGTGGTCAACCAGATTTCCGTGCCGGCCCACGAAGCGACGCTGGCCAAACTGGCCCTCGACCGCATGCTGGCGATCTCCTGAACCCATGACCCAGCCCGCGCTGCACATCACCACCTACAACATCCACAAGGGCTTTTCGCAATTCAATCGGCGGATGATGGTGCATGAACTACGCGAGCGCCTGCGCGGTCTGAACCCGGACATCGTGTTTTTGCAGGAAGTCCAGGGGCTGCACCTCGGCCATGCCGAGAACCACGACGACTGGCCCGACTCGCCGCAGCACGAGTTCCTCGCCGAAGACGTCTGGGCGGCCTCGGCCTACGGTCGCAACATGCTCTACGACCACGGCCACCACGGCAACGCCATCCTCTCGCGTTTCCCCATCCTGCATACCCACAACCAGGACGTTACCCACCTGCAGTTCGAGAAACGCGGCATGCTGCATTGCCGGATCGAACTGCCGGAAGGCCCGGCCGCGCATTGCGTCTGCGTGCACCTGTCGCTGTTCGGCTATTCGCGGCGCAAGCAGATGGCGGCGCTGGCCGATTACCTCGACAGCCTGGCCGAACCGAATGCACCGCTCATCGTCGCCGGCGACTTCAATGACTGGCGCAACCGGGTTGGCGAAAACCTGACGCGCCGCCTCGGCCTGCAAGAGGTGTTCAGCGGCCCGGCCGGCAAGCCGGTGTGCAGCTTTCCGGCCGCCATGCCGATGTTCCGCCTCGACCGCATCTACGTGCGCGGCTTCGACGTCAAGCGTACCGAAGTCCATCACGGCATGCCGTGGTCGGCCATTTCCGATCACGCCGCGCTGTCGGCTCACCTGACCCGGCATGGCCGCTGAGTTTGTGCCGGGAAACCGGCTCACTCTGCTCAACTCGGGCGAAGATTATTTTCCCGCGCTGCTCGCCGCCATCGACGCGGCCGAAGTCGAGATCTACCTTGAAAGCTACATCTTCGCCGACGACGTAATTGGTCATCAGGTGGCCAACGCCCTGTGCCGGGCGGCCGAGCGCGGCGTCCAGGTCAATGTCACGGTCGACGGCTTCGGGGCACGCAATTTCAAATTCGACTTCTTTTCCCGGTTGACCGTGGCAGGTGTCCGCGCCATGTTCTACCGGCCCGAAATCGGCCGCTTCC
Source organism: Ferribacterium limneticum (assembly GCF_020510565.1). NCBI lineage: Bacteria > Pseudomonadati > Pseudomonadota > Betaproteobacteria > Rhodocyclales > Azonexaceae > Ferribacterium > Ferribacterium limneticum. Next base: position 3,773,244 of record NZ_CP075189.1, read on the forward strand.
ACTTCAAGCGCCACCGCTTGCGCCGCCTCCACCGCAAGCTGGTCGTCATCGACGCACGCGTCGCCTTCGTCGGCGGCATCAACGTCATCGACGACAACAACGCGCCGTTCGACATGCGCCCGCACTACGACTACGCCGTGCGCGTCGAAGGGCCGGTCCTCCGCCAGGTGCATCACGCCGTGCGCCGGATGTGGGAAACCGTGTCGTGGGTCAATTTCAAGCGACGTTTCCGCCTCGCCCCGGTGGCCGATCCCTGCTGCGCGGCCGCCGGCGACCAGAACGCGGCTTTCCTGATCCGCGACAACATCCGGCACCGCAATGACATCCTGCACGCCTATCTCGACGCCATCGACAACGCCAAACACGACATCCTGATCGCCAACGCCTACTTCCTGCCCGGCCTGCGCTTCGGCCGCGCGCTCTATGCTGCGGCCCAGCGCGGCGTGCGCATCACCGTGCTACTGCAAGGCAAGAGCGACCACCAGCTATTCCGCTACGCCACCCAGACCCTGTACGCCACCGCACTGGCCGCCGGCATCCGCATCTTCGAGTATGAAAAGAGTTTCATGCACGCCAAGGTCGCCGTCATCGACGGCGAGTGGGCCACCGTCGGCTCATCGAACATCGACCCCTTCAGCCTGCTCCTGGCCAAGGAAGCCAATCTCGTCGTGCGCGACGCCGGGTTTGCCGGCGAACTCGAAGCCAGCCTCCGGAGTGCCATGGCCATCGGCGCCCGCGAACTGCTCGCCGAAGAACTGTCGCGCCAGCCCATCCACTCGCGCTTTCTGCGCTGGCTGGCCTACGGGCTGGTCCGCGCCATGGTCGGCATCGCCGGCTACAGCCAGCGCCACTGGCAGAGCGAGGAAACTAAGCCAGAGGAACGATGATCGCCGGTTGCCGCGGAATCGCGGCGAACGACCAGTTCGCCAGCCCCCAGGCCCAGACCTCAGCCACCGTCGCCCGGGCCAGTTCGGCCGGCACGGCCTGACCGAGAAAATCCAAGGCCCGAACCAGCTCGGCCGCCGCGATCTCACTCGCCAAAGGGCGGGCCAGCGTCTGCTTTGACAGCTTCTCGCCAGCCGCATTGGCCGCCACCGGCAGATGGGCGTAGCTCGGCGTGGCAAAACCCAGACAGCGTTGCAGCCAGATCTGGCGCGGCGTCGAAGCGAGCAGATCGGCGCCGCGCACGACTTGCGAAATTTGCTGAAAATCGTCATCGACCGTGACCGCCAGTTGGTAGGCGAACAAGCCATCGGCCCGACGCAGCACGAAGTCGCCGACGTCGCTTTCGAGATGCTGGGCGACGCGTCCCTGCAGGCGATCAACGAAGGCGATTTCGTCATCATTGACGCGTAACCGCCAGGCCCGAGCCTCCCGCCCCGCCGGCAAGCCGGCCCGACAAGTACCGGGATAGGCCAGCCCGCCATCCACCGCCGGGCGCGTTGCCGAATCGGCAATTTCCTTGCGCGAGCAGGCGCAGCCGTAGGCCAGACCGGAGCGCCGCAATTGCGCCAGCGCAGACGCGTAAGCCTCGAATCGGCTGCTCTGATACAACACCGGCCCATCCCATTCAAAGCCGAAAGCCGCCAGCGTTTTCAGGATGGCATCGGCCGCCCCCGCCACGTTGCGCGGCGTATCGACATCCTCCATGCGCACCAGCCATTCGCCACCCTGCGTGCGGGCATCGAGGTAGCTGCCAACGGCGGCAACCAGTGAGCCGAAGTGCAGCGGGCCGGTGGGCGATGGGGCGAAACGGCCGCGATAGGGGTTGGTGGACACGATTTTGAGCGATGGCAGGAGCGAATCCGGTTAGCGACTATACCAAGCCATTGGCCAAGGATTGAAGCGCTTGGCTTTTCCGCAGGGAATCTTCGGGCCGCCCTGCTTGTCCGAAAGGAGACCGTCCGGTAAAAGCAAACAATCGATTCACCAAGGCCCCCATGGACCACAACATTCCCCTGATCACCACGCTCGCTGCCGGCTTCGGCATCGCCCTGATCCTCGGCTTTGCCGCCGAACGCATGAAGATTCCCGCACTGGTCGGCTATCTCGCCGCCGGCATCCTGATCGGCCCGACCACGCCGGGCTTTGTCGCCGACATGAGTATCGCCGCCCAGCTCTCCGAAATCGGCGTGATGCTGCTCATGTTCGGCGTCGGCCTGCATTTTTCGCTGGGCGACCTCATGGCTGTCAAGCGCATCGCCGTCCCCGGCGCCGTCGTCCAGATGGCCTGCGCCACCCTGCTCGGCATGGCCGTGGCCTGGGGCTGGGGCTGGGAATGGGGGCATGGCCTGCTCTTCGGCCTCTCGCTGTCCTGCGCCAGCACCGTCGTGCTGCTCAAGGCGCTGGAGGCTAGGGGGGTTCTCGACAGCATGAACGGCCGGATCGCGGTCGGCTGGCTGATCGTCGAAGATCTGGCCACGGTGCTCGTCCTCGTCCTGTTGCCGCCGCTGGCCGGCATTCTCGGCGGCAACGCGTCGGCCACCGTTGGCGACCAGGCACTGTGGATCACCATCGCCCGGACGCTACTCGAGGTCTGTGCCTTCATCGGCCTCATGATGCTCGTCGGCCGCAAGCTCATCCCCTGGCTGCTCTGGCACATCGCCGCCACCGGCTCGCGCGAGCTGTTCACGCTGTCCGTCGTTGCCGCCGCCATCGGCATCGCCTACGGCGCGGCCCAGTTGTTCAGCGTGTCGTTTGCACTCGGCGCCTTCTTCGCCGGCATGGTCATGCGCGAATCCGAGTTCAGCCATCGCGCCGCCGAAGAATCCCTGCCCCTGCGCGATGCATTCTCCGTGCTCTTCTTCGTCTCGGTCGGCATGCTCTTCCAGCCATCGATCCTGGTCGACAAGCCCTGGCAGGTTCTCGGCGTCGTCGCCATCATCATGGTCGGCAAAACGCTGGCCGCCATGGGGCTGGTGCTCGCCCTCAGATACCCGCTCAACACGGCGCTGACCGTCGCCGCCAGCCTCGCCCAGATCGGCGAGTTTTCCTTCATTCTGGCCGGGCTGGGCCAGGCCCTCGGCCTGATGAGCAGCGAAGGGATGAGCCTCATCCTCGCCGGCGCACTGTGCTCGATTGCCCTCAACCCGTTGATGTTCTCGGCCATCGAGCCGCTGCGCCGCTGGGTTCTCGACAAATCCGCTGTCGCCCGCGAACTCGAACAACGCGGCGACCCCTACGCCGAACTGCCGATGAGCACCGAGCGCAAGTTTCTCGAAAAGCAGGTGGTGCTGGTCGGTTTCGGCCGGGTCGGGCACCGGATAGCCGAGGCGCTGGATCGCCAGGGGGTTCCCTACGTGGTCGCCGAGCAGAACCGCGAACTGGTCGAAAGCCTGCGCAACAAAGGCGTTGCCGCCGTCTCGGGCGACGCCAGCGAGCCTTCCGTCCTGATCCAGGCCCATATCGCCGACGCGGCCATGCTGGTCATCGCCAGCCCCGACCCGATCAATGTTCGGCAGATGGTCGACACGGCACGGACCCTCAATCCGGACATCGAAATTGTCCTGCGCACCCACAGCGAGGCGGAGTCGGAAATGCTGCGCAAAGACAATCTGGGCACTGTTTTTTATGGCGAGGAAGAATTGGCCAAAGGCATGACCGGCCACGTCCTGGAGCGCTTTTCCCGGCAGCTGGAGCCGGCCTGAGCTGTTTCCAATACGCCACGCATCGGGAAACTTTTTCCACCCCTTAGCACTCATAGGCAGCGAGTGCTAATATATAGATGTAAATGAAGGAGAACATTACGCTATGACCCATGCCCTGACACTTCCCATCCCGTCAGCAATCGGCAACATCGACGCCTACATCCAGGTGGCGAACCGTTATCCGATGCTGGCCGAGGCCGAGGAAATCCGGCTGGCCGAGCGTTTCCACAACGAAGGCGATGTGGAAGCGGCGCGTCAGCTCGTGCTTTCGCACCTTCGCCTCGTCATCTCCATTGCCCGCGGTTACCTCGGCTATGGCCTGCCGCATGCCGACCTGATCCAAGAAGGCAATATCGGCCTCATGAAGGCCGTCAAGCGCTTCGACCCGACGCGTGGCGTCCGTCTGGTGTCGTTTGCCATGCACTGGATCAAGGCCGAGATTCACGAGTACATCCTGAAGAACTGGCGTCTGGTCAAGGTGGCCACCACCAAGGCCCAGCGCAAGCTGTTCTTCAACCTGCGCAGCCTGAAGAGCGATTACGAAGGCGTCGATACACTGAACGGCACGCAAGCAGCTGAAGTCGCAGCGCGTCTGGGCGTTAAGCAGGACGAAGTCGTCGAGATGGAAACCCGCCTCTCGGGCCGCGACATCGCGCTCGAAGGCAATCCTGACGACGGCGACGAGGCCTTTGCGCCGATCGATTACCTGGCCGACTCGCGCTACGAACCGACCCGCGTTCTCGAAAACAAGGCCGTCGCCCGCCTGCACGACGAAGGTCTGCACGAAGCGCTGGCCGCGCTCGACCCGCGCAGTCGCCGCATCGTTGAAGCCCGCTGGCTGCCGGAAGGCGAAGCCGCCACGCTGCACGACCTGGCCGCCGAGTTCGATGTTTCGGCCGAGCGGATTCGCCAGATCGAAGTCAAGGCCCTGCAGAAAATGCGCGGCGTGCTGGCTGAGGCCTGAAAGACGGCATAGCACATTTCATTTTTGGCCGCTTTTTCGGGTTGACCGTAGCAATCAGCGACGAAACTGAAAAGACCGGCCAGACAGCAAAAAAGGGAGCCTCGGCTCCCTTTTTCGCTATTGATTGCTGCTTCAGTTCTTTTTCTTGCCCTTGGCGGTTTTCCCTTCAGCCAGATCGCCCTTGAAATCGTTTTCGACGAGCGGCGGCGCATCGACCTGCGGTACGTGGCATTGCGTGCAGTTGTGGCGCAGCGACGAGGTGGTCGGCAGGACCTTGCCGTCACGATCACGGAAATGGCTGTCGCCGATCTTCGGCGCTTTTTTCTTCTTGTAGGTATCGGCGCTGTGGCAGGTCAGGCACTGGTTTTCTTCGAGGGTGATTTCGTCGAAATTCTCGACGGCGTGCGGAATGACCGGTGGCTGGTCGCGGTAGGTGCGCGCCACTTTTTCCTGGCCGCCCGGTTTGCCGCCCAGGTATTTCTTGGCTTCCGGCGCCTGATCGGCAGCACTCACGTCCGCCCCCCGCATCGGCTTGGGTGAGTCCTGGGCCAGCGCGAGCGGACCGGAAAGCGCCCAGCAAGCAGCGGCTGCCAGAATGGCAAATCTCGTCTTCAGCGTTGTTTTCATGATGGGCGCTCCTCCTCTTGAACTCGATAATCAGCGGGCTTCCGACTGCGTCACCGCAGGCTGGGCAGTGGAAACCGGGTTATTGAACCGTACCCCGAAGGTAAAGACCTCCTTCGAGCAGACATCAATGCAACGACCGCAATTGGTGCAGTTCGGACTCAGAATGACCGGGCCGACGCCCTTGCCTTCACCCTTCAGCGCCGGCCGGATGACCTGCGGTTCGGGGCAGACTTCGAAACAGTCCATGCAGTCGTTGCAGGCGGCCCGCGCCGGCGCCGAAACCCGGACCGGACTCCACCGGCCGATCAGGCTGTAAAAGGCGCCGACCGGGCAAAGCCGGCCACACCAGCCGCGACTGGTCACGAACAGATCGAACAGGAAAACGACAAGGACCACGGTCCACGCCATTCCCATGCCGAAAATCAGGCCTCGATGCAGCATGGAAACCGGATTGATCAGCTCCCAGAGCACAACGCCGGTCAGCGCCGAGCCGACGAGGGTCATGCCGAGTATCCAGTAGCGCGTACTGCGGCTCAATTGCGAGCTGCCCTTGATGCCAAGACGGCCACGCAACCAGCCGGCCGCATCGGTAACGATATTGACCGGACAGACCCAGCTGCAATAAACCCGCCCGCCAACCAGCAGATAAAACACCAGCACGATGGCCAGGCCGACCAGACCGAGGGTTTCCGGCAAATGCCCGGTGACCATCGATTGCAGGGCAACGTAGGGATCGGTCAGCGGCAGGAAGCCCAGCGTGTAGCTGTAAGCCAGATTGCCCTTGACGATCCACTGGCCAAACCACGGCCCAGCCAGGAACAAGGCGAGAATGGAAAACTGCGAAATGCGGCGCAGAATCAGCCATTTGTGGGCCCGCAGCCAGCCTTTTTCGGCCACCGCTTCGGCCCCGGTACGTTTACCCTGGACGGCGCTCATGGCTTGCCCCCCAGTCCGGGTGGCAAGCTCGGGATGGCGCCCGCTTCGCTGCCGGGCATGCCGCGCAAGGACTCGGTGTGACCGCTGGCCGGATCGTAGTGACCGGGCAGAACGGCGCCCTCCGGCAGGCGGTCGGGCAGGTCCATCATTTTCGATTCGTCGATCAGCGACTGGCCGGCCTTCGATTTTTCGTCCCAGCCGATACGGTAGTGCTTGCCGAGCTCGCCCTTGGCCAGCTTGGGCGGCAGGACGCGAATCGCCGCCTCTTCGAGGACACAGGATTTCTCGCACTTGCCGCAACCGGTGCAGTGCTCGGAATGCACCGTCGGCAGGAACATGGCGTGACGACCGGTGCGCGTGTTGGGCACCATGTCGAGCGTGATCGCCTTGTCGATGACCGGGCAGACGCGATAACAGACGTCGCAGCGCAGGCCGAGGAAATTGAGGCAGGTTTCGTGGTCGATCAGTACTGCGACGCCCATCTTCGCCTTGTTGATGTCGGTCAGGCTGTGATCCAGCGCGCCGGTCGGGCAGGCCTTGATGCACGGAATGTCGTCGCACATCTCGCACGGGATGTTGCGTGCATTGAAAAACGGCGTCCCAGTCGCCACCGGTGTTTCCGGCTTGGCCAGTTCGAGCGTGTTGTACGGGCAGTCGCGCACGCACATGCCGCAACGGATGCAGGCGCCGAGGAAATCATCTTCCGGCAGGGCGCCGGGCGGGCGCAGGGCAAGCGCCGGCAAGGCCTTCGATTGCTTGGCGTACAAACCAAGCCCGAGGCCGAGCATGCCCACGCCACACACCATCTTGGCCGAGTCGAAAATGAACTGGCGGCGGGCTGCCGCGCTTTTTGGGGTCTTTTCTGTCATCGCTTTCATCACTTGTTCAGTTCAGCCGGCACGGGTGGGCCCCGCTCCCACCCGTTCGGCACTCCCTGATTGCTCTTCCGGTCAGTCCCTCAGGCCTTGACCACCTTGCACGCGCACTTCTTGTAATCAGTCTCTTTCGAAATCGGACAGGTTGCATCCAGCGTCAGCTTGTTCACCAGACGATGTTCGTCGAAGAAGGGCACGAAAACCAGCCCGAGCGGCGGTTTGTTGCGGCCGCGCGTTTCGACCCGCAACTGGATTTCGCCACGCCGGGTCGCCACCTTGACCACGTCGTTACGGGCCAGACTACGCTTCTTGGCATCTTCCGGGTGCATGTAGATCACGGCATCGGGCATCGCCTTGTAGAGCTCCGGCACGCGCCGGGTCATCGAGCCGGTGTGCCAGTGTTCGAGCACGCGGCCGGTGCATAGCCACAGGTCGTATTCGGCATCGGGCATTTCGGCCGCCGGCTGATAGGGCAGCGCGAAGGCAATGGCCTTGCCGTCCGGGTAACCGTAGAAACGCACGCCCTCGCCCTTCGGCACATAGGTGTCGTAACCCTCGCGGAAGCGCCACAGTGTTTCCTTGCCATCGACCACCGGCCAGCGCAGGCCGCGCGCCTTGTGGTAGACGTCGAAGTTGGCCAGATCGTGCGCCTTGCCACGACCGAACGAGGCGTATTCCTCGAACAGGCCTTTCTGCACGTAGAAGCCGAAGGCCTTGGACTCGTCGTTCATGTAGTCCTTGATGCCGTGGGCGTTAACCTTGGCGACTTCGTCCAGCCCGAACTTGTTGACCTGGCCGTTGGCGAATAGCACGTCGTACATGGTCTTGCCCTTGTACTCCGGGTTCTTGTCGAGCAACTCGGCCGGCCAGACTTCTTCGATCTTGAAGCGCTTGGAAAACTCGAGGTACTGCCACAGGTCGGACTTGCCCTCGCCCGGCGCCTTGACCTGCTGGCGCCACATCTGGCCACGCCGCTCGGCGTTGCCGTACATACCTTCCTTTTCCATCCACATGGCGCAAGGCAGGATGAGGTCGGAGGCCATGGCCGAGACGGTCGGGTAGACATCGGAGACGACGACGAAAGCCTTGGGATTGCGCCAACCCGGATAGATTTCGTCATTGACGTTCGGCCCGGCCTGCATGTTGTTGGTCGTCGACGTCCAGTAGAAGCCGAGCTTGCCGTCCTTCAGGGCGCGGCTCTGGGCCACGGCATGCAGGCCGATCCACTCGGGAATGGTCCCGGCCGGCAGCTTCCAGAGCTTTTCCGACAGCTCGCGGTGCTTGGGATTCATGACCACCATGTCGGCCGGCAGGCGATGGGCGAAGGTGCCCACTTCGCGCGCCGTTCCGCAGGCGGACGGCTGGCCGGTCAGTGAGAACGGCCCGTTGCCCGGCTCGGAAATCTTGCCGACCAAGAGGTGCACGTTGTAGATCATGTTGTTCACCCAGGTGCCGCGGGTGTGCTGGTTGAAGCCCATGGTCCAGTAGGAAACAACCTTGACCTTCGGGTCAGCGTAGGCCTTGGCCAGCGCTTCGAGATTCTCTTTCGGCACGCCAGAAATCTCGTGCGCCTTGTCCAGCGTGTATTCGGAGACGAAGGCGGCGAACTCGTCGAAAGTCATCGGCGTCGAGTTGTTCGGGTTGCCCTTCGGCTTGCCTTCTTCGCCCGGGTAGCCGTTGTTCATGGCCACCTTTTCGAGCGGGTGGTTCGGGCGCAGGCCATAGCCGATGTCAGTCACGCCCTTGGCGAACTTGACGTGTTTGGCGACGAATTCCTTGTTCACCGCACCGGTCTGGATGATGTGGTTGCAGATGTAGTTGAGGATGGCCAGATCGGACTGCGGCTTGAAGATCAGCGTGTTGTCGGCCAGCTCGCAGGAGCGATGGTTGAAGGTGGACAACACATGCACCTTGACGTGCTTGGCGCTGAGTCGGCGGTCGGTGATGCGCGACCACAGGATCGGGTGCATCTCGGCCATGTTCGACCCCCACAGCGCGAAAACGTCGGCGTGCTCGGCGTCGTCATAGCAACCCATCGGCTCGTCGATGCCGAAGGTGCGCATGAAGCCGGCAACGGCCGAGGCCATGCAGTGGCGGGCATTGGGATCGAGGTTGTTGGTACGGAAGCCGGCCTTCATGAGCTTGGCGGCGGCGTAGCCTTCCCACACCGTCCACTGGCCGGAGCCGAACATGGCGATATTGCGCGGTCCGCCTTCCTTGAGCGCGGCCTTGCACTTCTCCTCCATGATGTCGAAAGCCTGCGTCCAGGTGATCGGCTTGAAGTCGCCGTTCTTGTCGTACTTGCCGTCCTTCATGCGCAGCATCGGCGACATGAGGCGGTCTTTACCGTATTGAATCTTCGAGAGGAAATAGCCCTTGATGCAGTTCAGGCCGCGATTGACCGGGGCATCCGGGTCGCCCTGGGTGGCCACGATGCGCCCTTCCTTGACGCCGACCAGCACGCCGCAACCGGTTCCGCAGTAGCGGCAGACGCCCTTGTCCCAGCGCACGCCATCGCCCTTGCCCGCCTGCTGCGCCATGACGGCGTTCGGCACGCTGATGCCGGCGACGGTAGCGGCCGCCGCGACTGCGTTGCTCTTGATGAAATCACGCCGGGTAAGTTTCACTTCGATCATCTCAGGCCTCCTCATCTGGATCGGATTCGTACTGGTGATAAACCAGCGAGGCCGAGATCACTCCCGGCATCTGGCGTATCGCCTCAAAGATATTGCTGGTGTTGTCTTCGTCGCCGGATTCGATCGTCACGATCATCCGGCCATCTTCGCCAACCGCATGGACCTCGACCCCCTCGAGTTCGCGCAGGCTCTTGCTGAGCATCGCCGTGTCGGCGGGCAAAACGCCGAGAATGACGCTGGAAATATTGATGCCGGAGGAAACTTTCATGTCCATGCCACGCCCCATCGGTTAAGTGTCAGCTCGGGCAATCTACGCCCATAAGACGACGCTTCTTTAGCGCAGATCAAATCGGGGAAATACCCCTAAACTTCTTGGTGGAATGTTGACGGCGATCAAATGCCGCACCAGCCAAGGCAGCCGGACCATTCATTTGCGACGCGACGGCACCCGGCCCCAGCTTCAATGGCGGCCCCGGAGAATGCTAGGATTGCGCTCGCCCCCCCCAACTGCAGACCTTGAGGAAACACACCTTGAAACGCTTCATGATGCTCTGCCTTGCCGCACTCGCGTCGGCAAGCGCCGCCGCCCAGACGGCCGGTTTCCTGTGCTGCAACATGCGCACCGATGGCGCGTGGATCAGTGACATCAACTATGTTGGTCAAGGCAAGACGATGATTCCTGCCGGAACGCCTTTGACCATGAACGGTTACGGCAAGAACCGTGTCCATGTCGTGATCAATGGACGCAAGCAGGACATCGGCAACGATTACAGCCGCAGCATTTCGCTCGAAACGTTTGCCCGGCGTTACGTCGTTGTCCAGGATCCGCTCGAGAGACTCAACACCTATCCCCGGAATATTCAGGAAGCCATTGGCACCGCCCGCCTGACCAAGGGCATGACCCGCGAGCAGGTCATCATGGCGGTCGGTTACCCGGTCAGCGACGAGAATCCCGATCTGGAAAGCAAGACCTGGCGTTTCTGGCTGAGTAGCCGGGGCGAATTCAAAGCAATTTTCGATGACGCTGGCCGGCTCACCAGGATCGAGGCCAATGCGGAGATCCGCCCCCTGGTCGTCGCCGAGTAATCGGCGCCGGCCGGCCTAGATATCCGCTTGCAGGGCCGGCAGCACGGCCCGTGCATTGGCAGCCGTCTGCGCCACCAGCGCAGGCAGCGAGATTCCGCGCAATTCGGCCAGCACCTCGGCGATGCGCGGCAACTCGGCCGGCGCGTTGCGGCCGCCGTTGAGCCAGGCCGGCGGAATGTCGGGCGCATCAGTTTCGAGGACAATCGATTCGAGCGGCAGCGTGCGGGCCAGTTCGCGGATGCGCGTCGAGCCGCTGAAAGTCATCGCCCCGCCGAAGCCGAGCGCGAAGCCGAGTTTGATGAATTCATCGGCCTGCTGCCGACTGCCGTTGAAGGCATGGGCGATGCCGCCGCGCACGCCGATCCGGCGCAACTGTTTGAGCACCGGGTCGATGGCCCGGCGGACGTGGAGCAGTACCGGCAAATCAAACTCGCGAGCCAGCTTCAGTTGTTCGATGAAAAAGTGGGTCTGACGCTCGATGTCGAGGCCGCTTACGTAGAAATCCAGCCCGATCTCGCCGACGGCAACCGGCGGCGCCTGCTGGAGCCAGTCGCGCAGCCGGGACAGGTCTTCCGGGCTGGACTGGTCGACGTAAAGCGGATGGATACCGTAAGCCTCAAGGCAGCCAGGGTAGTCGGCAATTTTCGATTTTGGCCGAAATTTCCGGTTGACCGTGACACCCGGCACCACGATCCGCCCCACCCCCGCCGCCGTCGCGGCGGCATACACCGCGTCCCGATCAGCATCGAATTCAGCCGCATCGAGATGGCAGTGGGTGTCGATCAGCATTTCAGAAAGGGGAAATCCGGTTCGGGCTGGGCGCCGCTCATCAGGTCGGCCAGAGCGGCCGCCGAGCCGCAGGCCATCGTCCAGCCCAGCGTGCCGTGGCCGGTGTTGAGCCACAGGTTGCCATAACGCGTCTGGCCGATGATCGGCACGTTCGACGGCGTCGCCGGGCGCAGGCCGCACCAGAACTCGGGCTCGCCGAGCGTTTTGAGTTCGGGGAAAAGCTGGCGGGTGCGCGTGATCAGCGCCTGGCAACGGACCGGATTGAGATCGAGGTTGTAGCCGTTGAATTCGGCCGTACCGGCGATGCGCAGGCGGTTGCCGAGGCGGGAAAAGACCAGCTTGCACTCGTCGTCGGTGACGCTAACCATCGGCGCCACGCTATCTTCAGCCAGCGTCAGCGTCGCCGAATAACCCTTGGCCGGATAGATCGGCAGGCGGATGCCGAGCGGCTTGAGCAATTGTGGCGAGTAGCTGCTCAACGCGACAACGTAGGCGTCCGCCGTCAGCAACTCAGCGCCGTTCTTGCCCTGGGCGACAACGCCGGCGATCTGGCTGCCGCCGGCAGCAATGCGTTCGATAGCCGTGCCGAAGCGAAAATCGACGCCAAGCGCCGTCGCCCGCTCGGCCAGGGCACAGGTAAATTTCTTGGCGTCGCCGGTTTCGTCGGAGCGCGTATAGTCGCCGCCGACCAGCAGCGCCTTGGCGCCGGCCAGCGCCGGTTCTATTTCCAGGCATTTTTCGGCGTCGACCGTGAGACGATCGAGCCCGAACTGGCGCATCAACTGCGCCGCCTCGACCGCCGCCGAAAACTCCTGACGATCGGTATAAATGTGCAGAATGCCGCGCTCGAGGTGGTCGTACTCCAGCGCCAATTCCTGGCGCAGCGCCTGCAGGCGGCTACGGCTGTACAACGCCATCGCGACAATCGCCGCAATGTTGCGCCGGGTCCGCCCGGGCAGGCATTCGCCGAGGAAGCGCAGACCCCATTCCAGTTGCGCCGGATCGGCCCGCCAGCGCCAGAGCAAGGGCGCATCTTCGCGGCCCAGCCATTTCACCAGATGGGTCAGAACATGCGGATTGGCCCACGGCTCGGCGTGAGAAACCGAAATCTGCCCGCCATTGGCAAAGCTTGTTTCATCTGCGGCCGCCGGCTGACGGTCGATGACCGTCACCTGATGCCCGGCACGGGCGAGATACCACGCGCTCGTTGTACCGACAACGCCCGCCCCCAGCACGAGGACCCTCAAGTGTCGCCTCCCCTTTCACGGGTAATACGGGTGACTTCCGGGATGTGTCGCATGCCGCGCATGACCGCCGCCAGATGGTTGCGATGGGCGACCTGAATGGTGAAACGCAGCGAGGTAAACAGGCGTTCCGGGTCGGCGTCCATCGAAACATGCTCGATATTCGACCCAGCCTCGGCAATGGCCGACGCCACCTGGGCCAGCACACCGCGCGCATTCTTGACCTCGACGTTGATGCGGATTTCGAACAGCTTGCCTTCTTCCGGCTCCCATTCGACATCGATCCATTTCTGCGGCTCGGTCGACCGCGACTTGCGGATGGCCTGGCAATCATGCGTGTGAATGATCAGGCCGCTGCCCTTGCGGATCGAGCCGATGATCGGATCACCGGGAATCGGCTGGCAGCAGCGCGCCAGCTGGATGGCCATGCCTTCGGTGCCGTGGATGGCCAGCGCCATGCCGCTCGGCACCTCGTTGGTCATGTCTTCGCGGGCCAGCAGGCGGCGGGCAACGACCGAAGGCAGACGCTTGCCGAGGCCGATTTCGGTATAGACCTCTTCGATATTCTTCTGGCCACCAGCCTTGACCATCTGATCCCAGGCCGCCGTCGGGATCGAAATCGGCACGACACCGAGCGACAGCAGCTCCTGGCGCAGCAGGCGCTCGCCGAGGCGGGCCGATTCCTCGTTCTGCATGGTGCGCAGGAAATGGCGGATCTTGCTGCGTGCCCGGCCCGTCTTCACATAGGTCAGCCACACCGGGTTGGGGCTGGCCTGCGGCGAGGTGATGATCTCGACCAGGTCGCCATTGCGCAGATCGGTGCGCAGCGGTGCCAGCTCGTGATTGACGCGAGCCGCCGAGCAGTGGTGGCCGACGTCGGTGTGCACTGCGTAGGCGAAGTCGACCACCGTCGCGCCGCGTGGCATGGCCATGATCTTGCCCTTGGGTGTGAAGACGTAGACTTCGTCCGGGAAGAGATCGATCTTGACGTTTTCGAAGAACTCGGCCGAATCGCTGGTCTGCATCTCGAGCAGCGACTGCAGCCACTTGTGCGTCTTGATCTGCAGATCGGCACTGGACTCGTCCATGTCCTTGTACAGCCAGTGCGCCGCGACGCCTTCCTGCGCGACGTTGTGCATTTCGCGCGTGCGGATTTGCACTTCGACCGGCGTGCCATAGGGCCCGATGAGCGTTGTGTGCAGCGACTGATAGCCATTGGCCTTGGGAATCGCGATGTAGTCCTTGAACTTGCCAGGCACCGGCTTGAACAGGCTGTGCAGCGCGCCGAGCGCCAGATAGCAGGTCGGCACGTTGTCGACAACGACGCGGAAGCCGTAGATGTCGAGCACCTGCGAAAACGACAGGTGCTTGTCCTTCATCTTGCGGAAAATCGAGTACAGGCTCTTCTCGCGACCGAACACCTCGGCCTTGAGGCCGGCATGCGCCAGCTTGTCGTTGATGCCGTCGAGAATCCGGGTCAGCAGTTCCTTGCGATTGCCATGCGCCGTAGTCAGCGCCTTGGTCAGCACCTCGGCGCGATGCGGGTGGATGAGCCGGAACGAGGTGTCCTGCAACTCGCGGTAAAGTTTGTTGAGGCCGAGCCGCAAGGCGATCGGGGCGTAGATTTCCAGCGTTTCGCGGGCGATGCGGGCACGCTTGTCGGCGCGCATGGCCGACATCGTCGCCAGATTGTGCTGGCGGTCGGCGAGCTTGATGAGCACGACGCGCAAATCGCGCGCCATGGCCATCAGCATCTTGCGGAAATTCTCGGCCTGCGCCTCCTGGTAGGAGGCAAATTCCATCTTGTCGAGCTTGGACAGGCCATCGACCAGCTCGGCGACTTCCTTGCCGAATTTCTCGGCAAGCTCGTGCTTGGTGGTCCCCGTATCTTCGAGCACATCGTGGAGCAGCGCCGCGGCAATCGCGTCGACATCCATGCGCCACTCGACGACGGCGCCGGCGACAGCCAGCGGATGCGTGATGTAGGCCTCGCCCGACATGCGCCGCTGACTGGCGTGCGCCTTGGCTGCGTAAGCGTACGCCGCCTTGATTTTCTCTAGTTCAGCCGGGGAAAGGTAATCGAGACTATCGAGGAAAACCCGGTAGGCGGGTTCCTCATCAAAAGGCGGCAGAGGCGACGGCACGGAACCCATCAGTCTTCACCGCCCCTGCTTTCAGGACTGGCCGCGGTTAAGCACTTCCAGACCGATCTTGCCGGCGCCCATTTCCTTGAGCGCGACAACGGTCGGCTTGTGTTTTTCGCCGTCGACCAGCGGGGTCGCGCCATTGGCCAGCTGACGGGCGCGATGGGCGGCTGCCAGGGTCATCATGAAGCGATTGGGAATTCTTTTCAGACAGTCATCAACGGTAACGCGAGCCATGGGAACCTCAAAAATCAGATCATTCTTTGAAACAGGGCGGCGTGTCGGGCACGCTGAGCCCCAAAACTCAGGCGGGAGGCGCGTACAACCGCACGCAAATCATCCAGAGCCTGAGCCAACTGGTCGTTAATAATAACATAGTCGAATTCCCCGACATGGCGCATTTCGGCCTGCGCAGCGGCCAAACGGCGGGAAATGACGTCAGCACTGTCGGTGCCGCGGCCGGTCAGGCGGCGGGTCAATTCTTCCATCGACGGCGGCAGAATGAAGACACCGATCGCCTGCGGGAACAAGGCCCGCACCTGCTGCGCGCCCTGCCAGTCGATCTCGAGCAGGACATCCCGATCAGCCGCCAATTCGTCGGCGATCCATTTCTTCGAGGTGCCGTAGAAATTGCCGTGCACTTCGGCCCACTCGAGGAATTCCTGGCGGGCGATCATCGCCTGGAATTCGGTGGCGTCGACGAAATGATATTCGCGCCCGTTTTCCTCACCCGGGCGCGGCGCCCGCGTCGTGTAGGAAATGGAGAGCTGGACGGTTTTCTCCTGCTCGAGCAGCAGGCGAACCAGCGTCGTCTTGCCGGCACCGGACGGTGCAGCCACTACATAAAGATTTCCGGCCATGGGACACCTCAGAAAAACGCCCGCCGCTGCGGGATTACCAACTTGCTACGGTCAACTGGAAAAAACGGCCAAAATTGAAATTGGCCTGCGCCGTCCGCAGGTCAATCCGCTACTCCCGATTTATTCCAGGTTCTGAATCTGCTCGCGCATTTGCTCGATAAGCAGCTTGAGTTCCATCGATGCCTGCGAAACCTCGGTAATCGCCGACTTCGAGCCCAGCGTATTGGCTTCGCGGTTGAGTTCCTGCATGAGGAAATCGAGGCGTTTTCCGCAGGCGCCGCCCTGCTTGAGCACACGCTCGACTTCATCGAGATGGGTGGTCAAACGTGCCAGCTCTTCGGCCACATCGATACGCGTCGCGAAGACGGCCACTTCCTGCAGGACGCGGTCGTCGCTGGCGCCGCCGAGCGCTTCGGTCAGGCGCTGGCGCAGCTTTTCGGTGTAGATGGCCTGCGCTTCGGGAATGCGCGGGGCGACGCGGCGAACGATGTCGCGCATGGCATTGACGCGGTCGATGATCGTTTCGGCCAGCTTGTCACCTTCGCGGCCGCGGGTTGCCGTGAAATCGACCAGCGCGTCGCGCGCCAGGGCCATAACTTCAGGACTCAGCTCAGCGAAGTCGACGTTTTGTTCGCCGAACATGCCGGGCCAGCGCAGGGTTTCGTTGACCGACAGCGGCGTCGCCTCGGGCATTTCGCCGCGCACACGCTCGTTGAGCGACTTCAGCGTGGCCAGCAGCTCACCGTTAATTTTGAGCTGGTCGGCCTTGGCGGCCGCCGCATTGAAGGAGAGACGGCACTCAACCTTGCCGCGATTGATGCGGGCGGCGAGCAATTCGCGCAGCGGAATTTCCAGCGCGCGGAGGTCTTCGGCAACGCGGAAATGAAAATCGAGATAGCGTGAATTGACGCTTTTTAGCTCGAGTTGCAGCGTTCCGTGCTCTAAATCACGTGTTTTAACGGCATAACCGGTCATACTACAAATCATTATCGGGAATCCCTTGCTTTACAGTCCGGACAACACGCCCGAAAATGCCTGAAATTGCATCATAACCGCGAGCTCCATGGCGCAACAAGCCAATCAGCCGTTACCGAACGGCCACCTGCTAGAAGAGTACACAATAGACCGCCAGCTTTCGCTCGGCGGCTTTTCTATTGTCTATTTGGCGACTGATCAGGCCGGGCGACAGGTCGCGATCAAGGAATACCTGCCCAACAGCCTGGCCCTGCGCACGCGCGGGGATATCAACCCGGTCATTACGGCCGAACACCTGGGCGCCTTTCGCTACGGCATGAAGTGCTTCTTCGAGGAAGGCCGCGCCCTGGCCCGCCTGTCGCACCCCAACGTGATCCGCGTTTTGAACTTTTTTCGCGCCAACGATACGGTTTATATGGTCATGGAGTACGAACACGGCCGGACGCTGCAGGAATTCATCCAGAAACATCAGGGGCACATTTCCGAGCGCTTCATGCGCGGGGTGTTCACCCGCATGCTCAACGGCCTGCGCGAAGTGCATTCGAACAAGCTGCTGCATCTCGACCTCAAGCCGTCGAACATTTATTTGCGTGGCGACAACACGCCGGTCCTCATCGACTTCGGCGCCGCCCGCCAGACCTTGATTACCGATCAGCCCATCCTCAAGCCGATGTACACCCCCGGCTTCGCCTCGCCCGAGCACTACGGTTCGCGCAAGGATCTAGGGCCATGGAGCGACATCTACAGCGTCGGCGCCTCGATGTATGCCTGCCTGGCCGGCAGCGCACCGCAAGCCGCCGATGCGCGCATGAAGAAGGACACCCTGGCGCCGGCCATGATGCGCTGGGACGGCCAGTTCTCGGACCGCCTGCTTGAGATCATCGACTGGTGCCTCAACCTCAACCATCTTTACCGTCCGCAAAGCGTTTTTGCCCTGCAAAAGGCGCTCGTCGAGACCGTCACCCCACCCCGCCCGAAGCCGTCACCGAGCTGGATTGGCCGCTTCGTCGATAAACTCAGGAAGCCGATGCAATGAGATTCACCATTTATCAGGAAAGCCGTCAGGGTGGCCGCGCCAACAACGAGGACCGGACGACCTATTGCTACTCGCGCGATGCCCTGTTGATGGTCGTTGCCGATGGTATGGGTGGGCATCACTACGGTGAAATCGCCGCCCAGATTGCGGTTCAGACGCTGGCCGATGCATTCCAGCGCGAAGCGCGCCCGGTGCTCGGCGACCCCTTCCGCTTTCTGCAAAAGGGCATGACCAACGCCCACCACGCCATTCTCGACTACACCGCCCGCCATCGCCTCAAGGACACGCCGCGCACCACCTGCGTCGCCTGCATCGTCCAGGACAACGTCGCCTACTGGGCGCATGCCGGCGATTCGCGGCTCTATCTGATCCGCGAAGGCAAGGTCATCACCCAGACCAAGGATCATTCGCGCATCCGCCTGCTCGTCGAGGAAGGCATGATCACCGAAGCGCAGGCCGTCTTTCATCCGGACCGCAACAAGATCTACAGCTGCCTGGGCAGCCCGCATCCGCCGGAAATCGAGTTTTCGCGCAAGACGCCGCTCGCTCATGGCGACGTCGTCCTGCTTGCCACGGATGGCCTGTGGGGCGAAATGTCCGGCGAGATGATGGCTGTCGCGCTGAAGGGCTCCAACCTGCTGCAAGTCGTGCCGATGCTGCTCAATCAGGCCGAACTCAAGGGCGGCGCCCACGGCGACAACCTGTCCGTCGTCGCCGTGCGCTGGGAGGACGCCTACGTCGAAACGGCGAGCAGCGCCATTTCGACCCAGACAATGACCCAGGACGAAGTCACCACGCGCCTCGACGAATTCGGCCGCAACCCGGCCTACAAGAGCGACCTCAGCGACGACGAAATCGAGCTGGCGATCGAGGAAATCCGCTCCGCCATCGACAAATACACCCCGAAAAAATGAGGAACACCATGCGCCCCAGCCAACGCCAGCCGGATCAACTCCGCACCGTCAAGATCACCCGCAATTTCACGCGCCATGCCGAAGGCTCGGTGCTCATCGAAATGGGCGACACCCGCGTGCTGTGCACGGCCAGCGTCGAAGAAAACCTGCCGCCGTTTCTGCGCGGCAAGGGGCAGGGCTGGGTCACCGCCGAGTACGGCATGCTGCCGCGCGCCACGCACACCCGCTCGTCGCGCGAAGCGGCCAAGGGCAAGCAGACCGGTCGGACGCAGGAAATCCAGCGCCTGATCGGCCGCAGCCTGCGCGCCGTGACCGACCTCAAGGCCCTCGGCGAACGCCAGATCACGCTCGACTGCGACGTCCTGCAGGCCGACGGCGGCACCCGCTGCGCCTCGATCACCGGCGCCTGGGTGGCGCTTTATGAAGCCTGCGAAGGACTGGTCAAGGCTGGCAAGCTGCCGGCCAACCCGGTGCGCGACCACGTTGCCGCCATTTCGGTCGGCATCTACAAGGGCGCCCCGGTTCTCGATCTCGATTATCCGGAAGATTCGGACTGCGATACCGACATGAACGTCGTGATGACCGGCGCTGGCGGCATCGTCGAAATCCAGGGCACAGCGGAGGGCGAGCCATTCACTCGCGAGCAGATGAGCATGCTCGTCGACCTCGCCACCATGGGCATCCGTCAGCTCACCGCCGCCCAGCAAAGCGCCCTGGCTGAGTGAGAGTTACGGCATGAAAAAGCTCGTCCTCGCCTCGAACAACGCAAAAAAAATGAAGGAGCTCAACTCGCTGCTGGCACCGCTTGGCTTCGAAGTCATTCCGCAAGGCCAGTTGGGCATTCCGGAAGCCGAAGAGCCGCATTGCACCTTTGTTGAAAACGCCCTGGCCAAGGCTCGCCATGCCGCTGAAGCCTCCGGTTTACCGGCGCTGGCTGACGACTCCGGCCTGTGCGTCGCCGCCCTCGGCGGCGCGCCCGGCGTCTATTCGGCCCGCTATGCCGGCGAGCCGAAATCGGATGCGCGCAACAACGAAAAACTGCTCGCCGACCTCGCCGGACAAACCGACCGCCGGGCCCATTTCGCCTGCGTTCTTGTCCTCGTTCGTTCAGCCAACGATCCGCAGCCGATCATCGCCGAAGGCGAGTGGCACGGCACCATTCTTGAAGCCCAGCGCGGCGCCGACGGCTTCGGCTACGACCCGCTGTTCTACGTGCCGACGCACTGCCAGACGGCGGCCGAACTCGACGGTGCAATCAAGAACCAGCTATCGCATCGCGGCCAGGCCATGCAGAAACTGATTGCCCGCCTGCCGACGCTGTAAACCGTGGCCCGCACAATTCCCATTTTTAGCCAAAATTTCCGGTCGACCGTAGCACCGCTCGAATTCCGCGTTTCCCCACCCTTGGCGCTCTACGTCCATGTGCCATGGTGCGTACAGAAGTGCCCGTATTGCGATTTCAACTCGCATGAGGCGAACGGGATGATTCCTGAGCGCGAATACGTCGATGCGCTGATCGCCGACCTGCAATCCACCCTGCCTTTGATCTGGGGCAGGCCCGTAGTCAGCGTTTTCTTCGGCGGCGGCACGCCCAGCCTGCTCTCGCCGGCCGCCATCGACGAACTGATCGCCGCCTTCCGGGCGCTGGCCATGCTGGCGCCGGACGCCGAGATCACGCTCGAAGCCAATCCGGGCACCGTCGAGGCCGAGAAGTTTGCCGGCTTCCGCGCGGCCGGCGTCAATCGCCTGTCGCTCGGCATCCAGAGCTTCAACGACGATCATCTGAAAGCCCTCGGCCGCATCCACGGCGCCGCCGAAGCCAAGCGGGCCGCGCAACTTGCCGGCGAGCATTTCGACTCGTTCAATCTCGACCTGATGTACGGTCTGCCCGGCCAAACGCATGAGCAAGCGCTCGCTGACGTCGAAACGGCGCTGAGCTTTTCGCCTTCGCATCTCTCCTGTTACCAACTGACCCTCGAGCCGAACACCCGCTTCGCCGCCTTCCCGCCCGAACTACCGGAAGGAGACATCTGCGCCGACATGCAAGAGAGCATCGAGGCCCGGCTGGCTGCTGCCGGCTACGCCAATTACGAAACCTCGGCCTTCGCCCAGCGCGGCAAGCAGTGCAAACACAACCTCAATTACTGGTATTTCGGCGACTACCTCGGCATCGGCGCCGGGGCCCATTCGAAATTGACTTTGCACGACCGCGTCCTGCGCCAGATGCGCTGGAAACACCCGAAGGCTTACCTCGACAATATCCGCAGCGGCAATGCCGTGCAGGAAGACACCCAGGTTGAGGCCAAGAGCCTGCCTTTCGAATTCATGATGAACGCGCTGCGTCTGGCCGACGGCTTTCATCCATCGTTATACGAAGCGCGCACTGCCCAGCCGATGATCGGTATCCAGTCGGAACTGAAGGCGGCCGAGGCCGACGGACTTCTCGTCGTCGGCCCGGAAAAGATTGCGCCGACCGCGAAGGGTCGGCGCTTTTTGAACGTCCTGCTCGAACGTTTTCTTTAGCTGAACAAGCCGCCTTTTTTCAGCATATCCAGGCCTTGAGCCAGCAGATCGCCGCCTTCGGGAACCTGGCCATTCGGGGTCAGCTTGTCGACTACTTGTGGCAGTAGATCGGCCAGACCGCCCGACGCTTGCTCCGCCGACATACCCAGTTGCGCAGCAATGTCCTGCAGCTTGCCACCGCCAAGGACAGCCTGAATCTGTTCGGCCGAAATCGGCAGATTCTGGCCGGTTGAAACCCATGAATTGACAATATTGCCCAGCCCCCCCTGCTGGAAGGACTGGACCAGCCCACCCAGACCGCCCGACTGCGGGTTGTTGATCAGCTGCATGACGATATTCAGCAGCGGGCTTTCGCCACCGGATTGCCCACCCGCCAATGCACCAACGACCGAATCAAGAAGACCCATGATTTTCTCTCCACAAGGAATTAGGTTAGGCCATCCTAATCCATCGGCATGACACCGATTGTGAATATTTGCGAAAGGCTGCTTGTTAGGCAGCCAGCTTCTTCTGCGCCGCCGACGCCTCTTCGCGCACCCGCTTGGCCTCGTCGAGCAGGTAGCGCTGGTAGTCCTCCAGATCGCCGTCGAACGGCGCGACACCGCCCTTGGAAACTAGCCAGAATTCGTCGCAGACCGAACGGAGCAAGGCGCGGTCGTGGCTGACCAGCATGACGGTGCCTTCGAACTCGTTGAGGGCAACGGCGAGTGCTTCGCGGGTGTTGAGGTCGAGGTGGTTGGTCGGTTCGTCGAGCAGCAGCAGGTTCGGGCGCTGCCAGACGATCATGCATAGCACCAGCCGGGCCTTTTCGCCGCCGCTCATGGTGCCGACGGCCTGCTTGACCATTTCGCCGCCGAAATTGAAAGTGCCGAGGAAATTGCGCAATTCCTGCTCACGGCCCGGCACGTTGCTGCGGCCGTTGGCAATCGCCTCCTTGGCCAGGCGGACCATGTGTTCGAGCGGCGTGTCCTGCGGGCGCAGCACGTCGAGTTCCTGCTGGGCGAAGTAGCCGATGTTGAGGCCCTTGCCCTCGGTCAGGTCGCCGCTGATCGCCGCCAATTCGCAAGCGATGGTCTTGACCAGCGTGGACTTGCCCTGGCCGTTGGCGCCAAGGATGCCGATGCGCTGGCCGGCCATCACCGAGCGGTTGATGCCGCGCACGATAACCGTTGGCGGCGTGCCGGCCGGCGCCTCTTCGGCCGGCGGATAGCCGATGGTGACGTCCATCATCGAGAGCATCGGGTTGGGCAGGTTCTGCGGTTCCTGGAACTCGAAGGTGAACTCGGCATCGGCCAGCACCGGCGCGATCTTTTCCATGCGGTCGAGCGCCTTGACCCGGCTCTGGGCCTGCTTGGCCTTGCTGGCCTTGGCCTTGAAGCGGTTGATGAAGGATTGAAGGTGGGCAATCTTCTCGGCCTGCTTGGCCATCGTTGCCTGCTGGAGCAGCATCTGCTCGGCACGCATATCCTCGAACTTGCTGTAATTGCCGCCGTAGCGGACCAGTTTGGCGTTGTCGATGTGCAACGTGACGCCGGTGATGGCGTCGAGGAATTCGCGGTCGTGGCTGATCATGACCAGCGTACCCTGATAGCGCTTGAGCCACGCCTCCAGCCAGACGAGAGCATCCAAGTCCAAGTGGTTGGTCGGTTCGTCGAGGAGCAGGATGTCGGACGGGCACATCAAGGCGCGGGCCAGTTGCAGGCGCATGCGCCAGCCGCCGGAGAAGCTGTTGACCGGGTTGTGCAGTTCGGAAACCTTGAAACCGAGACCGAGAATGAGCGACTGGGCGCGCGCTTCGGCATCGTGCTCGCCGGCGTCGTTGAGCGCCATGTAGGCTTCGGCCATGCGCATGCCGTCGTCGCTGGCTTCGGCGTCGTGCACCTCGTTGCGGGCGGCGAGCAGCCTGGTGTCACCGTCGATGACGAAGTCGGTGGCCGATTGCTCGGTTTCCGGCATGTCCTGCGCCACCTGGCCCATCTGCCATTGCTTGGGAATCGAATAATCGCCGCCATCCTCATGCAGCGTGCCGTTGAGCAGCGCGAACAACGTCGATTTGCCAGCACCGTTACGCCCGACCAGGCCGACCTTCTCACCGGGATTGATGGTGACGGAGGTCTTGTCGAGCAGCACTTTCGAGCTGCGGCGCAGGGTGACGTTCTTGAGGATGATCATGGGGTATTCGTTTTCTTCAGAGGGTGGGCGCGGGCGCCCGGTCAAGCGGTGATGGTGCCTGGATCAATGTCGCCATCGACATAGAACCAGCGGCCGTCTTCGCGGACGAAGCGGCTGATTTCGTGCAGCCGATGGCCGCGTCCGGCGATGCGGTAGCGAGCGACGAATTCGACGGTGGCGTGATTTTCATCCTGCTGCGCGCAGCGTTTGATCTCCAGCCCGAGCCATTTGGTGCCGTCGTCTTCGGCCAGGTCCATGCTGGCCGGGCGGGTCGATGGATGCCAGCTGGCCAGCAGGTAATCTGCCAGCTTGAGTACGTAGGCGCTGTAGCGCGAACGCATGAGCGCCTCGGGCGTCATTTCATTTTTGGCCGAAAAATGCAGTTGACCGCAGCATTCGGCATAACGCCTGCCGCTGCCGCAGGGGCAGGCGTCGATGTCTTTCATTTTTCTTCGACGACCTCGCCGCCCAGCGCGTCGAGCAGTTGCGGCAGGAAACGCGACAGTTCGCCGGTCATCAGCGCGAAATCGGCGTCGAACTGCTCGTCGGCGTGTTCGGCCGATTTCTCGGCTTCTTCCTTGAGCAGGTCGAGGAAGGCGAGGCGCTTGATTTCCATCTTTTCGCCGAGGACGAAGGAAATGCGGTCATCCCAGGTCAGGGCCAGCTTGGTCGGCATCTTGCCGCTGGCCAGATGGGCCTTGATCTCGACACTGATCTCGTCACCATCGAGCGGATGACGAACGTAACGTACGGCCGCCTTTTCTTCGCCGGCCGCCTTCAGTTCGCAATCGCGGTCGATGGTGAAGCCGGCCGGGGCGTCGCCGCCAGCCAGCCAATCGGCCATCGCCGCTTGTGGCGAAACCTGGGTATGGAGCATGGTCAGCGGGAAGTCGTCGAGGCAATGACGCAGATGCTCGATGACCTCTTCGGCCTTGGCCGGGCTACCGGCATCGACGCAGAACCAGCCGTTTTGCGGATCAAGCCAGACGTAGGTCGTGCGGCGGCGAGTGAAGGCGCGCGGCATGAGTTCTTCCGTGACACGCTCGCGCAGTTCCTTGAGCTGTTTGCGGCCCGGGGCGTAACCCTGCTGGGCTTCGACCAGTTCGGCGCGTTCCTTGACCTCGTCATTGACCACCGACGACGGCAGCAGGCGCTGCTCGACGCTCAGGGCAATCATCCACTGCTGGCCGAGCGAATAGACCAGCGCGCCATCGCGGCGCGGCGATACCCAGCCCCGGCTCATCGGCTGGTTGCTCGGGCACTTCACGAACGGGCCGCGGGCCAGTTGTTCATCAAATTTGGCGAGGTCGATATTCCACGGCGTCGGCAGGCGGTAAAGCTGGAGATTACGGAACCACATGAATCATTCCCGGTTTGCTGTCATTGAGGCGCGAGAGTTTAACAGCCCGCCAACGTCGGCGCATGACGAGGCGACGACTAGCACCCGGACACGCATCGCCAAAGCCCTGAACAGGCGGCCATCTTGCTCGGCAAAAATAAAAATGCCGGCATCGCTGGATGCCGGCATTTCGCCATTTCGAGCGGCCACAGGCCGCCGGAGATTACTTGGCCGGTGCAGCGCCGCCCGTCTTGCTGACCATGAACTCGACGGCGGCCTTCATTTCGACATCGCTCAGATTGGCCAGACCACCACGGGCCGGCATCGAGTTGTGGCCGTTGATCGCGGACTTGATCAAAGGATCGACGCCATTTTGCAGACGCGGTTTCCAGTCGTTCATGTCACCCAGTTTCGGCGCGCCCTGTTTGCCACTGGTGTGACATTCCTGGCAGCGTTCCTTGACCACCTGTTCGCCAGTACGCGACTTCGCGGCCTTGGCGGCCTTCTTCGCATCGGCGGCCTTGCCGCCGCTGACCATGTAACCGACGGCGCGGGTCATCTCGAGATCGGACAACGCGGCCTGACCGCCGTGGGCCGGCATGTTGCGAACGCCACTGATGGCATTCTGCGTCAACTTGTCCAGGCCCTTGGCGGCGCGTTCGGCCCAGGCTGCCTGATCGCCGATCTTGGGAGCGCCATCCTTGCCGGTCGTATGGCAGGCGGCACAGACCGTATCGACGACTTCCTTGCCGGAACGATCAGCGGCCGATGCCGGGGCA
Source organism: Ferribacterium limneticum (assembly GCF_020510565.1). Taxonomy (NCBI): domain Bacteria; kingdom Pseudomonadati; phylum Pseudomonadota; class Betaproteobacteria; order Rhodocyclales; family Azonexaceae; genus Ferribacterium; species Ferribacterium limneticum. The sequence continues at coordinate 3,798,790 of NZ_CP075189.1, forward strand.
GAAGACAGCGCAATTACCAGGAAGGGAAGCAACAAACCAGCGGAAGCAATTTTCGTTGTTTTCATGATTTCCTCATTTTTTCTGACAAATCCCGATTCTCATTCTACTCAGGCACCATTAATCTGCCAGCTATTTTTTGCGGAAAATCACGTCCCAAACGCCATGACCGAGGCGGATACCGCGGTTCTCGAATTTGGTCAGCGGGCGGTATTCGGGGCGCGGCGCAAAACCGTCGGCGCTGTTGGCCAAAGTCGGTTCGGCCGAGAGCACTTCCAGCATCTGGTGGGCGTACTCTTCCCAGTCGGTGGCGCAGTGGAAATAGCCGCCCGGCTTGAGGCGCGAGGCAAGCAGCGCGACGAAGGGCGACTGGATCAGCCGGCGTTTGTTGTGGCGCGCCTTGTGCCATGGATCGGGGAAGAAAACGTGCACGCCGTCGAGCGAAGCTTCGGGCAGCATGTCGCGGACGACTTCGACGGCGTCATGCTGGCAGATGCGCAGGTTGCTCAGCTCACGCTCGGCGATCTGCTTGCACAGCGCGCCAACGCCCGGCACATGCACTTCGACGCCGAGGTAATCGTTATCGCGGTTGGCGTCGGCAATCTTGGCCGTGGTTTCACCCATGCCGGTGCCGATTTCGAGGATTTTCGGGGCATTTCGACCGTAGACCGTAGCAAGGTCGATGGGCTGCGGGACATAGACGACGCCGATCTTCGGCATCATCTCGGCGTAGTAGTTTTCCTGCGCCGACGACATGCGGCCGGCGCGGCGGACGTAGCTCTTGATGTGGCCATAGCCCTCACGGCCTTCTTCGTAGACGCCTTCGCCGACGGCGGCCGGTTGAATCAGGGGGGTATCGCTCATGAGCCGATCAATCCGGAAGTCGGCGACGACGGGTCGGCCGAGTAGAGTTTGCGCGGCATACGGCCGGCCAGAAAAGCCTCGCGGCCCGCTTCAACGCCTTTCTTCATGGCGCTGGCCATGAGAACGGGGTTCTTGGCGTGGGCAATGGCGGTGTTCATCAGCACGCCGTCGCAGCCGAGTTCCATGGCGATAGCAGCGTCAGACGCCGTACCGACACCGGCATCGACAATGACCGGCACCTTGGCGTTGTCGATGATCAGGCGCAGGTTCCACGGATTGAGGATGCCCATGCCGGAGCCGATCAGCGAAGCGAGCGGCATGACCGCGACGCAGCCGATTTCTTCGAGCATCTTGGCCTGAATGGGATCGTCCGAGCAGTAGACCATGACATGAAAGCCATCCTTGACCAGGGTTTCAGCGGCCTTTAGGGTTTCCGGCATGTTCGGGAAGAGACTGGTCGGGTCGCCGAGGACTTCGAGCTTGCACAGCGGGTGGCCGTCGAGCAGTTCGCGGGCCAGACGCAGGGTGCGCACGGCGTCGTCGGCGGTGTAGCAGCCGGCGGTATTGGGCAGGATGGTGAATTGCGAGGGCGGCAGAGCGTCGAGCAGATTGGGCTGGCTCGGGTCCTGGCCGATGTTCATGCGGCGTATCGCCACGGTGACGATCTCCGAACCGGAGGCGTCGATGGCCGCCCGGGTTTCGGCGAAATCCTTGTACTTGCCGGTGCCGACCAGCAAACGGGAACGGTACGCCTTACCGGCGATAGTCAATTGATGCATGGAGCAGTCTCCTTAGCCGCCGCCGACGGCGACGACAATTTCAAGTTGGTCGCCCGACACCAGCGCCGTCGTGGCGTGCTGGCTCTTGGGGACGATTTCGCCGTTGCGTTCGACGGCGATGCGCTTGCCGGTGTAGCCGAGTTGTTCGATCAAGCCGGTCACGGTCAGCGCTTCGGAAAACTGGCGGGCTTCGCCGTTGATCTTGAGTTCTAGCATCAACCTTGAAACCTCAGTTGGACGCGGCTGATGGTGCGTTTGGGCGGGATGGCCGGCGCGAAGCGACGACGCGGCAGGCTCATGCCTGCCAGGAGGAGCGACAAAGCCGGGCGCCCGACCAAGCGTGCCAGCGGCCGCGTAGCGCTGTCACCCCATGGGTGAATTGATTCGAAGGCACAGAGGTCAGTATTCATGCGGCTGGACGGGGATGGGTAAGCGGTCAACTGAGGTTTCAAGGTTCAGGCTATTTTAACAAGCCGCGCGGCTTGCGCGGGGCGCTTGTGAACAGGCTATCGTATAGCCAGTTGGGCAGGACGCGCAGGATTTTGGCGACGACACCCATTGGCCAGGGAATGACCGAATAGCTGGTGCCACGGGCGATCACCGCGGCGAAACGGGATGCCGCCTGATCGACCGGCAGCAGGAACGGCATTTTGTAGGGATTGATTTCGGTCATCGGCGTTTCGATGTAGCCCGGCGCAATGGTGACGACCTTGATGCCGTAGGGTCGCATTTCGAGGCGCAGGCTTTCCAGGTAGGCGATGGCCGCCGCTTTCGAGGCCGAATAGGCCTCGGCACCGGGCAGACCGCGAATGCCGGCGACCGAGGCGATGCCGACCAGGCGTTTCTCGCCGGCCGCCGCCTTCATGGCGGGAATAAACGGGGCGAAGGTGGCCGCCATGCCAAAGACGTTGATGTCCATGATCCGGCGAAAGGCCGCGAGGTCTTCCTCGAATTCGGTAAGCGTTCCGGCTGAGACTCCGGCGTTGGCGATGATGATGTCCGGCGCGCCGAAGCGGGCAATGAAATCGGTAGCAGCGGCATGCAGGGCCGGCGCATCGCTGACATCGAGCGCGTAACAGGCATGCTGACCGCCCAGACGCTGGTTCAATGCCTCGAGAAATTCGTTTCGCCGCGCCGCCAGGCCCAGAATGGCGCCCTGGGCGGCGTAGTAAACGGCAAGCGCCTCGCCGATTCCCGACGAGGCGCCTGTGATGAAGACTTTAAGCGTCAATTATTTCTTGCCGGCGCCCTTGGATTTCTCGCTGCGCGCCTGAGCGATCAACTTGTCGGCAACAGCCAGCTTCTCGTTGAAGCCCATGTCGCCGATCAGGAACTTGCCATCGACTGCCAAAGCCGGCACACCCTGGATCTTGTAAGCCTGCGCCATCTGGTCGGCACGCTTGACCTTGCTCATGACACCGAAGGAGTTGAAGGTTTCGCCGAATTTCTTGGCGTCCACACCCTTCTTGACGACCCATTCGGTCAGCGTTCTTTCGTCGAACAGATTGACGCGCTCGCCATGAATCGCCCGGAAGACCTCGCCCTCAAGACGATGCAGGTCGCCGGTGATTTCCAGCGCGTAGTAGAGCTTGGCGATATTGGCCCAGGCAGCGCGCCCGAAGGTGATCGGCACCTTCTTGACGACCACGTCGGCCGGCAGCTTGGCGGCCCAAGCCGTCAGCAGCGGATTGAAATCGGCGCAATGCGGGCAGCCGTAGCTGAAAAACTCGAGGACTTCGATTTTCGCCGCATCCTCAGTCGGCTGGGCCGGGCTGATCGGTGTATAGGCCGGGCCCTGAGCAAACGACGGCATTGCTACGGTCAACCCGAAAAAAAGGGCAAAAACGGAACCGACGAAACTGCGACGTGCATCCTTCATTCGTAACTCCTATTTGGCAAGTTGGGCTTCAACGCCTGATTTGGCAAGCTCGGCACGGACTTTGTTCAATTCATCTATCTTGGTGTACGGACCGACACGGACCCGATAGAAGGTCTTGTCCTGAATCATGACCTGCTGGACAACGGCCTCTATACCCATAAACGCGAGCTTGGCCTTTTGGTTGTCAGCGTCCTGCGCCGTACTGAACGAACCGGCCTGCAGGAAGAGCGGTGTTTTCGACTCCTTGGAGTCTTCCTTCTTGTCCTCCTTCTTCGGCTCTTCCTTTTTGGCGTCCGGCTTGGGTACCTTGTCGGGCACCGCATCGGCCTTGCCAGGCAGGATGTCGTAGAACTGGAAGCGTTTTTCCGGAATCGGATCGCCCGGCTTGCCGGGCAGCGCCAGCGGCTGGCTCGGCTGACCGTTCTTGCCATTGGCCGCATCGCCCCGGGCCGGCGGCTGCGCCCGCTCGACAAAAGGCAGCGGTGACTTGTTGAGGTACCAGACGACGCCCGCCGCCATGCCGATGCCGATGACCAGACCAATGAACATGCCGACCAGCGTACCGCCAGCCGCCTTCTTTTTCGCCGGCTGGCTCTTGCGGGGCTTCATATCGCGACTCATGGCAATTCCTTACATGGATTCCGGACAGCTGACGCCCAGAATGGTCAGACCATTGCGTATCGTCTGGCGAACGGCGACGGCCAGGGCGACGCGGGCATCGCGCATGGCGGCATCGTCAACCAGCATGCGCTCGGCGTTGTACCAGCCATGGAACTCGCCGGCCAGATCCTTGAGGTAGAAGGCAATCAGGTGCGGCGCCAGTTCGCGGGCAGCGTTGTCGATCAGGTCACGGAATTCGGTCAGCTTGCTGGCAATCGCCAGTTCGCGCGGATTGCTGAGCAACGATAGGTTGGCATCTTCCAGCGTCGCCTGATCACCGGCCCACTGATTGACCACCGAACAGATGCGGGCGTGGGCGTACTGGATGTAATAAACCGGGTTCTCGTTGGTCTGGCTCTTGGCCAGATCAAGGTCGAAATCGAGGTGCTGGTCGGACTTGCGCAGGGCGTAGAAGAAACGGCAAGCATCGTTGCCGACCTCACTGCGCAATTCGCGCAGGGTGACGAACTCGCCGGAACGCGTCGACATCGATGCTTTCTGGCCATTGCGGTAGAGCACGGCGAACTGGACGAGCGCCACTTGCAACTTGCCGGCATCCAGACCAAGGGCGGTGATCGCGCCATTGACGCGGGAAATGTAACCGTGGTGATCGGCGCCCCAGATGTTGATGACCTTGTCGAAACCGCGCTCGAACTTGTTGAGGTGATAGGCGATGTCCGAAGCGAAATAGGTGTAGAGGCCGTTCTCGCGCTGGACGACACGATCCTTCTCGTCGCCAAACGTGGTCGACCTGAACCAGCGGGCGCCATTCTGAACGTACAGATGGCCGTTCTTTTCGAGCAGATCCACGCAGCGGGCAACCAGACCGGTATCGAACAATGCCTGCTCGGAGAACCAGACGTCGAAATGAACGCCGAACTCCTCCAGATCGTTGCGGCCGTCGGCCAATTGCTCGGACAAGGCGTGCTGATGGACATAAGGCCAGTCGGCGCCGAGCAAGGTCTTGGCGTTGGCGATCAGGGCATCGAGGTGCTGGTCGCGCTGGCGCTTGGCCTCGTCGTCGGCCCGCTCGGCGTCCGGCAAACCGGGCGTTCCGGCCAGCACGTCGGCTGCCGGGCGAACAAATTTGGTGCCGTGCGCGGCGCTCATCTGCTTGGCCATATCGCGCACATAGTCGCCCTGATAGGCATTGGGCAGGAAGGGCACATCGACGCCGTTCTGCTCGAGGTAACGCAGCCAGGTCGACAAGCCCAGGATGTCCATCTGCCGACCGGCGTCATTGACGTAATACTCGCGGGTCACATCCCAGCCGGCAAAGGTCAGCAGGTTGGACAACGAAGCGCCATAAGCCGCGCCGCGGCCATGGCCGACGTGCAGCGGGCCGGTCGGATTGGCCGAAACGAACTCGACCTGCACCTTTTGCCAGCCACCGAGTGTAGACCGCCCGAAATTCTCGCCCTCGGCCAGCACCGCCTTGACGACGCTCGTCTTGGCGCCGGCATCAAGGGTGAAATTGATGAAGCCGGCCCCAGCCACCTCAGCCTTGGTAACCAGCGCCGACACCGGCAATTCGTTGACCAACTGCTGGGCAATCTCACGCGGGTTTTTCTTCAGCGCCTTGGCCAACTGCATGGCCAGGTTGGTCGCGAAGTCACCGTGCGTCGGATCGCGCGGCCGCTCAAGTTGAATGGGGGTATCGGTTGCAGTCGGTGCAACGCTGGCCAGCGCCTGTTGCAGGAGGGCGGTCAGCTGGGATTTGACGTCTAGGGGCATTGATTTGGGGCGAAAATTTGCAAAACGTCGATTATACGCTGCCGATCCCTACTTATTTGGCCGGCGCAACAATCGCCGACCATGCCGCGAGCTTGTCTGCGTAGCGGCTGGCGGCATGGGCGGGACTGGTCGATGGCAAGCGAATCAACTGCAAATCCGCCCCCGGCAGGGTGGGCAAGACATAGCGGCGAAAAGTCGCCTCGGCTGCCCCTCCATTGAAGAAAACACGACGAATCCCACGGTGAACAGCAAAAAATGCCAAAAAATCATTAACACGAACCGAGTCTTTGACGATATCGGCATCCAGGCTGCTCGGCCGCTCGCCGGCGGCAATCACGTCCCACAGCGCGATGCCGGCCGAGCGCAAGCTCTCCAGCCGCTGCGCATAAGGCAGGTCGGGGCCGGCGCCGATCAGGTCGCCCATGATGCGCCAGAAGGCGTTTTGCCGGTTGGCGTAATACTCCTGCGCATTGAGCGAGGCCTTGCCGGGAAGACTGCCGAGAACGAGCACCCGCGCCGACGGATCGGCAACCGGCGGAAAGCCGTGACTCAAGTCCATCGACAAACGATCCTTCAGCCGCCCATCACGCGGTTCTTGCCGGCGCGTTTGGCCAGGTACATCGCCTGGTCGGCGCGCCGGATGGCGTCGGTAGCGGACTCGTCGACAGCCAGTTGGGCAACCCCGGCGCTGAAGGTGATCAGGATCTTTTCATTCCCCGCCATGTAGATCGCCTTGGTCAGTTCCCGCTGCAGGCGGGCCATGGCCTCGATGCCCTGTTCAAGCTTCGTATCCGGCATGACGACCACGAACTCTTCACCACCATAGCGGGCCAGCGTATCGCTCGGCCGCATGCTGCGCCGCGCCACATCGGCCAGATGAACCAAGGCACGATCGCCGGCCTCGTGACCGAGACTGTCGTTGAGCTTCTTGAAATTATCGATGTCGAGCAAGCTGACCGACAATGGTGCTTCCTTGCGCCGCATACTCGAAATTTCGCGATCCATCGCCTCCTCCAGCCCCTTGCGATTCAGGGCATCGGTCAGCGGGTCGTGGCGGGCGAGGGCACTGGCGCTATCCAGTTCCTGATGCAGGTGGATAAGCTCCGCCTCGGTCACCACCACCTTTTCCTGCAGACCTTTCAACTGTTCGCGCGAGATTGCCGTCTCCTCGGCCATCGCATGCGTCGCCGCGATAACGTCGTCGAGCAATGGCTTCAGATCCTCGATACGGGAAACCTGCTGGATCTGGCGGGCGCTGGCCTCGATCCGCCCCTCGAACTCGGTGCTCGACTGGTTCATTACGCCCAAACGCTCGATAAACTCGGCAAGCATATGGCGCATTTCAGCTTGCGCTTCGACCGAACGCGATTTGGCACGCCCCTGCTTCTCCATGACATCACGCAGGCGCCGTTCCATTTCATCGAGATGGCGCAGGGTCAAGGGCGGCGCCACGCTGGCCAACAGCCCGTCGATCTGCCCCTTGAGCCAACTGTCGTCCGTACTCAGTTCGCCGATGTTTTCAATAATCAGGTGCAGCAACTTGAGCAGGGAGCCCTTGATCTCGACCTGCTCCTCGGCCGCGAACACAGCCTGGTACGTCAGGCTGCCAAAGAGCGCCTGGACCTGCCCGATATCAACCGCCGGCTGCCGCAGCAACAGGAGCAGCTCACCGGCCACGCTGAGAATTCGTGAATCTTCTTCACCAAGCGCCGGCAGCACACACTCGACGAAACGCGCCAGCTTGCCGGCAAATTCACCCGGCAGGGCTGGCGCCAGGGCATGCATACCGACCTCATGGAGGCGCGACTCGCCAGCTTGCGCAAAGGCTGCCAAGGACTCCTTGACCCCCTGCCAGCTACGCTTGGCAATCGCGGCAGAAAGCCTGTCCAGCTGCTTTTTCTGCGCTTCGTTGCGGACCGGCAACTCGCCCAGCAGCTCCCGCAGTTGCGCCTCCGGAAATGCCGGGACATTGGGAAGATTGGCGATTTCGTTATAGCAAGCCTGGTAATTGGCCGGCGTCGGGGCCAATTGACTGCTCGCGAGTCGCCTGAGCGCCTCGCGAGCGATAACGGAGGGATGTTTCGGTTCGTTCATCAACGCTTCGAATGGCTAAGGGTGGCGGAGCATGACACTGGCAGGTTTCAATATCGAGTTTATCCCATTGCCCACGCCTCATTGCAAGATTGTTGGCGCAACCCGGCTGACTCAAACAGTCGCAAATCACGGGGGCGCAACCGCCGTTGGCGTGTTAACATGCTCGTTTAGCGATTTTGCCCGGCCCGGCCGGCGTTTACAGTCCACATGCGTCTCCTTCGTTTGCTCAAGATCGCCTCAGTCGCCAGCCGTTTCGGCCTCGACGAAATGGTGCTCGAACACGAGCCGAGCGGCCGCCTGGTGCGCCTTGCCAACGCCCTGCAATTCTGGCGCGACCTGTCGACGCCCCGCGCCGTCCGCCTGCGCCTCGCCCTCGAAGCGCTCGGCCCGATTTTCGTCAAGTTCGGTCAGGTACTGTCTACGCGACGCGACTTGATGCCGATGGACATTGCCGACGAACTGGCCAAACTTCAGGATCGGGTCCCGCCTTTCGCCTCCGACCTCGCCCTCGCCGAAATCGAAAAAGCCTATGGCCGACCGGCCAGTGAGGTTTTCGCCGAATTCGACCCGACACCAATCGCCTCCGCATCGATCGCGCAGGTCCATTTTGCCAAGCTGCACGCCGAAGATGGCGGCCATGAAGTCGCCGTCAAGGTATTGCGCCCCAACATGCTTTCGGTCATCGAGCACGATCTGGCGCTCATGGACAACCTGGCCATGCTGCTCGAAAAGCTGTGTGCCGACGGCAAGCGCCTCAAGCCACGGGAAGTGGTCGCCGAATTTGCCAAATACCTGCGCGACGAGCTCGACCTCATGCGCGAAGCGGCCAATGCCTCGCAACTGCGCCGCAACTTCACCGATTCGAAGCTGCTGATCGTCCCCGAGATTTACTGGGATTTCTGCACGTCGACCGTGATGGTCATGGAGCGCATGAAGGGCACGCCGATCTCGCAGATCGACAAGCTACGCGCCGACGGCATCGACCTCTCCAAGCTGTCGGCGGCCGGCGTCGAAATCTTCTTCACCCAGGTTTTCCGCGATGGCTTCTTTCATGCCGACATGCACCCCGGCAACATCTTCGTCGCCCCGGACGGCCGCTACATCGCGCTCGATTTCGGCATCGTCGGAACGCTGACCGATTCCGACAAGAATTACCTGGCGCAGAATTTCCTCGCCTTCTTCCGCCGCGACTACAAGCGCGTTGCCGAAGCTCACATCGAATCCGGCTGGGCGCCCAAAGACACCCGGGTCGACGAGTTCGAAGCCGCCATTCGCGCCGTCTGCGAACCAATATTTGACCGCCCGCTCAAGGATATTTCCTTCGGCAAGGTGCTACTCCGCCTGTTCCAGACATCGCGCCGCTTCAACGTCGAAATCCAGCCGCAACTGGTCATGCTGCAAAAGACCCTGCTCAACATCGAAGGCCTCGGTCGTCAGCTCGACCCGGAACTCGATCTGTGGACCACTGCCAAGCCTTTCCTCGAGCGCTGGATGAGCGAGCAGATTGGCTGGCGCGGGCTGCTTCGCAGCTTCAAGCAGGAAGCTCCCTATTTGGCCCGGACCATTCCGCAACTGCCGCGCCTTGTCCATCAGGCGCTGGCCCAGCCGGCCAAGGCTGACCTGCAACCGCAACTCGATCGCCTGATCGCCGTCCAGCAGCAGCAAAACCGCTGGCTGGCCATCATCGCCCTGCTCCTCGCGCTGCTTGTCGGCGCGCTGGTTGCCTGACCGCCGATGGCCGTAGTCAACCTCACCACCTTCACAGAAGAGAACATCGCCGAGTGGTTCGCCACGCGCGACATCAACAAGGCCCGGCCTTACGTTGACCTGGTTCGTGACCTGAGCATCGAGGGCAGCCAGATGCGTGCGCTGGTGCCTGGTTCGTCAAGCGAGCCCTACGTCGCGCAGGCCTACCTGAGCCAAGCCCAGAGTGGTGAGATGGCGGTGATCAGCCGGTGCACCTGCTCGGCCGGCAAGCATTGCAAACACGTTGCCGCCATGTTGCTCAAGGCTATCGAAGAGCGCAATCCGAAGGAGCACGTCAGCGGCAGCGCCTTGTCCTGGCTCGAAGACCTGCGCCGCGTCTCGGTCGCCGTCGCCAAGAAAAAGGCCCGTCCGGCCAGCGCCCGCCAGCAGCTGTTCTATATCCTGAAATGGACGGCCGACAAGCGCCAGTTCGGCATCGAGATCCGCAAGGGCAAGTATCCGGAGAGCGCCGAGGAATGGTGGAAGGTGGACCGCGCACTGGTCACCCCGCCGCAGTTCGTCAATGAAGAAGACCTCGGCATCCTGCGCCTGATCTGGGCTGACCGCGGCCATGAAACCGGCCTGCGCGCCTTCGGCCTGGGCCCCAAGAATGGCGCCGAAATCCTGCAACGCATGGCGGCCAGCCACCGACTGTACCCCGAGGACGATCTCGGTCTGCCGCTCAACGCCGGGCCAACCCGACCGGCCAGCATCGGCTGGCAGGTCGACGGCATGGGTTTCCAGCGGCCGCACCTCAAGCCGGATCCGTCGGCCGAGATGATCGTCGCCGTCGATCCGCCGTGGTACATCGATCTGGCCGAGGGCGAAGCCGGGCCGCTCGAGGTCACCGGCAATCCGGACGTGATCAACCGTCTGTTCTCGCTGCCGCCGCTCTCCGCCAACGAAGCGGCGCTGGTGGCCGAAGCGCTGTCCGAACTGGCACCCGACCTGCCCTTGCCTGGCTCCGATGCCGGTGCTCGCCTGCGCTTGGTCGATGCGCCGCTGATTCCCATCCTGCAACTCGAAACGCTGCATACGCACGGCCAACGGGCCTGGCGCAGCTATCCGCAGAACTTCGGCGGCGGCCCCTTCGATGTCGCCAAGGTCATTTTCCGTTACGGCGATGCCGACGTTCGTCCGGAAGAAAAGAGCGAATTCATCACCCTGCCGGAAGGCGAAACCATCCGCCTGAAGCGCCGCCCGGACGATGAAGCCAAGTCGCTGCTGGCGCTTGAAGGCTGTGGCCTGCAGAAGATTCCCGGGCACACCCTGCACACCTTCGGTAGCCCGCCGGAGGGCATTTACGGGCTGGCCGAAGAGGCCAGCTGGGTACCCTTCATGCAGGACGGCACCCTGCGCCTCAAGGAAGCTGGCTGGCAGATCGAGTTCCCCGAGGACTTCCGCCACCACGTCATCGAAGTCGATGGTTGGGAGGCCGAGCTTTACGAGGCTGATAACGGCTGGTTCAACCTCGACATGGGCGTCATGGTCGAAGGCGAGCGCCTGCCGCTCGCTCCCTTGCTGGCCAATCTTTTCCGCACTGACCCGCGCTGGCTCGAAGCGACCGAACTCGAACGCGTCCCCGACGACGAGGGCATCGATCTCTACACCCCCCGCGGCAAGCGCCTGCGCGTCCCGGCCGGCCGCCTCAAGCCGCTGGCCGCGACGCTGATCGACCTGTTCGACGGTTTTACCGGCGGCAACACGCTGCGCCTGTCGCGCTTCGATGCGCCACGCCTGGCCGAACTCTCCGACATCAGCCGCTGGCAGTTCCGCGGCCAGAGCGACATCATGGCCCTGGCCGAGCGCCTGCTCAAGGCGCAGGGCATTGGCGATGTCGAGCCGCCGGCCGGTTTCAAGCTCGACCTGCGCCCTTACCAGAAGGAAGGCCTGGCCTGGCTGCAGTTCCTGCGCGAGCACAATCTGTCCGGCATCCTGGCCGACGACATGGGCCTCGGCAAGACGGCGCAGACGCTGGCCCACCTGCTCATGGAAAAGGAAGCCGGGCGTCTCGACAAGCCGGCCCTGATCATCCTGCCGACCTCGCTGATCTTCAACTGGAAGAACGAGGCGGCGCGCTTCGCCCCCGACCTCAAGGTGTTGTCGCTGCATGGCCCCGAGCGCAAGGTCCTGTTCCCGCAAATCATGCAGCACGACGTGGTGCTGACGACCTATCCGCTGCTTTGGCGCGACGCCGAGGAATTGATGCAGCACAGCTACCACCTGCTCATTCTCGACGAGGCGCAGACGGTCAAGAACGCCCAGAGCCAGAGCGCCGAGGCGGTGCGCAAGGTCGATGCCCGGCATCGCCTGTGCCTGACCGGTACGCCACTGGAAAACCATCTCGGCGAATTGTGGAGTCAGTTCGACTTCCTGCTGCCCGGCTTCCTCGGCACCAGCAAACAGTTCACCCGCCACTGGCGGACGCCGATCGAGAAGCAGGGCGACCTCCGTCGCCGCACCCTGCTCGCCCGCCGCATCCGCCCCTTCATCCTGCGCCGCAAGAAGGAAGACGTCGCCCAGGAACTGCCGCCGAAAACCATCATCATCCGCAGCGTCGAACTCGAAGGCGCCCAGCGCGACCTCTACGAAACGGTGCGCGCCGCAATGGATGCCAAGGTCCGCGACGAAATCGCCAACCGCGGCTTCGCGCGCAGCCAGATCGTCATCCTCGATGCCCTGCTCAAGCTCCGTCAGGTCTGCTGCGATCCGCGCCTGGTCAAGGCCACGGCGGCCCGCAAGGTGCCGGAACGGGCCAAGCTCGATCTGCTCATGGCGATGTTGCCCGAACTGGTCGACGAAGGTCGCAAGGTTCTGGTTTTCTCGCAATTCACCAGCATGCTGGCGCTCATCGAGCACGAACTCGACAAGGCCGGTATCGCCTACGTCACGCTGACCGGCGACACGGTCGACCGCGAAGTGCCGATCCGCCGTTTCCAGGACGGCGAAGTGCCGATTTTCCTGATCAGCCTGAAGGCTGGCGGCGTCGGCCTCAACCTGACCGCGGCCGACACCGTGATCCACTACGATCCGTGGTGGAACCCGGCCGTCGAAAACCAGGCTACCGACCGTGCCCACCGCCTCGGCCAGGACAAGCCGGTGTTCGTCTACAAGCTCATCGTCAGCGGCAGTATCGAGGAAAAGATTCTTGCCTTGCAGGAACGCAAGGCGGAACTGGCCGCCGGTATCCTGTCCGACGACTATCGCGTCGACGTCAAGTTCGGCACCGACGATCTCGCCGCGCTGTTCGAGCCGCTGCCTGAATAAGATTTTTGGCTGTTTTTTCGTGTCGACCGCAGGCGCAGGACATCGCCTACAATGAACGCATCAGAAATCGCTAATACAGGAACCCGCATGCGCCACCTCACATTTCTGCTGTGCTTCGCGCTGGCCGCTACAGTGGCCCAAGCCGATGAGTGGATGGTCAAACGAAAGCTGGCCGGCAATTTTGTCGACACCCGCGACGCCATCGTCATGGCCATCGAAAACCGCGGGCTGGTGATCAATTACACCTCGCATATCGCCGACATGCTGAACCGCACCGGCGCGGATATCGGCGCGACGCGCCAGATCTTCGAGCAGGCGGAAATCATCGAATTCTGCTCGGCCGGGTTGTCACGCAAAATGATGGAAATGGACCCGCACAACATCGTTTTCTGCCCGTTCGCCATCTCGATCTACACCCTGCCCGGCGAAAAACACACGACCTGGGTGAGCTATCGACAGCCCCAAGGTCCCGCCGCCAAGCTGGTCGCCCCACTGCTCCAGGCAATCGCCGCCGAAGCGGGACTTTAAGATTTCAAATTTGGACGGTTTTTCCGGTTGACCGTGGCAGTTGGGAAAATCCGGGACTTGCGCCTGTCGCGCCGCCCAGCCAGTGGTACAAAGCTGTATAAAGCAGGGTCGGATTGACCGGCTTGGTGACAAAATCGTTCATGCCGGCCAGCAGACACTGCTCGCGATCTTCAGCAAAGGCATTGGCGGTCATCGCCAGAATCGGCAAGCTCCGGCCATCCGGCAGCTGACGAATGCGCCGGGTCGCCTCCAGCCCATCCATGCGCGGCATCTGCATGTCCATGAGGACCAGCCCGTAGTTGTTCCGGGACACCTTGTCCACCGCCTCGATACCATCCTCGGCCACATCGATGGCCAGGCCGACGTCTTCCAGCAGCATCTGCGCCACTTCACGGTTGATCGGCTCATCCTCGACGAGCAGGACAAGCCGTCCGGCAAATTTGCTGCGCAGCATGGCCTCGACGTCACTGCCCCGCACCGGGGAAGACGGAAAGCCGCTGTCATCCAGTTGGCGCTTGAGGCGCGCCGTGATCCAGAACACGCTGCCTTTGCCCGGCGTACTATCGCCTCCCGCCTCGCCGCCCATCAAGGCCGCCAGATGCCGGGTGATCGCCAGTCCGAGGCCGGTGCCACCATACTTTCGGGTGGTCGACGGATCGGCCTGCTCGAAGGGTGAAAACAACCGGGCGAGGGCTTCGGGCGCAATGCCGATGCCGGTATCCGAAACCTCCAGCCGGATCAGCACGCTGTCCGCATTTTCCTCTAGCACCTTGCAACGCAGCCTGATCGTGCCGCGCTCGGTGAATTTGATCGCGTTATTGGCGTAGTTGAGCAGCGCCTGACGCAGCCGCGTCGCGTCACCGAGCAGGCAGCCCGGCAGCACGGCGGACTCGACGCGCAAGGCCAGGTTCTTCTCGCGCGCCGGCCCGGCCAGTATTTCGGCAACCTCGTTCATCAGGCGGGGCAGCATGAGCGGCGCCTCTTCAAGCACCAGCTTGCCGGCCTCGATTTTCGACAAGTCGAGAATGTCGTCGATGATCGACAGGAGGTGCTGACCCGAAGCTTCAATACGATTCAGCGGCACCTTCAGGGCATCGTCCACCCCGCCGCGGCGCATCAGGTACACCGAACCGAGAATGGCGTTCATCGGCGTCCGGATCTCATGGCTCATGTTGGCCAGGAAGGCACTCTTCGCCCTGGTCGCCGACTCAGCCAGATCCTTCGCCTCGCGCAACTCCTGCTCGACCCGCTTGCGTTCGCTGATGTCGCTGACGAAGGTGATGAAACGCGCCGGTTCGCTGGCCGTCTCCGGCCGAAAATAGATGTTGAGGTGCACTGGAATCAGGTGGCCGTCGCGGTGCCGATTCCAGCTATCCAGGCTGGCGCGGCCGGTCTGCCGAATTTCCGCCGTCGCTTCGAAAAATCCGCCCGGGGGAAAGGCCGGGTCAATATCGGGCACGCCGAGAAGCAGCAATTCGTCGACCGAATAGCCGAGTATCTCGGCCGCGACATGATTGACGTACACAAAACGTCCGTCAGCATCGACCCAATGGATGCCCAGCCCCACCCGGTCCATCGCAAACTGGGTTTGTTCGAGGCGGGCATTGGCCTGCGCCAGGTCACGGGTACGTTCGGCCACCATCGTTTCAAGATGGCGCCGATGCTGCTCCAGTTCGGCTTCGCTATTGCGCAAGGCCTCCTCGACCCGCCGGCGCTCGGTAATATCCCGCGCCACGCCAAGCACGCCGATCAACTCCCCCTCCTTGTCGCGCATTGGCGTCTTGATCGTCTCGAAGAGCCCACGATAGCCGTTGTCGGCGAACGTCAGCCATTCCTCGTTAATCGTCGGACCACCGGCAGCGGCCGCCGCCCGATCGTTCTCGCGGAAAAATTCGGCCAGTTCCTTGCTGACGAAATCATCATCGGTGCGCCCAACAATGTCGTATTCACTCGCGTTGTAGAGCCGCGAAAAACTCGGATTGCACGACAAATAGACACCGTCTGGATCCTTGACCCAAGCCAGGTCGGGGATCGCGGCATAGAGCGAATCGAGAAAAGCCCGCTCGCGTTCACTCTGGGTCAGCGCCACTGCCAGCTCGGCGCGCGCGTCATCGCGGTCATTGGCCAGCGCCTGGGTCAATCGCTCATTGTTGCGACAAAGAATAATCGCCTTGGCCAGATTGGCCAGCACCGGCTGGAATATCTGCGTCAGAGGGAGCTCGGAGGCAGGTGCTGCAGGCGACAAAAGCAGGATGGTGTACTGCGCGTCCACCGGCAGGCGAAGACAATAAACATAAGCCTCGTCGAGCGAAAACGCGCGCAGCAGAGCGGCGTCGTCGAGCAACTGGACTTTGCCGGCAAGCAAGCCGGCCGGCAAATTGAAAGTCGCCCCGTGGCGTTCGGCCAGCCGGTAGTCGCCGACAGAGGTTTCGAGCGTGGCCGATACTCCGAACTCCGTAACATTCGGCGCTGCCAGGACCACACCGGCCGGAAACGAGGTATGGAAAAGCAGGCGCTGCAGCGTTTTCTTGAGCAGGCTGTCGAGGCCGACCTCGCCGCCGATGGTCAGCGAAAGATCATAAAGTACGCTGATAATCTGCTCGCGATTCATGGCACGGGCCAGGGCGAACAGACCAGGGTTGCATTGTGGAACATCGGGTAGCCCCAGCGCACCGTACTGCCTATCTCCCCGAGCGACAGGGCGCCAGCCAGCTCGCCAACACCTGTTGCCGCCTGCAGCTCGGCCAGTTCCTCTTCGGCATCGCCGCCGAGATGCATGCGCCGACCGGCACAATAAAATACCAGCAACTGCGTCCCCTGCAGCGAGCCATGGGCACTACGCAGATGCTCGGCCAGCCGACCAATGCAGCCATGCGCCCCGGCAGCAGGCGCCTGGAGCAAAACCAGCATGGCGTTCTCAGGAATTTCGCCGACACAGAAGAGCGAACCATCATCAGCCAGCGCCACGGGAATGCGCACCACGACGTCCCCATTGGCGCGCAGGATGCCGAACGGGAAATGCACGGCGTACTCGTAAAAATTATCACGCGTCAGGTCGATGCCGTATTGCGCCTTGATGATTTCCTGATAGACGTCGAATGCCGGCCGCCAGTCGATCATGGCGACCCGGTTGCCCTCGGTCGACGTCGCACTCATCGCCCGTTCCGGCTGCTCGAAGCCATGCTCAAGCGTCGGCGCCATGGTGCCAGGCAAGAGCAGGCCAAGGACTCCGTCGCCCAGCACCTGCCTGTCGTCGAACAGGCAGGGCATAGGCTGAAATGTCTCGCTACCGGCATTGACGCCGCCGTACTCGACGCGATTCGACAGCTCAAGATAGATGCCGTCGAGAAGGCTGGCAACATTGGGCAGCATGCCATCGAAAACCATGAACAAGGTCGGCTTCGGCGCCCCGGGCGGATAGGTTTTCAAGCCCTCGCGCGCCGCCGCGACCACCGCCCCGACGGCATCGGCCGCCGTGTTTAGCGCCGGCAACAGGAAATGCGGCGGCATCTGATCGAAACAGAGGAGCCAGACGCCGTGGGTCAGAAAACGCCGCTCGCCGACCAAAGCCGGGAAAATGCCACCGGCCAAAGCCAGGCCGCGCTCCCGACAAGCCTCCTGCAATACCGAAAGATGATCTTTTTCCGCCTCCGGCAACAAGGCTACAACGCCCGCCCCAGCCTGACTTGGAGACCATTCGTTCAGTGCCTGATCGATGGATTCGCGATTGAGCTCAACGTAACGCATCGATGTCACCCGGCCGACTTTGCATGGTGTTTTTTTTCGAATTTTTGTGTTATTTCCGAGTATCCCGGAAAACCCCGACTGCCTCAAGCGCTATAAACAGTCGCCTCAACTCGTTCAATCAGGCCATTGAGCGCGTGGCGGACAGATTGCTCGCGAACCGCCGCCCGATCGCCGCTGAAAAGGCAGGTCTGCGCCTCGCATCCCGCATCCTTGCCGGCCCAGGCAAAACAGACGGTGCCCACCGGCTTGTCCGGCGAACCGCCACCCGGCCCGGCGATGCCGGTAATCGCCACCGACCAGTCGGCCCGGCTATGCGCCAGAACCCCCTGCGCCATCGCCCTCGCGACGGCTTCGGAAACGGCGCCATGGCGCTCCAGCACGCTTTCGGGAACGCCCAGCATGTCGACCTTGGCGGCATTGGAATAAGTGACGAAACCACGGTCGAACCATGTCGAGCTGCCGGCAATCGCCGTCACCGACTGGGCAAGCCAGCCGCCGGTACAGGACTCGGCAGCCGCCAGCCATTCGCCACGCTCGATGAGCAGGCGGCCAAGACTTTCGGCAAGTTTTTCCAGTTCGGACATAATGGTCAATCCTAGCATGTGACCCAGAAGCAATGCCTATCCCGACCGCCAAAGAACCCGAAGAGCTGATTACCGGCGTCATCCTGGCCGGCGGACTGGGAACGCGCATGGGTGGCGTCGACAAGGGATTGCAGCTCTATGACGGCAAAGCGCTGGTCTGGCATGTTGCCAAGCGCCTGGCCCCACAGGTCGACCACCTGTTGATCAACGCCAACCGGAGCACGGCAGAATACGCGGCCTTCGGCTACCCGGTACTGGCCGACGAGATCACTGGCTTCGCCGGTCCGCTTGCCGGTCTGCATGCCGCCCTTGCTGCCGCCAAAACACCGCTGGTTCTCACGGCGCCTTGCGATTCGCCCGAGCTGCCGCTCGATCTGGTCAATCGTCTATACGGCGCTCTGCGAAATACACAAGCAAACCTGGCCATCGCCAAGGCCGGTGGCCGTCTGCACCCGGTATTTTGCCTGTGCCGCTGCTCGCTTCTAGCGCCGCTGGAAGCCTACCTTGAGGGCGGAGGCCGCAAGGTTGCGGCATGGTGCGCCGACATGGCTGCCATTGAAGTCGATTTTTCCGATCAAAGCGAAGCCTTCGGCAACTTCAACACACTGGACGACCTGGCGAAAAGCTGAGCCCGACAGGCTCGCAAAGAACCTGTGGTAAACCGATATTGCACCGCAACATATTAGGGCTATACTCGACTGGCAGAAACCATAATTGTCCATAAATCGAGAACAGCCATGAACGTCAAGATCCATTACCGCATTACCCAGGACCGCGCCGGCATCCCGCAGGACTACTCGGGCGCCCGCCATTTCGTCGTAAGTGAAGGCGAAGCCATTGAGGACATTGCCATGCACCAGCTCGCAACCGATTACCAGGTGCCGAAAAGCGCTGTCGAGATCTGCCGCATCGAAAGCTGAGTCGCCGAAAAACTGGCGAAAAGCCATCGGCACGGCACGCCCGAAAAGGCGCTTCCGTGCCTTTTTTACGCTTGCTCGCCAGCCTTGTGCATCGCACAAACTTAGTACAGCCACATTTTGTTACAGAAGGCTACGAAAGAACGACAGACTTCGGGGGCTCGGGAACCTACACTGCAACTGTGCATTGAACCCCTCCTCTCGAAATTCCCCCTTTCGAGAATTTCAACCCCGCCGCTGGCGGGGTTTTTTTTGCTCAGCCGCCGCCCCGCGCCGTTATAATGGTGTTTTTAAACATTGCACTGGGGTCTTGAGCATGGCCGAGCAACATTCTTCCAAGAGCATCATGTGGGCAACGATCATCGTCGCCGCCATTCTGATTGCTGTCATTTACCCGCTGACCGCCAACAAGGGCGGCTCCACGGCAACCACCAGCAGCGCTGCCGACGAAGCAGACATTCGCATTCAACCGGTTGCCCGATTTGAACTGGCCAAGGCCGAAGCACCCGCCGCCAGCGGCCCTCGCGATGGCGCAACGATTTACAACACGGTCTGCGGCGCCTGCCACAACACCGGCGCAGCCGGCGCTCCGAAGATCGACGACAAGGCTGCCTGGGCACCGCGTCTCGCTACCGGCAAGGATGCGCTGATCAAGAGCTTGACCAATGGCAAGGGTGCCATGCCCCCGAAGGGCGGCGCCACGCTGTCCGACGACGAAATCAAGGGTGCAGTCGAATACGTGATGGGCAAGGCGAAATAAGACTTCGTCGCTCACATCAAGGGAGGCTGCGGCCTCCCTTTTTCGTGGACGTAATTTTCGTGGACGTAAAAAAGGGCGCCTCGTGGGCGCCCGGTCTTGTGCCGCTTTTGGCTGGCAGCGACTGACTTCCTTACTTCTTGACCGCTTCGGCAGCCTTTACAGCTTCCGGTGCCACAGCGGGTGCGGCGGCCGCAGCCGGCTCGACGGCCTTCTTCGCCTTCTTGACCTTGGCAACCGGCTTGGCTTCTTCCTTTTTCACTTCCGTGGCGGCGACGGCCGGCTTGGCTTCCGGCGCCTTGACGGCTTCAGCAGCCTTCGGGGCTTCGGCCTTGACGGTGGCGGCGACCGGGGCGGCAGCAGCCTTCACTTCAGCAGCGGCTGGTTTGACATCAGCGGCGTGGGCAACACCAAAAGCGGTGGCAAGGATGATGGCGACGAGTTGTTTGGTCATTTTTGATTCTCCAGTGTTGTTGATTCGGTTTTTGATCCGGCTTTGCAAAATTGCGCTGCCTTGTGCCGAATAACGCGACTGGTTACTGCCCGGATGTCATGAGCAGCGTAACCCGTTGTAACGGGGTGTCACCAAGCGGTTAGCGCTTGTTTCCAGCCAGCATGGCCTTCATGGCATCGAGCCGGGCGCTGCCGGTGGCCTTGTCGGGCGGGACATCCTGTTTGCCACCGGTGAAGCGGACATCCTCCTTGCCCATTTCATCGATGAAGCGCGATGGCTCGCAGGGCACGAATTCGCGCGCCTGTTTGCGGCGTTCGCAGTAGGAAATGTTCAGGGTGTGCTGGGCGCGGGTGATGCCGACGTACATCAGGCGGCGCTCTTCCTCGATCTTGGTTGGATCGATGGATTCGCGGTGCGGCAGGATGCCCTCCTCGACGCCGACCAGGAAGACATTTTGGTACTCCAGGCCTTTGGCGGCATGCAGCGTCGACAGTTGCACGGCGTCGTATTCGTCGTCATTTTTCTTGTCGAGCATGTTGATCAGGGCGATGCTCTGGGTCAGGTCAACCAGCGTTTTGCCATCGAGCTCGCCTTTCTTGTTGAGCCAGTTGGCGAATTCGCAGACGTTGGCCCAGCGTGTTTGCGCCGTGCGCTCCTCTTCGTGGTCGTAGAGGAAGGTTTCGTAATCGATGGCCTTGAGTAGATCGGGCAGAACCTGGTGTGCCGGTTCCTTGCTGGCCCGCGACTGGGTGCGATTGATGAAGTTGCAGAATTCAAGCAGGGGATCGAGCTGACGGGGCTGGACGCGGTGCGCGAAGCCCTCTTCGAAAGCGGCCTGGAACAGCGAGACATGACGCTCGCCGGCATAGATACCGAGCACCTGCAGCGTCGCCGCACCGATGCCGCGCTTGGGTGTGGTGGCGGCGCGGATGAAGGCCGGGTCGTCGTCCTCGTTTGCAAGCAGACGCAGGTAGGCGGTGATGTCCTTGATTTCGGCCTTGTCGAAGAAAGATTTGCCGCCCGAGAGCAGGTAGGGAATGCGGTGGTCGCGCAGGTATTCCTCGAAAATCCGCGCTTGGTGGTTGGAGCGGTAGAGGATGGCGTAATCCTTGAATTTGGCGCGATGCTCGAACTTGTGGGCCTGCAGCTTCATGACCACGCCTTCGGCCTCGGCATCGTTGTCGCGGCAGGCGGTGACGGAAATCTGTTCGCCGTGACCGAGGTCGGACCACAGTTTCTTGTCGAACAGTTTTTCGTTGTGCGAGATGACGTTGTTGGCGGCCTTGAGGATTCTGACGGTCGACCGGTAATTTTGCTCAAGTTTGATGACCTTGAGCGCCGGGAACTCGGTCGGCAGTTTCTTGAGATTCTCGATGTCGGCGCCACGCCAGCCGTAGATCGCCTGGTCGTCGTCACCCACCGCCGTGAATTGGGCGCGGACGCCGGTCAATAGCTTGAGTAGCTGGTATTGGCAGGCGTTGGTGTCCTGGTATTCATCGACCAGCAGGTAACGCAGGCGGTTCTGCCACTTGTCGGCGATTTCCGGGTGCTCGCTGAACAGCTTGACCGGCAGACCTATCAAGTCGTCGAAATCGACCGCCTGGTAGGCCTTGAGCGTCGCCTCGTAGGACAGGTAGGCGTGGGCGGCCAGCTTTTGATGTTCGTCAGTGGCCAGATGCCGGGCTGCTTCAGGCGTGATCAGCCCGTTCTTCCAGTTGGAAATGGTGGACTGGACGATGCGTAGCGTCGCCTTGTCGACGGTGCCGGCCGTTTCGCTGATGATGCCGGCGCAATCGGCCGAATCGAAAATCGAGAAACGCGGCTTGTAGCCGAGCGCCTTGGCTTCTTCACGCAGGATGCGGACGCCCAGCGAGTGGAAAGTCGAAATCTGCAAATCATCGGCCAGGGGTTTGGAGAGCAGCTTGCCGATGCGCTCCTGCATTTCCTTGGCGGCCTTGTTGGTGAAGGTGATGGCGGCGATATTGCGCGGATTGAAGCCGCAACTCTGCACCAGATAGGCGATCTTCTGCGTGATCACCCGCGTTTTGCCCGAGCCGGCACCCGCCAGCACCAGCAGTGGGCCGTCGAGGTAGTGGATCGCTTCGCGTTGCGGTTGATTGAGGCCGGACATGACTCTGCAAATGACGGCGCCCCGACGAGGCGGGGCGCGCTGGATAGGTTGCCTTGATTCTAACCTACCGACTCAATGCTGAAAATCGACCATTTTTACGTTTCACGCAATAAATCCGGTTGACCGTGGGAATGGCTTCAAACCGTGTCGTCAATGCCGATCAGGCGATCGAGCGGCACACCGGGCTTGATCAGGCTATCCGTGCCGAAATCCATTTCGAGCAATTGCGCCGCAACGTCGCGCGCCCCTTGCAGCACGCGCTCCTGACCGTGAAAGTCGCCGACGGCACCCGGATCAACCTCGGCGATCTCCTGCAGCAAACTGCGCTGGCGATCGCCTTCGATGCCTTCCATGACTTCGACCCGCCGAATCTGTTCGTTGTCGACCGGACGCACGCGCTCGCTCGATTCACGAGTGGCGCGTTGCGTGGTGCTCGACAAACGGGTGAGTTTCATTGGGGGCTCCTTGCCCCCAATTACGGCATTTAAAGCCGATAGCTTTAATTCAGCGCGCCGAAGACATTTTTCAGCAGATCGCTGCCGGCGCCCAGCGGATTGGCGCGCAGCTTCTTTTCTTCTTCGGCGATCATCAGGAACAGGCCATCCATGGCCTTCTGCGTCACATAGCTGTCGACATCGGCATTCTGTTTATCGACCAGACCGGCGCTCGCCGCCTTGCCGGCAAACTTGTTGTACTGGTCGGCCAGCTTGAGCTTGGCGGTTTCCTTCTTGACGATCGGCTTGAACTTGGCGCTCAGCTGATCAGTGGACGTGCGCTTGAAATACTGCGTCACGCTGTCCTCGCCGCCCGTCAGGATGTCCTTGGCGTCCTTGACGCTCATCTTCTTGATCGATTCGGTCAGGATAGGCTTGGCTTCGGCCACGGCATTTTCGGCCGCGTGGTTCATCGTTTCGACCAGTTGGTCAGCCTGCTTGCCCATGCCGAACATGCGCAGGGCCGAATCGGCCTTTTCCAGATAACCGGGCAGCTTGATCTTGACCTTGTCGTTGCCAAGGAAACCGCCGTTCTTGCCAAGTGAGGCAACAGCGTAATCAGCGCCCTTGGCCAGCGCTTCCTTGACGCCGGCACTGGCATCGCCGCTGGAAATGGCGTCGAGCGCCCCGGCCTGGGCGACTCCCACGGTCAACCCGAAAAACAGGGCAAAAATGGAATGTTTCATGGCGTGCATAAGAGGCTCCTTTGGCTCAGACGATGTCGAGGTGACCGATGCCGGTCGATAGATCGCGGTCCTTCGACTCCTTGCCATGCAGCTTGATCTGCAGGCGCAGGTCGTTGAGCGAGTCGGCGTTGCGTAGCGCATCTTCGTAGGTGATCTTGCCGGCTTCGTAGAGGTCGAACAGCGCCTGGTCGAAAGTCTGCATGCCGAGCTCGCGCGACTTCTTCATGATCTCCTTGATCTCGTGCACTTCGCCCTTGAAGATCAGGTCCGAAATCAGCGGCGAATTGAGCATGACCTCGATCGCCGCCATCCGCCCGCGACCATCTTTTTTCGGAATCAGGCGCTGCGAAACGAGCGCGCGCAGGTTCAGCGAGAGGTCCATGAGCAGTTGCTGGCGACGCTCTTCCGGGAAGAAGTTGATGATCCGGTCGATGGCCTGGTTGGCGCTGTTGGCGTGCAGCGTCGCCAATGCCAGGTGGCCGGTTTCGGCGAAGGCGATGGCGTAGTCCATGGTATTGCGGTCGCGGATTTCGCCCATCAGGATAACGTCCGGCGCCTGGCGCAGTGTGTTCTTGAGCGCCGGGCCCCAGTCGTCGGTATCAACGCCGACTTCACGCTGGGTGACGATACAGTTCTTGTGCTCGTGCACGTATTCGATCGGGTCTTCGATGGTAATGATGTGGCCATACGAATTCTCGTTGCGGTAATCGACGAGGGCCGCCAGCGACGTCGTCTTGCCGGTACCGGTGCCGCCGACGAAGATGATCAGGCCGCGCTTGGTCATCGCCAGATCCTTGAGCACCGGGGGCAACAGCAGCTCATCCAGCGTCGGAATGCTCATGTTGATCGTCCGACAGACGACACCGACACGACCCTGCTGAACCAGGGCATTGACCCGGAAACGGCCGATGCCGGCCGGCGAAATGGCGAAATTGCATTCCTTCGTTGCTTCGAACTCCGAAGCCTGGCGGTCATTCATAATCGAACGCGCCAGTTCGGCCGTGTGCTGCGGCGTCAGAATCTGGTTCGAGACCGGCGTGATCTTGCCGTCGATCTTGATGGCTGGCGGAAAGCCGGCGGTGATGAAAAGGTCGGAGCCTTTCTTTTGCGACATCAAACGCAAAAGATCGTGCATGAATTTCATTGCCTGGTCGCGTTCCATACTTTCCCCTCGTTTGTGCTATTGGCAACCCGGATCAAGCCGGGAAAGCATCCTTGTTGGCGGCGCGGAAGCGCGCTTCGGCGCTCGACACCACGTTGCGCCGGACCAGTTCGATCAGATTCTGGTCGAGCGTCTGCATGCCGAAATTCTGGCCGGTCTGGATGGCCGAATACATCTGGGCGATCTTGTTTTCGCGGATCAGGTTGCGGATGGCCGGCGTGCCGATCATGATTTCGTGCGCCGCGACCCGGCCACTACCGTCCTTGGTCTTGAGCAGCGTCTGCGAGATGACGGCGCGCAGCGATTCGGACAGCATGGAGCGGACCATTTCCTTTTCCGCCGCCGGGAAGACGTCGACCACGCGGTCCACCGTTTTGGCGGCCGACGAAGTGTGCAGCGTGCCGAACACCAGGTGGCCGGTCTCGGCCGCGGTGAGGGCCAGACGGATGGTTTCCAGATCGCGCATTTCGCCGACCAGGATGACGTCCGGATCCTCACGCAGCGCCGAGCGCAGGGCGTTGGCGAAGGACAGCGTATGCGGCCCGACCTCGCGCTGGTTGATCAGGCACTTCTTCGATTCATGGACGAATTCGATCGGATCCTCGACGGTCAGGATATGGCCGTAATCGTTTTCGTTAACGTGATTGACCATCGCCGCCAGCGTCGTCGATTTGCCCGAACCGGTCGGCCCGGTACACAACACGATGCCGCGCGGATACTCAGAAATCTCCTTGAAAATCTTCGGGCAGTTGAGCTCTTCGAGCGTCAGCACCTTGGACGGAATGGTCCGGAAGACGGCGCCGGCGCCGCGATGCTGATTGAAGGCATTGACCCGGAAACGCGCCAGATTGGGGATTTCGAAGGAAAAGTCGCATTCCAGCGTCTCTTCATAAACCTTGCGCTGGCCGTCGTTCATGATGTCGTACACCATGCCATGAACGTCCTTGTGTTCCATGGCTGGCAGGTTGATGCGCCTGACATCGCCATGCACGCGGATCATCGGCGGCAGGCCGGAGGACAGGTGGAGGTCGGAGGCTTTGTTCTTGACGCTGAAAGCCAGCAGTTCGGTGATGTCCATGCGGATCGTCCTCGGAGCGCGTGTATACTTGGTTTGTTGTTAATTCCCAATGGATTATGAGCGCAATCGCCGACAACCTGCAAGCTGTCCAGGCCCGTATCAGCGATGCCGCGGTGCTTGCCGGCCGTTCACCGGAAAGCATACGCCTGCTGGCGGTCAGCAAAACCTGGCCGTTGGCCAGCGTGATCGAAGCCGCCGATGCAGGCCAGCGCGCCTTCGGCGAAAATTACGTGCAGGAAGGTGTCGACAAGGTGGCGGCGACTGCCGGACTCAATCTCGAATGGCATTTCATCGGCCCGTTGCAGAGCAACAAGTCGCGCGCCGTGGCCGAGCACTTCGACTGGGTGCACTCGATCGAGCGCCTCAAAATTGCCGAACGTTTGTCGGCCCAGCGCCCGGCCAACCTGCCGCCCCTGCAGGTCTGCGTCCAGGTCAATGTTTCCGGCGAAGCCAGCAAAAGCGGCTGCGCGCCGGATGAAGCGCTGGACCTGTGCCGAGCCGTTGCGTCCCTGCCCGGGCTGCAACTGCGCGGCCTCATGGCCATCCCCGAGCCGACCGACGATCCGGCCGCCCAGCGCGCGCCGTTCCGTCAGGTCCGGGAAATTTACGACCACATCCGGGCGGCGGGCATACCGCTCGACACCCTGTCCATGGGCATGTCCCACGATCTTGAAGCAGCTGTTGCCGAAGGCGCGACCATCGTCCGCATCGGCACGGCCATTTTTGGTGAGAGAAATTACAGATGAAGATTGTTTTCCTGGGTGGCGGCAATATGGCCAACGCGCTGATCGGCGGCATGCTCAAGCAGGGCTTCGCGGCCGGCGACATCGATGTCATCGACCCGGGCGCCGAAGCGCGCACCAAGCTGGCCGCCGCTTACGGCGTCGAATGTCATGACAGCGCTGTTAGCGCGCCCGCCGGGCCGGACATCCTCGTGCTCGCCGTCAAGCCGCAGCAGATGAAGGAAGCCGTCGCGCCGCTCGTCAGCAAACTGGGCAACGCTGTCGTCATCAGCATCGCCGCCGGGCTCGACATGACGGCCCTGTCGCGCTGGCTCGGTGGTCATCGCCAGATCGTCCGCTGCATGCCGAACACGCCGGCCCTGATCGGCGCCGGCATCACCGGGCTGTGCGCCCTGCAGGAAGTGAGCGCTGACCAGCGCGCTGCCGCCGACCGCGTACTGCGCGCCGTCGGCACCACGGTGTGGATCGACGACGAAGCGAAGATCGATGGCGTCACCGCCATTTCCGGTAGCGGCCCGGCCTATGTTTTCCTGTTCATCGAAGCGCTGCAACAGGCCGCTGCCGAACTCGGTTTCACTCCGGAACAGGGTCGTCTGCTGGCCATCGAAACCGTCCAGGGCGCCGCCGCGCTGGCTGCCCAGTCGAGCGAACCGGCGGCTATCCTGCGCGAACGCGTCACCTCGAAGGGCGGCACGACGGCAGCAGCCCTGCAGGTCATGGCCGAACGTGGCGTCAAGGAAGGCATCGTCGCCGGCTGCATGGCCGCTGCCGCCCGTGGCCAGGAACTTGGCAAGATTCTCGGAGCTGATTGATGCAAGCCATCGTTTTCCTGCTCGACGCCGTCGTCAGCTTCTTTTGCACGCTGTTCCTGCTGCGTTTCATGATGCAGGCAATGCGCGTCTCCTTTGCCGGACAGATCGGCGATTTCGTCGTCAAGCTGACCAACTGGGCTGTCAAGCCGCTGCGCCGCATCATCCCCGGCGCCGGCGGTTTCGACTGGGCCAGCCTGGTTGCCGCGCTGGCGCTGCAACTGCTGTTCACAGGCATCATCGTCGGCGCTTCCAGCAGCTTTGGCGAAGTTGACGTCGCGGCGCTGGCACCGATGATCCTCTTGCATGCCGCCCGCGCGCTGTTGCGGCTGGCGGTGTACATCCTGATCGGCGCGCTGATCCTGCAGGCCGTGCTGTCGTGGGTCAATCCCTACTCGCCGCTGTCGGCGCCGGCCCACCAACTTACCCGGCCGCTTCTTGATCCGATTCGCCGTATCGTGCCGCTGATCTCGGGCATCGACCTGTCGCCGCTGGTCGCCATCCTGCTCCTGCAAGCGCTGCTGATGTTCCTGTGAGCGACTGGTTCCGCCAGGCCGCCGACGGCCGCATCACGCTGACCCTGCACATCCAACCCGGCGCCAAGAAAACCGAGTTTGCCGGGCTGCATGGCGACGCGCTGAAAATCCGCCTCGCCGCGCCGCCGGTGGACGGCAAGGCCAACGAGGCGTTGGTCAAGTTCATCGCCGAAACGCTGAAACTGCCAAAGTCGGCGGTCAACCTGAAAAGCGGCCAGACTTCGCGGCGTAAGGTGCTGGAAGTTCAGGGTGCCGAGGTCGGTGCCATCGCCGCTTTCGCCTCGGCGTAAATCAGGCGCTTAAAGCATCCCGCGTTCGCGGATGAAGGCGATGATCTGGTCCAGGCCTTCGCCGGTTTTCAGGTTGGAAAAGACAAAAGGCCGCTCGCCACGCTGAACCTTAGCGTCATGCGCCATGACCTCGAGCGAGGCGCCGACCATCGGGGCGAGGTCGATCTTGTTGATGACCAGCAGGTCGGACTTGGTGATACCCGGTCCGCCCTTGCGCGGAATCTTCTCGCCGGCGGCGACGTCGATGACATAGAGCGTCAGGTCGGAAAGTTCGGGCGAAAAAGTGGCGGCGAGGTTGTCGCCACCCGATTCGACGAGGATCAGTTCGACATCGGGAAAGGCCCGTTGCAGGCGGTCGATGGCCTCAAGATTGATCGAGGCATCCTCGCGAATGGCCGTGTGCGGGCAGCCGCCGGTTTCGACCCCGATGATGCGCTCGGGCGCCAGCGCCGAATGGTTGACCAAGAACTTGGCGTCCTCGGCGGTGTAGATGTCGTTGGTGACGACAGCCATGTCGATCTGCTCGCGCAGGGCCTGGCACAGGGCGAGGGTCAGGGCGGTCTTGCCGGAACCGACGGGGCCGCCGATGCCGACGCGTAAGGCTTGTTTGCTCATGGTGTTTCCAATTGGGTTTGCAGGTGTTCGAAAACACTGGGGAGATTGTTCAGGATGTCGCGATTGGCGTAGCGCAGGACGTGCAGGCCGTGGCTTCCCAAGAAGGCTGTGCGCTGGGCGTCGTATTCAGCCTGCTCGGCATGGCTGTCGCCGTCGACTTCGATGACCAGCTTCAGTTCGGCGCAGTAGAAATCGACGACGTAGGGGCCGATTGGTTTCTGGCGGTGGAATTTGTGGCCGTCGAACTGGCGGCTGCGCAGAACTTTCTGCCAGAGCAGGTTCTCGGCGGGAGTAGGGGCTTTGCGGTTGGCACGAGCGAGGGTGGTCAGGCGTTTTTCGTATTTGAGAAACCCCAACCCCTCCCCTGCCCTCCCCTTGTCAGGGGAGGGAGTGTTCTGCTCCCCCCCTGACAAGGGGGGGCTGGGGGGGGTTAGGGGTTTGGCCGTCATCTCAAGACCGAAACAACCTTGAATACTGCGTTTCATGCCGCGCACAAGCAATCGCGAAGGCCGGCGTGAAGTTGGACCATTTCGTTTTTGGCCAATTTTTCCGGTTGACCGTGACATCGGGGATTTGCCGCCCGAGATCGGCCAGCAGGCGTTGGCCGGCGGCTTGACCGAGCGGTACTGCCTTCAACGCGGCCATCACCTGGTTTTCGGCCCACGACCAAAGGTAGGCGGTGAGCGCGGCTTCCGGGTCGATCTGCCAGGCGGCGGCGATGCCGGACCAGACCGTCGGGAAAGCGACTTCCGGCAGGGCTTCGACCGTGGTTATCACACCGCCCAGCGAATCGTCGCGCAAGTCACGCAACAGGCGCCGCATCGAAAAACCCATTTGCGCCGTTTCGGCCCGCAGTTCGGCCGATTCGCGGCTGGCGAGGAATTCGGCGTTGAGACAGTCGATTTCGCCAACATCGCCGGCCGACCACGCCGCCATCAAGGCAACGACCAGCGGCGCCTCGTAACTGCCGATGCCGTTGTGCAGCAGGTCGGCGATCCAGCGCCCGGCCCCCGCTTCATCGCGAATCACGCCGGACTCAACCGCCCACTCCAGCCCCTGCGAATAGGTGTAGGCACCGACCGGCAGGGCCGGGCTGGCCAGTTGCAGCAGGCGGGCGAGTTGCAGCATTGACGAAGCTGGATTCATCCGGTCGCTTGCTGCTTTTTCCAGTCGTCAGTGAGCAGCCCGGCGAAGCCCCAATTCTCGTCGTCGATTTCCTGGATGACGATGTGCGTGTGCTCCGGCTTCTTGCCCAGCACGCGGGCCAGCGAGTCGGTGATATCACGAACGATTTCTGCCTTTTGTGCCCGGGTGGCACCCTTGGTGATTTGAACGTTGACGTAGGGCATGTCGGCAAATTTCCCGTTTAGCGCGGCTTGAACTGGTGGATTTTCGGCACCGAACGATGCGGGCCGTGACCGGGGTTGTGCAGGTCGGGAGCCGGCTCATCGTCGCCGTGCTGGTGGCCCCCATGCGAACCGTAGGCGCCGGATTCCGGCTGGAACGGCGCTTCTGTTTCGCTCACGGTGCAGCCAAGGCCGCGCACCATGTCGGCCAGCACGTGGTCGGTCTGAAAGCGCAGCTTGCCGCCGTTTTCGGTCGGCAGAATTTGCACGGGCACATGCCGGTTGCCGAGGTGGTAGGCGGCGCGGGCGAAGAGCAACGGGCTGTCGGCGACGGCCTCAATGAGCTTTTCCGGGGCGGCGAGGATTTCGACGACGGCCGAGCCATCTTCGGCGGCCAGTTTGTCGCCACCGTGCAGATGGTCGCCGCGTTCGAGAAATATGCCGGCTTCTACACCCGAAGCGAGCGTCACCTTGAGGCGGCTGCGCTTGCGTTCGTCGTAGGCGAGGGCGACGGAGTCGGTCGCAGGGGCAGTGGTGCGTTTGTTGAGAATCAGGTAAAGGCTAACCCCCCCTAGCCCCCCCTTGTCAGGAGGGGGATCGGTCGGCGGGTGCTGACCCACCACTCCCTCCCCTGACAAGGGGAGGGTCGGGGAGGGGTTTGCTTTTGTGTGATTCATAAGCCCTCAAAACAGGAAGTAGCGCTGCGCCAGCGGCAGTTCGGTCGCCGGCTCGCAGAAGAGATGCACACCGTCCGCCATGACCACGTAGGTTTCCGGATCGACGGTAATTTCCGGCGTCGCACCGTTGTGCACCATGTCCGATTTCTGCAGCGCGCGCGTGCCGGAGACGGCGACCAGCGGCTTGCTCAAGCCGAGCGCGGCGACGGCCGGATTCTTCAAAGCCGCCTGCGAAACAAAAGTCACCGAGGTTTTCAGCGCCTTGCCGAAGCTGCCGAACATCGGCCGGTAATGCACCGGCTGCGGCGTCGGGATCGAGGCGTTGGGGTCGCCCATGGCGGCGGCGGCGATCATGCCGCCTTTCAAAATGAGCGACGGTTTGACGCCGAAGAAGGCCGGTTTCCACAGCACCAGGTCGGCCAGCTTGCCGACTTCGATGGAGCCGACGGTGTGGGCGATGCCGTGGGTCAGCGCCGGGTTGATGGTGTATTTGGCGATATAGCGCTTGACGCGGAAATTGTCGTTGCGGGCGTTGTCCTCCGGCAAAGCGCCGCGCTGCAGTTTCATCTTGTGCGCCGCCTGCCAGGTGCGGATGATGACTTCGCCGACGCGGCCCATGGCCTGCGAATCGGACGACATCATCGAGAAGGCGCCGAGGTCGTGCAGGATGTCTTCGGCGGCAATGGTTTCGCGGCGGATGCGGCTTTCGGCGAAAGCGATGTCCTCGGCGATGCTCGGGTCGAGGTGGTGGCAAACCATCAGCATGTCGAGATGCTCGTCGATGGTATTGACCGTGTACGGCATGGTCGGGTTGGTCGAGCTGGGCAGGACGTTGGGCAGGCCGGCTGCCTTGATGATGTCCGGCGCATGGCCGCCGCCGGCGCCTTCGGTGTGGAAGGTGTGGATGGTGCGACCCTTGAAGGCGCCCAGCGTCGCTTCGACGAAGCCCGATTCGTTGAGCGTGTCGGAGTGGATGGCGACCTGGACGTCCATCTCGTCGGCCACCGTCAGGCAGCAGTCGATGGCGGCCGGTGTCGTGCCCCAGTCTTCGTGCAGCTTGAGGCCCATCGCCCCGGCCTCGACCTGTTCGCGCAGGGCTTCCGGCAGGCTGGCGTTGCCTTTGCCGAGGAAGCCGAGGTTCATCGGGAAAGCATCGGCGGCTTCGAGCATACGGTGGATGTGCCATGGGCCCGGTGTGCAGGTGGTGGCGAAGGTGCCGGTCGCGGGGCCGGTACCGCCGCCGATCATCGTGGTGACGCCGGAGTAGAGCGCTTCGTCGATCTGCTGCGGGCAGATGAAATGGATGTGGCTGTCGATGCCGCCGGCCGTGACGATCATGCCTTCGCCGGCGATGACCTCGGTGCCGGGGCCGATGACTATCGTGACACCGGGCTGGATGTCCGGATTGCCGGCCTTGCCGATGGCGGCGATTCGGCCGTCCTTCAAGCCGATGTCAGCCTTGACGATGCCGGTTACGGCGTCGACGATCAGGGCGTTGGTGATGACGGTATCGACGGTTTCCGCCGAGACGCGCTGGCCCTGACCCATGCCGTCGCGGATGACCTTGCCGCCGCCGAATTTGACCTCCTCGCCGTAGATCGTGTGGTCCTTCTCGACCTCGATGATCAGCTCGGTGTCAGCCAGACGGAGGCGGTCGCCGGTCGTCGGGCCGAACATTTCGGCGTAAGCCTGACGGGTAATCTTTGTGCTCATTACAGCGCCCCCTGAATCAAGCCACGGAAACCGTAAACCTTCCGGTCACCGGCCAATGCCACGAGTTGCACGGTACGCGTCTGCCCCGGCTCGAAGCGGACGGCGGTCCCGGCAGCGATGTCGAGGCGGAAGCCACGGGCTGCTTCGCGATCAAAGCTCAGGCCGGCATTGGTTTCGTAGAAGTGATAGTGCGAGCCGACTTGGATCGGCCGGTCGCCGGTGTTGGCGACAACCAGCGTGATCGTCGGCCGGCCGGCGTTGAGTTCGAGTTCGCCGGGTTCGGCGAGGAGTTCTCCGGGGATCATGTCAGCGCCTCAAATGATGGGGTTATGCACGGTGACCAGCTTGGTGCCGTCCGGGAAAGTCGCTTCGACCTGGATTTCCGGGATCAGCTCGGCGATGCCGTCCATCACGTCGGCGCGGGTCAATACCTGCGTGCCGGCGTGCATCAGTTCGGCGACGGTCCTGCCTTCGCGGGCGCCTTCCATGATGGCGCAGGTGATCAGCGCCACGGCTTCCGGGTAGTTGAGCTTCAGGCCCTTGGCCTGGCGCCGTTCGGCGAGCAGGCCGGCGGTAAAGATCAGCAGCTTGTCTTTTTCGCGGGGTGTCAGTTCCATGAAGACTCCTCAGGTATTCCAGATTCGGGGGGTAACGGCCGGGCGACCGCAACAGGCCGGGCGCAGGATGGCCCACAGCTCGGCGAACCACAAACGGGCAGCCTCGCTGCTGTCACCGAGATAGCGGGCGACGAGCATGCCGGGCAAGGCGCTCAGGCCGTGATTGGCGCCATCGGCGGGGATGACCTTGCGGCAGGCTTCGAGCAGGGCCGCCGCCTGCTGCGGCAATTCGGGAAAGGCGCACAGCAAGGTGCCGCACACCGTGGCGCCAGCCCAGCCGGCCGGGCTGCTCAACATGGCGTCGTTGCCATCGAAACCGCCGCGCTCAAGCCAGATCGGCGCATTGCCACGGTCAACCCGAAAAAACAGGTCAAAACGCCCCTTCTCAAAACGCTCGCCTGCCGCCGCACGACCGAGGCAAAGGATGTCCCAGCCGATATAACGGCTGTTAGCGGCCAATGAAACACGGGTTTCCATGCGCGCCCGGGCGCCGTCGAAAACGATGGTTTCCTGCGGCAGCCATTCCAGCGTGGCGCCCTCCCCCACCGAAAAAGCGATGCACTGCGAAGCCTCGGCACCACCGCTGCGGTACCACTTGCCAGCCCCCGGCGTCGTCAGTTGGGCATGCGCTTCGGCACCAAGCTCGGCCGAAATAGCCAGATGGTCGCCGCCTGCAATGCCGGATGGAGGGTGCAGCAAGATGGCCTGACAGAGCGCATCGCCCTCCGGATACAGCGCCTTCTGCACCCGCAACGGCCCGCGATGCCGGTTTTCGCGCAGCACCGTGCGTTCGCCCTGGCGGGCGAAGCCAAGATGCAACTCGGCATGCCAGCTCGGCGAATGCTCGGGCAGAGACACAGGAAGGCGCGAGGTCATGGCCGGATTATCCGGGAAAGCAAAGGTCGACGGGAATACGCAGTAATGCGCACGCCCTTGCGTGTTCGAACCAACCGTCAGTAGCAGCGCCAGTGTTTCGGGTAGCGGGCGGAGTGAACAATCCTGAAATTCATTGCGATCAACTTGGCAATCCCCGTCAGCAATAATCCCAGCTCCAAAATGGCCAGTGCCGATTTGCCATCGAAAATCCATAGCGTGCCAAGCACCGCGCCGAGATACAAAGCGACGAGTGCAACGATCCGAATTCCCTTCCCTTTTCGTGTCATGGGCAACGGTGATCCGAGCGTGGCCAGCGCCAGCAGGAGGCTGATGGTGAAAATCAACGTGTTGTTGAGCATGCCCGGATCATGAAAATAGAGAAGGTGATTCACTGTAAAACGATCTACATGGTTTATTGATGACAGAATTGTGAAAATATTTAATTTATTTAACTAATCGAAATCCCCCGCTATTGGATTCGAGGCGCTGAAGACTGCGGAATCACACGGCCAACGCCTCCCGCACACCGTCCTGCGGCATCGTTTCACCCCGGCCGCGCATGATGAATTCACCGCGTTCCATGAGCAGGTATTGGTCGGCCAGTGATTCGGCGAAATCGTAGTACTGCTCGACGAGCAGGATGGCCATTTCGCCGGTTTCGGCCAGCATGCGGATGGCGCGTTCGATGTCCTTGATGATCGATGGCTGGATGCCCTCGGTGGGTTCGTCGAGGATGAGCAGTTTCGGGCCCATGGCGAGGGCGCGACCGATGGCGAGTTGTTGTTGCTGGCCGCCGGAAAGGTCGCCGCCGCGGCGGTGCATCATCTGCTTGAGGACCGGGAACATGTCGAA
The DNA here is from genome assembly GCF_020510565.1 of Ferribacterium limneticum. NCBI lineage: Bacteria > Pseudomonadati > Pseudomonadota > Betaproteobacteria > Rhodocyclales > Azonexaceae > Ferribacterium > Ferribacterium limneticum. The sequence goes on from NZ_CP075189.1 coordinate 3,833,422, forward strand.
GATGCGTTGCGGGATGGGCGTGCTACCGGGTTTTGTGGCGAGGCCCATGAGCAGGTTTTCTTCGACGGTCAGGCGCGGGAATATCTCGCGACCTTGGGGGACAAAGCCGATGCCGGCCTTGACGCGCTCGTGCGGTGGCAGGTGGGTGATGTCCTTGCCGTCGAAGGTGATCGAGCCGGATTTGGTCTTGACCAGGCCCATCAGCGACTTGAGCAGCGTGGTTTTGCCGACGCCGTTGCGACCGAGCAGGGTGGTGACTTCGCCGGTTTTGACCTCGAAGCTGAGGCCGCGCAGGATGTGGCTGCCGCCGTAGGCCTGGTTGAGGGTATCGACTTTCAACATGATGTTTTGTCCTGTTCGGGGTGGCTGCCGGGGTTTCGACGGTCAACCGGAAAAATTGCCCAAAAATGAAATCCGTACAGCGGCCGACTCAGCGGCCGAGATACACCTCGATGACGCGCTGGTCGTTCTGCACCGTGGCGAGATCGCCTTCGGCCAGCACTGAGCCTTCGTGCAGCACGGTGACGAGGCCGCCGAGCTTTTCGACGAAGGCCATGTCGTGTTCGACGACGACCAGCGAATGCTTGCCAGCCAGGGAGACGAACAGCTCCGCGGTGCGCATGGTTTCGTCATCGGTCATGCCGGCAACCGGCTCGTCGAGCAGCAGCAGCTTCGGTTCCTGCATGAGTAGCATGCCGATTTCCAGCCACTGTTTCTGGCCGTGTGAGAGCAGGCCGGCCTGGCGGTCAGCTTGGCCATCAAGGCGAATCAGGCGCAGGGTTTCGGCGATCTTGTCGCGCTCGTCGCCAGCCAGCCAGGCCATCAGGCTTTTCCAGACGCGCTTGTCGGTCTTCATGGCCAGTTCGAGGTTTTCGAAGACGGTGTGCTGCTCGAAGATGGTCGGCTTCTGGAATTTGCGGCCGATGCCGACGTGAGCGATTTCGGGCTCGGTCAGGCGGGTCAGGTCGATGGACTGGCCGAAGAAGGCCTTGCCCGAATCAGGCCGCGTCTTGCCGGTGATGACGTCCATCATCGTCGTCTTTCCGGCGCCGTTGGGGCCGATGATGCAGCGCAGTTCGCCGGCATTGATCGCCAGGTTCAGGTTGTTGAGCGCCTTGAAGCCGTCGAAACTGACGGTGATGTCTTCGAGGTAGAGCGCGACGCCATGCGACAGGTCGAGCTCGCCAGTGACGAGGTGGCCCATCTGGTCGGCGCCGTCGCTGCCCTCCGGACGGTCGTCCTCGAATAGATCGACGGTGTTCAGCATGTTTCCGCTCCTTTCTTCGCCATGATTTTCTTCCACAGGCCGACCAGGCCTTGCGGCAGCATCAGCGTCACGACGATGAAGAGCAGGCCGAGGAAGAACAGCCAGTATTCGGGGAAGCTCACCGTGAACCAGCTCTTGGCGAGATTGACGACGAAGGCGCCGATGATCGGCCCGATCAGCGTGCCGCGCCCGCCGACCGCGACCCAGATGGCGATTTCAATCGAGTTGGCCGGGCTCATTTCGGACGGGTTGATGATGCCGACCTGCGGCACGTAGAGCGCTCCGGCAATGCCACAGAGCACGGCCGAGATGACCCAGATGGTCAGCTTGTACCAGAGCGGGTTGTAGCCGATGAACATGACGCGAGATTCGGCATCGCGGATGGCGGTGAGCACGCGGCCGAACTTCGACTTGACCAGCCAGGCGGCGAAGACCAGTGTCACGGCGAGCATGATGGCGGTCAGGCCGAACAGCACCAGCCGCGTTTCCGACGAGGTGATCGTGTACCCGAGCACGCGCTTGAAGTCGGTGAAGCCGTTGTTACCACCGAAGCCGGTCTCGTTGCGGAAGAAAAGCAGCATCGCGGCGTAGGTCAGGGCCTGGGTGATGATCGAGAAATAGACGCCCTTGATCCGCGAGCGGAAGGCGAAGTAGCCGAAGACGAAAGCGACCAGCGCCGGCACGGCCATGACCAGGAAGGCGACCCAGCCGAAGCTGTCGCTGCCGACCCAGAACCAGGGCAGTTCCTTCCAGTCGAGGAAGACCATGAAATCGGGCAGGTCGGCGCCGTAGGAACCGTCGCGACCGATCTGGCGCATCAGGTACATGCCGAAGGCGTAGCCGCCGAGGGCGAAGAACAGCCCATGGCCGAGCGACAGGATGCCGCCGTAGCCCCAGATCAGGTCCATCGCTACGGCGACCAGCGCGTAGCACATGATCTTGCCGATCAGCGTGATGGCGTAGGTCGAAACGTGCAGGGCGCTGTCTTCGGGGAAGTTGAGGTGGAGGACCGGGACGACGATTAGCGCGAGGGCGAGGAAGATGCCGAGGGCGATCCAGCTTTTAGCGTCGAGGGAGGACAGGATGCGGAGGGTGAGGGGCTTACGCATGGTGGCTCCGGGCGGGGAGTAGGTAAAAGGCAAACCCCTCCCCGGCCCTCCCCTTCTCAGGGGAGGGAGAGGTGGTCAATTCACCGCTGGCGCACTCCCACCCTGACAAGGGGGGGCTGGGGGGGGTTAGGTTGTTGCGCGTGTTCATGACGTTTTCAGCCTTACTCGACGAAACGGCCCTTGAGGGCGAAGATGCCCTGCGGCCGTTTCTGGATGAAGATGATGATGCAGACGAGGATGCTGATCTTGGCGATGACCGCCCCGGCCCAGCCTTCGAGCAGTTTGCTGAAGATGCCCAGGCCGAGCGCCGCCCAGACCGCGCCGGCGAGTTGCCCGACGCCGCCGACGACGACGACCATGAATGAATCGACGATGTAGCCCTGGCCCATGTCCGGGCCGACGTTGGAGATTTGGGAGAGCGCGACGCCGCCCAGCCCGGCGATGCCGGCGCCCAGCGCGAAGGCCATGGTGTCGATGCGCGAAGTCGGCACGCCGACGCAGCCGGCCATCGGGCGGTTCTGTGTCACGGCGCGGACGAACATGCCGAGGCGCGTCTTGTTCATCAGCACCCAGACGAGGAAGAGCACGAACATGGCGAAGCCGACGATGATGATGCGGTTCCACGGCAGAATCAGGTTGGGCATGACCTCGATGCCGCCCGACATCCAGCTCGGGTTCGAGACTTCGACGTTCTGCGCGCCGAACAGCACGCGCGCCGACTGGATCAGGACCAGCGACAGGCCCCAGGTGGCGAGCAGGGTTTCCAGCGTGCGGCCATAGAGCCAGCGGATGACCGTGCGCTCCATGACGACGCCGACCAGCGCGGCGGCGAAGAAGGCGACCGGGATGGCGGCCGGCAGGTACCAGTCGATGGCTTCCGGGAAGTAGGCGCGGAACAGCGTCTGCATGCCGTAGGTGGCGTAGGCGCCGACCATCAACAGCTCGCCGTGCGCCATGTTGATGATGCCCATGACGCCGTAGGTGATGGCCAGCCCGAGTGCGCCAAGCAGCAGGATGCTGCCCAGCGACAGGCCGGAGAAGGCGCGGCCGACGTTCTCGGCGATCGCCAGCCGGCTGTCGATGGCTTTCACCGCGGCAATGGCTTCGTAGCGCACCTTGTCATCGGCCTCGCCGGCCTTTTCGGTGAGCGGCAGGAGGACGCTCTTGATGGTGGGCGAAGAGGTTTCGGCCAGCGCCTGGACGGCGGCGAGACGGGCGGCGGGGTCGGTGTTGGCGAGATTTGCCTGGGCGTGGGCAAGGACGAGCAGGGCCTTGATCTGCGCGTCGGTCTCTTTCTCCAGCGCCCGCGCCAGCAGCGGCGCCATTTCCGGCGTGACCTGGCTTTGCAGTTTCTGGGCGGAAGCGAGGCGGACGCTCACATCAGCGTCGAACAACTTTAGCGCGGCCAGCGCGCTGGCCAATTCACCCCGAATTCGGTTGTTGACGGTCGGCGACTCCGGGTTGGCCGGCATCTTGATCGCTTCGCCGGTCGCCCCATCGAAAGCCTTGTCGCCATCGATGATCACCACCTTGTCGCCGGCCAGGAACAGGCTGTCTTCCGCCATTGCCTTGAGGACGCGCACGGCGTCCGGGTCGGCCATCTGGGTCAGTTGGCGGATGGCCGCCACCTTGTCGGTCGAATCCTCGGCGGCCAGCTGGCGCACCTGCGCCGGGTCGAGCGCGGCCTGCGCCGACAGGCTGCCGAGGCTGAGCAATAGTGTTATTAGCGTTTTTTTCATCAAATTCCCGTCCGCAATTTGTGCAGTGCAACGACAGATTACGGGGCGGGCCGGCGATCAGGAATACGATGAATTGCGTAGGGCTTTGGCCCCGCCGGGCGCGCCTTGGTCCTGAATTTGCTAGTTCAGTCCCTGACCTGCTTTTTTGGCGGGTTTTTGTGGTCTATCCGACAATCCTGAACCAGCCATGACCTCCTCCGATCTGACGATCCGCTACTTCACGAGCTACAGCGGGGCTCGCCTGCCACTCAATCTGGTGGGCGAACTCGCCGCTGACGACATGCGCAACCGCAACACTTTCTACCGTGGGGCGTTTGACGCCGGCGGCTTGCTGAAACGCTGCGAGAAGATGGTTTATGGCGAGATCGAGGTTTGTCACGATTACCACTATCACTCGGACGGCAGGCTGGCCCAGGCCGTGATTCAGAACGCCGGAGACGATCCGGAAACGCTCGACTTTCCGGCCTGACCCGGCTGCCAAAGCAATGCCCATTTTGTTTTAACCCAAGGAGAAATCATGTCCGTTGCACCGATCAAGGCCTTTTCTGAAAAAGCCAGAGCCAATCCCGAACTGGGCGCCCAGTTGAAGGCCTGCCTGAAAATCAAGGAACTCCGTGCCCTGTCCGCCGCCGAGGGTTTCGAGATCGAAGAAAACTCCCTCTACCCGCCGAACGAACCGCAATTCACCGAAGACCAATTGTCGGAACGCCTGGTCAAGGCCCTGCTGCGCGTCTGAGGCACCGGCCGGAGGCCGTGGATCGCTGAAGCAGCCAAAAAGGCGATTCCACGGTCAACCGGAAATAATGGCCAAAATCAAAATCGGCGGCCAAGGCCTCCGTCTCGCCAACTGGCAAGTCGTAGTGTTGTTGCGGCTGTGCCTCCGGACTAACCCGGCACGCCACCTGCCATGCTGACCGACGAAGAAGCCCTCGCCCGCCTCACCACCCATCCGTTGCCAGCCAACCCGTGGGTTTATGCCACCGACCGCGCCATCATCATCAAGGCCGAGTACACCGACACCATCGAGCGCCTGCTGCGCTGGGCGCCAAAAACGCGCTGGAGTGCGAAGCACCGTTGCTGGATCGTGCCGCTGAGCGGCCTGGAACTGGTGCGCTCCATCCTGCCCGAACTGAGCCGTCTGGCTGAAGCCATGCAGACGCAGCCGATGGCTGCCGAGGAGGCCGGCGGCACTGCCCTGCCGCTTGACGCCACGGCCGCCGACGAAGCTGCACGCCGGCTCTTTCGCGACAACGCGCGCCTGCTCTACGGCAGCGACTGGCAACGCGAAACCGCGCGTGCCCTTGACCGCAACGAGGCGGCCCTGGCCAGCTGGCTGGTTGGCCTGGGCGTCATGGAAGCACCACCGGCCGTGCTGCTCGGCGAAATGCTGGCGCTGATGCGCCGGCGCGTGCTGGATATCGCGGCCGCCGCCGACACGCTGGAACGACAGCTGGCGGCCGGTGGCATCACACCGCCCGCCTGAACCACCGTCAGCGCTCAGATTGGCCGAACCCGATCGGCCGCAACCGTCAGTTGCAGTTGGTCTGCCTTGTCGAAGATGCTGAGCGGCACGTCAAAGACCGCCTGGTTCTCGTACCAGGCGCGGCCATAGGGCAGGAAGAGACTGCTCGCCGGCAGGGTCAGCAGAACGTCCGCGCAACTCAGCAACGCCACCGTGTAGCCGCCGCAGGCGCCTTCCGGCACGTTGTCGTCGCCGAAGACCTCGAACTGCAGGAAGACCTTGGCCGACTCGACGCCGCCTTCGGCTGTCCTGACCGCGGTTACCCGGATGTTCTGGTAACGGCGGCCGACCTTGCCGTCCTCGGTGGCCTGCAGAAATTCATGCAGCTTGCCCTTCTTCACCTGAGTGCTGTCGAGCACGGGAATGCCGAGCTGGGTCATGCCCAGGCCGGTGGGTTTGGCCGATTTGAGTGCGATCAGGGTGGTATTTTCAGTCAGTACGGGCACGATGCTCTCCGTAGTATCGAATGCAACAAGGACAGGATGAGTGTGCGACAAATGACAGACAAAACTGCGGTCATCGTCGCCTCCGGCAGGGAGTAAGCACTTTCGATGCCAAAAGTGCGGCCCAAACCCCGCCCCCGCCCGCATTCCCACGGTCAACCGGAAATTTTGCCCAAAATGAAAAACGGGGGCCGAAGCCCCCGTTCCTGCGACTGACAGTAGCTCCGGATTACTTCATTTCCGGCTCGTCCTTCTTCTTGTCGTTGCCGGCAATGTACGGGCTCCACGGCTGGGCCTTGACCGGGCCGGGGGTTTTCCAGACGACATTGAACTGGCCGTCGGCCTTCACTTCGCCGATGAATACCGACTTGTGCAGGTGGTGGTTCTTTTCGTCCATCTTCGACATGATGCCGCTCGGCGCCTTGAAAGTCTGGCCGGCCATGGCGGCGATGACCTTGTCGGTATCGGTCGATTTGGCCTTCTCGACGGCCTGCTTCCACATGTGGATACCGATGTAGGTAGCTTCCATCGGGTCGTTCGTCACGACCTTGTCGGCGTTCGGCAGCTTGGCCTTCTTGGCCCAGTCGCGGTACATCTTCACAAACTTGTCGTTTTCCGGGTTCTTGAGCGACATGAAGTAGTTCCACGAAGCCAGGTGGCCGACCAGCGGCTTGGTATCGACGCCGCGCAGTTCTTCTTCGCCGACCGAGAAGGCGACGACCGGCACATCGGTGGCCTTCAGGCCGGCGTTGCCGAGTTCCTTGTAGAACGGCACGTTGGAGTCACCGTTGATGGTGGAAACGACGGCGGTCTTCTTGCCTTCGGAGGCGAACTTCTTGATCTTGGCGATGATGGTCTGGTAATCGCTGTGGCCGAACGGCGTGTAGTCTTCCATGATGTCGGCGTCAGCCACGCCCTTGGACTTCAGGAAGGCGCGCAGGATCTTGTTGGTGGTGCGCGGATAGACGTAGTCGGTACCGAGCAGCACGAAGCGCTTGGCTTCGCCGCCATCCTTGGACATCAGGTATTCGACGGCCGGAATGGCTTGCTGGTTGGGCGCAGCGCCGGTGTAAAAGACATTCTTTTCGAGTTCTTCACCCTCGTACTGAACCGGGTAGAACAACAGGCCGTTCAGTTCCTTGTAAACCGGCAACACCGACTTGCGGGAAACAGAGGTCCAGCAGCCGAAGGTCACGGCAACCTTATCCTTGGTCAGCAGCTGACGGGCCTTTTCGGCGAACAGCGGCCAGTTGGAAGCCGGGTCGACAACGACCGGCTCAAGCTTCTTGCCCATCACGCCGCCAGCCTTGTTGATTTCGTCGATGGTCATCAGCACGGTTTCCTTGAGCGCGGTCTCGGAAATGGCCATGGTGCCGGACAGGGAGTGCAGCACGCCGACCTTGATGGTGTCGGCGGCATGGGCGGCCATGCCAATGGAAGCCAGGGCGGCGGAAAGTACGGTTGCCTTGATGAAGTTGCGACGATTGCTCATGGAAGCTCCTCGGTTTTGGTGTCTGGTCAAACTGCATTGGTGCAGTGCAGCGTCAGATTACGGCCGGGGTTATTCCAGAGAAATACGTTAGATTGCGTAGGGCAATGGAAATACGTTTCGACCCGCTTTAAAGCTGTATAGGGAGTCGCCCCAGGCATTTTCCGGCGCACCCCAATCTTGACCGGCGCAGACTGTCCCGAAAACGTGCCCCTTGCCTAAGATGGCGTGAATCGCTTGACATTGCCATACCAGCTTTGCGTTAATCGACCAAAAGGGAGGAACGCATGGGCAAACTGCGGGTATTCATCAGTAGCACGATGAAGGATTTGGTCAATGAACGGATTGCCATCGAGCAATTGCTGAGCAGCTTTAATATCGAAGCGGTGATTGCAGAAGATTGGCTACCTGGACAAGGTCAAATTTGGGATCGCATCGCCAAGGAGATTCGATCATGCGATCTCTTCGTTCTGGTCGTTGGCGAACGTTACGGCTGGATACCGGATAGCGGCCAGAAGAGCGAAACGGGGTACTCCGTGACCCATCTCGAAGTGATCGAGGCCAAGGCACTCGGCTTGCCGATGCTCGCTTTCTTCAAAACCTTGTCGCATGAAACGAAACTAAGCCGGAACGACAAGAAGGGTATCGGAGCACTCCGCGACCTGGTGGCCAGTTGGGAGCGCGGCGGCATCGCTGGCGAGTTTGGTAATGCCTTCGAGTTGGCCCGCAAGGTCGGCGAATCGATCATCAATGTATTGACCGACGATTTTCAGCAAAAAAGAATCCGCCAGCGCGCGGAATTGGCCGGCAATTCGTTATTGCCCCTAGCGCCCGCTGGCTCATCGGCCTTGCCCCAGCTACCGCCACGCCTGAGTCATCATGTAAAGACAAAGAAAGCTGTGCTGTTTGCCGGCGCCGGGATTTCGTTGGCAGCCGGCCTGCCCTCGGCTGCTTTTTTTGCTCAACGACTAGTTCAGGCGATGCACGCGCACTATCCCGACTATCAGGCCAATCCTGTGAGCAGTGCATTCTCCGGCGTCGCAACGGATGTCGAGGGACTCCCAGAAGGGCGAAGCGGATTGCTTGCCGCGGTAGCCAGTTTGGTCCGCCCGCCGCAAGGGGTGCAGCCGACGACGGCGCACCGCAACGCCGTGCGCGTTTTTGATCAAATCATCACGACCAACTACGACGGGCTTTTCGAGGAAGCCGATCTGGTCAGCGGCCAGCCGCGCCCCATCGTATCAACGGAAATTAACGATACGAGGCTCCCCGAACGAGTTATCGTCAATCTGCACGGTTCTGTCAGTCAGCCGGAGTCGCTGGTACTCAACGAGCGCGAGGTGCTGCTGCTTGATCGGCTTCGTCCCAATTTGTGGCAGGCCGTCCGCAATCTGCTAACGGACAAGCTGGTGATTGTCGTCGGGTCGTCGCTGCGCGACCCGAGCATCGTGCGGTTGTTTTCCGAGGTTGGCCCAGAGATTTCAGGTTATTTCATCGTTCCGGAAGTTTTCGAGACGACGGTCATCCGGTTGCGGGCTTGGAATCTCGAGTGCATCCGGGCCGATGCCGAAGGATTTCTGAGTGCGCTCGCCACCTCGTAACGGCCGCGACATCAACTAAGACATCGCCGGCTGAGCAGCCGCCTATCCTCCCCGACCGACCGTAACCGGGCGTGACTCAGGCCCCGCGCATCTTGCTCATGGCCAGATTGGCCGCTGCCGTGCGCGTTTCGACGCCGAGTTTCTCGAAGACGTGTTCGAGGTGCTTGTTGACCGTACGCGGGCTGTTGCCGAGGATTTCGCCGATGTCGTTGCTGGTCTTGCCCTGCACCACCCAGTAAAGCACTTCGGCTTCGCGCTGGGTCAGGCGGAAGGCGGCGATCAGGGATTCGACGGCCGAGGCGTCGTTTTCTTCGCGCAGCACGACGAGCCATTCGTCGTCGCCGGTCTGGTCGTGGAAGGAGGCGAGCAGGCGTTTATTGCCTGCGGCGACGAGCAGGGCCGGCGCCTCGCGGCCGTCGGCGCGAGCGCGCAGGGCGGCGGCGATCCAGGCCAGCAGTTCTTCCGGGGCGACGGTTTCGGGGTTGGCGAAATAGGCGTTGAGCAGGCTGCGGGCGAGCGGCGTCTGCCAGACGACCTTGCTGTCGGCGGCGCGCACGGCGACGGTGGCCTGGCCGAAGGCGTCGAGCGCGCTGCGCGCCTGCTTCATCTGGCGGGCGTTGGCCATGTGGGCGGCGATGCGGGCGAGCACTTCAGCCGGGCGGATCGGCTTGGTGACGTAATCGGCGCCACCGGCGGCGAAGGCGGCGACGACATGCTCTGTTTCGGTCAGGCCGGTCATGAAGACGATGGGAATGTGCTGGGTCGTGAAATCGGCCTTCAGGCGACGGGCGACTTCGAAACCGTCCATGCCGGGCATCAGCGCATCGAGCAGGATGACGTCTGGCAGGCTTTGGCGGGCGCGTTGCAGCGCTGCTTCGCCGTGCGTCGCGACGAGCACGGTGTAGCCGGCTTCGTCGAGCGCATCGTGCAGCAGGGAGAGGTTTTCCGGCACATCGTCCACGATCAGGACGATGTCCGAAATGTTGCGGTCAACGGCTGGCATCGCGCATTTTCCTGAGAATTTCCTTCATCGCATCGAACTGGAATTGTCGCGCAAGATCGCGCAGGACGCGGACGAATTCGGCGTGCGAGGCATCCATCCGCTCGATTTCGGCGAGCTTGTTGAGAATGCCGCGCAGGTAGCCGAGGGTAATTAGTTCATCGAGCGCGGCCATGTCGGTTTCACCAGGCGGCAGCAGGGGGAGCGGTTCGGCCGGCGTGGTCTGTGCCACCGCAGCCGGCGCATCGGCGATCACCCATTCGAGGTCGAGCTTGCGGCCCAGCCAGGTGAGCAGTTCGTCGACCTTGAGCGGCTTGACGATGAATTCCTCGGGCGTCACGCCGACATCGTTGTCCAGCCCCTTGTCGTAGGCATTGGCCGAGAGGATGGCGATGCTGGCCTCGTTGTGGCCCTGCTGGCGCAGGCGGCGAATGGTTTCCCAGCCGTCGATGCCGGGCATGCCGAGGTCCATGAAAATGAGGTGCGGCGCGAAACGCGGCACGGCGGCCAGGCATTCGTAGCCGCTGGCGGCCTGCTCGACGACGAAGCCGAGCGGTTCGAGAACATTTTGCAGCAGGTCGCGGTCGACCTTTTCGTTGTCGACAACGAGGATGCGCCGCCGCACGCCGACGTAGCCGATGCGGTTGAGTTTCGGCAGCTCCTTCGCCGCCTGCGCCGAATGCACGGAGGGCAGGAAGAGGCGGATGCGGAACAGCGTGCCTTCGCCCGGCGTGCTCGACACCTGCATTTCGCCGCCCATGAGGTCGGTCAGCATGCGGGCGATGGTCAGGCCGACGCCGCTGCCGCCGGCTTGCACGCTGCTGCCGCGCGTGAAGGGTTCGAAGATGCGTTCCATGTCGGCAGCCGGGATGCCGGGGCCGGTGTCGCGGATTTCGAAGATGGCCATGTCGCGCCGGCATTCGACGCCGAAAGTGACGCCGCCGCGCACGGTGAATTTGACGGCGTTGCCGAGCACGTTGATGAGGATCTGGCGCAGGCGTTTTTCGTCGGCGCGGACGACGGCCGGCAGTTCGCCGACCGGGCGGAACTCGAAAGACAAACCCTTGTTGCGCGCCTGCAGCTCGAACATGCCGACGATCTGTTGCATGAGTTCGGGGAAATCCATGGCCTTGACGTCGAGCGTCAGCTTGCCGCCTTCGATGCGGGCGATGTCGAGCGTACCTTCGATGACCGACAGCAGGTGGTCACCGGATTTGCGGATGACGCTGACCGCCTGCGCGCGATTGGGCGGCACGTCCTCGTCGGCGGCGAGAATCTGGGCGTAACCGAGGATGCTGTTGAGCGGCGTCCGGAGTTCGTGGCTGATCGCCGTGATGTAGCGGCTCTTGGCCTGATTGGCGTGCTCGGCAACGACGCGGGCTTTTTGCAGCGCCTCGTCGGTGCGCTGGTGCGATTCGATTTCCTGCATGAGCAACTGCGTCTGGCGGTTCGATTCCTCCTGCGCGACGCGCCGGCTTTCCTGGGTCAGCACCATCCACCAGGCGATGACGCCGGAAAGCATGAGCAGTGCGGCGAAGGTCTTGATAAAACTGTCCTGCAGGCGGGCGATGACTGCCTGCTCCGGCGCACCGAGGGCCAGCAGTTCGTGGGTGTACAGCACGCCAAGGATGAGCGCCAGAATCGGCACGATACCGGTCATCAGCAGCAGGTAGTGGCCGAGGCCGGTTTCGAGATAGGGCAGCGCCGCCTTGGGCAGGATGCGCCTGAGCACCGCGTTCCATTGCGCGCCGAGGCTGGCCTGCGGCTTGCAAAGGTCATGGCAGCGGGCATCAAGCGTGCAGCACAGCGAGCAGATCGGCCCCTGATAGGCGGGGCAGTAAGCCATGTCCTCGCCCTCGTAGTCGCGTTCGCAAATTGAGCATTTTTTCCGGTTGACCGTCGCAATCTCTTTCGGACGAACCAGGTAGTAACGTCCGCCCGTTCCCCAGGCAATCAGCGGCGAAACGAGGAAGGCAGCGACCAGCGCGACAAACGGTGCATAGGGCTGAAGAGCCTCGCCGAACAATCCAACGAAGGTGCCGACCGACAGCGCCGAGGCAATGGCCATGGCGCCGACGCCGACCGGGTTGATGTCGTAAAGGTGGCTGCGCTTGAACTCCAGCCCCGGCGGCGACAGGCCGAGCGGCTTGTTGATGATGAGGTCGGCAACAACGGCCGCCATCCACGAAATGGCGATGTTCGAGTAGAGGCCGAGGACCTGACCGAGCGCCTGGAAGACATCGAGCTCCATGAGCAGCAGCGCGATCAGCGTATTGAAAACGACCCAGACGACGCGCCCCGGGTGACTGTGGGTCAGCCGGGAAAAGAAATTCGACCAGGCCAGCGAGCCGGCGTAAGCGTTGGTGACGTTGATCTTGAGCTGCGAAATGACGACGAACAGCGCCGTCGCAGCGATAGCCAGGGTCGTGTTGTCGAAGACGTGCGAGAAGCCGATCAGGTACATCTGGTTGGGATCGACGGCCTTTTCGGCCGGGATGCCGTTGCGCAGCACGAGCCAGGCGAGCAGCGCCCCGCCGAGCATTTTGAGGACGCCAGGAACCACCCAGCCGGGCCCGCCGATGATGACGGCGAGCCACCAGAGGCGGTTGTTGGCCGGCTTTTTTTCCGGCATGAAGCGCAGGTAATCGACCTGCTCGGCCATCTGGGTGACCAGCGCGATGCCGACGGTCAGCGCCGCTGCGAACAGATGCGGATTGAAGCTGGCATCGCCGCCGCGCTCGCCACCGTATTGCCAAAGTCCGGACAGCGCCTGCGGGTCTTCAAGAAACAGGAAGGCATAGGGCAGGACGAGCAGGAAAATCCACAGCGGCTGGGTCCATGCCTGCAGTTTGCTGATCGCCGTGACGCCGTGGGTAACCAGCGGGATGACGACCAGCGCGCAGATCAGATAGCCCCAGACCGGTGGAATTTTGAAGGCGAGCTCGAGCGCGTAGGCCATGATCGCCGCTTCGAGCGCAAAGAAAATGAAGGTAAAACTGGCATAGATCAGCGAGGTGATCGTCGAGCCGATGTAGCCGAAGCCGGCGCCGCGCGTCAGCAGATCCATGTCCAGCCCGTGCCGGGCGGCCATGACGCTGATCGGCAGGCCGATCAGGAAAATGATCAGGCCGGTGGCGAGAATCGCCCAGAAAGCGTTGAGAAAACCAGCCTGGACGAGCATGGTCGCGCCGACCGCTTCGAGTACCAGAAAGGAGGCCGCGCCGAAAGCCGTGTTGGCGACGCGCAGCTCGGACCATTTGCGAAAGCTGCGCGGCGTAAACCGCAGCGCGTAGTCTTCCAGGGTTTCGTTGGCTACCCAGGTGTTGTAGTCGCGCCGGATTTTGATGATGCGCTGGGTGGCCGTCGTGAGCTGTGGATCCATGCGGCGATTAAACCATGAATCGACAGCTCAGACGGCCAGGCGAATCAGTACTGAAAACGCCTCAAGCCTGATAAACGACGCGTCCGCCAACCAGCGTGGACTTCACTTTGCCGGTCATCATGTAGCCGGTCCATGGCGAATTCTTGCCACGGCTCTTGAGGGCTTCCGGCGTCAATTGCCAGGTCGCTTCCGGGTCGAAGATGCAGATATCGGCCGCTACGCCGACGCCGAGTTGACCGCTGGGCATGCCGAGGACAGTAGCCGGCGCCGAAGTGATGCGGGCCAGCGCGTCAGGCAGGCTGACGCCGGCTTCTTCGGCCCATTTCAGGGTGAGCGGCAACAACACTTCAAGCCCGGTCGCCCCCGGTTTGGCTTCGCCGAAAGGCAGCAACTTGTCGTCGGCGCCAACCGGCGTGTGGTCGGAACAGATGGCGGCCAGACCCGCAGCAGCGGCTTTCGACAAGGCCAAACGGTCGCTTTGGGCGCGCAGCGGCGGGCTGAAACGGGCGTGCGGATTGAAGTAGCCGATGTCGTTTTCGGTGAGCAGCAGGTGATGGACGCCGATGTCGAAAGTCACCGGCAGACCTTCGTGCTGCGCCCGCTGGACGAGCGCCACACCAGCCGCCGACGACAGGCGGGTCAGGTGCACGCGGCAACCGGTATCGCGCACCAGTTGAACGATGGTGCCGACGGCGATGGTTTCGGCGGCGACCGGAATGCCGGCCAGACCGAGACGGCTGGACACCTCGCCCTCATGGGCGATGCCGTTGCGCGACAGCCAGTAATCCTGCGGCTGCAGCCAGATGGCGAAATCGAAAGTGGCGGCGTATTCCATCGCGCGGAGCAGCGCCTCGGTATCGGTCACCGGCTTGTTGGCCTGCGAGAAGGCGACACAGCCGGCTTTTTTGAGACCCGCCAATTCAGCCAGACGTTCGCCCTGCAAGCCGAGGGTCAGCGCGCCAAGAGGCAGGACACGCGCCTTGCCGATTTCGGCGCCGCGATGGACCAAACGGTCGGCCAGTTCCGGCTCGTCAAGCGGCGGATCGGCGTCGGGCGGCACGACGACCGAAGTCACGCCACCGGCGACGGCGGCGGCCAGTTCGGCTTCGATGGAGTTGAGGCGGGCGCCGAGGTCGATGAGGCCAGGGCAGACAACACAGCCAGCAGCGTCGATGGTTTTGTCGGCAGCAAAGCCGGCCGGCGCTTCGCCGAGCCCGGCAACCTTGCCATCGGCAATGAATAGCGAAGTGCTACGGTCAACGCCGTTTTTCGGGTCAATTACGCGGCCGTTCTTGATTTCGATGTTCATTTATCAGTTCCCCGCAACGATGCTCATGACGGCCATGCGGACCGCGATACCAAACGTGACTTGCGGCAGGATCACGGCCTGCGCCCCATCGGCCACCGCCGAGTGGATTTCGACGCCGCGATTCATCGGCCCCGGGTGCATGACAATGGCGTCGGGCTTGGCCAGCGCCAGCTTTTGCGGCGTCAGGCCGTAGTGGCGGAAATATTCGCCGGCCGAGGGCAGCAACGCACCGGTCATCCGCTCGTTCTGCAGGCGCAGCATGATGACGACGTCGACGTCTTTCAAACCTTCGTTCATGTCGTGAAAGACATGCACGCCGAGCTTGTCGAGATGCTTGGGTAGCAGGGTTTCCGGTCCGATGGCGCGGACTTCCGGGACGCCCAGCGTGGTCAAGGCGTGGATGTCGGAACGGGCGACGCGCGAGTGCAGGATGTCGCCGACGATGGCCACACGCAATTGCGTGAAATCTTTCTTGTAGTGACGGATCGTGTACATGTCGAGCAGACCCTGCGTCGGGTGGGCGTGGCGGCCGTCACCGGCATTGACGACATGCACGTCGTCACGGCCGATGCGCTGCAGGTGCTCGGCGATCAGGTAGGGCGCGCCGCTCGAGGCGTGGCGCACGACAAACAGGTTGGCGTGCATGGCGACGAGGTTGTCGATGGTGTCGAGCAGGGTTTCGCCCTTGCTGGCCGACGATTTGTTGATGTCGAGGTTGATGACGTCAGCACTCAGGCGCTTGGCGGCGATTTCGAAGGTCGTCCGCGTCCGCGTCGAGTTCTCGAAGAACAGATTGAAGACGCTCTTGCCGCGGAGGAGCGGCACCTTCTTGACGTCGCGGGCCGAGACTTCCATGAACGATGCAGCGGTGTCGAGAATCTGCGTCAGGATGCGTTGCGGCAGGCCTTCGATCGACAGCAGGTGGGTCAGTTCGCCATCCTTGTTCAACTGCGGGTTATGCATTTTCCATCCTCCAGGCCAGTCGACCGTCATCCTGTTTGGCGAGCACCAGATTCAGGTTGTCGTTCAACTCGACGCCCCAGGCGCCGTAGGTTGCGGCCACCGGCAACTCGCGGCCGCCGCGGTCGGCCAGCACGGCCAGTTCGATGGAGGCCGGACGACCGTAGTCGAACAGTTCGTTGATCGCCGCCCGCGTCGTGCGCCCGGTGTAGAGCACGTCATCGACCAGGATCAGATGGCGGCCTTCGACATCGAAGGGAATGACCGTCGGCTTGCACTGCGGGTGCAGGCCCTTTTCGGCGAAATCGTCGCGATAGAAGGAGACGTCGATGAGGCCGATCTCTTCCGGCAAATCGAGCAGTTCCTTCAGGCGCTCGGCGATCCACGCGCCGCCGCTGTAGATGCCGACCAGCGCAGGATTTTTCGAGAGATTCGGGCGTATCAGCTCGGCCAACTGGCGACACTGCGCCTCGGCATCGGGCAAAACTTCAGGATGGGATGACATGGTGCGGGCTTTCGAACCAGGTTTGAAGGATGAGTTGGGCGGCCACGGCATCGAGCAGCGGCTTGGCGGATTTGCTGTTGCGGCCGGTTTCACGCAGGCGGGATTCGGCATCGACCGAGGTCAGGCGCTCGTCGGCAAAGCCGACCGGCAGGTTGTAGCGGCGCTTGAGGCGCTCGGCGAACTTGGTCGCCAGCCGGGTCATTTCGTGCGGCGTACCGTCGGCATGCATGGGCAGGCCGACGACCAGTTGCACCGGCTGCCATTCGGCGACCAGTTTGCCGATGGCGGCGAAACGGTCGTCGTTCGATTCGGCGTGGATGGTGGTCAGCGGGTGGGCCGTGCCGAGCATCGTTTCGCCAGTGGCGACACCGATGCGCTTTTCACCGAAGTCGAACGCGAGGACAGTGCCCATCAACGAGCTGACCTGCTCATGCGTGACCGGCCACGTCGGAGAGCTGGGTAAAGCTGATGCCAAGCTTTTGCATGGCGGCCGGCAGGCGTTCTTCCGGCGGCAGGTCGAAGAGGATTTCAGCCTTGGCCGGCACGGTCAGCCAGGAATTTTGCGCCAGCTCATTTTCAAGCTGCCCGGCATCCCAGCCGGAGTAGCCGAGTGTGACGATGATTTCGGCCGGCAGACCTTCGCTGCCCACGGAATTGAGCACATCGCGCGAACTGGTCAGGCCGACCTCGCTATTGACGGCCAACGTCGACTGCCATTTGCCGATTGGGCGATGCAGGACGAAGCCGCGGTCAAGCTGGACCGGGCCACCGAAATAGACCGGCAGGTTGGCCAGACTTTCTGCCTCCAGCTTGATGTCGATCTTGTCGAACAAGCCGGCCAGATTCATGTCAATCGGGCGATTGACGATGATCCCCAAGGCCCCGTTCTCATTGTGTTCGCAAATGTAGATCAGGGAATTGGAGAAATACGGGTCTTCCAGCGTCGGCATCGCGATGAGGAAGTTGTCGGTCAGGTTGACGTTGTCCATGACTGGAATTTTAATCGCCGGGAGGGTACAAACCAACCATGAAAAAAGAAAAAGCCCTCGTCTGGTTTCGCCGTGACCTGCGCGACCATGACCACGCCGCCATGAGCGCGGCACTGGCCGGGGCGCAACAGGTTTATTGCGCCTTTGTTTTTGACACTGAAATTCTCGACGCCTTGCCCGGCCGGCGCGACCGGCGTGTTCATTTCATTCGCCAATCGCTGGTCGAACTCGATGCGGCCCTGCGCACCAAGGGTGGCGGTCTGATCGTCCGCCATGGCCGGGCGACCGAGGAAATTCCCTCACTGGCCAGGGAACTCGGCGTGTCGGCAGTGTATGCCAACCGCGATTACGAACCCGCGGCCAAACGGCGCGACTCCCTCGTCACCGAGTCGCTGAAGGCGAGCGGCATCGAGTTTCACGCCTTCAAGGATCAGGCTGTCTTCGATGGCAATGAGGTGCTGACCCAGGCTGGCAACCCTTTTTCGGTATTCACGCCTTACAAAAATGCCTGGCTGAAGCGCCTGACCGCTGCCGACTGCGCCGAATGGCCTTGCCGTGGGCAACTAGCCGGCAAGGAATTGGCGGGCGTCCCGACGCTGGCCGACATCGGCTTCGCGGCGACTGACCTCGACGAACTGGGCATCCGCCCCGGCATGTCGGGTGCCCGCACCTTGTGGGATGAGTTCCGCCAGGAGCGCATTGAACGCTATGGTGCGCTGCGTGATTTCCCAGCGGTGAAGGGCGTTTCCTATCTGTCGGTGCATCTGCGCTTCGGCACCATCGGCATTCGCGAACTGGTCCGCACTGCGCTGACCGCCAAGGACACGACCTGGCTCAACGAACTGATCTGGCGCGACTTCTATTTCATGATCCTCGATCATTTTCCGCACGTCGTTGGCAGCGCTTTCAAGCCAGCCTACGATGCCGTGCACTGGGACGACTGGCCGGCTGGCCTGGCCGCCTGGAAGGAAGGGCGAACCGGCTATCCGCTGGTCGATGCGGCGATGCGCCAACTCAATCACAGCGGCTGGATGCACAACCGGCTGCGCATGATCGTCGCCTCATTTCTGAGCAAGGATCTCGGCATCGACTGGCGGCTCGGCGAACGCTATTTCGCCAACCAGCTCAACGACTTCGACCTCTCGGCCAACAACGGCGGCTGGCAATGGGCGGCCTCAACTGGCTGTGATGCACAACCGTATTTCCGCATTTTCAACCCGGTGACACAGTCAGAGCGCTTCGACCCGGAGGGCAAATTCATCCGCCGTTACGTGCCCGAACTGGCGAAAGTCGCCAACAAATACATCCACTCGCCGTGGCAAATGGGGCGCATCGAACAGGAGAGCATTGGGGTGGTGATCGGGCGGAACTATCCGGCGCCGATTGTTGAACACGCTGCGGCCAGGGAAAAGACTTTGGCGCGCTACGCGATACTTAAAATTTAGGCAATATTTCCGGTTGACCGTGGAATCCCACGGTCAACCGGAAATTCAGGCTATTTTTTGCAATAACCGGCCACGATACCCAGCAACTCGGCTTCGTCGTACGGCTTGCCGAGGTAGTGGTTGGCGCCGATCTCGAGCGCGTAGTTGCGATGCTTGTCGGCCGTCCGCGAGGTGATCATGACCACCGGCAACGCGCGCAGGCGGGCGTCGGCGCGCAGGTTGCGGACCAGATCGAAACCGTCCATACGCGGCATTTCGATGTCGGACAGAATGACATCCGGCGTCACCTCGACCAGTTGCTCCAGCGCATCGACGCCATCCTTGGCCAGAATGACCTGATAGCCCTCACGCATGAGCAGGCGGCTGGTGATCTTGCGCACGGTCAGCGAATCGTCGACCACCATCACGGTCGGCAAGTGGGCGACTTCCGTCATCACCGGCGGCAGCATGGTGGGCACGGCGGTATGGACGCTGGAAACCGTTGTCCGGCTGGCCAGCGCAACCGGGTTGAGGATCAGCACGACCTTGCCGTCGCCGAGCACCGTGGCACCCGAAATACCGACGACGCGGGCAAGCTGGGCGCCGATGTTCTTGACGACGACTTCCTGGTTGCCCTTGAGTTCATCGACGAGGATACCGACCCGTTGCGAGCCCGAACGTAATAACAGCGCCCAGTATTGACGGTGCGCCTCCGGTACGGCCTCCATGTCGCCGAGCAGATGGGGCAGGAAATGGAAGGGGTAACGATTGCCCTGCCACTCGATCTCGCCTTTTTCGCGAACGGCGGCGAGCGCCTTTTCCTTCATTTCCTTGACCTGTTCGATCATCGTCGACGGCACCGCGTAGAGATGGGTGCCAACACGAACGAGCAGGGTCTGCGTTACCGCCAGCGTGAGCGGCAGGTAGAGACGGAAGGTGGTGCCCTGACCAAACTCCGACTGGATTTCGATACGGCCGCCAATTTCGCCGACCTCGGTTTTCACCACATCCATGCCGACGCCGCGGCCGGACAGCTGGGTCACTTCGGAGGCCGTCGAGAATCCGGGCTGGAAGATGAAATCGAAGAGCGTTTTTTCATCGGCCGCCTGCCCCGGCGGGAGCAAGCCCATGGCCTCAGCACGCGCCCGGATGCGGCCCAGATCGAGCCCCTTGCCGTCGTCGCTCATGGCCAGAACGATTTCGTTACCTTCCTGCGACAGCTTGATGACGATTTCGCCGGCCTCGGCCTTGCCGGCGGCCAGGCGCTCGTCACGGCTTTCGACGCCGTGTGTCACGGCATTGCGCAGCATGTGCTCGATCGGCGCCAGCATCTTGTCGAGCACCGAACGGTCGATATCAACCTGACCACCGACGATATCCAGATTGGCCCGCTTGCCGACTTCCTTGGCAGTCTGCCGGACGATGCGGTAGAGGCGCTCGGTCTGGCTGGCGAACGGCACCATGCGCACGCCCATGAGCTCCTGCTGCAGGCTGCGGTTGAGGCGCGACTGGGCGAGAATCGCCGCGTTGGCGTCGTCAAGATTCTTGAGCAGACTTTGCTGTACCGTCGCCACGTCGTTCACCGACTCGGCCATGAATCGGGTCAGTTCCTGAAAGCGGGTGAAACGGTCGAGTTCAAGCGGATCGAAATCGACCTCGCTGTCCGGCGTCTGGGCGACACGGGCCTGAATCTGCGACTCGGCCTGAATTTCAATTTCGCGCAACTGGCGACGCAAACGAATGACGTTTTCCGTCAGTTCGAGCAAGGAGCCCTTCAGGCTGCGCATTTCGCCTTCGATCCGGGTACGGGCAATCGACAGTTCGCCCGCCTCGCTGACCAGACGATCGATCAGATCGGCACGGACGCGCAAGGTTGCCCGCTGACCGCCAGCCTCGGCATCCGCCTCGGCTTCGGCCGCCGGCAATTGACCTTCGGCGGCAAGCGTCTCGGCGCCCGGTTCTGGCGCCACCGCAGCAACCGGCTCCTGAGGTCCGGCGCGCAGACGCTCGACGGCCTGGTCGAGCACATCGCAGCCACTTTCGATTTCGTCGATGAAGGCCGGCGTCACGTGGCCGGCGCGCAGCATTTCTTCAAGCCGGGCTTCGAGATGGTGGGTCGCTTCGCCGAGATTCATTGCCCCGGCCATGCGCGCACTGCCCTTGAAGGTGTGCAGCAGTCGGGCAATCGCATGCGGCGCCGCATCACCGGTCAGATCGCTGCGCCAGGCGCGGACCTGGGTGGTCAGGTCGCGCGTCAGATCGACGGCTTCCTCAAGGAAGATCGGCAGCAGTTGTTCGTCGAGTTCGTCGTTCAGTTGCGGCAACACGACTACCGGCACGGCCTGGACCGGCTCGGCCAGAGTCTCGGCGACTTCGGCAACCCTGCCCGGAAGCTCGATGATCTCGGCACCGGCGGGTGGCATTTCATCGGCAGGCTGGGTGGCATGGAGGAATATATCCTCCAGCGCCGCAATCAACTGGACCTGCTCGTCCGGCGAGCGTTGCAATGCCAGCCCGGCAAACATTTCTTCGAGCGTGATGATGGCCTGACGAACGGTTTCAATGCCTTCAATGCTTTCCGCCTGCCCCGAACCGTCGCGCCGCAACAAGGCGTGTTCAAGGGCGATGGCCAGCCGATGGAGCGGCATCAGGCCGACGGTTGCCGCAATGCCACCCAGGGTATGGGCGGCACGGGTCATTTCAAAGGTGGTCGGCGCCGATGGATTGGCATCGATAACGGCGTAACTCTCAACCAGCGTCTGCAGATGGCCGCGGGCTTCTTCGCGGAATATGTCGTAAAGCGTCGGCGATTCGCTGGCCGGCGGCGTCGAGACATTCGAAATTTGCTCGTTTTCCGGCGTTGACCGTAGCACTGTCTCTTCCGGCTCGGCCTGAATCTCCGGCTCGTCCGGCAAGGCCTGAATTTCGATCTCTTCAGACTCCGAGATCGGCTGATCGACGTCTTCCAGGGTGCTTTCGAGTTCTGGCAGTTCGATGGCGAAGTCGGACACTTCCTCTGCCACCAGCGGAGCCTCTTCAAGCAAGGCGACAGGCTCTTCAAGTGACTCGAGCTGTTCTTCGACCAATGCCGGGGTTTCTTCCGGCAGTTCAAGTGCCGGCACCTCGACTGGCTCGCTAACCGGCAGGACTGTCTCAACAATCACCGCCGGTGTTTCTTCAACCGGTACCGCCGCCGGAACATCCACGCCACGCAGGCGTGCCGCCAGAGCGACCAAAGCCGTCGGGTCGGGAGCTCGGCCCTGCCCCGACTCGAGATGAACGACCCACTCGGCAAACAAGGCGTGAGATTCCTCGATCATGCGCTGGAGATCAGGCGTTACCGCCGTATCCTGGCGCAGCCAGAGGTTAAGCGTCTGTTCCAGTTCCCATGCTGCTTCGCCGAGATCCTTGAGGCCGACCATCCGGCCACTACCCTTCAGGGTATGCATGGAGCGGCGAACGGTGGTCAGCGCCTCGACGTTATCCGGGGTGGCAGCCAGCAAGGCTTTCTGCTCAGCGATAGTGGCCAGGACTTCGTTGGCTTCTTCGAGGAAGATAGCCAGCAGTTCAGCGTCGATCTCTTCGTGGGTCGATTCGGCCAGTTGCAGTGTTTCAGCGGAAGGCGCCGGCGCGTCGGGTGCCTGGGGCATGAGCCCGGACAAGGCGGCATCGAGCTCGACACCGGACTGCAAGGCAGCCAGCGCCGCCTTGGCCGACTCGCCAAGTTCGCGGTTGGCGACAAGGTCGGCATCCTTCTGGATGTCCTGCAGATTTTGCTTGAGTTCATCGTGCAGACGAGCATCTTCCGGCGCTTCCTTGAGCGCATCGGCAAGAACCTGCATGTCGCGCGCCTGCTGGACAAGGAGTGCCTCGACCGTCGGCGCCGCGGCAGCCTCCACTTCCGGCACCGGCTCATCCGAAACCTCGCCGCTCATGCGACGAACGAAGGCATCGAAATCGGTTTCGCCGTTTTGCAGGGAATCCACAAAGAAGCCGAGCAACGACAATTGGTCGGCAACAGCTTCGAAGTCCTCACTGGCCGGCTGATAGTCCGCCTGGGCAAATCGATGGATGCTGGCCGCGCATTCCTTGAGGCTGTTGACCGCGCCAAAATGGCCAAGCATGGCCAATGCCCCACTGATCTGCTTGATCTGATTGTCCAGCTGGAGAAGGTCATGCGCCTTGCTCGGATCGCGGAAAAATCCGTCGAGCGCCTGTTCGATCTGCGCCAGATTGTTCTGGATTTCCCGGCCAACCTGACCGATCAGCAGTTTTTCCTGAGCTCGCCGGGTCATCTCGTCGAGCAGCGGGATGCCCTCGTCAGCCGCCGGCCGGCCGGCAATACAAGCGTAGAGGCGAGCGACCATGAGGTCGACCTGCTGCGCGAAATCGGTGCCCAGACGGCGGAAATTTTCCTGCGCATTCTCGAGCAGCAGGATGGTGGTGGCCACTTCCATGGCCACCGCATCGTTGAAGCGGGAAGGCTCTTCGGACAACCAATTGGCGACGGCACCAAGCCCCTGACCTAGACGCTTGAGATCGGTCTGGCCAATTTCTTCGGTCAGCAGGGCGCAGTTACGCGCATTGTCGACAAAACCAGCCAGACTGCCCGTATTGCCCGTACAAAACCGGCTCCATAACTCTTCAGCCGCCGTCAGCGTCTCGCGCAACTTGCGCAATTCACCGTGATGCGGCAGCGGTGCCACCTGAGAAGCGGCGCTCGGCAGCAGATCGGCCAAGGCAAAAACCGACTGGACCTCGGCAATTTCAGGGCTCAGATCGGCCGGCGCCTGGGCAATGTAATAAAGGGATTCGCGCAGAACGCGCTCGGCCACATTGTTCGAGCCGCCGACCAGACGCCGGATCTGGGCATCGATGCGGGAACAAAGCTGACGCGACGATGGATCGGCGCCGAGCACGGGATCAGCCAGCGCTTCAAGGACACCGAGAGAAATCCACCAGAAGGAACGCGCGGCCGGTGTCGGCTGGACGGCTTCGATTTCGGCGATGGCCTCTCGCATCATGCGGCGACCGGTTTCAGCATCGGCCGGATCGCGCAACCAGCGCAGCAGGCCTTTCTGGAACTGCATCCGCTTGACCTTGAGCGTGCGCAGGAGCTCGTCGGAATCAAGGATGGGCACGTCGCCCTCGCGTTTCGGCGGACGACGCGAAAGATCGGGATAAAACAGATCGCAGGGATGCGCGCCGGGCAGGCCGCGAGCAGCCTCCAGTTCCTGATAAACAGGCAGCAGCACGAGCGGATGGTTGGGCTCGCCCGCCATCAGGTCATCGAGATACTGGCGCAAGGCACTCAATGTCTGGCGCAGAACGGTGACCGCTGCATCCCCGGAGGGCAGTCGATCCTCCTCCATGCCGGCGAGCAAGGCTTCGGTGGCTTCGGTCAGCAGTGTTACGCCGTCCAGGCCAACCATGGCCAGCGCACCATGCACCTGGTGAACATGGGTCCGGCAGAACTTGAGCTGCGTCCGGTCGGCGCTCGCGACATATTCGTCGAGCGCCTGCTCGGCGCGTTGCAAGGCCAGATCAATTTCGCCCTTGACCCACGTCAGCGGGCCCAAATCAAATTCCGTTGCCGCGTTCATAATCTCTCGCGATTATCGTCAGTCGACCTTGAAGCCGGCGACCGAGCCCTTCAGTTCAGAAGCCAGCGCAGTCAGCTCATCGACCGCCTGTGCTGTGCGCTGCGTACCGGCCGTTGTCTGTTCCGTAACGTGCAGGATGTCTTGCATCAGGCGCGCCACCTGGGTAGCCGAATCAGCCTGATTCTGGGTTGAGGTGGAAATGCTCTGAATCAGGTCGGCCAGATTGCGTGACACGTCGCCGATCTCGGACAGCGCCTGACCGGCCGCATCGGACAGCTTGGCCCCTTCGACCACACCGCGGGTCGACTGTTCCATGGCGGACACAGCATCCTGGGTGTCTGTTTGAATGGTCTTCACAATCGCCGCAATCTGTTTCGTTGCCTCGCCGGAACGTTCGGCCAGCCGCTGCACTTCCTCGGCAACCACCGTAAAACCGCGCCCGGCATCACCGGCGGAGGCGGCCTGAATGGCGGCGTTGAGCGCCAGCACGTTGGTCTGCTCGGTAATGTCGGAAATCAGTTCCACGATTTCACCAATTTCCTGCGAGCTTTCACCAAGGCGCTTGATGCGCTTCGAGGTTTCCTGAATCTGGTTGCGAATTTCGTTCATGCCCTTGATCGAATCCTGCACGGCCGCCGTACCCTTTTCAGCAGCCTGCAGCGACTGCCGGGCAACCTGGGCTGACTCCGTTGCATTGCCGGAAACCTCGGACATCGAGCGCGCCATTTCCAGAGCCGACTGACCGGCCTCCTGAATTTCGGAGGATTGCCGTTCGGCCGCATCGAGCAGTTCGGCTGAGGTCTGGCGAGCGATTTCGGTTGCCGCAGTCACGCGGTTGGCCGCGTCATTGATACGACCGACCAGCACGCGCAGTTCTTCAATGGTGTAGTTGATCGAGTCAGCGATGGCGCCCGTGATGTTTTCACTGACGGTCGCGGTAACGGTCAGGTCGCCATCGGCCAAGTCGCCCAGTTCGTTCATCAGACGCAAAATGGCGTCCTGGTTTTCGCGGTTGGTCTGCTCCGAAGCGTGACGCTGGTCTTCCGCGTCCGCAGCGCGACGCCCGGTATCGTCAAGATAAATCTTGGCCAGCAAGGCCAGCGTGGCCAATGCAATCAGGGTCAGCACGATCAGCAGCACGATATACATGCCGCGTTCAGCCAGACCTTGCTGGTAACCCACGGCCAGGTCGTCGGTTGATTTCAGCAAATCCTCGCTCTCGCGGAAAATCCGCGAACCGGCCTGCTTGGAAAGGACCAGCGGCTGCATGTTGCCGAGAATGCTGGCAATTGCCCCCTGATACTCCTTGAAGGCCACCTCCAGGCTATCGAGCTTGCTGCGGCTGTCGGCATCGTTGCCACCCTTGCTCAGGGCGCCCAGGATGTCGCGGAAGGCGTTGGTATCCTTGCCGAGGAGGAAGGCGACTTCCGGGTTGATTTCGTCACCGACGAGCAGGGCCGAGGCATTTTTGGCGATACGCTGGGTGAGCATGACCAACTGGTTGGACGAGGCAATGTCACGCGACGATGCACCGCCCTGCAGTTTCAGCGTAGCCAGCTGTTCGGTCAGCTCAAGCATCGCCGAATTCTTGTTGTCGATGGTCGCGACGTTCTTGCCCAGGGCAACGAGGTTCGCCTCCTGGGCGATCACCGTTTCCGCGTCCTTGTCGGTCGTTCCCCAGCGCTCCCCGAGGGCTTCAAGCTGCGGGCGAACGCTGTCGGGCGAAGGCGGAACGCTGACATTGCCGATTTCGCCACCATTCGAGAGTTGATCGAACAGTTTGCCGAAGGTTTCGCGCGACTCTTTCAACTGCGTAAAGGCCACCGCATTGCCCTGCAGCGCCAGCGACGACGCTTTCGCCAACCGCTGCGACAACATGCGCATTTCGCCCGAGGCCGCGATGTAAGCCGTGTTGTGGGTTGACTCACGGTTGTCGTGGAAAACCAGGCCGGCAATCAGCAAGAGCAGGGCGATGAAGATACCGCCGAGTATCTTCATCTGCTGGATGACAGGCTGCCCGGCGAGGAAAGCAGGCAACGGCATTTTGCCCGGGGGCATATCGGCCGAAACGGTCATCTGGGCAGATGATCCACCACCTGCAATCTTCGGAAGCTTGAAACTGAAAGCCATGGAAATCCTCCACTTGGGGTAGGGGCGAAAGCCCTCTGTTAAACCCCGATATTCATGAAATCCTGATCGGCGAGCAGTTCGCGCACCGAAAGCTTGTGCCAGACTTTTCCCTGCGTATCGGCAAAACGCTGCCTGCCCCAGGCCGGCATCGAAGCATCGACCGGTTCGGCGGTGAAATCATCAGGATTTTTCAGGCCAAGCATGCGCGATACGAGCAGCGCGGCATTGACGCCGTGACGGGCACCGATCAGCAACAAACGGGCGTTGGCATTCTGAACAATGGGCGGACCGCCGCGAAAGAGCGAAAAGTCGCTGACCGCATGCAGGTTGCCGCGAATATTGGCAATCCCGGCAAACCACGGGTGGGTCATGGGGACGGGCGCCAGCAGAGAGGCCTGAACGATTTCGCCACCGTCTGACAGATCGACCAGCCATGATTCGCCGCCGGCCTCGACACCGAGCCAGGACGACGATCCCTTACCCTTGGCCGCATTGCTCAGACGCGTCGCCAGATATTCCTGAAAATCACGAAGACTGGTTTTCCGGGCCATCTGGATTACGGCAGCGCGGCAATTCGTTGCAGCAATTGTTCCGGATTCAGCGGCTTGACGAGATAGTCGACCGCACCTTGGCGCAAGCCCCAGATCTTGTCGGTTTCCTGCCCCTTGGTCGTGCAGACAATGATCGGGATATTCTTGGTTTCTTCATCGCGAGTCAGGGTGCGCGTTGCCTGATAGCCGTTCAACCCGGGCATCACGACATCCATGAGAATCAGGTCGGGCTTGCTGGCCTTGGCCTTGGCGATCCCCTCCTCGCCATTTTCCGCAGTGGTCACCTGATAGCCGGCCTTGGTCAGCAAGTCGACGGTAAAAAAGCGCTCAGTGGGCGAATCGTCGACAACAAGAATATTCTTTACGGGCATGTGCTCTCCCTGAGCTACGTATTGGATTCTGTCTCGGCCGGCAGAGCAAACGTGGCGACCGTTTGCAGCAGGCTGTCTTTTGTGAATGGTTTGGTCAGGTACTGGTCGGAACCGACCATGCGCCCGCGCGCCCGGTCGAACAAGCCGTCCTTTGAGGAAAGCATGATGACCGGCGTGGCCTTGAATTTGGGATTTTTCTTGATCAGCGAGCAGGTCTGGTAGCCATCAAGACGCGGCATCATGATGTCGCAAAAGATGACGCTGGGCTGATGGTCGGCAATCTTGGCCAACGCATCGAACCCATCTTCGGCCAGTACAACCTGACAGCCCGCCTGGACGAGAAAAATCTCGGCGCTACGCCGTATTGTATTGCTGTCGTCAATGACCATGACCCTGACGCCGCGCAGTCTGGATAAATCAGCCACTATCCCTGTCCCCTGTGCCTCTGACGGAGGCGTTATCGGTGCATCATACTACGGAAGTATTACGGCAAGGCAATGCCTATAACAGTGTCACAGCTTTCCGATGAGCACTTCGGCAGCCTCGAGATTCGGATAAAATCGCGGCCATCTTACCCAATTCCCTTCGCTCCCGCCAAGGGCGCGAATCATAATGAATTCCACCACCCCCACACCGCCCTGTCCGCCGATGGTGCTGGTCTTTTCGGCCAGCGACCCATCGGCCGGCGCCGGCATGCAGGCTGACATCCTCACTTTGGTCAGCCTCGGCTGCCATCCGCTCAGTGCCTTGACGGCGCTGACCGTGCAGGACACGGTGGGGGTGCAGAGCGTCCAGGCAGTCAGCGCCGAGCTGCTCGAGCAGCAAGCGCGAACGGTTCTCGAAGACATGCCGGTGGCGGCCTTCAAGATCGGCATGCTGGGCAGTGTCGAGAATGTGATTGCGGTCGCCGAAATTATTTCGGACTACCCGGAGATCCCGGTGATCTTCGACCCGGTGCTCGCATCCGGGCGGGGCGACGAGCTGTCGAGCGAGGATGTCATTTCGGCGATTCGCGAAATGTTGCTGCCGCAAACCACCTTGCTCACACCGAATGCGCCGGAAGCGCGGCGACTGGCCGAAAATGACGAAGACGAAGGCGAGCCCTCGATCGACGTGTGCGCCCAGCGCCTGATTGAAATGGGCGCGCAGTACGTGCTGATTACCGGCACGCATGAAAACACCCCGAAGGTGGTCAACACGCTGTACGGCGCCGATGGCGTCATTCGGCGCGACCAGTGGGAACGCCTGCCGGGCAGTTACCACGGCTCCGGCTGCACGCTGGCTTCGGCCATTGCCGGCTGCATCGCCGGCGGAGCCAGCATGGAAGACGCTGTGCACGACGCCCAGGATTACACCTGGCAAGCCTTGGCCGCCGGTTTCCGGGCCGGCATGGGCCAGTTCATCCCGGACCGCTTTTTCTGGGCACGCGGCGACGATAACGAACCGGGCCAAAATGAAGAGAAGGACGACGGCAAAACTGATGGAGCATAAATTGCGTGGCCTTTACGCCATCACGCCGGAGCACGCCGATGGCGCCCGTCTGCTCAGCGAGGTTGAAGCTGCCCTGGCCGGCGGTTGCCGGATCGTTCAATATCGCGACAAAACCAGCACCATGCCCGAACGCGTCGCCCGCGCCCGGGCACTGCGTGAACTGACCCGCCGTCACAATGCAAAATTGCTGATCAACGACGATCTGGCCCTGGCTGTTCTCGTCGAGGCCGATGGCGTGCATCTGGGCAAGGATGACGGCAACCTCATGGCAGCCCGCGCCATGCTCGGACCCAACCGCATTCTCGGCGCATCCTGCTACGCCGATTTCGCCGCCGCGCAAACGGCCGAGGCAGCCGGCGTCGATTACGTCGCCTTCGGTGCAGTCTATCCGTCAC
Source organism: Ferribacterium limneticum (assembly GCF_020510565.1). NCBI lineage: Bacteria > Pseudomonadati > Pseudomonadota > Betaproteobacteria > Rhodocyclales > Azonexaceae > Ferribacterium > Ferribacterium limneticum. The sequence goes on from NZ_CP075189.1 coordinate 3,862,702, forward strand.
CGACCAAACCGAACGCACCGCTCGCCGGCAGCGATTTGTTTTTTGCCGCAAAAAACCGGTTGACCGTAGCAAGCTGCGCCATCGGCGGTATCACGCTGGCCAACGCGCCGCCGCTCATCGCCGCTGGCGCCGACCTGCTCGCCGTCATCACCGACCTGTTCAGCGCCCCCGACATCGCGGCGCGCGCCACCGCCTATCAACGCCTTTTCGAGAAAGCCCAGTCATGACCTCATGCAACCAGCAACTGTTCGAACGCGCCCAGCGCCACATTCCGGGCGGCGTCAATTCGCCCGTCCGCGCCTTCCGTTCGGTTGGCGGCACGCCCTGTTTCTTCCAGAAGGGCGTCGGCCCCAAGGTGCAGGATGCCGACGGCAAGTGGTACACCGACTACGTTGGCTCGTGGGGCCCGATGATCCTCGGCCATGCCCATCCGGACGTGATCGCCGCCGTCCAGGCCGCTGTCGTCGACGGCCTGTCCTTCGGCGCGCCGACCGAGAAGGAAGTCGACATCGCCGACCTGCTCTGCGACCTGGTACCGTCGATGGACATGGTCCGCCTGGTTTCATCAGGCACCGAAGCGACGATGAGCGCCATCCGCCTGGCCCGTGGTTACACCGGCCGCGACATCCTGATCAAGTTCGAAGGCTGCTACCACGGCCACTCCGACGGCCTGCTCGTCAAGGCCGGCTCCGGCCTGCTGACCTTCGGCAATCCATCGTCAAGCGGCGTTCCGGCCGGCGTAGCCGAGAACACCATGGTCCTCACCTACAACGACCCGCAGGAACTGGCCGACGCCTTTGCCAAGCATGGCGACAAGATCGCCGCTGTCATCGTCGAACCGGTGGTCGGCAACATGAACCTGATCGCCCCGACCCAAGCCTTCCTGAACGCCATGCGTGAGTTGTGCACGAAAAACGGCTCGGTGCTGATTTTCGACGAAGTGATGACCGGTTTCCGCGTCGGCCTCAAAAGCGCGCAAGGCCTGTTCGGCATCACGCCGGACCTGTCCACCTTCGGCAAGGTGGTCGGCGGCGGCATGCCGCTCGGCGCCTTCGGCGGCAAACGCGCCATCATGGAACAGATCGCCCCGCTCGGCCCGGTCTATCAGGCCGGCACGCTGTCCGGCAACCCGATTGCCACGGCGGCCGGTCTGGCCACATTGAAGCTCATTCAGGCACCCGGTTTCTACGAAGCACTGACCGCCAAAACCAAGGCCTTGTGCGACGGCCTGGTCGCCGCCGCGAAAAAACATGGCGTCGCCTTCGCCGCCCAGAACATCGGCGGCATGTTCGGCCTCTATTTCGCCGATAAGTGCCCGGGCACCTACGACGAAGTGCTGGCCTGCGACAAGGAAGCCTTCAACCGCTTCTTCCACGCCATGCTCGACGCCGGCCATTACTTCGCGCCGTCGGCCTTCGAAGCCGGCTTCGTCTCGGCGGCACATAGCGATGCCGACATCGCGGCAACCATCGCGGCTGCCGACGCTTACTTCGCCACAATCAAGTGAGCTCGGCTTCCGCCTGGCTGATCCTGTTCGTCGCCGGCCTTTGCGAGATCGGCTGGGCGGTCGGGCTCAAATACACCGAGGGTTTCAGCCGCCTGGGGCCATCGGCCGCGACGGTGGTGGCGATGATTGCCAGCGTCGTCCTGCTCGGCTGGTCGCTCAAGGTGCTGCCGCTCGGCACGGCCTACGCCGTGTGGACGGGCATCGGCGCCGTCGGTACGGCGATCCTCGGCATATTCCTGTTCGGTGAATCGAAGGAAGTGGCGCGGCTGGTCAGCATCGGGCTCATCGTTGCCGGCATCGTCGGTTTGAAGCTGCTGACGCCGGACTCGCACTGATCGCCACGGTCAACCGGAAATAACGGCCAAAATTGAAATGGCCGCCCGGTTACATCAGCAGTAGCGTCGCCAAGCCGAGGAAGATGAAGAAACCGCCCGAGTCAGTCAGCGCGGTGATCATCACCGAACCGCCCATCGCCGGATCGGCGCCGAACTTCTGGCGCAGCAGCGGAATACCGACGCCGGCCGACGCCGCCAGCAGCAGGTTCAGCGTCACCGCCGAGGTCATCACCAGGCCGAGCTTGACGCTGCCGTACAGCCACCACGCGGCAATGCCGAGCAAGCTGCCCCAGATCAGGCCGTTGATCGTCGCCACGCCGAGCTCCTTGCGCAGCAGGCGGCGCATGGCGTCGGGCTGGACCTGACCCATGGCGATGGCGCGGACGATCATGGTGATCGTCTGATTGCCCGAGTTGCCGCCGATACCGGCGACAATCGGCATCAACGCGGCAAGCGCCACGAGTTTTTCAATCGAATCCTCGAAAGCGCCGATGACGCGCGAAGCAACAAAAGCAGTAACCAGATTGACCGCCAGCCAGGCCCAGCGGTTCTTCACCGAGTCCCAGACCGAGGCGAAAATGTCTTCTTCCTCGCGCAGACCTGCCTGGGCCAATTGCTCGTGCTCGGCTTCTTCGCGGATGTAGTCCACCACCTCGTTAACCGTCACGCGACCGACCAGCCTGCCATCCGGGTCGAGCACCGGGGCCGAGACGAGGTCGTAACGCTCGAAGGCCTTGGCCGCCTCTTCGGCGAGGTCGTCGGGTTCAAACTCGACGAAATCGGTCTGCATCAGCGTACCAACCTCGACTTCGACCTCATTGACCAGCAGGATGTTGAGCGGCAGCACGCCTTTGAGGTGTTCATCGCGATCAACGACGAAAAGTTGATCGGTATGGTCGGGAAGTTCGTCGAAACGGCGCAGATAACGCAACACAACTTCGAGCGAAACGTCCTCGCGGACGGTGACCATGTCGAAGTCCATGATTGAACCGACCGACTCTTCCGGATAGGACATCGCGGCGCGCAATTGCTCGCGCTCTTCGATCGGCAAGCCGCGGAAAACGTCGTCGATAACGCCTTGCGGCAGGTCGGGGGCAAGGTCGGCGAGCTCGTCGGCATCGAGCGTTTCGGCGGCGGCGACCAGCTCGGTGCGCTCCATCGAGTCGATCAGGGTTTCCCGAACGGCGTCCGATACTTCGAGCAGGACTTCGCCTTCGAGCTCCGGATTGACCAGCCCCCAGACAATCAGGCGCTCGTCCTGCGGCAATGCTTCGAGAACGTAAGCGATGTCGGCCGGATGCATCGGCTCGAGGCGGGCCTGCAGCGCATTCAGGTGCTGCTTGTGCACCATTCCCTCGACCAGGTTGTGGCGCGGACCTTCCTGCCGGTGCACCAGCTCCTCAACCAGCTTGTGCCGGGCGAGCAGGGTCTGCACCTCGGCGAGGCGTTCCTGCAAGTCTTCGGTATCGGTCAGCTGGGCTTCTTCGCTCATGGTGCGGCGCCGCAAAAGGTGGGGCATTTTAGCACCGGGCGGAAGGCCGGGTTACTGCGTTAAACCCGTATTCCGGCAATAAATCACGGCACCTCGGCGCCCGGCATACGGCCCAGAATGATCGCCGTCTTGCGCCCCAAACCGGGCGCATTGCGATTGCGGTCATAAAAGCGCGGATTCGGCACCATGCCGGCCAGCCGCGCCGCCTGTTCCGGCCCGAGCTGGGCGGCGCTGGCGTTGTAATAATGGCGGGCCGCTGCCTCGGCGCCGAAGACGCCATTGCCCCACTCAATCACGTTGAGATAGACCTCGAGAATCCGTCGCTTGCTCCACAGGTTTTCCAGCATCAGCGTGATGATCGCCTCTTCAGCCTTGCGGAAATAGGACTTGGTTGGCGTCAGGAACAGATTTTTTGCCAGTTGCTGGCTGATGGTCGAGCCGCCAGCCGCGAAACGCCCCCGCTTCTGGTTTTTTTCTATGGCTTTTTGCATGCCTTCCCAGTCGAAGCCTTCATGATCGACGAACTTGGCATCCTCGGCCGAGATGATGGCGCGCTTGAGATGGATCGAAATCCGCTCATAGGGCACCCACTGTTTTTTGAGCCGGGCATCAGGCGCCTTCTGGCGTATTTCGGCCAGACGAATTTCCATGAAACGGGTTTCACCGGGATTGACCCAGCCCCAGAACAGCACCCAGCCAAGCAGCCAGAGCTGCCAGATCAGGAATAGCCCGAGCAGGCCCAGCGCGGCCCATTTCAACCAGTGGCCGACGACTCTCATCCGGCCAGTTTGGCTCTCAACTCGGCCAGCACCTGCGCGGTCACCGGGCGCACGCCGCGCCAGACGAAAAAGGCTTCGGCTGCCTGCTCGACCAGCATGCCCAGGCCATCCGCCCGCTGTGCCGCACCCTGCTCGCGGGCCAGCGCCAGGAAAGGCGTTTCCCCTTTGCCGTACATCATGTCGTAAGCCAGGCTGCCCGGCGCGAAGATTCCCGCCGGCAAGGGCAGGCTTTCGCCGGAAAGGCTGGCTGAAGTGGCGTTGATGACCAGATCGAAGCTTTTACCGGCGGTTTTTGCGAAATTTCCGGCGTCGACCGTAGCAATGTCCGAAAACGCCTGTGCCAGCATGACGGCCTTGTCAGCGCTGCGATTAGCGATGAACAGTGAAGCCGGCTTGTTTGCCAGCAAGGGCGCGATCACGCCACGAGAGGCGCCACCGGCACCGAGCAGCAAAATGCGTTTGCCGGCCAGCGAAAAGCCGAGGTTGTGCGCAATGTCGCGAACCAGCCCGGCGCCGTCGGTGTTGTCGCCGAAGATTTCGGCGCCGTTGAAAGCCAGCGTATTGACCGCCCCGGCCCGCGCCGCGCGCTCGGACAGGCGCGTCGCCAAGCGGAACGCTTCTTCCTTGAACGGCACGGTGACATTCGCCCCTTTGCCCCCCGCCGCAACGAATTCGGCAATCGCCTGTTTAAAGCCATCGATCGGCGCAAGGCGCGCCTCGTAGATCAAATCCTGCCCACTCACAGAAGCAAAGGCCGCATGGATGGCCGGCGATTTCGAATGGGCAATCGGATTGCCGAAGACGCAGTACAGATCGCTCATTTGTTGGCCGTATTGAGGGCGTCGCCCTGCATGAAATACCAGGTCCGGGCAAAGGACAACACAGTCGCTCCGCCCAAAGCCTGCTGCGGAATGGCGCCGAAGGGCGCCGACATCCGGAGGATGCGCAACGCCGCCTGATCGAGAATCTTGTGCCCGGACGAACGCGAAATCTCGGCGCTGTAAAGGCTGCCGTCCTCGGCGCGCAATTCGACAAAAATCACCACCGCGCCATAGAGCTTGCCACGCGCCTCCGGCGGATAGTTCAGTGTCCCGATCCGCTCGATCTTTTGTTTCCAGCCATCGAGGTAGGCAGCCAGACCGTATTCTTCGGTGCGCGCCCCGACAAATTTCTTGCGTGGCCGCTTGCTGTATTCGTCGGCCGACTTGCTGATCTCGCCCTCGAGACGGGCCATGGCCCTGGCCGATTCGGCGAGATCCAATCCACTGACTACGGGCACGACCGGCGATGGCTGCTCGGTGGCCGTATTCGCCGCAGCGATGTTGCGCAGACTCTTCGCCTGAGCGAGCAACCGCTGCTGAGCAGTTTCCAGTTCCTGGACGCGACGCTGCATCTGCTGGATGGCGTCGCCATCGTTTTTCTGCGGCGAGGGTGGCAAAGGCGTCTTGGCCCGCCGGTTTTCATCGGTATTGCCACCACCATCGAGATTGGCCTGAGCCAGCGCCTGGGCATCCGTCGGCTTGCGCGCGGATTTGGCGTTGACCAGGATGATGTCCATGGCCTTTTCGCGGAAGGCCTGGGAAGCCTCCGGAAACTGGAAATTCAGGAACAGCAATAAGCCATGAAAAAGTACAGAGATGCCCACTGCGAGCCACAAGCGGCGATCTTGCTGCGCCGCCCGGGCAGCGCGCAGGGACGATCTCTTCTTTTTCACTGCTCTTCGTCCTCCGTGGCGTCGGCCAGATTGTTTTCGCCAAGCAGGCTCACGAAACGACAGCTCACTTCCGGCGCCAGCAGATCAAGATTCTCGATGGCCAGACGCACGCGCTGCCCGGCCACCAGATCAGCCGGCAGGGATGGGACGCGCAGCAACAAAGGCAAATGGTCGAGCTTGACGCTCTGCTCGCGGCGCACGGTGGCATCGATTTCAGTCAAACCGCGTTGCTGGATCCAGCGCAGGCACCAGTAACGCTCCATCTGGCGCTGAAAATCGGCATAGGCGGCGTAGGTTTGCTCAAAATCGCGCATCGCACCGAACAATTCGGCCGATTTCTGGGCAAAAGCCGGCGTTTCGCCCTTCAAGCAGGCAATCAGCTGCCATTGATTGACCATATCGCAGTAACGGCGCAGCGGCGAGGTCATCCAGGCGTATTGCGGCACGCCGAGGCCTTCGTGCGGCAGCGGCGAAGTCGTCATGCGGACCTTGCCCTGCGTCTGGGCGCGGTACAGGCAAGCGACGTTCCTCTCGGCGAGCAGGCCGCCCCAGGTAGAGTTGGCGACGATCATCAGTTCGGCGACCAGCTTGTCGAGGGGGCTGCCACGCTTGCGTTCGGAAATCTCGACCGTGCAACTGTCCGGATCGGCCAGATCGCCGCCGATTTCGAAGTTGTAGTCGTTGATGCCTTGCATCGCCGACGGCTTGCCGCGCCGGCCTTCGCAGGCGTTGGCGAAATGCCAGAGGTGCACCAGTTCGTCCTTGAACGGCTGGTCGGGCAGCGGGCCGTTGATCGTTTCGGCGTTGAACCACGGTTCGATTTCGTGGTGACGCAGGTTGGCGGCGATGTGCACCATCTCCAGCCGCGATTCGTGGCTCAGTATTTCCAGCGAGTCATTGACCGTCAGGTAGAGCGACACGGCCGGGCAATCGACGCCGCCGGCCAGCGTGTAGTTCTGGACCACGGCGTCGGGCAGCATGGTGATCTTGTTGCCGGGCATGTAGACCGTCGACAGCCGGGCGCGGGCGATGCCGTCGAGCGGCGAGCCATGCGCGATGGCCAGCCCCGGGGCAGCGATGTGGATGCCGATGCGCGAGCCGATGCCGGGCAGCCTGACGACCGACAGCGCGTCGTCGATTTCGGTGGTGTTGGCGTCGTCGATCGAGAAAGCGCGAACATCGGCGCGCGGCAGGTCGCGCGGCAGCTTCGGCGCCTCAAGCGGCGGAAAGGCCACGCCCTTGGGGAACTGTTCGTGCAGGAAACGGCGGTAGTGCAGGAAGTAGGGCGACTTGATGGCGCCGCACTTGAAGAGCATTTGCGCTGCGGTCAGGCCGGTTTCGGCGCAGGCCGTCTCGAAGGCCTTGGTTTCGGGTTTGTTGCGATCTGGTGCGTAGAGCAGGGCATCGGTCATGGCGCCGATTTCCGGCGGCAGGCGGAACTCTCTCAGCTCGACAATCCAGCCTTCCATCGTGAGCGCTTGCTGACGCTTTTTTTCAAGACTGGCCAAAGCAGCTGCGAGAATGTCGGCAGGCGCCTTGCGGAAGCGGCCCTTGCCTTTGCGGTGGAAATAGACGGGCGCGGCATGCACGGCAAGCAGCACCGCCGTCGCTTCGAGCGGACTGGGCTCGTGTCCGTAGTAATCACGGGCAAAATCAAGAAACGAAAATTCGCCATCGTTCACGCACTCCCAGAGGAATTCTGCTTCGATTTCTTCGGCCAGCGGCGTGGCCTGATCGAGCAAGGCCGCCGCCGACGGTTTCTCGAAACGTAGCAACACCGTTGCGGCCTTGATCTTGCTGCGCTTGCCGGTAGGCATTTCGACCTGCAACGAGCTGTCGTTGTCGGCCATGATGCTGCCGGCCTTGAAGCCGCCATCTTCTTCAAACAATACATTCATCGACGGATTATAGCCCAGCGTATTCAATGATTTGCGGCACGAAGCCGGGAAATTGCGTGAAGCCGTGGTCACCGCCCGGCAACACCGTTTGCCGGCAGCCGGCGTAGAAATCCACGGCCTGCCGGTAATCCAGCACCTCGTCGCCGGTTTCGGCGAGCAGCCAGTAGCGCCCCGGCGTCGGCCGGCGAACCTGGGCTTTCAGCTGCGCGGCGTGCGCTTCGGTGAAGGTGAAACGCTCGCCGCTATGGAAGTTGGCATGGTCGCCGACGAATTTGGCCAAATCCAGACGGTCGACCGCAGCAGGGTTGATCAGCACGGCGTTCACGCCGTGCTTTTCGGCCAGATGGTTGGCGTAATGGCCGCCCAGCGAACTGCCGATCAAGGTCACCGGCCCACCGGCCTGTTCGATCAGGCGGCTGACACTGGCCACTGCCTCATCGGGTACCCAAGATAGTTGTGGACAAACGAACTGCGCCGCCATGCCACGGCGCGCCATCTCTTCGGCCAGCAACTGCGATTTCCACGACGCCGGCGACGAGCAGAAGCCGTGCAGGTAAACGATCAGTGGGCGGTCCATTGCACCCAGCCGAAGTGGGCGGTCATCAGGACGACAATGCCGAAGACGATGCGATACCACGCGAAGGGCGTGAAATCGTGGCTGGAAATGAAACGCAGCAGCCAGCGCACGCACAAAAAGGCCGAAATGAAGGCGGAAATGAAGCCGACCACCCACATGCCGATATCGTCGGCACTGAGCAAGGCGCGTTCTTTGTAGAGCTGATAGACGGTGGCCGCGCCCAGCGTCGGGATGGCGAGGAAGAAGGAAAACTCGGTCGCCGCCTTGCGCGACAGGCCGAACAGCAGGCCACCGATGATCGTTGCGCCGGAACGCGAGGTGCCGGGAATCAGCGCCACGGCTTGGGCGAAGCCCATTTTCAGGGCATCAAGCAGGGTCATTTCCTCGACCGTCTGGACGCGGATGGTGTGCTCGCGCTTCTCGGCCCACAGGATGACGAAGGCGCCCAGAATGAAGGTGGTCGCCACGGCAATCGGGTTGAACAGGTTGGCCTTGATGGCCTTGCCGAAAGCCAGCCCGAGGATGGCGAGCGGCAGGAAGGCGACGAACAGGTTGAGGATGAATTTCTGCGCCGCCTTGTCGCTGAAGGCGCCGCGCGCCACGACAAGCAGGCGCTCGCGGTATTCCCAGACGACGGCCAGAATGGCGCCGGACTGGATGACGATCTCGAACAACTTGCCGCGATCATCGTTGAAATCCAGTAGATCGCCGGCCAAAATAAGGTGGCCGGTCGAGGAAATCGGCAGGAATTCAGTCAGCCCTTCGACGATGCCGAGAATGAGGGCTTTGAGGAGAAGAATCGGGTCCATGGGGTGCAGCCTGCGCTTATGCCAAGTTGGGGAGGCCGCATTCTACTATCCCGGATGTGTCAAAACTTCGAGTTCGGCCAGCCAATTGAGCGCATGCTCTCGGGATAAACCGCACATCTCGGCTGACGCTTGCAGGCCAGCGCAGCAATCCGGCCGCTCCGGATTAGCGAAAATAAGGCAACGAAAATCGCCATCGAGATGCCGACATGGCTCGCCGCCCGGCTTGTTCAGCGAACTGATCGACGGCGCGATACAGCAGGCGCCGCAATTGGGGCGGCAGGCCATCGGCAAGGGAACGGCGGGGCAAGGCTTTTCGGGCATGCCCGATTGTCGCAGATTCGGCTTTCCCGTTCGGTGCCGATGACTTCCACGGTCAACCAGAAAAATCGGGCAAAAATAAAATGGGGGCCATCGGCCCCCAAGTTTCAAAAACCCGGATCAACGACCGGCTGGCTTGGCAGCATCAGCAGCCGCCCCGCGCGGACCGTCGCCACGACCGCGCGGACCGCGCTCGGTCGGCTTCGCTTCAGCCATTTGCTTGCGCTGCTCCGGCGTCAGCACCTCGAACACCTGACGATCCGCCTTGGCCCGCGCCAGCGTCATTTCCGACATCGCCTTGGCCGCCTCGTCAGCCAGCGCGCGCGCCTTGGCTTCGCTGTAATCCGCCGCCGAGGTCAGCGCCCGCAGATCGCTCTCGGCCTTGCGCAGCGCCTTGGCCTTGTCGCGCATCACCGGCGCCTGCGCATGCATGATCTCGAAAACCTTGTCCTGCTGCGCCTCGGTCAAATTCAAGCCGCGCAGATGCGGCGGCAGCATGTTGCCCCCCATCATGTGATGGCCCGGCCCGCCATGGGCTTCCATACTGCAGCCGGCATGACTGCCATGACCGCCAAAAGCCGCCGCGGAAAGCGGAATGGCCAAAGCCACGCTGGCGGCAATCAGGAAACGTTTGATATTGCTGTTCGGAGTAGTTTTCATCTCTTCGTCCTCTTGTTCAAATTAGCCGACCCAAGCGGGTCAAGCGACAGGACGAATACTCCCCCAAGGCCCTGTTAAGGTGGGTTACCGGGCTGTAAATGAAAGTAAATGGCGTAACACAGGGCCGAACACAGCCTCAACCGACGAATTCTCGCAGTCCACAGCGCTGCAAATACTCGAAGGTTTTATCGTATAACGATGGCTGACGAGTGGAATCATTGACATTCCCTCGGGGGATGAAGATCGCCATACCTTGCCGCGCACGAGTTAGCAAAACCCGATAGGCATTCTTCAAATATATTTGTCGCTGACTCGCATTCATGCGCTGCCAGCTGGTGCCGCGGAAACTGAAATGCTGCCACTCGCCGTCTCCGTGACGGAAATCACCATCCCAACAGATGACAGCCCAATCCAGTTCAAGACCTTGTACATCAAATTCAGTAGCAACCTCTTCAAGGTAGAACGATGAACGAACATCGCTACGTTCGTTCAGAAACCACACTGGTGCGTCAATTTTTGCCTTGACCCAAACACTTTCCGGACGAAGCCGATATCCGCCCGAGGAAGCGAGCAAGCCATATCGCTCGCTACCTCTCGCCCGAAGGCGCACCCAGTTGCGCGCGATTTCAAGGTCCCGGACCAGCACGACTGGATACTTTTCAGCTATTCCAGCAAATGCCATTCGGGCGAATTCTGGCTTATTTTCGACAACGTGCCCAACGAAGTCAGACAGCGCTTCGGCGCGAAAGGAGCGTAACGAAACTGCCAGATGCAGCGCCTCATCCCTGACGACTCTCGACTCAACAAGAGCCTGCCTAGCTTCCTCTGCCCAAAGGTAATCCGCATCGTCGACGCGCGGTGACACATGTACCAGCCAATCGGGAAACTGTTCTTTCAGGACAATGAGCCATTCGGTCAGCCCTGCTTCGCCGGTGTTTATTTCCTGCCCACCGCCGACTAGGCAGACAACGACGCACCAGTCTTCATGACGATCCATCACGCTGATCAGAAATGCCGGTTCAGACATATTGAATTCGAGCAAACCGCGCTTCTGCTGCATGAATTTGCTGGCCTGCTCAAGATTCCAGGCACGCTGAGCTTCATCAAAGACCACTACGTGGTTAACCGGCGGCTTTATTGCGCTCAGTTCCGTATCCCGAAAATGATGAATATTTTGAACAAAGCTGGCTACCTTGCGGTGGGCATCTTTTTTTGAAATGCCATCCCGCACAGACTGATCGCGGGCAAGCGCCTCGCGCAAAACATCAACCAGCGGACCATTGCCCGATAAAAACACGGCATGCTCGTCCACATGCACTTCGGCACGAGCTGTCGCAATATTCAGCCCGGCCAGCGTTTTACCGGCTCCTGGCACGCCAGTGACAAAACAGATCGCCTTCCTTCGATTCGCCTTGGCACCTTCAATAATTGCTTGGATACAGTCAGTGGTCTGAGCAAGATTCTGAGCCCCGGCATCCGAGCGCGAGATTTCCCGCACGTCGTGCTGACGGTACAGCGCCAAGGCCGCTTCGATGATGCTTGGCGTTGGTTGATAGCCCGAAGTAGCCCAGCCACGAGGATCTATCGGTTCCGCATCGCTTCGATCGAGCAGTACCTGATGGATAAGCGGCAAAAGGTTCACTGGCGCTACGCCGACGGGCTCGGCAACACTGTCTTCGGCCCATACAAGTTCGGGGAGCTCGGAGAACTGGGCGTTAGTACAAACCAAAACCGGCACGATAGGGAGTTCATGGCTCCCTGAATGGAAATTCTTCAGGTCCAGCGCATAGTCGTGGACTTGTTCGATACCTGAACGCTCGAAATGCTGGGCGCCAACCTTGAATTCGACAAGGAAAATTACGCCACTGATGACGAGCACAAGGTCGACACGCTTGCCCATTCGGGGGATCGAAAACTCGAAAAAGACCTGCCCCGACAAATTGCCAGGAAATATGCTTTTCAAGAAAACAATCTGCGCCGACCAGGCGTGTTTCTGTTGATGCTCAAGACTGAAACCGTGGCGACGCGTCAGCGCACCAAGTATCTCGTCATTATTTGCAGCCAGAAACTCGGCAATGCTTGCATTAAAGTAGGCGGCGTTGATCATGCCTGGATCATACGGAATTCGCTGGGGCAATAAAGAAAAAGGCGACTAAGTCAGTCGCCTTTTTGACTCTTTTTCGGGTTGACCGTGTCAGACCTTGCTGTAAACCTCAGCCCCGGCCTTCACGAACTCCACCGACTTCACTTCCATCCCCTTCTCCAACGCCGCCGCTTCATCCAGCCCTTGCTGTGCTGCGAATTCGCGCACTTCCTGCGTGATCTTCATCGAGCAGAAGTGCGGGCCGCACATGGAGCAGAAGTGGGCGACCTTGGCGGATTCCTTGGGCAGGGTTTCGTCGTGGAATTCGCGCGCCTTGTCCGGGTCAAGGCCGAGGTTGAACTGGTCGTCCCAGCGGAACTCGAAGCGTGCCTTGGACAGCGCGTTGTCGCGGATCTGCGCGCCGGGATGGCCCTTGGCGAGGTCGGCGGCGTGGGCGGCGAGCTTGTAGGTGATGATGCCGGTCTTGACGTCGTCCTTGTCGGGCAGGCCGAGGTGTTCCTTGGGCGTGACGTAGCAGAGCATGGCCGTACCGTACCAGCCGATCATGGCGGCGCCGATGCCGCTGGTGATGTGGTCGTAACCCGGGGCGATGTCGGTGGTCAGCGGGCCGAGGGTGTAGAACGGGGCTTCGTCGCAGTATTCGAGCTGGAGGTCCATGTTCTCCTTGATCATGTGCATCGGCACATGGCCGGGGCCTTCGATCATGACTTGCACGTCGTGCTTCCAGGCGATCTGGGTCAGTTCGCCAAGGGTCTTCAGTTCGCCGAGCTGGGCTTCGTCGTTGGCGTCGTAGATCGAGCCGGGGCGCAGGCCGTCGCCAAGGCTGAAGGCGACGTCGTAGGCCTTCATGATTTCGCAGATTTCCTCGAAGTGGGTGTATAGGAAGCTTTCCTTGTGATGGGCCAGACACCACTTGGCCATGATCGAGCCGCCACGGCTGACGATGCCGGTCATGCGGTTGGCGGTGAGCGGCACGTAGCGCAGCAGCACGCCGGCGTGGATGGTGAAGTAGTCGACGCCTTGCTCAGCCTGCTCGATCAGCGTGTCGCGGAAGATTTCCCAAGTCAGGTCTTCGGCCTTGCCGTTGACCTTTTCGAGCGCCTGATAGATCGGCACGGTGCCGATGGCGACCGGGCTGTTGCGGATGATCCATTCGCGCGTTTCGTGGATGTTCTTGCCGGTGGACAGGTCCATCACCGTGTCGCCGCCCCAGCGGATCGACCAGGTCATTTTCTCGACTTCTTCCTGAATCGAAGAGCCGAGGGCCGAGTTGCCGATGTTGGCGTTGATTTTGGTGAGGAAGTTGCGGCCGATGATCATCGGCTCGCTTTCCGGGTGGTTGATGTTGTTCGGAATGATGGCGCGGCCACGGGCAATTTCGCTACGCACGAATTCCGGCGTGATCTCTTCCGGAATGCTGGCGCCGAAATTCTGGCCCGGGTGCTGGCGGCCGAGCAGGGCAGCCATTTTTTCGCCCATTTTTCCGGTTGACCGTAGCGATTCAATGTAGGCGCGGCGATTGTTGTTTTCGCGGATGGCGACGTATTCCATCTCGGGGGTGATGATGCCTTGCCGGGCGTAGTGCATCTGGCTGACGTTCTTGCCGGCCTTGGCGCGCAGCGGTTTGCGGTGCAGACCGGGGAAGCGCAGTTCGTCGAGGGATTTGTCGGTGGCGCGCTTGCGGCCGAATTCGGAACTCAGGTCGGGCAGTTCTTCGACATCGCCGCGCTCGGCGATCCAGGCGGCGCGCAGGGCGGGCAGGCCGGAGCGGATGTCGATCTTGATGGCCGGGTCGGAATAGGGGCCGGAACAGTCGTAAACGTAGATCGGCGGGTTCTTTTCACCACCGAAGGCGGTCGGCGTGTCGTCCTGCGAGATTTCGCGCATCGGGACGCGGATGTCCGGACGGGAACCTTCGATGTAAACCTTGCGGGAATTGGGCAGTGGCTGGACTGCGGCCGCGTCAACGTGAGCGTTGGCGGCGAGAAACTGTTCGGTGGCGTTCATGGTTATTCCTTGCGTGGATGCAGCGGGGTAAGACGGGCAAGGAGCAACAAAGTTCGTTTCCCTACGACGGCATGACCCGGTCAGGTTCGAAGGGTGATTCTCAGCCCGAATCCAGTCGGGCACCCCTAACGAGAGGCTGCAAGTTACTGGAAATACAGGCAAAATGCAAGGAATGACAAAATGCGCTCAAGATTTCTCGAAACCAGCCGAAATATCATCGACAAGCGCCAGAATGCAAAGAGAAAACAAGGGAACCAAGATGCGCCTACTGATGATCGCCAGCCTGCTGGTCGCCCTGCCTTTCGGTGCCGCAGCCGCGCCCGCCTGGCAAACCATTTCGGCCGAACCGGGCAAACGTATTGAACTCAACCGCACGAGTCTGAAACGTGACGGCAATATCGTTGAGGCGCAGGGTCGGGTCGTGCTCGAAAAGGAACTGGTGGACGGCCGCTCCGGCGCGCCTTACCGCGTGATCGAGGCATTCACCCGCTACGACTGTTCGACGCGCAGCGCCAACACGATCAAACGCGTTTTCAAGAAAAATGAGAACGACGTTGTCCGCGAAGAGGAGATCAAGGGCGCCGACCTGCCGGTGCGCACCGGCACGCTGGACGACAAGGTGCTGCGTGAAGTCTGTCGCCCACCCAAGGAGGGCGCCGCCGAGATTGCCCAGAAAGCCAACGAGGCAGCCGGCCAGCTGAAAGCCGCCAACGAGGCGATGCTCAAGAAGGAAATGGCCAAGGCCGAAAAACCCGATGCCGTGAAAGCCAGCGACGCTGCCCATGGCGCGGCACCGCTGAAAGAAAGCGCGATTCCGTCGATCCGGCCGAATCTCAAGGCGGCCATGGAAGGCGCCAAGGAAAGTGCCAAGGAAGCGGCACCTCCCGCACCGCCGCCACCGGCACCCACGCCGGCGCCGGCCAAGGTGGCTGCACCGAAGGCGGCGACCGTCGTCGTTCACACCAGTCAGGCGCCAGCACCAAAACCGAAAAAAGCGCCCAAGCCCCAGAGCACCCACTCCGAAGGCTACATGCTGGAACTGGCCCACAGCGAGCCGGCGGTGCAACATGCGCACATCCACTGGGATTACGAAGGCGCCGGCGGCCCGGAAAACTGGTCGAAACTCGACCAGAACAACAAGGTGTGCGCCATTGGCCAGCGGCAGTCGCCGATCGACATCAAGGATGGCATCAAGGTCGATCTGGAGCCGATCAAGTTCAATTACCAGCCCTCGACCTTCCGCATCATCGACAACGGCCACACGGTTCAGGTCGAAATCGGCGAGAGCTCGATTTCGCTGACCGGCAAGACCTACGAACTGGTCCAGTTCCATTTCCATCGTCCGTCGGAAGAAAAGGTCAATGGCCAGCGCTTCGACATGGTCGCCCACCTCGTGCACAAGGCCGACGATGGCCAGCTCGCCGTTGTCGCCGTGTTGCTCGAACGCGGCACGGAGAACGCCTTCATCCAGACCCTGTGGAACAACATGCCGCTGGAAAAGAACCTGCCGGTAGCACCGCCAACCACCACGATCGACCTCAATACCCTGCTGCCGACCGCCCGCAACTATTACACCTACATGGGCTCGCTGACCACGCCGCCTTGCTCCGAAGGCGTGCTGTGGCTGGTCATGAAGCAGCCGGTGCAGGTTTCGCCGGATCAGATCAACATTTTCAGCCGGCTCTACAAGAACAACGCCCGGCCCATCCAGCCCTCGGGCGGCCGCCTGATCAAGGAAGGCCGTTGACCGGAAAGTAGCCGCGATGGTAACTTAATGACCAACGAGTCATTAAGTTACCATGTCTGCCATCCCCATCCCCCGCAAGCGACGCAAGGAAGCCCGCCCCTCCGAACTTCTCGAAGCGGCGCTGCATCTGTTCGTCGACAAAGGTTTCGCCGCCACCCGTCTGGAAGATGTCGCGGCGCGCGCCGGCGTGTCGAAAGGGACGCTGTATCTCTATTACGAGAACAAGGATGCGCTGTTCAAGGCCGTGGTTCAGGAAGGGATCATCCCGGTCATCGCCGAAAACGAGGCGATTGCGGCCAAACATAGCGGCTGCAGCTTCGAGCTGCTCGAACTCCTGCTCCAGAATTGGTGGACAAAAATTGGCCAGACCGCATTTGCCGGCATCCCGAAGCTAATAGTGTCCGAGGCGCGAAACTTCCCCGAACTGGCCAGCTACTATTACGAGAACGTCATCAGTCGCGGCCGGGCACTGGTAGCCAGCGCCCTGCGCCGTGGCATGGACAGTGGCGAATTCCGCAGCATGGACGTCGAAACAACCGTCGACGTGGTCATCGCCCCCATTCTGATGCTGCTCATCTGGCGCTATTCAATGAGCTGCTGCCAAAGCGCCGAGAGCGATCCGCAGACCTATTTGCGCATACATATGGACCTGCTGCGCCAGGGTTTGCGCAAGCCGGAAAAAGAGAGTCGGGTATAATTTTGATTTGTCGGAATCAATATATTAGCTCGTGCTAATATTCAGTCTGCGGAGACCCACCAATGAACATCGAGCAAGCACGCTTCAACATGATCGAACAGCAGATCCGTCCCTGGGATGTTCTGGATCCGCAGGTTCTCGACCTCCTTTTCGTCGTCAAGCGCGAGGATTTTGCTCCTCCGGCCTATCGCAACCTGGCTTTTGCCGACATGGAAATCCCGCTCGGCAACGGCCAGATGATGCTGGCGCCGAAAATTGAAGCCAAGATGTTGCAGGAACTGGGCCTCAAGAAGACCGACAAGGTTCTTGAAATCGGCACCGGCAGCGGCTACATGGCCGCCCTGCTGGCCGCCCGCGCCGAGCACGTGGTCACCGTCGAATGCCGCCCGGCGCTGGTCGATATCGCCAAACAGAATCTTGAGCGTGCCGGTGTCACCAATGTCACCGTCGAACTCGGTGACGGCGCCAATGGCTGGTCCCAGCGCGGCCCCTACGACGCCATCGTCGTTTCTGGCGCCCTGCCCGCCGTTCCCGCTGCCCTGCTCAAGCAACTGCGCGTCGGTGGCCGTCTGGCTGTCGTCGTCGGCGAAGCCCCGGTCATGGAAGCCCAGTTGATCACCTGCACGGCCGACGGCATCTACAACACGGTCAACCTGTTCGAGACGGTCATTCCGGCACTCGACGGCGTCACCGCCAAGGATAGTTTCTCGTTCTGATGCAACAGGTTCGCGCCCAACAACTTGCCGAATGGCTGGCCGACGATAGCCGGCCCAGCCCGGTTCTGCTCGACGTGCGCGAACCTTGGGAAATCGAGCTCTGCCAACTGGCCGGATCGCAGAATATCCCCATGCATCTGATCCCCATGCGATGCGCCGAAATCGAACCCGGGCAGGACATCGTCGTTATCTGTCATCACGGTGGCCGCAGCATGCAGGTCGCCATGTTTCTCGAGCGCCAAGGTTACGGCGCCGTCTATAACCTGATGGGTGGCGTCGAGGCATGGGCCGGCGAAGTCGATTCCAGTATGCGTCGTTATTGAGGTTGGCATGAAAAAACTCGCCTGGCTGCTCGTTTCTCAGTTGCTCGCTTCCCCGCTGTTTGCTGCTGACCTCATGCAGGTCTATCGCGATGCGCAGGACAATGACCCGACTTTTGCCGCGGCTCGGGCAACACTCGATGCCGGTCGGGAAAAAGCACCGCAGGGCCTGGCCGGGCTGCTGCCCAGCCTGACGCTGTCGGGCAATACAGTGTGGAACAAGAACGAGATTTCGACCCACAACGGCCCGACGCTGTCGAAGCCGCAATACAATTCCAATGGCTACCAGCTGACCCTGTCGCAGCCCCTGTTCCGCTGGCAGAACTGGGTGTCGTACGACCAGTCCAAACTGCAGGTGGCGCAGGCCGAAGCCAATTTCGTTCAGGCCCGGCAGGATCTGATCCTGCGCGTCGCGCAAGCCTATTTCGATGCGATCTACGCCGTCGAAAACCTCAAGGCCGTGCGCGCCAACAAGACGGCCATCGCCCAGCAACTGGAATCAGCCAAGAAAAACTTCGAAGTCGGCACCGCAACCATCACCGACTCGCATGAAGCACAGGCCCGCTACGATCTGGCTTCGGCTCAGGAGATCGCCGCTGAAAGCGACTTCGAGGTCAAGCTACATGCCTTGCAGGCGATTATCGGCAAGACGCCGGGCAATCTCGCAACAACACGCAAGGATGCCGAACTGACCATGCCGCAGCCCAGCGACATGAGCCAGTGGGTCGCTGCCGCCGAGAAGGACAGCATTCCCGTGCAGGTCCAGCAGGCCGCTGCCGACATTGCGGCGCGCGAGGTGGACAAGCAGCGCGCCGGCCACTATCCGACGCTCGATCTGGTGGCAAATCAGGGTCATTCGAAGTCGTTTCTCCAGAACTACGGTGGAGCCTACGATACCGATTATCAGAATATCGGCATCCAGCTCAACATTCCGCTGTTCCAAGGTGGCCTGACCATTTCGCGCCAGCGCGAGGCAGCGGCCAACCGCTCTGCGGCACAATCCGGCCTCGATGCCGCCCGCCGTGGCGCCGCACTGTCGGCCCGCCAGTATTATCTCGGCGTGACCAATGGGCTGGCCCAGGTCAAGGCGCTCAAGGCAGCGCTAGTCTCTTCGCAGTCGGCCCTCGAATCGAACAAACTCGGTTATGAAGTCGGCGTGCGCATCAATATCGACGTGCTGAATGCCGAAAATCAGGTTTACGTGACCCGCCGCGATCTGGCGAGGGCAACGCTCGACACGCTGCTGTCGCAACTGCGTTTGAAGGCGGCAACCGGTTCGCTGGGCGAGGACGACGTCGCCCAGATCAACGCGCTGCTGGATCCGTCCAGCGCGCTATAAGCGCCAGCATCCGCCCAGCCGCGCCCTGATGGGCGCGGGCGAACAATCCCGCCGCTGTGCGCATTTCGGCCAATTTCATTTTTTGGCCAAATATCCGGTTGACCGTGGCAGCGAGCATTTCCGGGTCGTCGACGCGCAATGCGGCGCCGGCCGCAATCGCATCCTCGGTCGCCTGCTTGAAATTGAAGGTATGCGGGCCGACAACGACAGGACAGTCACAAGCCGCCGCCTCAATGAGGTTCTGCCCGCCGAGCGGCAGCAAACTGCCACCAATGAAGGCCAGATCGGCCAACGCGAAATAGGCCGCCATCTCGCCCATGCTGTCGCCGAGCCAGACCTGTGTGTCGGCCGCCGGCAAACTTTGGCTGCGCCTGACAGAACGTAAACCTTGCTGCTCCAGCAAGCCAGCCACTTCGTCGAAGCGCTGAGGATGACGGGGCACGAGCACGAGCAAGGCATCGGGAACGGCCATCCGGCGCCACGCCTCGAGCACTAGCGGCTCCTCGCCTTCGCGCGTGCTGGCCGCCAGCCAGACCGGTCGCTGGCCGATCGCCGCCCGCCATTCGTGGCCGAGAGCGAGTTTGTCGGCTGGTGGGGTGACATCGAATTTCAGGTTGCCGCAAACCTCGACGGCGGTGGCGCCCAATTCGGCGATCCGTTCGGCATCGCCTGCCGTTTGCGCGGCGACACCGGTCAGCGCCGAAAAAGCCGGTCCGGCCAGTGCCGAAAATCGCTCGTAGCCGCGGGCCGAGCGCGCGGAAAGCCGGGCGTTGGCGAGAAAAATCGGGACTTTGCGACGTTTCCCGGCAGCCAGCAGATTAGGCCAGATTTCCGTTTCCATGAGCACGCCGAAAGCCGGGGAAAAATGGCGGAAGAAACGGTCGACCGCACCCGGGTAGTCGTAGGGCAGATAGGCCTGAATGACCTTGTCGCCGTAGACCTGCTGCCCGGCGTCGCGGCCGGTCGGCGTCATCCCGGTGAGCAGGATGCGATGTTCCGGCCAGCGCGCCTGCAAGCCTTCGATCAGCGGCTGGGCAGCGCGGGTTTCGCCGACAGAGACGGCGTGCACCCAGATTAGTTTTTTCGGCACCGGTTGGCGATAGAAACCGTAGCGCTCGCCAAGATGCTGGAGATATTCCGCCTGTTTGCGGCTGCGCCAGAGCAGGCGCAACCAGATCAGCGGCGTGATCAGGTAAAGCAGCAGCGAATAGAAAAACCGCGCCATCAGGCCAGCGCCGACTGCAATTCGGCGAGCACGGCTGCCGGTGAAGGAATTTGCTCCTTGCCGCCCAGATTGCAGCAAAAGCCGACACCGAGGACGCCGGTCAGGCCGGGATCGGTCGCCGTGTAGAGCGCGACAGTCGGCACCTTGAGGGCAACGGCAAGATGGGTCAGGCCGGTATCGACGCCGACCGCGGCACGACCACCGGCGAGCAGTGCCGCCAGATCAGGGATGTTCATGGCCGGCGCGGCCACGGCGCCGGGAATCCCCGCCGCCAGCCGACTCGCCCGTTCGCGCTCGACCGGGCTGCCACCGGGCAGGACCGCGCTGATCCCCAGCGAATTCAGTTGCTGTCCCAAGGCCAGCCAGTTTGCTTCCGGCCACAGCTTGTCGTCACGGCTTGTGGCGGTCAGGAAGACGACATAAGGCCGATGCGGCAGCCAGCCAAAACCGGCGGGTGCTGCCTGAATGCCGTAGTCAAGGTCGCCGTCGGCCGTGTACCCCAGCGCCGCAGCAGCCAGCCGACGATTGCGCACCACAGCATGCAACTCGCGTGAAACGCTGAATTTCCGGTCGTAAAACCTCGCCGCCATCGGTTCGCGCGCTGAATTGGCGTCATAGCCATGCGTCGGGCCGTTGGCCTGCCTGGCCATCAAGGCGCTTTTCAGCAAACCCTGGGTATCGACAACGGCGTCGTAAGCATCAGCCTGCAAACCACGGCGAAATTCGGTGATCTCCTGCCAGCTTGCCGTCTTGAAGAGGTTTTTTCGCCAGCGCCGGACGGCGACCGGAATGATTTTGCCAACGCCGGGATGCAGGCGCGGAATGGCGGCGAAGCTTTCTTCCACGCACCAGTCGACTGTCGCATCAGAAAAGTGCCGCCGGATGTCGCTGACCACCGGCAGGTTGTGGATAACATCGCCGAGCGAGGAAGTTTTCACGATCAAAATACGCATCGGCGGATAAAATCACGACTTTCGAAGCCGCAATTATAAATGCCGGCACGCACCAGCCGCTTGCGATTGCGCGATTCGACTGAATATGCGCAAGCGTCATAAAATCAATGCTGCACTGCGATAAAATCCAGCAACTTCTCTTCAGGGCAATTCCGTGAAAATTCTTGTTACCGGCGCCGCCGGATTCATCGGTTCAACCGCCTCTCTGCGCCTTCTGGCGCGCGGCGACGAAGTGGTCGGCCTCGACAACCTGAACGATTACTACGAAGTTTCGCTCAAGGAAAGCCGCCTGAAGCGCCTGACCTCGCACCCGAACTTCCGCTTCGTCAAACTCGACGTAGCCGACCGCGCCGGCATGGACAAGCTGTTCGCCGACGAGAAATTCGACAAGGTCATCCACCTGGCCGCCCAGGCCGGCGTTCGCTACTCGCTGCAAAACCCGCACGCCTACATCGAGAGCAACATCGTCGGCTTCACCCATATTCTCGAAGGCTGCCGCCACCATAAGGTCCAGCACCTGGTCTATGCCTCAAGCTCCAGCGTCTACGGCGGCAACACCAAGATGCCCTTCTCCGAGCACGACAGCGTCGATCATCCGGTCAGCCTGTACGCCGCGACCAAGAAGGCCAACGAGCTCATGGCGCACACCTACAGCCACCTCTACGGCCTGCCGACGACCGGCCTGCGCTTCTTCACCGTCTATGGTCCGTGGGGCCGGCCGGACATGGCGCTCTTCCTGTTCACCAAGGCCATTCTGGAAGGCCGCCCCATCGACGTCTTCAACTTCGGCAACATGCAGCGCGACTTCACCTACGTCGACGACATCGTCGAGGGCGTCATCCGCGTGCTCGACAAAAATGCTGCGGTCAACGCTGAATATGACGCGATTTCCGCCGATCCGGCAACGAGTAACGCGCCTTACCGCGTCTTCAACATCGGCAACAACAACCCGGTGCAGTTGCTCGACTTCATCGGCGCCATCGAAAACGCCCTCGGCCAGAAGGCCGAAAAGCGTCTGTTGCCTTTGCAGGATGGCGACGTTCCGGCCACCTACGCCAACACCGATCTGCTCAACGACTGGGTTGGCTTCGTCCCGGGCACACCGGTCCAGGAAGGCGTCAATAGCTTCATCGCGTGGTATCGCGATTACTACAAGGTTTAAGGATCAGCTATGTGTGGCATCGTCGCGGCAGCAGCCGACAAGAACATCGTTCCGGTTCTCGTCGAAGGTCTGAAGAAGCTCGAATATCGGGGCTATGACTCGGCCGGACTGGCCGTCATCGCCGGCAACAGCATCGAACGCGTCCGCTCGGTTGGTCGCGTCGCCGAACTCGAAGCCGCCTCGGCCAACACCCAGGCCATCACCGGTATCGCCCACACCCGCTGGGCCACCCACGGCGTGCCCTGCGAACGCAACGCCCACCCGCACGTTTCCGGCAGCATTGCCGTCGTTCATAACGGCATCATCGAAAACTACGAGTCGCTGCGTACGGAACTGACCGCCCAGGGCTACGTCTTCACCTCGGACACCGACACCGAAAGCATCGCACACCTCGTGCAGGCCACGCTAAAGACCGAGCCGGACCTCTTCAAGGCTGTGCAGATCACCTGCAAGCGTCTGGTTGGCGCCTACGCCATCGCCGTCATCGATCACACCCAGCCGGGCAAGATCATCGTCGCCCGCGAAGGTTCGCCGCTGCTGCTCGGCGTTTCCGACACCGGCAACTACGCCGCCTCTGACGCCTCGGCCTTGCTGCAAGTGACGCGCAACATGGTCTATCTGGAAAACGGCGACATCGCCGAGTTGACTGCAGCCAACGTCAGGATCACCCGCCTCGACGGTACGCCGGTCCAGCGTCCGGTGCATGTTTCCCAGCTCTCGGCCGCAGCCGTCGAACTCGGCAACTACCAGCACTACATGCAGAAGGAAATCTTCGAGCAACCCGAAGCGCTGGCCAATACGCTGGAGATCGTCGGCGGCAGCAAGACCATCCAGCCCGGCATTTTCGGCGCCGAAGCCGGCAACTTGCTGGCCGATGTCGACTCGATACTCATTCTGGCCTGCGGCACCAGCAGCCATTCCGGCTTCACCGCCCGCTACTGGCTGGAGCGCATTGCCGGCGTGCCGTGCAATGTCGAAATCGCCAGCGAATACCGCTACCGCGTCTCAGTACCCAACCCGCGCCAGCTCATTGTCGCCATTTCGCAGTCCGGCGAAACGGCCGATACGCTGGCGGCGTTGCGTCACGCCAAGTCACTCGGCCAGACCAAGACGCTGGCCATCTGCAACGTGCCGGAGTCGGCCATCGTCCGCGAATGCGCGCTGCGCTTCATCACCCGCGCCGGCCCGGAAATCGGCGTCGCCTCGACCAAGGCCTTCACCACCCAACTCGCCGCGCTCTTCCTGCTCACGCTGGTTGCTGCCAAGGTCAAGGGCCGCCTGAGCGAAGAACAGGAAGCCACCTACATTCACCAGCTGCGCCACCTGCCGGTCGCCGTCAACAAGGTGCTCGAGCTCGAAGACGAGATCAAGGCCTGGGCCCAGCGCTTTGCCGACAAGCATCACGCCCTTTTCCTAGGGCGCGGTCGCCACTATCCGATTGCCATGGAAGGCGCGCTCAAGCTCAAGGAAATCTCCTATATCCACGCCGAAGCCTACCCGGCCGGCGAGCTCAAGCACGGCCCGCTGGCTTTGGTCGATGCCAACATGCCGGTCATTTCGGTCGCTCCGAACGACCAATTGCTCGACAAGCTCAAATCGAATCTCAAGGAAGTCCAGGCACGTGGCGGCGAACTCTACGTCTTTGCCGACGCAGACTCGGAGATCCCGGAATCGGAAGGGGTGCACATCCTGCGCCTGCCCGAGCACTACGGCGAGCTGTCGCCGATTCTCCACGTCATTCCGTTGCAACTGCTGTCGTACCACGTCGCCTTGGTCAAGGGGACCGACGTTGACAAGCCGCGCAATCTGGCGAAATCGGTAACCGTCGAGTAAACAGGAATTTCAATTTTGGCCTTTTTTTCCGGTTGACCGTAGCAATGAGCACTTACGCCATCGGCGACATCCAGGGTTGCTACGACTCGTTGCAGAGGCTCCTCGAACGCTGTGCCTTCGATCCTGCAACCGACCGCCTGTGGCTGGTCGGCGATCTGGTCAATCGCGGCCCGCATTCGCTGGAAACACTGCGCCTGATCAAGTCACTCGGGCCTGCGGCAGTCACCGTGCTCGGCAACCACGACCTCTATCTACTCATGGTCGCCGAAGGCGGCGCCAAGTTTCGCGGCAAGGACGACACACTGCAGGAAATCCTGGAGGCCCCGGACTGCGACGAGCTACTCGACTGGTTGCGCCACCAGCCGATCTGCCATACCGAAGGCGAGTACTGCCTGGTCCACGCCGGCCTGCTGCCGCAATGGACGGCAGCCCGTGCCCGCGAACTGGCCCGCGAGGTCGAAGACGCACTTCAGGGCCCGAACTTTCGCGAATTCATCCTCAACCTGTGGGGCAGCGAGCCTGCTGGCTGGTCGGACAAGCTGAGCGGCTGGCCGCGGCTACGCGTCATCGTCAACGCCATGACCCGCATGCGCTTCTGCACGCTGGATGGCGTCATGGAGTTCAAGGTCAAGGGCAAGCTGGCCAACGCACCGGCCGGCCATCTGCCCTGGTTCGATCTACCGAACCGGAAAAGTGCCGACGCCGTACTGGTTACCGGCCACTGGTCGGCACTCGGTCTGAAAGTTACGCCGAATCTGCTGGCGCTCGACTCAGGCTGCCTGTGGGGAGGCCACCTGACCGCTGTCCGGCTCGAAGATCGGCAGGTGTTTCAAGTGGATTGCTCACCAACGGAAGCCCTGCCGCTAAAGCGATAGCTTCGCGCGCCTCGGCCGCCACCTGCTTGCGGTCTTCACC
Source organism: Ferribacterium limneticum (assembly GCF_020510565.1). Classification (NCBI taxonomy): domain Bacteria; kingdom Pseudomonadati; phylum Pseudomonadota; class Betaproteobacteria; order Rhodocyclales; family Azonexaceae; genus Ferribacterium; species Ferribacterium limneticum. The sequence continues at coordinate 3,887,809 of NZ_CP075189.1, forward strand.
ATTCATGCCACGCACCGGCGTCGTCACCAGCCGGGCAATCAGCCGTTTTCGGCCAATAATGGCAGCCGTGCATTGCCCCATGGAAATATCGCCGTCGTAACGCGGCGCCAAACTACGCTGGCCATCGAGTTCCCAATACGAGATCGCCACCGGCAATACCGGCCGCCCGGCGGCCAGCGCCGGTTGGATCAATGCCGCATGAAAATGCAGCAGGCTCCGACCATCGGTGGTCGTTCCTTCAGGAAAAACGGCGACATGTTTGCCCTTTTCCAGAACATCAGCCACCTGCTCGTTGATCACCTTTGCATGCCCACGGCTGCCACGGCGCAAAAATATCGTGTCGTTCTTCGCCGCCAGCCAGCCGATCAGCGGCCAGTGCCGGACTTCTTCCTTCGACACGAAGGCCGCTGGCAACGCCGAGTTGATGACGTAGATATCGATCCACGAAATATGATTGGCCACCAGCAAGGCACCCGGCACCGCATGCGTCAAGTCGGCCTCGACCTCGACGCCGAGTGCATCGAGCAAGGCCGCCGCCCAGCTGGCCTTGAGCGCCAGACGTTTGCGCTCGCTGCACAGCGGGAAGACGCACAGCGAAAAAAGCACCCCACTGATCACCAGCAGGACGATGCGAAGTATCCGGAAAGCGCGAATCGCTAAATTGGTCTGGCTCAGTGTTCTTATCCCAGGTAGTGCTTGGCGTAGCGGCCGGAAACCTTGGCCATCGGCATCAGAATCGGCAGGTCTGCCGTGTTGAAATCAGGATCCCAAGCCGGCTCACCACAGATCCAGGCCCCGGCACGCAGGTAGCCCTTGATCAGCGGCGGCGTTTCGGCCGGCAAATCCTGCTGCAGGGCAGCCAAAGGCAGCGGACAACGCGGGAAAACCCGGTATTCCTGCGGCCCGAGGTGATCGGCAGCCAGACGATTATACAAGCTGGCCGCGGCGTGGCCGCCATCGGCCATGCTGATCGAGGCGCAACCCATCAGGTAGTCGTAGCTGTTCTCGATCATGAACTGGGCCAAACCAGACCACAGCAAGGTAATCGTCGCGCCGGTCCGGTAATCCGGATGAACACAGGAACGGCCAATCTCGACCAGACGCGAGCGCAGATGCTGCAGACGGGTCAGGTCGAATTCGTTTTCGGAGTAATAGCCGACCTGACGGGCATTTTCCGGCGTCAGGATGCGGTAGGTGCCGACGATCTCGCTGGTCTGCGTGTCGCGCACGACGAGATGCTGGCAGTACGGATCGTAAATGTCGTGGTCAACACCGGGGATGCGGCTCGGCAAGTTGGCGCCCATTTCACCGGCAAAAACGCGGTAACGCAGGCGCTGCGCGTCGAGGATATCGCTCTGGCTGCGGGCGAAGCCGACAGCCAGGCTCTTCTTTTCGGGACGGCTGCGACCAGCCGCCTTATGGATATTTTCCATCTTTGTTCTCCTTGTATTCGTGGAGAACAAGTCTGGACGAGCGTTGTTACATGCACTTTGCCCGAAGATGACAGCGATGTTTCATCGCTGCCTTGATCACCAAGGTTGCGTGCCGAAAGCCTTTAGATAACGCCCGGCGATTTCCTCGCGGCTCGGTTGGTGATTCTGGCCGCCACGATGCGCGATCTTGATGGCCCCCATCACTGCGGCCAGACGGCCGGTCGTCAGCCAATCGAAACCGTTGGCAATACCGTAGAGCAGGCCAGAGCGGTAGGCGTCGCCGCAGCCGGTCGGATCGAGGATTTCGTCGGCTACGACGCACGGAATGTCGTGACGTACGCCATCGGCGTAGATCTCGGAGCCTTCGCCACCACGCGTCACAATGAGTGCCTTCAGGCTGCCCGCCAGTTGCTCCAGGCTGTGACCGGTCCGATCGCACAGCAGTTTGGCTTCGTAATCGTTGAAGCAGGCGTAATCGGCGAGCTTGATAAAATCGAGCAGTTCGTCGCCATTGAACATCGGCAGCCCCTGGCCCGGGTCGAAGATGAACGGCACGCTGGCATCGGCGAAGTCACGGGCATGTTGCATCATGCCTTCGCGGCCATCCGGGGCAACGATGCCGAGCTGGGCGTTCGCGCTCTCGACCTTGTTGAGGTGCGAAAAACTCATCGCCCCCGGATGGAAGGCGGTGATCTGGTTATCGTCGAGGTCCGTGGTGATAAAAGCCTGCGCAGTAAAACTGCCGCTGACCTGACGAACATGGGTGCGCGCCAAGCCAAGCTTGTCGAGGCGGTCGAGATAGGGCGCGGCGTCGTCACCAACCGTCGCCATGATCATCGGCTCGCCGCCGAGCAGCATGAGGTTGTAGGCAATGTTGCCGGCACAGCCACCGAACTCGCGGCGCATTTCCGGCACCAGGAAAGCCACGTTCAGGATGTGAATCTGCTCGGGCAGGATGTGATTCTTGAAACGGTCCGGAAAGACCATGATGTTGTCGAAGGCCAGCGAACCGCAAATTAGTGTTGTCATGTCAGATCAGGGATAAAAGATATAAAGACGGTAACCGGAGGCACCGCTCTCCTTGGCCTCGATCCACAGCTTGACGGCCATTTCGCCGTTGGCCGGAAAGGTGTCGGAGATCGTGCCAGGTGGCAGATAATCGGCGGCAAACATGACGCGTCGGGAAACCACGGCATCGTTGGTATCGGTCAGGCTCAATTCCAGCGCCGGCCAGGCCTGGGCATAGCCGGCCCGGTTTTTCAGCGTGGCTTGCAGCACGAACAGGCCGCGAGCGTTATCGGATTGCAGATCGGATGTTTCAATCGAAACCAGCGCAGCATTCCGCGGCAGAGGAATGTCCACCGCAGCAAGTTCGTACAGCCCGACAACGCCGGGGAAACGCAGCACGATATCGGTGCGGAAGTAGTAGACCAATTGGCCAAGCAGGCCGACCAACAGCAAAATCGCGACGAGAACGAAGGGCCAGACCGCCCGGTGATTCGATTCGCTCTCGAAACCGCCCAAACCATCACTGGCCAGCGTTCCCGCCGACCAGCGGTTGAAGGAGCCCGAGTCGATCAGTTCGCGCGCGGCAACCAGCCCGGCCTGACGCGCCGCCTGCGTCGACTCCTCGGGAGACTCGACAAGTGGCTCTTCAAGCGGCGCCTGAATCGGCTCGGCTTCAACAGCCAGCAGTGCCTCGGACTGTTCGGCGTCAACAGGTGGAATATCCTCCGGCGCGGCATCGACCGGTTGTTCAAACTGATCCGTTATTGGCGGCTCGACAAAAGGCTCTTCGACCGTTTCCGGCGGCAGATCTCCGGCCCAATCATCAACCGCCGCTTCCGGTTCGATGTCCGGTTCGATGTCCGGTTCAATTTCCGGCGCCTCGATTTCCTGCGCCTCGAAAGACGTATCAGATTCAGGGAAAGCCGGTTCGTCTTGCGGTACAGCCACCTCGGCAACAGGCGTCTCGATCAAGGGCTCGTGCGCCTCGCTGACCAGTTCGTCAAAAGCGTTGAAGACGGCCTGACAGTTACCGCAACGAACCTTGCCCGCTCTCAGGCGCAACTGCTCGGACGTCACACGGAAAACCGTGGTACAGGCCGGACAGCGCGTCCGCATCAAGGTTTGATTCCTTCCAGACACACCCAGTCTTCGCGCTTATCGGCGACCTGCATCGGTAGCCACTGGGCGTAGATGGCGATGATTTCTTCCGCCTGTTCGCGCAGGATGCCGGACAGGGCCAGACGTCCGCCGGAACGGACATGCGCGCAGATGGCCGGCGCCAGAACGCGAAGCGGATTGGAAAGAATATTGGCCACGACAACATCATACTCGCCGGCGACCGGCATGGCCGAATCAGCGAATAGTGCGACCACGCCATTGCGCTCGGCGTTCGAGCGGGCCGCGTCGACTGCCAGCGGATCGATATCGACGCCAGCGACGCGGCCAGCGCCCAGACGGGCGGCGGCAATGGCCAGAATGCCGGAACCGCAGCCATAGTCGAGCACGGTGCAGCCGTCGGAGACGTTGCGCTCCAGCCACTCCAGGCAGAGCCGGGTGGTCGGATGCGAGCCGGTGCCGAAGGCCATGCCTGGGTCAAGAATCAGATTGACCGCCGCCGGGTCCGGCGTTTCGTGCCATGACGGCACGATCCACAGGCGCTCTGAAACGCGGATCGGGTCGAATTGCGACTGGGTCAGTTGCACCCAGTTCTGCTCTTCCACCGTCTCGACCGTGTAGGCCGGCGCTTCACTGAGGCCGATGGCCGCAATTGCCTCGCCGAGCAGAGCATCGATATCGGCATCCGGCTCAAGCAGGGCGACGATGCGCGAATGCGTCCAGCCCGAGCTAGGAACTGATCCCGGTTCGCCGAAAAGCGGTTGCTCATCTGGCGTACCGGCATCGGCATCCTCAATGCTGGCCGACAGCGCGCCTGCTTCGAGCAGGGCGTCGCAGATCGGCTCGGCATGCGCCGCGTCGGTCAGGAAACTGACACTTTGCCAGCCCATCGCTTACAGCTTCACTTCGCCCTTGTCGGCGAGTTTCTGTTCGAGGTAATGAATGCTCGTGCCGCCTTCGACGAAACGGGCGTCCTGCATCAGTTCCTGATGCAGCGGGATATTGGTCTTGATACCCTGGATGCTCATTTCGGACAAGGCGATACGCATGCGACGGATGGCCTGATCGCGCGTGTCACCATAGGCGATGACCTTGGCGACCATCGAGTCGTAATGCGACGGCACGGTATAGCCTTGGTAAATGTGCGTATCGACGCGGATGCCAGGGCCGCCGGGCGGGTGATAAAACTCAATTTTGCCGGGGCACGGCACGAACGTGAAGGGATCTTCGGCGTTGATTCGGCATTCGATGGAATGGCCGCGGAAGACGATGTCCTTCTGCTTGTAGCGCAGCTTCTCGCCGGCCGCGACGCGAATCTGCTCCTGAACGATATCAACGCCGGTAATCATTTCGGTGACCGGATGCTCGACCTGAACGCGGGTGTTCATTTCAATGAAATAGAACTCGCCATTCTCGTAGAGGAACTCGAAAGTACCGGCGCCGCGATAGCCGATCTTCCGGCAGGCTTCGGCGCAACGCTCACCGATACGGGCGATCAGGCGGGCAGGGATATGCGGCGCCGGAGCCTCTTCGATCACCTTCTGGTGACGGCGCTGCATCGAACAATCGCGCTCGCCGAGGTAAATCGCGTTCTTGTATTCGTCGGCCAAGACCTGAATTTCCACGTGACGCGGATTTTCCAGGTACTTTTCCATGTACACGGCAGGATTGTTGAAGAAGCTGCCAGCCTCCTGCTTGGTCATCCCCACGGCATTGACCAGCGCCGCTTCAGTGTGCACAACGCGCATGCCACGACCACCGCCGCCGCCAGCGGCCTTGATGATCACCGGATAGCCGACGGCGCGGGCGATCTTGACGATTTCCTTCGGGTCGTCCGGCAACTCGCCCTCGGAGCCCGGCACGCAAGGCACCATGGCTTCCTTCATTGCATTCTTGGCCGACACCTTGTCACCCATCAGGCGAATGGTTTCGGCGCGTGGACCGATGAAAACGAAGCCGGAAGTCTCGACGCGCTCGGCAAAGTCGGCGTTTTCCGACAGGAAACCGTAACCCGGGTGAATCGCCTGGGCATCGGTCACTTCCGCCGCCGAAATGATGGCCGGAACGTTGAGGTAGCTCAGTGACGAGGAGGCAGGTCCGATGCAGACCGACTCGTCGGCCAGCTTGACGTATTTCGCGTCGCGGTCCGCCTCGGAGTGCACGACCACCGTCTTGATGCCAAGTTCACGGCAAGCACGCTGAATACGCAAGGCGATTTCGCCGCGATTCGCGATCAGAATCTTTTCAAACATGGCCATATCAGCCAATCACATAAAGCGGCTCACCGAACTCCACCGGCTCACCATTCTCGACCAGGATGGCCTTGATCACGCCCGAGGCATCAGACTCGATCTCGTTGAGCAGCTTCATGGCCTCGATGATGCACAGAGTTTCGCCCTGCTTGACGGTCTGGCCGATCTGCACGAAAGCTTCGGCGCCGGGTGACGGCGAGCGGTAGAAGGTGCCGACCATCGGCGACTTGACGATATGACCTTCCGGCAATTCGTCCTCGTCATCAAGGTTGACTGCGGAAGCAGCCGGCGCCCCCGGTGCCATCTGGGGAGGCGGTGCATAGTATTGCTGCGGAGCGGCAGCAACGGTGCCGTAATGCTTGGCGATGCGAACCTTTTCTTCGCCTTCCGTCACTTCCAGTTCGGAAATACCGGATTCCTGAACGAGGTCGATAAGTTTCTTGAGTTTACGCAGATCCATGGAGACTCCCTTCTATGTTGTGCCCGTCGGGCACAAGTGTCCGGCCTGAGCCGGACTATTCAATATTAAGCTTGTTAAGCAGATATTCGAGGGCCAGCAGATAGCCCTCATGACCCAGCCCGCAGATGACGCCGATGGCCAGGTCCGAAAAATACGAGTGATGGCGGAACGGTTCCCGCGCATGCACATTGGAAAGATGCACTTCGACGAACGGAATCGCCACCGCCGCGATGGCATCGCGCAAGGCCACGCTGGTATGCGTGTACGCTGCCGGATTGATGATGATGGCGCGGACCCCCTGTTCGCGAGCGGCATGGATGCGCTCGATGAGCGCACCTTCATGGTTGCTCTGGAACGCCTCCAGATCAACGCCGGCCGTTTCGGCCATGCGCGCCAGCGACATGTTGATGTCCGACAGGGTTACCCGGCCATAATGCTCGGGTTCACGTGTGCCAAGCAGGTTCAGATTCGGCCCGTGGATGACTAGGACACGAGGCTTTTCGACCGGCTTGGAAGCAGTTTTTCGCTTCGTCATAGCTGCAAGTTTGCCGCAAATGGCTGCAACTTGTCCAGTCTATTCCTTTAGTAAGGCGCGCAGGACATCAGCCCGGATGCGCTCATGCGGTCGCCCATCGTGACGTTTGAGGCTAACGCGCTCCATGTTTGGCGGCATGATGATGAGGTCAGCGTCGGCCGTATCGGTTTCCATGCGCAACACTGCCTCAACCCGTTCATTGCGCACCTCGACATGGGACGCATCGATTCCCCGATTAAGCAGGAATATCTCGACCTCCTTGGCGCTATCGGCAAACAGCTGGATATCGATGCGCGAATGCTCGCCGGCCGTGCCATCGAGGACCGAACCGGTCAGGTAGGGATTGAAGGCGGCGAGCAAATCAAGCAACTCAAGCGCCGTGTGGCGCAATGCCGCGACAAGCTCTTCATGCTCTTCACCCTGATAAAGGCTGCGGTAGGCGCGCAATTCGGCCTCGACCTCGGCATTGTCCGGGAAGGCTGAATTTTCAGGCAGACCCAACTGGCGGGCCGCCTTCTTTTTGGCATGGTGATAATCGGTAATGCCGTCCTCCGCCATCAGGCGGGCGGCGGCGCTAGCGATGCTGGCCCGTGTTCCGGGGCTAGTACGTTGCCGTTCATGACGGGTCATGGGGACTCGATCAAGGTAAAATCGCCCCCATTCTAACGGCTCGAACTGAAATGCACATTCACATTCTCGGCATCTGCGGCACTTTCATGGGCGGCGTCGCCCAACTGGCGGTCGACTCCGGCCACAAGGTCACGGGCTGCGACGCCAACGTCTATCCGCCGATGAGCGACCAGCTACGCGGCGCCGGTATCGAATTGATCGAAGGCTTTGACACCGAGCAACTGGCACTCAAGCCAGACATCTTCGTGATCGGCAACGCCATTTCGCGCGGCAATCCACTGCTCGAAGCCATTCTCGACAAGGGCCTGCCCTATGTTTCCGGGCCGCAATGGCTGGCCGAAAACCTGCTGCAAGGCCGCTGGGTATTGGGCGTGGCCGGTACGCACGGCAAGACGACGACAGCCTCGATGCTGGCCTGGATACTCGAGGCCGCAAACATGGATCCCGGCTTCCTGATCGGCGGCGTACCGCTGAACTTCGGCGTCTCGGCCCGACTGGGCGGCACACCGTTCTTCGTCATCGAGGCCGACGAGTACGACACGGCGTTCTGCGACAAGCGTTCCAAGTTCGTCCATTACCGGCCGCGGACGGTCGTTCTGAACAACCTTGAATTCGATCACGCCGATATCTTCAGCGATCTGGCAGCCATCGAGACGCAATTCCACCACCTCATTCGCACCCTACCGCAATCCGGACTGATCGTTTCCAATGCCGCCGAGGCCAGCCTCGACCGCGTTTTGCAGCGCGGCTGCTGGACGCCGGTCGAGCGTTTCAACGCCCCGGACGGCTATCGCGTGACCGGCGACGACGCCCGTGGCGAACTGGTTTTGCACTCGCCCGACGGCAAGATTCGGCGCACCGTCTGGGGGCTTTCCGGCGACCACAACCGGGCTAACGCCTGTGCCGCACTGCTTGCCGCCCGCCATGTCGGCGTCCCGCTCGAACAGGGGCTGGATGCTCTGTCGCGCTTCGAGAACGTCAAACGGCGCATGGAAGTGCGCGGCGAAGTCCGTGGTGTAACGGTTTACGACGACTTTGCCCATCACCCGACGGCCATCTCAACGACGGTTTCCGGCCTGCGTCGCAAGGTCGGCAAGGCGCGCATTCTGGCCGTGCTCGAGCCGCGTTCAAACACGATGAAGCTGGGCACGATGAAGGCGCAGTTGCCGGATAGCTTGCGCGAAGTCGATATGGCCTTCTGCTACGCCGGCAATCTTGGTTGGGATGCGCGCGAGGCACTGGCACCGATGGGCGAGCGCGCTGTCGTTGAGGATGACCTGGCCCGACTGGTCGACCAGATCGTCATCGCTGCGCAGCCGGGCGACCACATCCTGGTCATGAGCAATGGCGGCTTTGGCGGCATTCACGGCAAGATCCTGGCCGGTTTGACGGAGTAAAGCCCCAGAAACTGCATTCCCACGGTCAACCGGAAAAAACGGCCAAAAATAAAAAGGCGCGGTGAGGTTTCCCTCCCGCGCCTTTTTGTTGTGCCGAGCTTAGCGCTCCATGGACTCCACGACGGCCAGCGCAGTCATGTTAACCAGGCGACGCACGGTGGCGGTCGAGGTGAGCACGTGCACCGGACGGGCCGCACCGAGCAGGATGGGGCCGATGGTGACGCCTTCGCCGCCGGTCATCTTGATCAGGTTGTAGGAAATGTTGGCCGCGTCGATATTCGGCATGACCAGCAGGTTGGCCTCGCCCTTGAGTGGCGAATCCGGATTGGCTTCACGGCGCAGATCTTCATTGAGTGCCGAGTCGCCATGCATTTCGCCATCCACTTCCAGTTCGCCAGCCGACATGGCCGAGACCAGCCCGGCCGCGACGCTCATCTTGCGGGCCGACTCGGAGTTGCTGGAACCGAAATTGGAATGCGAGAGCAGCGCAACCTTCGGATGGCTGCCGAAACGCTTGACCTGCTCGGCTGCCATGAGCGTCATTTCGGCGATTTCCTGGGCGTTCGGGTTTTCGTTGACGTGCGTGTCGCAGATGAATAGCGAGCGGCCCGGCAGCATCAGATAATTCATCGCCGCCAGCGTGCTGACCCCGGGGCGCTTGCCGATGATCTGGCTGATCACGCCGAGGTGATGGCTGTACTGGCCGGTCATGCCGCAGATCATGCCGTCGGCGTAGCCGAGCTTGAGCAGCATGGCACCGATCACCGTCGGCTTGCGCCGCATGGCTTCCTTGGCGATGGCCGGGGTGATGCCCTGACGCGCCATGGCCTTGTGGTAAGCCATCCAGCACTCGCGGTAGCGCTCGTCGGATTCCGGATTGACGACATCGAAATCGACACCCGGCTTGATGCGCAGCTTGGCTTTTTCGAGGCGATGCTCGATGACACCCGGACGACCGATCAGGATCGGTCGGGCAAACTTTTCCTCGATGACGACCTGCGCGGCACGCAGGACGCGCTCGTCTTCACCTTCGGCGAAGATGATGCGCTTGCCCTTGGCCTGACGGGCAGCCTGGAAGATGGCACGCATGCCGACGCCGGTGTGATAGACGAACTCGGACAACTTGGCGCGGTAGGCGGCCCAGTCGGTAATCGGCCGGGTGGCGACGCCGGAATCCATGGCAGCCTGGGCGACGGCGGGGGCGATCTTGACGATCAGGCGCGGGTCGAAGGGCTTGGGAATCAGATATTCCGGGCCGAAGGATAAATCGGCGCCCGGGTAGGCCATGGCCACTTCATCGGTCACTTCGGCTTCGGCCAGTTCGGCGATGGCGCGCACGGAGGCCATCTTCATTTCTTCGGTAATGCGCGTCGCCCCAACGTCGAGCGCGCCGCGGAAGATGAACGGGAAGCACAGGACGTTATTGACCTGGTTTACATAGTCGGAACGGCCGGTGGCGATGATCGCGTCCGGGCGGACTTCCTTGACCAGTTCCGGCATGATTTCCGGAGTCGGGTTGGCCAGCGCGAAGACCATCGGCTTGTCAGCCATGGCCTTGACCATGTCCTGCTTGACAACACCGGCAGCGGAAAGGCCGAGGAAAATATCGGCGCCGACCAGCGCTTCGCCCAGCGTGCGCATCTCGGTGTTCTGGGCGTAGCGTGCCTTGGTCTCGTCCATGCCACCCGGGCGGCCAACATAGATGACGCCCTTGGAGTCGCAAATGGTGATGTTCTCGCGCTTGACGCCGAGATCGCACCACAGATTCACACAGGAAATGGCGGCGGCGCCGGCGCCCGAGACGACAACCTTGACCTCGTCGATCTTCTTGCCGACGACCTTCAGGCCGTTGAGCATAGCGGCGCCGGAAATGATCGCGGTGCCGTGCTGGTCATCATGGAAGACCGGAATGTTCATCCGTTCCTTGAGCTTCTGCTCGATGTAGAAGCACTCGGGGGCCTTGATGTCTTCAAGATTGATACCGCCGAGCGTCGGCTCAAGGGCGGCAATCATGTCGATCAGCTTGTCCGGGTCGTTCTCGGCCAGTTCGATGTCGAAAACGTCGATGCCGGCGAACTTCTTGAACAGGCAGCCCTTGCCTTCCATGACCGGCTTGGAAGCCAGCGGGCCGATATTGCCTAGGCCGAGCACGGCGGTTCCGTTGGTCACGACGCCGACCAGATTGGCGCGCGAGGTGTACCAGGCGGCCGTCGCCGGATCTTCGACGATCGCATCGCAGGCCGCAGCAACACCCGGAGAGTAGGCCAGCGCGAGGTCGCGCTGATTGGTCAGGCCCTTGGTCGGGCGGACTGAAATCTTGCCCGGGGTGGGCCAGCGATGGTATTCGAGAGCGGCTTCGCGCAGATCCTTTTCCACGGATTCTCCTGGGGATTTAGGTATTAGGGAAAACCCGTTAGGGTACTCCAATCGTTGCGCCGCTGGAAGTATAATTCATAATTACAGATCAGAATCCATGGCGTATGGTCAGGCGCAGGCTTCTCGGCTCGGTGGGATGAATATGCCGGTCATCGACCGCTGCCCCCTCGGAGGCAAGCTGCGAGTCGTACCAGTATTCGATGTCATTCACCTTGCGGTCGAAAAGGTTGTAGATGTCGAGCGCCAGCTGCGTGCGCCGGCTGAATTTGTAACCAACGCGCAGGTTGGTCAGTGCTGACGCGCCGGAGCGGACCGAGTTGTCCTCGATCAGCGGCCGCGGCCCGAAGTAGCGCAGGCGTACGGCACCGAACCAGGGGCCGAGGTGATCCAATGTCAGCCCGATGTTGGCGGTTGTCGTCACCGCCCCCGGGATGGTGTCGCCGACCAGCGGGTCGTGGTCGCGGAAGCGGGCATGCGACCAGGCGAGGTCGGCATCGACCGCCAGCCAGTCGGACAACACGTAGAGATTGGTCCATTCGACCCCGTAGCGGCGTGATGGGCGGGAAGCTTCGGTCGTCCCGGCATCGCCGACGAAAAGTAGTTCGGAGGCCGAGTCGAGTTGCCACAGGGCGACGGTCGACTGCCAGCCTGGCACAATTTCGGAACGCAGGCCCAGCTCGTAACCCTTGGTCCGGACCAGCGGCTTGACGGCCTGCACCGGCGTCACACCATCGGCCGGATCAACGCGAATGGTCGTGCCGCGCGCATCGTTGGAATGGAAACCGTGGCCGTAATTGAGATAAAGCTCAGTCTTGCGCCATGGCCCGAAGATCAGCGCCAGCTTGGGCGTCACCATCTGGTCGCTGGCTTTTCCCGAATTTGCCGCTAAATTGCTGTCGACCGTGAAATCGTAGGTGTCGGCGCGCAAGCCCTGGACGGAGCGGAACCACTCGGTCCAATGCATCTCGTTTTGCGCCCACAGGCCGAGGCTGCGCTGCGTCACCTTGTCTTCGCGCACCGTGCTGACCGTTTCGCGCGCGCTGGTAGCATAGAGACCGACCGGATTCAAATCATCGACCCGTCCCTGCAGGCCGATACTGTTCTCGACTTCGAAATTGCCCCAGCGATCGAACATCGCATGCGAAACGGCGAACCCGCCGGCCTGCCGACGTTCGGCCTGCTTGAACTGGTCGCCCGGCGGACAGCCGGCATTCAGGCAATACTGGAAGTTGGACCACAGATCGAGGTCGGACTTTAACCACCAGACATTGGCCTTACTCTGTGCCTTTTCCCTGCGCTTGGCCCACTCGCCGGACAGGCTGTAGCGATGCGTCTCGCCGCCGGTCGTCGGATCGAGCGAGCCGAAACGGTCGACGGTACCGTTGGAAATGGCGCGCTGGGCGATCTGGTCGGTCGATCTCCAGCGACCGGAGTAAGCCATGCCGGTAATCGAAAAACCGTCATTTCGCGTGCCCTGGCTGTAACGCAGGACGCCGTTCAATTTGCGGTAATGCTCCTCGACCTGCCACGGCCCGTCGTTGTGGAACAGTTCGAGGGCGTAAAGTAAATGTCCGCCACCCAGCTCTGGCGAACCGGCGAGCAGGCTGCGCGCATAGCCGTTCTGGCCGAGCGTCAATTGCGCCAGCGTCCCCTCGATCTGACGAAAATAATCAATGTGCGCCGCACCGGCTGACGAAAAATCGCCCTCCTCGGCAAAGTACGGCCCCTTGCGGTAACTGATACGGTCGACCAGCTCGGGAATCAAAAAATTGAGATCGGTGTAGCCCTGGCCGTGGGCGTGCGTCGGCATGTTGACCGGGACGCCGCCAACATAGGTGGCGAAATCGGTGCCGTGATCAAGATTGAAGCCGCGCAGGAAATACTGGTTGGCCTTGCCGTCGCCGGCGTGCTGGGTGACGATCAGGCCCGGCACCATTTCCAGCGCCTCGCCGGGTCGCAGGATGGGCACTGCGGCCAGGCGCTGGCTGGAAACCACGCCTTCGCTGCCTGACGCCGCAATGCCTTCGAGGTTTTCCGCCTTGGCGCGGACTTCGACGGCGGACAGTTCGGTCGACTCATGGGCCACGACAGCCGTCATCGCCACCATCAAATATGAACTAAATATTTTTTTTCTTAAACCCATCGCTTAAAAAAGCCGGTCGCCCGGCCATCCCCCATCGCCAAGTCGTCAGGCCGCCACAGGCCGGCGCGTCAGGCGCACCGCGGCAATAAAGCTGAGGGCGATGATCGCCACCAGCGAAAAACCGAATATCAATTCCTTGCCTTCGCTCCACATATCGACCGCCGGCGACAGCATTTTGGCGGCGCCGAAGGCAGCGACCAGCAGGCTGACGCCCGACACCACCAGCGCCATGACGCGCGAAGCGATGAGCGCCACCTGATCGGCCCGGGCAATCAGGCGGGCGATCCACAGGCCGTTGATGCCGTCGGTCAGCAGCATGCCGAGCATGAAGAGCAGGGCGAGAATCAGCGCATGTTCCCAGCCGCCGAATTGCGTGGCCGTCAGGGCGAAGAAAGCGGCTTGCGACAGCGTGTCGAAGGAAAGGGCGAACAGGGCGCCGACCAGCGCGATCAGCGCCGGGTGCGAAACATGGCGCAGGTTGCCGAGCAGGCGGCCCTTTAGGCCGACCGGCTGGACCATTTCATGGGGTTCGGCGGCGAGCACCGCGGCCAGATTCAGGCTGCCCAAGGCAACGAGAAAAGCGATGGAAATCACGGCGCCCAGGGTGCCGAACCATTCCGGCACTTCCCACCGCCCGGCCAGCGCCGAGACGCCGAGGGCAATGGCCATGACCACGGCGCCGTGGCCGAGCGAGAACAGCGTGCCGCAATAGCGCGCCAGACCCGGCCGGGTGCGGGCGTTGTAGCGGGTCAGGCCGTCGATGGTGGCCAGATGGTCGGCGTCGAAACCATGCTTCATGCCGAGCACGAAGGTCAGGATGAGTAGCGACAGCCAGTCGGAGGGCAGAGGTTCCATGGGCTTTGTATGAAATTTATACTCATCTTCATACAAAGACCGTGCCAGATCAATAAGTCGTTGTTCGTATTGACTTCATCGTCTGAAAGCTGGCCAGAATGCCCGCTAAATGGTCAGCGACTTTCCACCGGAAGTGCAAGGACAAATTCCGCCCCGCCGCCCGGGAGGTTGTGGGCGCTGAGCTTGCCGCCATGGCGTTCGACGATGCTGTAGCTGATCGACAAGCCAAGACCGGTGCCCTGACCGACCGGCTTGGTGGTGAAGAAGGGTTCGAACAGGCGGCCCAGATGTTCCTCGGAAATGCCCGGCCCGTTGTCGGCAAAGCGTAGGATCACCATGCCATCTTCGATGCCGCCGCTGACGGTCAAGCCGGGCTCCCGCTGGCTGGCCGTGGCATCGCAGGCGTTCTGCACGAGATTCATGATGACCTGCTGGAGTTGTCCCGACGAACCGGAGCATTTCAAATTTGGCGATATTTTCGTGTTGACCGTGAAATTGGCCGCCGCGCTCTGCACCACCCAGCGCACCGAGCGCTCGACGACTTCGTTGAGGCTGACCTGCTCGGGCGTCATCTTGTCGACGGCCGAAAAGCGTTTGAGCGCATCGACGATGTCACGCGTGCGCTCGGCCCCTTCGATCATGCCGTCGATGAGGTGCGGCATGTCGGCGAGGATGCGGTCGATGCGCAGCTCCTGACGCATGGTCTGCAAGGCGCCATCTTCGGCCGCGTCGCTGGCATGCACCGCGCCGAGGTAGCTTTCGAGCCGGCTGGCGTAGCGCTTGAGCGACAGCACGTTGCCGAGCACGAAGCTGATCGGGTTGTTGAGCTCATGCGCCACGCCGGCGACCAGACGGCCGAGCGAAACCATCTTTTCGGCGTGCAGCAACTGGCCTTGCGTCCGCTTGAGGTCGTCGTGCGCCTGGCGCAAGGCGGAATAGGCGCGGCGCAGTTCGCCGACCGGCCGGCCGGTGACCACCATGCCCATGAGCTTCCCGGTCTGCGACAGGCGCGGTGTGCAGTTCATCGACACCGGCACAGTCGAACCGTCGCCGGCGCGCAGGAAGAACTCGCAATCGTGGACGCCTTCGCGGCCGTAGCGGGCGAAGATGTCGCGCGCCTTGGCCCGTTCGATGTCGTCGGCAAAGAGGTCGAAGACGGGGGTCTTTTCGAGTTCGCTGGCCGTCTTGCCGGAGATGTGCAGCAACGAGGAATTGACCTCCTCGATGCCGCCGTTGCGGTCGCAGACGATCAGGATGTCCGACATCGAGGCGAGCACGCTCTCGATGAACTGGTGCGACTCTTCGAGCGCGGCGTTCTTTTCTTCGAGGGCGACTTCGTATTGCAGGAGGTCGTTGTAGACCTCGTCCATTTTCTGGATGACTTCGATCCACGCCTGTTCGCCGCCCGGCGGCAGGGGTGACTCGGCGGAAAGATCAGCGGGCGGGACGATAGTGGACATGGGCTTCGCCGTGATCGTCGTGGGCGTGATGATGTTCCGCTTCGAGCGCGATGACGTTGAGCTTGCCGTGGCGGACGCCGCGTTCGGCCATCAGCGCATCGGCAAATTGGCGGACATCGGCGGTGGAGCCCTTGAGGATGACCGATTCGAGGCAATTGTCGTGATCGAGGTGGCTGTGCAGCGCCGCCACCGTCAGGTCGTGGTGGTCGTGCTGCAGGCCGGTCAGGCGTTCGGCCAGTTCGCGTTCGTGGTGGTTATAGACGTAGGACAGGTTGGCGACACAGTGGCCGGAGGGCGTTTCGCGCTGGCGGTCGCTCTCGATGGCGCCGCGGATCAGGTCGCGCACGGCTTCCGAGCGGTTGCTGTAGCCGCGGGCCGCGATCAGCTGGTCGAATTCCTTGGCCAAAGCCTCATCCAAAGAAATTGTGAAGCGTTCCATGTTCTTTGCTCCGTGCTAAATACGGCCTCAAAACGCGATGCTAGGATGGCCGAACCACATTCTAACGTCTGGCTCCGATGACCGCTGCCCTCGATACCGAACAGATCCGCGCCGCCCTGCGCAAGGTGGTCGACCCCGAGGTCGGCGCCAATATTGTCGATCTCGGCCTGATCTACCGTATCGACCTCGACGGCAGCAAACTGCTCATCGAAATGACCATGACCTCGCCAGCCTGCCCGATGGGCGAAATGATCGTCGATGACGCCTACGCGGAGCTCGACCGCATCCTGCCGGCCGATTGCCAGCCGGAAATCCGCCTCGTCTGGGAACCGCCCTGGGCGCCGTCGATGATGAGCGAGAAATGCCGGCTGAGCCTGGGCTGGAACGAGGCGGACAGCGCGTAAATGGCCGACCTCAAACCCGGCGGCCGCTTGCCGCTGCTCTTTTTCGGCATGCTCTCGCTGCTCGGCGGCGTCATGGCCGGCCTCGCCCGCCTCGGCTGGGAGGTGCCCGCTCCCGCCATGCAGGCCGCCGGCGTGCATGGGCCGCTCATGATCGCCGCCTTTTTCGGCACGGTGATCAGCCTCGAACGCGCCGTCGCGGCGGGTCGCAACTGGGCCTATCTCGCACCCTTGGCGGCCGGGGCCAGCGGCATTGCGCTGCTCGCCGGCGCCCCGCTGCTGCTCGGCCAGATCCTCGGCAGCCTTGGCGCGCTCGGCCTGATTGCCGCCAGCGCCGTCGCCCTGCGCCGTCAGGTCGCCGTCTTCACCATCATCCTGACCCTGGCCGCCGGTTGCTGGCTGGTCGGCAACCTAATTTGGCTGGCTACCGGCAATATCAGCGCTGCCGTGGCCTGGTGGCTGCTTTTTCTCGTTTTGACCATCGCCGGCGAACGCCTCGAACTGACCCGTTTTCTGCCCACGCCACCGCTCGCCCAAAAGCTCTTCATCGCCATCGTCGGCGTACTGTTGCTCAGCGCCGTGGCCGGACTCGACCGGTTTTTCGCCGCCGGTTTGATCGCCCTCGCCCTCTGGCTGCTGCGTTACGACATCGCCCGCCGCAACATCGCCACCGAGGGCCTGACCCGCTTCATCGCCGCCTGCCTGCTTTCCGGCTACGCCTGGCTCTTCGCGGCCGGCCTGCTCGGGCTGGCGGGTGCCTTCCCCCCCGGCCATGAATGGCGCGATGCGGCCTTGCACGCCATTGGCCTGGGCTTCGTGTTTTCCATGGTCTTCGGCCACGCGCCAATCATTTTTCCCGCCGTCACCCGCATCAAGATTCCCTACCACCCGGCCCTTTACCTGCCGCTCGCGCTGCTCCATCTGACGCTGGCGCTGCGCGTCTTTGGCGGGCTGGCCGACAATTTCGATCTGCGCCACAACGCCGCCCTGTTGAACGGTCTGGTGCTCATCGTCTTCATTGCAACGCTGGTGACTTTAGTCCGGCGTAACGCCAAACGAGGTGCCCGATGAAACGCCATGCCGCCCTGCAGCAACTGTCGCGCGAACACCACCACGCCCTCAAGCTGTCCCGATTGGCCCGCTTCGCCAGCGATTCGGGACATGCGCTGGCCATCGCCGAGGCGGCGGAAAAGATTGTCGAGACCTTTGCCGAGGCGCTCGAAAACCATTTCCAGAGCGAAGAAAAAGACTTGCTGCCCGCACTGGCCGCTGTTGGGGCCGGCGAACTGGTAGCGCGCACGCTAGCCGAGCACGCCGAGTTGCGCGATCTAAAGCGGCGCCTGGCCGAACCGGACAGCGAGCTCCTCGCCCGCTTCGCCACCTTGCTCTACGACCATGTTCGCTTCGAGGAACGCGAGGTGTTCGAGACGGCGCAGAAACTGCTCTACCCGGAGCACTGAACGCTCCAAAGAGGGGCACAAATTGTCGGATTGCTACGGTCAACCGGAAAAAACGGCCAAATTTCAAATTGCCATTTCGCCCTTATTGAAAGCCGCAAAGCCCCTTGCGCCAATGGTTTCCCCCCTTCTCGATGACCACCACCCGGCACCGGGAACGAAATATGCTCGACTAAACCCGTAGCACGCTGGATCCGTTAACCGGTCTAAGAGCGCATGGAGGAAGTCATCATGGCACACAGTGAAATCCGACTCTCGGTCGCTGAAGAGCGCACCATCTACGACGTGGCGGCCATCGACCGCGCCATGGAAGAAGCAGCCGGCAATCGCAACGAAGCGCTGGCCAGCCTCTACGACAAGATGAAACAGCGCGGCGGCGGCCGTTTCCTGATCCGCCCGACCGGCGCCGACATGATCGACGATCTCTACGACACCTGCCCCAATTTCAGCGACGTGATCGACGACCTCAAGAAGTACGTCGCCCTCTCGGTGGCCGGCAACGAGCCGATGAGCTTCACGCCCATCCTGCTGCTTGGCGAGCCGGGCATCGGCAAAACCCATTTCGCCCGCGAACTGGCGTCCCGCCTCGGCACCGGCCACGAATTCATCTCGATGAGTTCGCTAACCGCCGGCTGGGTGCTCTCGGGAGCATCCTCGCAATGGAACAACGCCAAGCCCGGCAAGGTGGCGCACACGCTGGTCCATGGCGACTACGCCAACCCCATCGTCGTCCTCGACGAAATCGACAAGGCCGGCGGCGATTCGCGTTACGACCCGATGGGTTCGCTCTACGGTCTGCTCGAACATGACACGGCGCGCGCCTTCAAGGACGAGTTCATCGACATCGACATCGACGCCTCGCACATCCTGTGGGTGACGACGGCCAACGACGAACGTTCGATCCCCGAGCCGATTCTCAACCGCATGAACGTCTACGAAGTGCCGCGCCCCGACCACGACGCCGCCATCAGCATTGCTGCCGCGCTGTACCGCGAAATCGTCGGCCAGCACGACTGGGGTTTCCCGCCGGAAGCCGACGAAGCGGTGCTCGAACGCCTCGGCTCGCTACCGCCGCGCGACATGCGCAAACGCCTGCTCGCCGCCTTCGGGACAGCCAAGCTGGAAGGCCGCAACTGGCTGGAAGGGCGGGATTTCGAACAGGCCCGCATGGGGCGGAGCCGGAAGATCGGTTTCTAGACAGAAGGTCGGGCGCTGCGGCGCCCGATCAAACCTCTTCGATGCGGACCGACACCGGAAAATGGTCGCTGTAACCGTCCAGATTGACGTTTTCAGCCACATCGCCGGCCGGCAGCCCGAAACGGATCGGGCCTTCGCCGACGCGATGGCTGACCATGGGCGGATAGGCCTCGATGCGCGCGCTGCCACCAACCGTCCGCCATCCGCTCTTGCCGGTGAGCAGGCCGGGTGAAATCAGGATCTGGTCGAACAGGCTGGCATCGCCGCCGAAATACAGCGTGCCGTTGAGCAGGCGCTGGTTGCCCTTGTGGTCCTGGGTCATCACCGTCAGATATTCCCAGCTCAGGTTGTAGAACTTGGCGCTCTTTGCCCGCGAGACATCACCCTTGTCGCGCAGGCCTTGGGCATGGATGGTGACGGATCGGTCGAAGGGTTCGTCGTTGAAGTCGCCGAACGCGATGACGGCAGTATTGTCACCCTTCTCTTCGCGAATCCGGCCGTGCCAATAAGCCAGCGTTTCGCCCGCCGTGGCGCGGAAACCGGCCGAATATTCCGCCCCGTCACCGGTCGATGACGAGCGTGACGGCCAGTGGTTGGCCAGCATGACCAGTTGCTTGCCAGAGGGGGCAACGAAAGTGATCTGCGTGATATCGCGCGTGCCGGTCTGGCGCATGACCCAGTGCGAAAACAGCTCGTCCATCTTGGCAGTAAACTGGTTGGCGTCGAACAGAAATGCGGTATCGATGCCGCGCTGATCGCGCCCCGAATCGACATGAACGAGCTGGTAATTGCGCGCCGGCAAAGCATGGTTGAGCTGGTCGGCCAGGGCCTGCAGGGCAAAACGGTTTTCAACCTCGCAGACGCCCAGAATGTCGGGGCCGGCGCCCTCCTTCATGCGGACGATGATAGCGCCGAGCTGGGCGATCTTTCGCTTGAACAACGTTTCCGACCAGCCCTTGAGCTCCTTCTGCATGGCCTTGGCGAGCCACGGCTCGCGCCCCGGAAAGCCTTCGGGCGCGAAGAGGTTTTCAAGATTCCAGAAGGCAATGAGCGGGGACATTTTTGGACTCCTTCGCTAGCAGATCGGGCTGATCAAGCTACGTACGGCAACAGTTCCAGTCTAATGAGCCAGCCGGGAAATTACCAAGTCATTTTCCGTCGGCGCGGCGGTCACTCGAGACGGCGGAAAACGGTCGTCGCGCCATCCCGCTCTTTCAGCCTGAACTCGGCGCGCTCGACGGCAAGCACGGGGGTCGGATCGTCGATCACCCGACTGCCCTCCTTGATGCTCCAGATGATTTTTTTGTCTTCGTAGCGCCAGACGCCGTATTGCAGGACGCTGCCGTCGTCCTGACGGATTTCCCACTCGCCGTTGGCGGCCAGATGGATGGGCGTAACAGCGCGTGAGGACTGCCATTTGCCGACGAAATCACTGGCACTGAACCGCTGGCAGGCAGCCAGAGCGACGACGAAAATGCTGCAGGCCAGGAAGCCGGCGATCCGGTGAAGCGGCTTTCTGGCGCTGATCTCAGCTTGGCGCACGCGACGGAAAATCACTCGCCCGACGAAAAACTGCGCCCACGGAAGCGCTCGATTTCGCGCTGCCGGCGGGCCAGATCCTCTTCTTTCGCCCGCCGTTCGGCCTCTTCCTTGCGTCGGATTTCTTCCTCCCGAGCCCGCTCGGCCTCCTGCTCGGCTCGCCGCAGATTGGCCGAGACTTCGGCCCCGAGACGCCGGGACTCCTCCTCGAAGCGCCGCTGTTCGCGCTCCTGCTGCTCGACGAGACGCTGACTCTGGGTTTCCTCGCGCTCGGCCTGCTCCTTGCGCTTCATGTCGGCCAGCAGCAAATCTGCCTCGGCCTTGCTCGCGGCGCGAATACCGTAGGTCTGGTAGAAATCCTGGAGATAAACTTTTTCGGCCGCCGGCGATGCGGGATCACCGCCGCCCAGCGCCGAAGCCCGCTGGTAGGCCATGTAGGTGGCGCCGATCTGCATGACCATGCCGAAGATCATGAGTCCGGCGATGATCGTCAGCAAGCGCCGGATCGGGCTCCATTTCTTAGCCTCCAGCGCCACTTCGATATGCATGGTCTGCTCCGCCAGCGACGGCGCAACGCCGCGCGTCGTCAGGCCGGCATCGTAATCCGAGCGGCGCGACGGGCTGGAAAGCACCTCGTAGGCATGTTTGACCAGCTTCAGCCGAAACTCCGCCTCGGGCGCCCCGAGCGGGCTGTTTCCCGAGGCCAGCTCGCGGGAAATTCTCAGGTAGGCGGAGGTGATCTCGGCCAGATCGGCATGCGAGCTCACTTCCAGCAAGTCGTAATACGTCGTTGTCTGCTTCATGCGGTGCGCTTTTCAGGCTGGACTAGCGGCCAAGCATACCAAAGGCATGCGCCGGATAGCACCCGGCGAGTTTCAATTTTGGCTGTTTTTTCCGGTTGACCGTGGAAGTCACGGTCAACCGGAAAAAACAGCCAATTTTCAAGTATTACCGGGTCGAACCGGAAAATCTCAGCCAGAGAAAACCGAGCGCCCCGGCTATCAGCGAGGCACTCAGAATGGCCATTTTCGAGCCATTGACGAGATCCGGACTGCCCGGGAAAGCCAGGTTGGCGATGAAGATGGACATCGTGAAACCGATGCCGCCGAGCAGACCGGCGCCGAAAATATGGCGCCACTTGAGGTCGCCGGGCAGGACGCAGGCACCGACCAGGACGGCGAGCAGGCTGGCCAGGAAAATGCCGAGCGGCTTGCCGAGAACGAGCCCGCCGAGAATGCCCAGGCTGTTGCTGGACAGCAGTTCGTTCTGCCAGCCGGCGGCAATGACGATCCCCGTATTGGCCAGCGCGAAAATCGGCAGGATGATGAAGGCCACGGGCTTTTCCAGCAAGTGTTCGAGACGGTGCGATGGCGAGGATTCGTCATCGGTAGGGCCGGAAAAAGGAATGGCGAAAGCCAGCAAGACCCCGGCAATGGTGGCATGCACCCCGGATTTCAGCATCAGGAACCACATCAGCGCACCGCCCAGCAGATAGGGTAGCAACGACATCACGCGCAGGCGATTGAGCACGATCAACACGCCAAAAACACTGAGCGCCGCGAGCAGATAGGCCGGCGAGAAATTAGCCGTGTAGAAAATGGCGATGACGACGATGGCCCCCAGATCGTCCATGACCGCCAGTGCTGTCAGGAAAATCTTGAGCGAAGCCGGCACCCGGCTGCCAAGCAGGGCCAGCACGCCGAGCGCGAAGGCGATGTCGGTCGCCATGGGAATCCCTGCTCCGGCCTGAGTCGGCATCTCGGCATTGAGCGCATAGTGGATTCCCGCCGGCACCACGATGCCGCCCGCCGCGGCGATGATCGGCAACAAGGCCTTGCGGAAATTCGACAGTTCGCCGACGTACAACTCGCGCTCCAACTCCAGCCCGACAAACAGGAAAAACAGCGCCATCAGCCCATCGTTGGCCCAGTGTTCGAGACTCAGCCCGGCCACCTTGATATGCCAGAGATCCATATAGCCCGGGCCGAAAGCCGAGTTGGCGATGACCAGCGAGATAATCGTGCAGAAAATCAGCAAGACCCCGCTCGATTTTTCCGATTCGAAAAACCGGTTGAAGGTGCTGGAGAGTGTTATCTGAAGACCGGGCATGCTTTCCTGAGGCTGATCGCGGTGGCTGGATTGCTACTTTACCCGAGGCGCCGGGAAACACTCACCGGGTCAATGCACCGTGCACACCATGCACGGGTCGAAGGAGCGCACGACATGCTGGACCGTTGGCGGCGCGCCTTCGCCGGCGGGCATGCCGACGAGTGCCTGTTCGAGCGGGCCGGGCCGGTTCGAGGCATCGCGCGGGGAAAAGTTCCAGGTGGTCGGGGCGATGATCTGGTAACGCTCGATGCGGCCGCGCCTGATGCTGAGCCAGTGGCCGAGGCTGCCGCGGGCGGCTTCGACGAGGCCGGTACCGCTGGCGTCTTCGGGCATGTCGCCGTGGGCGCAGAAGGGCTCGCCGGGCTGCAGGGCATTCACCCAGCCTTCCATGGCGGGCAGGACGAGGGCCAGTTCGAGCAGGCGGGCGACGACGCGGGCCATGACGCTGGCGCCGTCCCGCTGGATCAGGTCGAGGGCCAGCGGGTGACCGGCGATGACCTGGCGGGCCAGGGCGCCGACTTCGAAGGGCTGGCCGGCATAGCGCGGCGCCTTGCACCAGGTGTAGGCGTCGGGTTTGTTGGCGTCGACGATGGTTTCGCCCTGCGCCGGGTGGCGCGGTTGGCCGGCTGCCAGCCAGGCGCTGGTGGTGTCTTCGTCGATGGCGACCGGGTCGAAAGCTGCCGCCTGCCCGGCCTGCCAGGTGCCGGCCGGAAACAGGCCGTAAGCACCGTAGGACAGGAAGGCGTCGTAGGCGCGGCCGAGTTTATCGAGACCGAGGTCCGTCGCAGCATTCAGGAAGGCGGGGAAATCACCGGCTCGCCCATCGGCCCAGGCGAGTAGCTGATCCTTGCTGGCCAGTTGGGCAACGGCGGCCAGCGAGTCGCCGAACAGGCGTTTTTCGACAAAGCCGCGGAATTCGCGAAGCAAGGCCAGCAGGCGGATGCGCTCGCCGGCTGTGATCGCCCGCGTGCTGCCGCCGGGCTGGATGGCCAGCGTATGCGGCCAACGGCCGGCGAGGAAGCCCATCATTCGGAGGAAGCCGGCACGGGCCGGCAATACTTCGGCCGCGGCATCCCCCTTGACCGCGGTGAAGCGTTGGGCAACGGCCGGATACCAGCGCCGGTCGGCATAGGCCGGGCGGGCAAAATCGGGCATGAAGAAGAGGTAGAAATGCGTCAGGTGATCGGCCAGGTTTTCGGTGGCACAGATCAAATTTCGCGATATTTTCCCGTTGACCGTAGGAACGACGCCCATCGCCCCGGCCAGCGCCGAGGCCGCGGCCGCCGACTGGGCGACCGAGCAGATGCCGCAGATGCGCGGCACGATGGCCAGCGCGTCGAGCGGGGCGCGGCCGACCATGATCTGTTCGAAGCCACGGAAGAGTGGCGAATTGACCTGCGCCGACTGGATGCGGCCGGCCTCCAGATCAAGGCTGACCTCGAGATCACCTTCGACGCGGTTGAATGGCCCGACAACGATCCGGCTCACTTGCCACCGCCCTTTTTGCGCACCGCCGGCATGACCACCGGATGATCCTCGACGGCGTTATTGCGTACGCGCTTCGGTGTCGCCGATTTGGACAGCGCGGCGAGCGCGACGAACCAGGCTTTCGGCATGTCAGTCGGCAGGCCGATCGGGATGCCGGCCAGCTTGGGCGTTTCCTGGAAAGCGTGGCCGGGCGATTCGAAACCGGGTTCGGTGCAGGCGATGCAGGCGAAGCCGCCGCGCAGGCAGGAACCGCTGCCGTTCCACGGCCGCAGGTTGCAATCGGCATGCGCCTGGGTGCCCTTGCAGCCGAGGTTTTCCATGAGGCAGCCGAGGTCGGACTGCTTCATGGCGCTGGCCTTGAATTCGTAGAACTCGTTGCGGGCGCAGCCGTGATGGACCAGTTCGCCGGCGTAAAGCAGCGGCCGTCCGTATTCGTCGAGGTCCGCTACGGTCAACCCTTCCAAAACGGCTTTTTCCAGCGTGTCGACGACCCAGCCGGGATGCGTCGGGCAGCCGGCGATGTTGATCACCGGCAGGCCGGCCGACGACTGGAAGCCGGCGCCGAGCAGGCCACCCGGCGTCTGCTCGTCGAACTGCAGGCCGCAGGCTTCGAGCGGATTGCCCGGCGTATTGGCCGAAAAGCCGCCGTAGGCCGTGCACGAGCCGATGGCGAAAACCCATTTGGCGTGGCGAGCCAGACGAGCGACCCATTCGGTCAGCGGCCGACCGCTGCCGGCCATCAGGTGGAATTTGCCGGTGCCGTTCGGGCCGCGCAGCATGGCCCCTTCGATGCACAGGGCGTCGAAGGCAAGCCGGCCTTCGGCGCAGTCTTCGAGGATGGTGAGCGCTTCCTCACCGCTGTCGACCGAGAGCGCCGGGTGCCAGAGAAACTCGATGCCGGCATCACGCAGTTCGTCGAACAGCGAGCGTGGCTCGGAACAGAGCATCGACTGCGTGCAGCCGCCGCAGCCGCCACTCTGCAGCCAGAGGACCTTCATTCGGCTTGCTCCAGCCCGTGGCGAATCAGCTTGGCGCGCAGGCCGACGCGCGACAAACCCAACTCGCGGGCGGCGCGCGACTTGTTCCAGCGATGGCGGCTCATTGCTTCCTTGAGAACGTGCATTTCGAGCTGGTCCATGCGTTCCTTGAGACCGCCGGAGAGACCATCGGTCCAAGCGAAGTCGGCCGTCGGCGCTTCACCAACCGGCGTGCGCAGCACACGCGGCGACAGCAGGTCGGGACCGAGCAGCGGTGTCGTGGACAGGGCGACCATGCGCAGGATTTCGTTCTGCAGTTCGCGCACATTGCCCGGCCAGCGGTAGGCGGCGATGCTGGCGAGCGCCTCGTTGGTGAAACCTTCGACCGGCTTGCCGAGGGCGTTGCAACTACTGGCGAGCAGGCGGCTGGCGAGCAGCGGCAGGTCCATCGGCCGCTCGCGCAGCGGCGGCACGTGCAGGGCGATGGTCGCCAGCCGGTAATAGAGGTCTTCGCGGAAGCGGCCGGTGCGGACATCGTCTTCAAGATCGCGGTTGGTCGCAGCGATGACCCGGACGTCGACATGCACCGGACGATTGCTGCCGAGCGGGCGGAACTCACCCTCCTGCAGCACGCGCAGCAACTTGACCTGGAAAGCCGGGCTGGTTTCGCCGATTTCGTCGAGGAACAAGGTGCCGCCATCGGCCTGCTGGAAGAGGCCGACGCGATCATCGACGGCGCCGGTGAAGGCGCCGCGCTTGTAGCCGAAGAGCTCGGATTCGAGCAGGTTATCGGGCAGCGCGCCGCAGTTTTCGGTGATGAAGGCCTTGCTCGCCCGACTGCTTTCGTAGTGGATGGCGCGGGCGATCATTTCCTTGCCGGTGCCCGATTCGCCGGTGACCATGATCGACAGGTCGAAGGGCGCGACGCGGCCGACCATGTCGCAAACGGCGTTGATCGGGCTGCCCGGGGCGCGGATCAGGCTGGCCAGGCCGAAGCTGCTTTTGACTTTTTCCTGCTTGTGATCGACCTGCCTTTTCAACACCGGCTCGGCGGTACGCAGATCGAGCGACAGGCGCTGGTTTTCCTGCTGCAGACGCCAGACTTCGGCGGCACGCTGCAGGGTCAACAACAATTGCTCGGGCTGCCAGGGTTTGAGCAGGTATTGCCAGATGCCGGCCTCGTTGACGCCGGTGATGATGTCCTCGGCGTCGGTGTAGCCGGAAAGGATGATGCGCACGATGTCCGGCCAGCGCGTGCGTACTTCCTTGAGAAACTGGACGCCGGTCGTCCCCGGCATGCGCTGGTCGCATAGCACGATGCGGACGGCTTGCTCCCGCAAGAGGATTTCCATGCCCTCGTCGGCACTGGAGGCGCAGAGCACCTCGAAATCTTCCTCCAGCGTCCGCCGCAGGGCTTCCTGCGAGCGCACCTCGTCGTCGACGACGAGGATGGCCGGCAAGCGGCGCAGGCTGCTGTGGGAAGACGGAAGGGTCATGCCGGAACTTTCCAGTCGAGATCGCGGTGGCGGGCAAGGTGGCGCGGCGTCCAAGAATGGGCCGAGCGGGAGACGAAATGATAGCGCGCGACGTGATACGAGGGGTCGAAGCCGTAGAAGTTGCGGCGCATTTCGGCCAGTTCCTCGGCGCGATAGGCGGCCAGCGGTTTGGTGGCTTCGTCGGCGCGGCGTTTGGCCTGCTTGGCGGCGAGTTTTTCCGGGAAATCTGGAGCAGAAGCCAGTTCGGCGGCACGGCGGGCGACATCGACGGCGAAGGCGGGACCGGGCAGGCAGGCGTCGTAAAAGCCGAGCTTGACTGCTTCCGGCGCGGTCATCGGCAGGCGGTGGCGCATGATGGCCTTCGCCCCCTCATCGCCGACGCGCGGTGGCAGCAGATAGGTCCAGAATTCCGAACCGTAGAGATTGCCCATGTTCTTGTAATGCGGGTTGAGCATGACGCCGTCGCGCAACCATACGAAATCGGCGGCGCGCGCCAGGAAGCAACCGCCGGCACCGGCATTGCCGCCAACCGCGGCCACGGTCAGCTGCGTTTCGCAGCGCAAAATGGCCTCGGCCAGATCGTCGATGGCGTTGATGTTGGCCCACGACTCGTCGGCCGGGCTTTCGGCCGCCTCGATGGTGTTGAGGTGAATGCCGTTCGACCAGAAATCGCTGCCGCCGCGCAGCACGATGACTTTGGTTGGCCGCGTTGTCGCCCACTGAAAGGCTTCGGTCAGGCGCCGGCATTGGCCGGTGCTCATCGCGCCGTTGTAGAACTCGAAGCTCAGGAAGCCCACGCCGCCAGCCTCTTCGTAGGCGATGTCCTGCCAGGTCGGGGTCGGCGACTTCCAGTAGCCACCGTCTAGCGGCAACTCTGGCAGCTCGGCAGCCTCCGTGAAAGCCAGCGTTGTCGGCAGCTTGATGCCACCAGCCGGCTTGACGTGGCCGATCCATACCGAGCCGTCAGCCGTTGCCCGACAAATTGCCGTTTCACGGCGGCCAAGCAGACTACCCGGATCGCCCTTGAGCGACGCTTCCGGCCAGGCATCGAACAGGTGACAGGGCTGACCGAACAGTTCATCGGCGACGCCAGGGAAGCCGTCAGCGGCATTGAGCTTGGCCAGGATGGCGGCGCTGGTTTCGGTCTGCCAGTCAATGGCGCGGTCAGCCTGCTTCATCAGCGCGTGCGCCTGCCCCGGCACGCGCGCCGGTTTGAAATTTGGCTCATTTTTCCGGTTGACCGTAGCAATCACCGCCTGGACGGCTGCTTCGGTGACTTCGCTGCGATAAATCGAGGCTTTTCGAGCCGAGCGCATCGGAAAGGTCGCCGACGCCCAGACCGGCCCCGCATCCATTTCAGCCTCGGCTTGTAACACTGTGACACCCCACTCCTTGGCGCCCCCCTGAATTGCCCAGTCGAGCGCCGATGGACCGCGGTCGCCAACCGGCCCTGGATGGACGATCAGGCAGCAATGGCGCGACCAGATCGACTCGGGAATCGCCCGTTTCAAGAACGGAGCGATGATCAAATCCGGCCGGAACAGGGCCACGGCCTCCTCGCTGACTGCATCGGCAATGTCGAATTCGATGCTGATTTCGTGGCCGCGTGTAACAAGTTCGCAACAAAGTCGCTGGGTCAGGCCGTTGAAGCTATGGGAAATGAGGAGAATTCGCACGATTTACAGTTCTTTACAATTCATGTCAGCAACCTGAAGCGAGGCAGGACGGGGCTTTGCGGGGTGTGTCGTCCCATGCCGCATACTTCTATAACTTTCGCGATATTTTTCAGACACTTGGCTTTGACTACGATGCACATCAACAAAAATGGGATCGGAGAACAACAATGCAAACACAGCAAAAGCGAGTCAAAACTCGGGATCTTCCCGTCAGCCGGGCACCGCGTCCGGAATACGTCGCCGCCATCCGCTATCCGGACG
The DNA here is from genome assembly GCF_020510565.1 of Ferribacterium limneticum. NCBI lineage: Bacteria > Pseudomonadati > Pseudomonadota > Betaproteobacteria > Rhodocyclales > Azonexaceae > Ferribacterium > Ferribacterium limneticum. Next base: position 3,916,514 of record NZ_CP075189.1, read on the forward strand.
GTCGTCGTGACCTGTTCCACATCCGCAATGCCGACAATTTTGCCGACGCCCGCGAACTGGTCATTTCCGAAGTCGGCGACGTGCTGTCGGTGATGATCGCGCTGCGCCACTAAGCCGGTCTCAGCAAATCCGCGGCAACTGCTCGCCGCTCAGCCAGTCCACGATACGACGGCCGCCAAAACCGGTCGTCATCTGGACGAAATGGTGCGCATCTTCATGCACCGAGCCGACGATGGCCGCCGCCCCACCCAGCGGGTGGGCGCGCATGGCGGCCAATAGCTTTTCAGCATCCGCTTCGGCGCAGATCGCCACCAGCTTGCCTTCGTTGGCGACATAAAGCGGGTCCAATCCCAGAAATTCACAGGCTGCATTGACCGCTGGGTTCACCGGCAAAGCCTTCTCCTGCAGCATCATGCCGACGCCTGATTGCTTGGCAATCTCGTTGAGCGTCGTCGCCAGCCCGCCTCGCGTCGGGTCGCGCAGGACATGGATATCGGCACCACTGGCCCGCATCGCCTCGATCAAGCCATGCAGCGCAGCCGTATCGGAAACGATGGGCGACTCGAAGCCGAGGCTCTCGCGCTCGGCCATGATCGCCATGCCGTGATCGCCCAATGTGCCGGAAACCAGAATGACATCGCCCGGTTTGGCATAACGGCCGGACAGTTCGCGGCCCGGCGCGACGACGCCGACGCCAGTCGTCGTAATGAACACCCCGTCGCCCTTGCCGCGCTCGACGACCTTGGTATCGCCGGTCACCACCGGCACGCCAGCCTCCTTGGCCGCTGCCGCCATGCTTTGCACGATGCGCGCCAGATCGGCGAGCTTGAAGCCTTCTTCAAGGATGAAGCCGGCAGCAAGATAAAGCGGTTTGGCGCCCATCATGGCCACGTCGTTGATCGTGCCGTGCACCGACAGGCAGCCGATATCGCCGCCCGGGAAGAACAGCGGCGAGACGACATGCGAGTCGGTGGCCATGACCAATTTGCCCTCGCCCGGGTTCGGCAGCAGCGCGCCATCGTCACCCTGGGCCAAGTATTCGTTGCCGAGATATTTGGCGAACAATTCCTCGATCAATTGCGCCATGGCCCGGCCGCCGGAGCCGTGGGCCATGTCGACATGGCCGTGCTTGATGTCGAGGGGACGGACGTAGGTTTTGCGGGTTTCGGTCATGGGGTGAAGGGTTCCGTTAAATCGGCTTGGGTTTCCGCCTTGCTGGCGGGCGTACTTTCTTCTTGCTTCGCCAAGAAGAAAGTAGCCAAAGAAGAAGGCGACCCTGGGTCGGTGCCGGCTGCGCCGGTTCCCTGCGCTACTCGGGACTGGCGGGGGCTGCGGAACTCGGGCTGCGCCCTCAGACAGTCCTCGCCCTTTATCCGCCAGCCCCTGCGTTGCTCGGCACCTCTCAAGGGGCCCGGTGAAACGACCCGTACTTGAGCTTTTGTGCCTGAATGGCGGATTTCATTTTTGGCCGTTTTTTCTGGTTGACCGTGGATGTCTGTTTTTCGGAACGACGGTCGAGCACGGACGCCTTTGGGGCCCCCGTGGAAGGCGCTGAGCAACGCAGGAAGGACGGGGGCAGTCGGCGAGGACTGTCTGAGGGCGAAGCCCGAGTTCCGCAGCCGCCCGGCCTGCCGAGTAGCGCAAGGAACCGGCAAAGCCGGCGCCGCCCCCGGGGTCGCCTTTTCTTTGGCTACTTTCTTTTGGCGAAGCAAAAGAAAGTACGCCCGCCAACAAGGCGGAACCCCAAGCCAATTAAAAAAAGAAACCCCCACTTCAGGCCACATCCTTGTACCGCCCATACGTGTAATGCGCCGCACAAGCCCCCTCCGACGACACCATGCACGACCCCACCGGATTCTCCGGCGTACAAACCGTCCCGAAAATTTTGCAGTCCTGCGGCCGCTTGACCCCGCGCAGGATCGCCCCACATTCGCAGGCCTTATGGTCGGCGACCGACTTATAACCAAGCGGAAAGCGTTTTTCAGCATCAAATTCGGCGAACTGGCTGCGAATGCGCAAGGCCGAGTAGGGCAGGATGTTCAACCCGCGCCATTCGAAATTCTTGCGCATCTCGAAAACTTCGGCCACCAAGGCCTGCGCCTTGAGATTGCCATCACGATCAACCGCCCGCGAGAACTCGTTTTCAACCTCGGCCCGCCCTTCGTTGACCTGGCGAACCAGCATCCTGATCGCCTGCATGACATCGAGCGGTTCGAAACCGGCGATGACCACCGGCTTGCGGTATTCCTCGGCGAAGAACTCGTAGGGCCGACTGCCGATAATGGTCGACACGTGGGCCGGGCCGATGAAGCCGTCGAGTGGCACGGTGCCCCACTGGCGCACTTCCGGCGATTCGAGAATGCTCGAGATGGCCGACGGGGTCAGCACGTGGCAGCAGAGTACCGAGAAGTTCTTGAGGCCGAGGGCGGCGGCCTGTTTGATGGCCACGGCCGTCGGCGGCGTCGTCGTTTCGAAGCCGATGGCGAAGAAGACGACCTGCTTGTCCGGATTTTTCTGCGCCAGCGTCACGGCATCGGCGCTCGAATAGACCATGCGGATGTCGCCGCCACGGGCCTTGGCCTTGAGCAGCGAGAGGCTGTCGGAGGCTGGCACGCGCAGGCAGTCGCCGTAGGTGCACAGCGTCACGCCCTGCTCCAAAGCCAGCCTGATCGCCTGATCGACGCGGCCAATCGGCAGCACGCAAACCGGGCAACCCGGGCCGTGGATCATCTTGACGTTGGCCGGCAGCAGGTCGGAAACACCGTAGCGCGAAATGGCGTGGGTGTGGCCACCGCAGAATTCCATGAAATGGTAGTTGCGCGCCGGGTTGGCCTCGCGGCGGATGGCTTCGGCCAGGCCCTTGGCGACTTCGCCGTCGCGGAATTCGTCGATGTATTTCATCAGTGGATGGTCAGATCGTCGCCGGGTGCCAACTCGCCCATTTCAGCAAACAGCTTGAGCGTCTTGGCTGCCTCTTCCGGGTCGAGCTTGTTCAGCGCGTAGCCGACATGGACGATCACGTAATCGCCGACCACCACGCCCTCGACCAAGGCCAGAGAAATTTCCTTCTTGACCCCGGCCAGATCGACCAGAGCGTTGTCGTTGTCGCGCAGTTCAACGACTTGCGCGGGAATGGCCAGACACATGACGGCTCCTCAAACTCTCAAAATTCGGTTCATCGCCGGCCGCTCAGGGCGCGCAGAAAGCCGCGCCGACTGACCGGCTGACGCGGTTCATCGCCAACCACGGCCACATGGGCGCCAAGACCGAGCGCCAAACGGGCGTCGCCGACGAGAAGTCGGGCCGCCGCCATGCCGAGCACCTGGCTGATCGGCTGCACCAGTTCGACGCACTGATAATCGCCAAGTTCCGGGTCGTGGGCCGCGACGAAACGCCAGTCCATGTTCCCCAGCGCCAGGTAGCGCTGCTGGCCGAGCGGAATGTCGCCCCACAAATCGCCGCCGCCGGGCAAGAGAAAAATGCGGACGAAGCCTGGCGCGATGACGCCGGCCAGCCAGTCGCCACGTTCCTGAACGCACCAGCAGACTTCGGCCGTCAGCGCCGGATTGACCGGCAAGCCTTCGGACAGGGCGGCGCAGCGCCGGGCCAGCGCACTGGCCGGATCAAACTGCCACGAAGTTGGCGCCTTATCGCTCAAGACATTTCCTTTGTCGAAACCTGTTCCGACCGATTTTCGCCGCTCGCCAGCCGGTCGGCAAGCGCCAGACGGCGGGCGATCCAGGCCTGACCGAGAGCCAGTCCGCCGTCGTTGGGCGGCGCCTGGCGGGCTTCAAGTAGCTTGATGCCGGCGGCGTCGAAACGGCTGCGTAGCGCCGTCATGAGCACGGTATTCATCGCGCAGCCGCCGCCGACGGCGATTTTAGTGCCTTTCAATTTTGGGCTGTTTTTCCGGTTGACCGTAGCAATCGCCCAGTCGGCCAGACCGGCCGCGACGGTAGCGTGGAACAGCGCGGCGCCGTGGGCGGCATCGTCCTTGCAGCCCATCAGAGGCGACAACATCGGTGAAAAGTCGAGGATCGTGCCGCCTTCGAGCAAGGTATAGCCGCCGGGCAGCGGTTCGACCGGGCCGTATTGGGCAGCCAGACCTTCGAGTTCCATCGCCGCCTGCCCCTCAAATTGCATGAGGTCGCGCACGCCGAGCAGGCCGGCGGCAGCGTCGAACCAGCGGCCGAGGCTGGTCGTCGGCGGGCAGCGCAGATTGCGGGCGAGCATGGTGAGCAGCGGACCGGGGTCGCGCGTCGGGTAATACTGCTTGATCCAGCCGCCGACGCGGTAGCCGAAGCCGGCGCCGTGCAGGGCGGAGACGGCCATGCGCCACGGCTCTTTAGCGGCGCGGTCGCCGCCGGGCATGGCCAGCGGGCTGAGATGGCCGAGGCGCTCGCAGTTTGCGCCATCAAGATGCAGCAACTCACCGCCCCAGGCGCCACCATCGGGGCCGAGGCCGACGCCATCGAGCGCCAGGCCGATGATCGGCTCGTTGATACCATGTTCGGCGCAGATCGGAGCAATGTGGGCGTGATGATGGCCGACGGCGACGGCTGGAATGCCGAGCTTTTCGGCCAGCCTGACCGCCAGATGCGTGGAGGGAAAATCGGGGTGGAGGTCGTGGGCGATCAGCTCTGGCCGGACGTCGAGGATGGCCAGCAGATGATCGACCGTTTCTTCGAGGAAACCGATGGCCGCCGCGTTGTCGAGACCGCCGATGTGCTGCGACAGGAAGGCTTCGCGGCCTTTCATGAGGCAGATCGTGTTCTTGAGGTAGCCGCCGAGCGCCAGTACGGTCGGGCCGTCGTCGGCCAGTGCAATCGGTACCGGCACGTAGCCGCGGGCGCGGCGGATGAAAGCAGGGCCTGCGCGGACAACCGAATCGTCGCAGCGGATGACGATGTCGCGGTCGTGCACCAGGTAGGCATCGGCGATGCCGGACAGGCGGTCGAGCGCTTCGTCGTTGGCGATGACCAGCGGCTCACCGTGCGGGTTGGCGCTGGTCATGACCAGCAGGAGATCGTTGGTTTGCGTCAGCCAGTCGGTGCCGGCCGGACGGCCAGCCGCTTCGTGCCAGAGCAGCAGGTGGAGCGGCGTTGCCGGCAGCATGGCGCCGAGCCAGGCGAGGCCGGGAGCGATGCCTTTCAGTTCGGCGGCGCCCTTGGGGCAGAGGACTATGGGTGCGGCAACGCTGTGCAGCAGCGTCAGTTCGTCATCGCCGATCCGGGCAAATTCGGCCAGCGAGGCGGCGTTGAGGCCCATCACGGCGAAGGGCTTTTCCTCGCGCTGCTTGCGTTCGCGCAGTTCGGCCACGGCGGCAGCGTTCCGCGCGTCGCAAGCGAGATGGAAACCGCCCAGCCCCTTGATGGCGACGATTTTGCCATCGCGCAGCAGGCGCAGGGTTTCGGCAATGGGGTCGCCGGCCAGTGGCTGTCCGTCAGCCGAAAGCAGGCGCAGTTGCGGGCCGCAGTCCGGACAGCAGGTAGTTTCGGCATGGAAACGGCGGTCGGCCGGGGCGCGGTATTCGTCGTTGCACGGCGCACAGAGCGGAAAGGCGGCGAGGCTGGTTTGCGCGCGGTCGTAGGGAATCCGGCGGCTGACGGTATAGCGCGGGCCACAATGGGTGCAAGTCGTGAAGGCGTAGCGCCAGCGGCGGCTGGCCGGGTCGCAAATGTCGGCGATGCACTCGGGGCAGATGGCGGCGTCGGGGCCGATGGCGGTTTTGACTTCGCCCGGTTCGCTGTCGAGAATCACGAAGCCATCGCCAGTCACCTCGGCCGCTTCATCCTCGATGCTGTCGATACGCGCCAGACGCGGAGCTTCGAGCGGCAAACGGGATTTGAATTTTGGCCAATTTTTCCCGTTGACCGTGGCAATCACCCCGGCCCCGTCGTTGCGCACCCAGCCGGTCAGCCCGAGCTCAGTGGCCAGCCGCCAGACGTAGGGTCGGAAGCCGACGCCCTGGACGAGACCGCGAATGCGGAACAGGCGGCCGCTCATCGGCGGCCTACTTTGCCGCCAACTGACGCTCCAGCTCGGCCACCCGGCGCTTCAGCGCGTCGACCGATTCCGAACGCTTGGCGCGTTGCGCCTCCAGCCCCGATTGAATCCAGTCGAGCCAGGCGGACAAACCATCGCCGCTGGTTGCCGAGACGCGGAAGATCGTTAAATCGGGATTGACCCGGCGGGCGTTGGCTTCGGCCAGGTCGGCGTCGAATTCGAGGTAGGGCAGCAGGTCGACCTTGTTGAGCAGCATGACGTCGGCCGCGGCAAACATGTCCGGATACTTGAGCGGCTTGTCTTCGCCTTCGGTGACCGAGAGGATGGCGACCTTGTGGTGTTCGCCAAGATCGAAGGCGGCCGGGCAGACGAGGTTGCCGACGTTTTCGATGAGGAACAGCGACTCGTCGGCCGGCTTGAGGCGCTCCATGGCGTGGCCGACCATGTGGCCGTCGAGGTGGCAGCCCTTGCCGGTGTTGATTTGCAGGGCCTGAACGCCGGTGGCGCGGATGCGCTCGGCGTCGTTGGAAGTCTGCTGATCGCCTTCGACAACACTGATGGCGACCTTGTCTTTCAACAGTTCGATGGTTTTGCAGAGCAGCGTGGTCTTGCCCGAGCCGGGGCTGGAAACGAGATTGAGCGCGAAGATGCCTTTGTCGTCGAAACTCTGCCGGTTGGCCTCGGCGTAGGTGTTGTTTTTGGACAGGATATCCTGCTCGATCTGCACCATGCGGGCCTGCGACATGCCGGGCACATGGGCGCGGGCCGGGCCGGTGCCGTAGTCGAGATCGCCGGCGACGCCGTGTTCGTGGTGATGCTCGTCGCCATGGCTGTGGGCGTGTTCGCCGGAATGAACGTGGTCGTGGCTGTGTTCGCTGCCATCGCCGTGGTGATGGCTGTGGGCATGGGCGCCAAGCGGCGCGGCGGCGTGGCTGTGATCGTGGTCATGCCCGTGATCGTGGGTGTGGGTATGCACGGTTCCGTCCTCATGGACGTGCGTATGTTCGTGCTCCCCTTCGATCTTCGTTTCCCCTGCGCCGCAGCCGCAAACTGTACACATATCCGTCTCCTGATTATTCGATCTCTATTTCCTTGACCCGCATTTCCGTGCCGCCGGTGGCCTGGACCTGGTGGCTGCCGCATTTCGGGCAGGCGCCGTAGAGTTCCTGCATCGGCACTGTTTCGGCACATAGCATGCACCAGCCGGCGCCCGGCACGTTAACAATCTCCAGCGCGGCGCCTTGGGCAATGCTGCCGTGCGTCACCGCCTCGAAACAGAACTTGATCGCCTCCGGCTCGACCGACGACATGCGGCCGATTTCCAGTACGACCAGCTTGACCCGCTTGGCATTCTCGCGTTTTGCGGTGTCTTCGACCAGTTGCAGCACGCCTTCGGCCAGCGACATTTCATGCATCGACTACCTCGGCGACATAGGGCAGACAGGGATCGAGCGCCAGTATGGCCCGGTTCAAGCCCCGTCTGGCCTGATCAAGAGAGGCAAACTGGAGATTACCGAGCAGGGATGACAGGGCCGTGGCATCGGCAAAATAACTGTCGGTCGGCGCCTGGACGCGGTAATTGGCCACCGCGCCCTCAACCACATGCACCGCATGGGTCAGTACGCCGCGCGCCGTCATGGTTTGCCCGACGCCCCAGCCGCCCTCGCCGGCACCGGCGACGGGAAACGGTGCTCTGCTGGCCAGGGCATCGACGGCGGCCAGGGTTTCGGCCAGGCGCGCCAGAAAAGCCGAGCGAATCGAGGTCGGTACAGGCAGCGCCGGCATTTGTGCCGCAGTGCCCTGCCAGTACTCCAGCCATGCCTCCGGGGCGAGCAAAGGGGCGGCAGGAATCTCCAGTTCGCCATCGTCCGGCGCCACTTCATCGGTGCTGCGGTCAACCAGCATTTCGAGGCATTTTTCAGCAATCGGGCGCAGGCTTTGGTGCAACAAATTTTGCGTTACCGCCAGACAATCGCCACCCTGCCGCGCGTTGCGCCAGGCAATGAAAGCGTCCTTTTCCGGGCGCAGACCGAGCGCCGGCGGCCAATCGAGCAGCAGGCGCCAGAGATTTTCATGCAGTACTTCCAGCCACAGTTCGGCGCTATCGAACACCCGTGGCGCCTCGTCCTGGGCCGCTGTCACTGCCGCCTCGGCCGCCGCCCGCTGGGCATGGGAGCACAGCGTGAACAAATAAGGAACCGTCTTGGTCACCACATCGGGCAACTGACCGATGAACAGGCGGGTGACCGAAGGGCGTTTAAGGTCGACGCGAATGTCGTGCAGGCCGCGCGCCTTGAAACGCGCCTTGACAGTGAGTAAGCCGGCGCTGGTGGTCATCGCCCCAACCCGAGAAAGGCCCGGCGGCTGGTCGCCTTGGCTGGCGGCGGTTCGGCCAGCGGATCGGCAAACAGGGCGTGCGCCGCGGCCAGCGCCGTGAGGCGGGCGGCCTCGTGGCTGTCGAATTCGAGCGCCGGCGAGAACAGCGAACAGAGGTGGTAGATGCCGATGCTGTCTTCCTCGGCCACGGTGAATTCATAGTCGCCGGACGGAAAATGCCAGTCGTGCTTGCTGCAGGCGGCCAGCGCCGGCCAGCCTTCGGCCTGACCGGGCAGGCAGAGCAGATTGATCGCCCACGGCGTGATCATCGCCCCGGCCCAATGGCCATCCGGCGTCCGCTGGAAACCGACGGCCTCGACCTGCAGGCTCCGGTTGCAGATCGGCACATCGTGCATCCGGCTCCGGGCAATGGTGGCGAAGGCAGCGACCAGTTCGGGCGACGGGTCGGTCGTCCAGAACCTCACTTGGCAGCCCTCATTCCGCCCTCCACTTACCCGGAACAGACACTATCCAAGGCCAGCGACCTGCCGGCAAAAGAAGTCCAGGGAGGGCCTGGACCTCATTCGCGGCCGGTCGCATTCCATGGCAAGCCATGGAGCCTTGCTCCCTGCTCATTCGGTCACCATGAACTTGTGTTTAGGCGCATCACAGCCCGGGCAACACCAGTCATCGGGCAAATCGGCGAACGGCGTGCCGGGCGGAATGCCGCGCACGTCGTCACCCTGCTCCGGGTCATAGACCCACCAGCAGATGCCGCATTCCAGCCGGTCGCCCGGCTGGACATTGAGAAACGAACCTTCGAAGCGCATGAAGGAGGAGACTAGACCGGCTCCACCATCATGTCGAGATATTCGCGCAGGCGTTCGACGGAATCGGTGAAATCCTCTTCAGCCGCCAGCGCCACTTCGGGCATGCCGATGACTTCGATGGAGTTGAGGATCAGCGCGTCCATGCTGTTGAAGTACTGCACCCACCAGACGTTTTTGAGCCGCGTGCTGGTGATCCGGCAATTGCCGTAGCCACGCGACAGGATCGACACTTCGCGGTGGCCGAGCCAGCCGTAGAGCGTGTCGAGATCGGCATCGCTGACCGGCAACAGCGTCAGGTTGATGATGTGCGCCGCGTCGCCGGGCTGCCAGGCCGCTGCCTGCATGCGGATTTCCTCGACGAGCGCTTGGGCGTTCATGCAGCCGACCGGGTAGTCGGGCGGCGGCAGATCGGCGGTCGCCGTGGCCAGCATCGTTTCGGTCAGGGGCGCCGGGATATCGCCGGTTTCGAGGCGATCGACCACCATCGCGCCATCGTCAGCGACCTGCAGGACGCGCCAGATGCCGGAAAATGCCGTCTCCTGAACGCGCCAGTGTTGCGGCGCCGTGGTGAAGGCGCTGACTTCGCCGAAGCCCATGGACTGATTGATCACATCGCGCATCGTCGCGTCAAGGTCGCGCAGGTTGAGCGTCGCGCCGCCGGCAAAGCCGACTTTCTCGGCCTCGTCCACATAGGCGCCGAGCAGGCTGGCCGCCAGATTGACCACCTCTTGCGCCACGTTGTCGGGCAGGCGCGGCTGCGAGAAGGTTTCCATGCCTTTCGGCATCGGCAGGTAATCCGGCGTTTCATCGCCTTGCGAGCCGGGACCCATGGCGACGACGGAAATCGGGAAGGGACGCATCGTGGACGGGTTCATGCGCAGGCTCCTTGCGTGCTGGCGGCGCGGACGGGGATGCCGATCGGCTTCGGTTGAGCCGGGCCGGTGAGCAGGCGGGCGATTTCATTCTGGTATTCGCTCCAGTCGCGGATGCCGTTGAGGACGCCAACGAACTGGCCATCACGCAGGAAGACGACGGCCGGGGCGCGCGGCACGCCGTATTGCTGCATCAGGGCCGCGGAAAAATCGGGGCCGGCGACCCAGCGGGCGATCTGCTCGCCGACCGGTTTGAGGGCTTCGGGCAGGATCACGCAGGCGTCCAGAACTTCGAGATTGCGCTGTGGGTCTTCGGTGAGGAGCAGTGCTGTCAGGCCGGCCGGGAATTCGGGATTGCTACGGTCAACCGGAAAAAAGCCGTGTTTTTGAAGTAATCGGCTGATGGCTGTTTCGAGTCTTTCGAGCGAGGTCGGGCCGGCTTTGAGTTCGAGGCTCATGATTGTTGTGTCCTCAGGAAATCGGGGAGTTGGGGTTCGCGATCGAGATCGGCGAAGAAGGCAGAAAAATCGGTGGCGCCGGATTGCGCGGCATCGAGCGCATCGAGCGCCGCGTCGATGGCGGCCGCCCGCTCGGCGTCGATCACCTCGCGGGCTGCATCGAGAAAAGTCATGAGCCAGGTGCCCGGCAGTTGCTGACCGACCAGACTGAGGTCGACCCGCACTTCGCCGTTGCGGCCGGCACAGCGGGCGAAATGTTCGCCGCATTCGAGCACCTGGACGGGGATGCCGAGGCACATGTCAGGCAGTTTCCATATTCAGGAAACGCGCATCGCCGAGGCGATAAGCTACTTCCGCCGGCGGCCGTTCGGATTCATAAACATCCATCGCCAGCGCGTTGTCAGTGATGCCTTCGCTCAGCCCTTCACGCACCCGGCCGGCCGCGCCCCATTTTTCCAGCCAGTCGAGCGCGATGTTGAGGGCCGGCACCATCTGCGCCTTGACGATATCGCGCAGGCTGCCGCCGAAATCTTCTAGCTGCTCGGCCTGAACGCCAACGAGAACGAGTTCAGCGGGCAATTTTTGCGTCAGTTCGGCGGCCATGAGCACTTCCTGAAAACCGGTCTGGTGCAGACTCATTTTCTTGACGCCCATGAAGCGTGGCACCTGATCGCCGACCACGACGCGCAAGTTGCCCGGCTCATCGCCGTAATCGACGGCGTCGAAGACCAGCAGGCAATCGGCCTCCTGGACGTAGGGCAGCAGGTAGAGACCTTGCGTGCCGCCGTCCATCACCGTCACCTGCGGCGGAAATTCCCAGCCGGCGTTGAGGGCTTCGACACAGCGCACGCCGAAACCTTCGTCGGCCCACAGGATGTTGCCGATACCGAGGACCAGTATGCGTTTTGAAGTCATTGTCACCACCTGAAAAAGTGCCCCGGGTACGGCTGTACGCCGGGGCGAACGCAAGTTGAAGCCTCAGTCCTTGAACATCCGCCAGCCGGAAATCATGGTGGAAATCAGCGACTGCCGGCTCATGATGTCCTCGCGGATCGCCGCGTAGACATGCACCAGCACGAAAGTCATCATGATCCACATGCCCAGCCGGTGCAGGTTATGCACCTGCATCGAGCCGCCAAGGGCCGGAATGACCCAGCCAAACAGGCTGTCCTGCCAGCTGCCCAGCCCGGCTCCTTCGCTGTACAGCGCGAAGCCGGTGAACAGCATGCCGACGGCCAGAATCGTGAAGAAGAAGAACATCATGAGCTGCGCCATCGGGTTGTGACCGACGTACTTCTTCGGTGTCTTTTCGAGGAACAGATACCAGCGCAACTCGAAGAGGACTTCACTCCACCACTGCGGATTGGTGATCGGCAGCCGGAAGATCTGCTTGGCGTGGTGATTGCCGACGAACGCCCAGTACACCCGCCCGAGCAGCCCGACAGCAAAGATGTAGGCGGCCGAGAAATGGGCGAAGCGGATGTAGCCCATCAGGAAGTTGTCCGACGCTTCGCCGGGCATCGTCGGCAAGGGTTTGCCGATGAAATACCCGGTTACCGCCAACACCACCATGGCCAGCGCATTGATCCAGTGCCACAAACGGACCGGTGCCTCGTAGACATAGATCGAACGGACTTGTTTACCGTGCCGTTCGGCTTCCAGCATGTCCTGTTGAGAGAGCATGATTGCCTCCTTTCCGGACCGCTTAGCGGACCTTGACCGACGTCATTTCCTGTCCATCCGGGCTCATCACATGCGTCGAGCAGGCCAGGCAGGGATCGAAGGAATGCAGCGTGCGCAGGATTTCGAGCGGCTCGTCAGCCTTGGCCACCGGGGTGTCCATCAGCGCCGCCTCGAAGGCACCGATCTGGCCCTTGTGGTCGCGCGGACCGCCGTTCCAGGTGGTCGGCACGACGCACTGGTAGTTGTCGATCTTGGTGTCCTTGATCTTGATCCAGTGGCCGAGTGCGCCGCGCGGCGCTTCGGTGAAACCGGCGCCCATCGCTTCCTTCGGCCAGGTGCTCGGCTCCCACTTTTCGATGTTCGCCGTGTTGAGGTCGCCTGCCTTGAGGTTGGTCATCAGCTTGTCAAAGAAATAGGACATCTTGTGCGCCGCCCACTGGCATTCCAGACCGCGCGCCGCAGTGCGGCCGAGGGTCGAGAACAGGGCGGTGACCGGCACGTCGAGTTCCTTGAGCAGGGCATCGACCGGCTCCTTGAACTCCGGATTCTTCTGGGCGTAGCCGATGATGTAGCGGGCCAGCGGGCCGACTTCCATGGCGTGGCCGCGCCAGCGCGGGGCCTTGATCCACGAGTACTTGCCGCCTTCGTCGAGTTCCTTGATGTTGGTCTTGGTGCCCTTGGTGTTCGGGCCGAGCACGAAGCTCGGCTCGGTGACGCCGTCGAAGGGGTGCAGGCCCTTGCTTTCGTCGGCGTATTTGTACCAGGAGTGATTCACATATTCCTGAATCTGCTCCGGGTCCTTGAGGTCGATTTCATGGACCTTGGACAGGTCGCCATTGATGATGGCGCCGCGCGGCAGCAGCAGGTTGCCGGCCGAGTAGTCGTTGGCCTTGTCCGGGATGTCGCCGTAGGACATGACGTTCTTCGACGACAGGCCACCACCGTGCAGCCAGCCTTTGTAGAACTTGGCGATGGCGATCAGGTCGGGGATGTACACCTGCTCGGTGAACTCGATGCTGCGGTCGATGATGCTCTTGACCAGATTGAGCCGCTCCATGTTCACGGCGCCGACCGCCCCCGTGCCTTCCATGTTGATGGCGCAAGGCACGCCGCCGACCAGCCAGTTCGGATGCGGGTTCTTGCCACCGAAGATGGTGTGCACCTTGACGATTTCCTTCTGGAAATCGAGGGCTTCGAGGTAGTGCGCCACGGCCATCAGGTTGGCTTCGGGCGGCAGCTTGTAGGCCGGATTGCCCCAGTAGCCGTTCATGAATGGGCCAAGCTGGCCGGATTCGACAAATTTCTTGAGGCGATTCTGGATGTCGCGGAAATAACCCGGCGACGACAGCGGCCAGCTCGAAATGCTCTGGGCCAGCGCCGAGGTGGCTTTCGGATCGGCTTTCAGCGCCGAGACGACATCGACCCAGTCGAGCGCATGCAGGTGGTAGAAGTGCACCAGATGGTCATGCACCTGCAGGTTGAGCTGCATGATGTTGCGGATACTGTTGGCGTTTTCCGGAATCTTGATGTTGAGCGCATCCTCGACGGCGCGCACCGAAGTCAACGCGTGGGTGCCGGTACAGACACCGCAGATGCGTTCGGTGAAGGCCCAGGCGTCACGCGGATCGCGGCCCTTGAGAATGACTTCGAGGCCGCGCCACATGGTCCCTGTGGACACGGCATTGCGGATGACGTTCTTGTCGTCGAGATTGACTTCCACCCGCAGGTGGCCTTCGATGCGGCAGACCGGGTCAACGACGACGCGCTTGCCGGAGTTGTCGAGCTTGAATCCTTGAGTTTCGTAAGCAGCCATTTTTTACTGTTCCCCCTCTTTTTCCGGTTGACCGTGGGAAGTCGAATTCCGCGCCCTCGCCAGTGCCGAGACGGCGGCGTGGGCAGCAATCGCGGCGCCAACGGTGCCGGCGGCAGCCTTGCCAATGGTGTCGGCGTTCGCTTCGACGCCGAACTGCTTGATGTCGGTCACCCGGTCGTAGAAGCTGCCCTTGTCCCAGAAGCCCTCTTCAGAGCAACCGATACAGCCGTGGCCGGACTGCACCGGCCAGCTGACGCCGCCGTTCCATCGCATCGACGAACAGGCGTTGTAGGTCGTCGGCCCCTTGCAGCCCATCTTGTACAGACAGTGACCCTTGCGCGAACCCTCGTCGTCCCAGGCTTCGGCGAACTGGCCGGCATCGAAGTGGCCGCGGCGATAGCACTTGTCGTGGATGCGCTGGCCGTAAAACATCTTCGGGCGGCCCTGGCGGTCGAGCTCGGGAATGCGGTCGAAGGTCAGCATGTAGGTGACGACGCCGGTCATCACCTCGGCAATTGGCGGGCAACCCGGGACGTTGATGATCGGCTTGCCGGAAATCACCTTGTGCACCGGCGTGGCACGCGTCGGGTTCGGCTTGGCGGCCTGGACGCAGCCGTAGGAAGCGCAGGCGCCCCAGCTGATGATCGCCTTGGCGTCGGCGCAGGTTTCCTTGAGCACTTCGACGAACGGACGGCCGCCGTGGATGCAGAACATGCCGTCCTCGTTGAGCGGCGGATTGCCTTCGACGGCAACGATGTAGTTGCCCTTGTACTTCTTCTTGACCTCTTCGATGATCGCCTCGGCCTGGTGGCCGGCGGCAGCCATCAGCGTGTCGTCGTAGTCGAGCGAGAGCATCGAGAGCACGACATCCTTGGTCAGCGGATGCGCCGAGCGGATGAAGGATTCCGAGCAACAGGTGCATTCCAGGCCGTGCAGCCAGATCACCGGCGTGCGCGCCTTGGTTTCCAGCGCATGGGCGATGCGCGGTGCGGCGGCAGAGCCCAGCCCGAGCGAGGTCGCGGTCAGGCTGCAGAATTTGAGAAAGCTGCGCCGGGTAATCCCCTGGCGGCGAAGCACTTCATAAAAGGTTTCGGTCACTGGTATGTCCCCCGTTGGTTTTGTTGCCGAGCAGGGGAACCACTACGCAAAGCGTGTGCCACACACCGGCACTTATTGATTTATCGATTGGAATCAAGGCATTTCCCAAGCCAAACCCGACCATGGGCAAGCCTTGACGAGGCGCCAGATGGTCACTGGCAATCCATGGTGGAAACTGCACTTCCACATCCGAATAGCCCGTCCGATTGACTCCCATCAAGCGGAAAACTGCAGGAATCGTTCTAGAATTCGAAGATGACAAGAAAACGCGCGACCAGAATCGTCGAGCTGATATCCACCCAAAGTGATCGCGTCGAGCCCGGCCTCAGCCTGCGCGAGGTGACTACACGCATGCTGGCGGCGAAAATCTCGTCGGTCATCATCGTCGACCAGGGCAAGGCGCTCGGCATCATTACCGAACGCGACATCGTGCGCGTCATGCGCCAGCATCATTCGCCGGATCAAACGGCCGGCGACACGATGACCAGCCCGGTCCATAGCGTCCCGGCCGACATGCTGTTCCAGCAAGCCTATCGCGAAGCCGCCAGTCTGGGCATCCGCCACGTCATCGTCACCGACGCGGCGGGATTGCCCCTCGGCGTCGTCAGCGAATCGGATTTCCGCAAGCATCTCGGTGCCGATTTCTTCCTCCAGCTCAACAGCGCCGACACGCTGATGGAACGCACCTTCCCCCGCCTGCCGGCCGACGCCCATCTCGAAGATGCGCTGACTGCCATGGCGGCGGTCAGCGTCAGCTGTGTCTTCGTCGTCGATGGCCGGCGACCGCTCGGCATCGTCACCGAACATGACATTGTTCGCTTCTTTCTCGACGACCAGCCCAATCCGACCCTGGGCGCCATCATGACCCGGCCTGCCATCTGCATCCGGGCCGACCGCCCGCTGGCCGATGCTGCCCAGCAGATGCTCGATCACGACATTCGCCACCTCGCCGTCGTCGACGACAAAGGCCTGCTCGTCGGCCTGCTCTCCGAACATACACTGATGAGCCCGCTCAGCCTCGGCCAGGTGGACTCCATACTGAGCGAGCAACAATCGATACTCCGCAACCGCGAGCAGATTCTTGAAGAAACCGCCCGCAACGAGCGTTACCAGCGTGCCCTGCTCGACAACTTCCCCTACCTGGTCTGGCTCAAGGATACGGAATCGCGCTTTCTGACCACCAACCGCGCATTTGCCGATGCAGTCTGCCTGCCCAACACCGGTGCCATCGTCGGCATGAGCGATCTGGATTTCTGGCCGCCCGAGATGGCCGATCATTTCCGGGCCGACGACGCTGAAGTCATGGCCTCGCGCAAGAACAAGGTGGTGGTCGAACAGATCGTCATCGGCCACCAGAGCATCTGGCATGAAACCTACAAGGCCCCGGTCATCGGCGACGATGGCAGCCTGCTCGGCACGGTCGGCTTCGCCCGCGACATCTCGGAGCGGAGGCGCGGCGAAGAAGCCATGCGCCTGCGCAACGCCGCGCTGGCCGGGATGATCGGCGGCGAAACGCTGCCCCGCGCCCTCGAATTGCTCATCAAGTCGGTCGAAGCCGAGATGCCGGAGTGGCGGTGTTCGATCATGCTCAGCGACGAAGCCGGGCAGCAGCTCCGCGTTGGCGCAGCCCCCAGCCTGCCGGCAGCCTATAGCGCCGCGATCGACGGCCTGCCGATCGGCGAAGGCCTCAGTTCCTGCGGCACGGCAGCAGCGCTGAGGCAACGCATCATTGTCGAAAACGTCTTCGCCGACCCGCTGTGTGCCGCCTATCACGAACTCGCGCGGGAAAGCGACATCGCCGCCTGCTGGTCAGACCCGATCATCGGTCCGGATGGCCTCTTGCTCGGCACCTTCGCCGCCTATCACCGCCAGCCCAGCCAGCCGCGCGAAGAGGATCTGGGCTGCCTGACCCAAGCCTGCCAGCTGGCCGCGCTGCTCATCGCTCATCAGCGTCGGTCGCAGGAGCTGAGCCGAAGCCTGGAAACCTTCCACGGCATTTTCAACCGCATCAGCGAAGCACTGTTCATCCAGTCCGAGGATGGCACCTTCCTCGACGTCAATACCGGCGCCGAGCAAATTTCCGGCATCCCCCGTGCCCAGTTGATCGGTCTGAGCCATGCGGCATTTACGCAACCCGGGCTGACCGATGTAGCGACCATAAACCAGCACATCACCGCGGCGCTGGCCGGTACGCCACAGATCTTCGAAGTCCTCGCCAAAAACACCGGGGGCCGCATTTTCCCGGTCGAAATCCGGCTCCACAGCGCAAGATACTTCGGCCGGCCGGCGGTCATCGCCTCCGCCGTCGATATTTCCGAGCGCAAAAATGCCGAGTTGCGCCTTGAAATCGAGCACGACATCG
Source organism: Ferribacterium limneticum (assembly GCF_020510565.1). Lineage (NCBI taxonomy): Bacteria > Pseudomonadati > Pseudomonadota > Betaproteobacteria > Rhodocyclales > Azonexaceae > Ferribacterium > Ferribacterium limneticum. The sequence goes on from NZ_CP075189.1 coordinate 3,933,952, forward strand.
CCCAGGCGCTGGCTGCCGGCCTGCAGCGCGACGCCGTGCTGCAGGTGCTGCTCAATGCCGCCCTGCGCTTTCCCGATATCGATGCCGGCTGCCTGCACTGGCGACAGGCCGATGGTAGCTACCGGCTAATGACCCACGTCGGGGTTTCCGCCGACTTTGTCGACAAAGTCGCCCGCCTCGATGCCGATAGTCCGTTTGCCCGTTTCGCGATGGACGGCGGGACAATTTGCAATTGCCAGCAGCCGAGCGATCACTGCGCTGACACCAGCGTTCTCGACAACGAAGCGATCCAGAGAGAAGGTCTGGGCTGCCTGACCACCTTGCCGATCATGCTGGCCGGTCAGCCGGCCGCCTGCATCACGCTAGGCAGCCGCCGGGCCACCGGCATCCTGGCATCGACGCTGCGTTCGCTCGACATGTTGGGCAATCATTTCAGCCAGACCCTGCTCCAGCTCGATGCTCAGGAGCAAGCCCGACGCCTGCAACAGAACCTGAGCGGCCTGTTCGATGCGCTCAAGGATTTCATTTTCATCCTCGACGAGGATGGCCGCATCCTGCATTACAACCGGGCAGTTGCCGACGACCTCGGCTATGGACCTGACGCCCTGATCGGCCAGCCGATTGCCACGGTACACCCGAAAAATCTGCAAAAAATTGCCAACGACAGCATGGCCGACGTCATCGCCGGCCGCCGTTTCAACTGCCCGCTGCCCATCCTGCACGCCAATGGCGAGCAGAGCATGATCGAGACGCGAATCACCCATGGTTACTGGAATGGTCGCCCGGCGCTGATCAGCACATCGCAGGACATCACCGAGCGCCTGATCGCCGAAGAGCGCCAGCAACTTGCTGCCAGCGTTTTTGACAATGCGCACGAAGGCATCATGATCACCGACCCGAAAGGGCGGATCGTCGAAGTCAATTCAACCTTCAGCGAACTGACGGGTTATCCCCGCGACGAAGCGATCGGCCAGACCGCCGACCTCCTCAAATCGGGACACCACGACCCGGCCTTCTATCATGAAATGTGGCAAAAAATCGGCGAGGAAGGCTATTGGCGCGGCGAGATATGGAACCGCAAGAAGTCCGGCGAAATATTCGTCGAACTGCTCACCATCTCCACAGTCCGTAACCGGAACGGCGAAATCGCCAACTTCGTCGCCATTTTTTCCGACATCACCGTCATCAAGCAGCACCAGCAACGCCTCGAGCATCTTGCCCATTACGATGCGCTGACCCAGCTCCCCAACCGCATGCTGCTCAGCGACCGCCTCCAGCTGGCCATGGCACAAACCGAACGCAGCGGGAAGATGCTGGCCATCTGCTATCTCGATCTCGACAACTTCAAACCGATCAACGACCAGTTCGGCCATTCGGCCGGCGATTTCCTGCTCATCGAAGTCGCCCAGCGCCTGAAGACCTGCGTCCGCGCCGGCGACACGGTGTCGCGACTAGGTGGCGATGAATTCGTCCTGCTCGTTTCCAATCTTGATGACCTGCACGAGTGCGATCACGCCGTCGGCCGCATCATTGGCGCACTGAGCCAGCCTTTCCGCGTCTCCGAACACAGCATCACCATTTCGGCGAGCATCGGCGTCACGCTCTACCCGCATGACGGTTCCGATGCCGACACCCTGCTCCGCCACGCCGACCAGGCGATGTACGCGGCCAAGCAGGGCGGCCGCAATCGCCATCACCTGTTCGACCCGGAAAACGACCGCCGCACGCGCATTCGCCGCGAGGAAATCGGGCGTATTCGGGAAGGCCTGGACAAGGGCGAGTTCGAGCTCTACTTCCAGCCCAAGGTAAACATGCGCAAGGGCCGCGTGACCGGGGCCGAAGCACTGATCCGCTGGCAGCACCCGGAAGAAGGGCTGCTCCTGCCTGGGCGCTTCCTGCCCGTCATCGAGGACAGCGAACTCGATATCGAAGTCGGCGACTGGGTCATCCGGGAAGCACTGCGCCAGATGGACGAATGGCATGAACAGGGCGTCGACCTGCCGGTCAGCATCAACATTTCCGGCAAGCACCTGCTGCATGAGGGATTTTCCCGGCGCCTGGCCGAACTGCTCAGCGCCCACCCGAATCTGGTTCCCGGCCTGATCGAGCTTGAAGTCCTCGAAACCGCGGCGCTTGAAGACATGGCCAAGGTCGCCGAGCTGTTCGCCGAATGCCGGCGCCTCGGCGTCAGCTTCGCCCTTGACGATTTTGGCACCGGCTATTCGTCGCTGACCTACTTCCGCCAGCTACCGGCCGACGTGCTCAAGATCGACCAGTCATTCATCCGCAACATGCTCGACGATGCCGACGACCTGGCCATTGTCGAAGGCGTCATCGGGCTGACCCAGGCCTTTCGCCGTCAGGTCATCGCCGAAGGCGTCGAAACGGTCGAGCACGGCCTCGTCCTGCTCCTCCTTGGCTGCGACATGGCGCAGGGTTTCGGCATCGCCCATCCGATGCCGGCAGCACTGATGCCCGCCTGGATTCGGCAATTCAAGCCAGATGAGCTGTGGGGTCTGGCCACGGCCTTCAAGTGGTCACGCGAGGATTTGCCCATGCTGATCGCCGACGTCGACCACAACCGCTGGAAAAAAGCCCTTTACACCTACCTCGATGACACCACCGGCACCCTGCACCCGCCGGAACTCGACCATCATCAGTGCCGATTCGGTCGCTGGTATTACAGCCAGGAAGGGCGGCACTATGCCTGCGTCGAAGCCTTCCAGGCGCTCGAAGACCTGCACCGGCACATGCATGATCTCGGCAGCCAACTGCTGCACAGCCACGCAGCCGGAGAATATGGCGCCATTGAGTCACTAAAGCGGGAATTCGATGAGCAGAACATCAGGCTGACCGAATGCATCCAGCAAATTCAGGCCGAAGTACTCATGAACACTCAGACCAGCAAGCGATAGGCCGGCGAACTTAGGCCGCGCAAGGCGTCGAGCAGAGCCTCGATGGCCTTCGGACGCACGAAGCCCGGCCGCCAGGCCAGCGCCACGCGGCGGGCCGGAGCGGGCTCCTTGAAGGGAATGACGCTGATCATGTCGTTGCTGTAAGGATGCCCCAGCGCGCTGTCCGGCAACACGGAAACCCCGAGGCACGATTGCCAACCCGGGCGAAATGGGTTTCACCCACACGCTGGCCGTCAGCATGCTGCAAACCATCCCCGGCTACGTGGCGGAATTCAAGAAAGCCTTCGGCTCCGAGACAGTCGATATGGACAAGGTCACCAAGGCCATTGCCAAGGATGAACTGGCCGGCTACCAGTTGTTCAAGGACAGCGGTTGCGTCGCCTGCCATAACGGCCCGGCCGTCGGCGGCAACTCCTTCCAGAAGATGGGTCTGGTCGAAGCCTACAAGGCCTCCAGCCCGGCCGAAGGCCGCTCTGCCGTGACCGGTAAGAATGCCGACCGCTTCAATTTCAAGGTGCCGACCCTGCACAACGTTGAAATGACCTATCCGTACTTCCACGATGGCGCCGCCAACACCTTGCCGGAAGCAGTCGACACCATGGCCCGCATCCAGCTCGGCAAGAAGTTCACGCCAGAAGAAAACGCCAAGATCGTCGCCTTCCTGAAGACCCTGACCGGCGACCAGCCGAACTTCAAGATGCCGATCCTGCCACCATCCTCCGACGCGACACCGCGTCCGACACCGTTCGAAAAGAAATTACAACCGCTCCAGAGAATCGACGGGGGCTGCGGCCCCCGCCGGTCACCGCTTTTCCTGCGGTCGCGTCGGAGGCCCTCTTCAAGACCATTCGTCAAGCGTTGTCACCGGCAACCGCATACTGATGCAGAGGCCTCCACCCTCGACATTGCTTGCACCGACCTGCCCGCCATGGGCCTCTACGGCATGTCGTGCAATCGACAACCCAAGGCCATATCCTTGCGCCTTGTCCCCGTTGCGCCCCCTGAAAAATGGATCGAACAGGGCATCCAGCTCGTCTTGCGGCACCCCGGCCCCGCCGTCGCAAACCTTCACGGTGACAAAGCCAGCTATGGGATTACCCAGCTCGACACTGACTGCTGCACCGTCCGGTGTATGGACAAGCGCATTGCGGATCACGTTCTCGATGGCACTTCTCAACAATTCGCTACGACCGGCTATCAGGACGTCGCCTTGGGCCAGCAACGCTATCGGCCGGCCTGTCTTGGCTGTTTCGAAACGTGCATCCTCGACGATATCGGTCAGCAATTCGACCAGATCGAAGCACTCATCGCCAGGCAGTTCGGGCCCCGACCTTAGCCGCGAGAGGGTCAGCGTCTCCCCCAGAATCTTGTCTAGTCGCTCAATTTCGTAGGCAATCCGCTCGAGCATTTCTCCGGTCTTGGCCGGTGTCTGCCGGGTCAGCGCCAGTGCAATTTGCATTCGCGCCAATGGTGAGCGCAATTCATGCGACACATCGTGGAGCAGGCGCGATTTGGCCTCAATGGTGCTCTGTACCCGACCCGCCATGTCATCAAAGTCACGCCCCAAATCAGCAATCTCATCACGACGTTGACCAATCAACTGGCCAACGCGGGTATCCAGATCGCCTGCGGCAAAACGACGATTGGCCTCGTGCAAATGGCGAATCGGGCGGTACAGATACCAGGTCAGGCCGGCCGCGAAGAACAGACTGACCAGTGCCATAGCCAACAGCTCGGCACGAGTCGATTCGGCATAGCGATAGACGTGCTGATGGGGAGCCGAGGCCGGCAACAACAGTAAAGGCACAAACAGCACATATGCCTCACCACTCGGTGTCACCACCCGCTGCACGGAACGCTCGTCGGTCTCCTTCTCAAGCAACGACAAAGCCTGGGTGAGTGCGGGTACAGGTACCGTTCGGGAAAGAATATCCTCTCCTTCGGCATTCACCACCAGCACCGGCAACTCGCGCTTTCCCGTCCATTCAACAAGCAACTGCCGGGCGCCTTCAATTTCGGCATGACGCAGCGTTGTTGCCACCAGCGTCGTAGCCAGTTCGGCGCGATAGCCTATCGACAGGTCAGGCGACTGCCGGAGCTCTGCCTGAAACATGGCATCAACGACAAAGTCGACGCAAAACGTGATGGTGCCGATGGCCAGCCACAGCGATCCGAAAATCTTCCAGAACAGGCGACTCGGCACCGGCAAACCCAGCATGGCCGAAATCGATTTCACCGCCTAGCCTCGGAGCAATTGGTAACCAATGCCGTGAATGGTCTGAATGGGTACCCGACCATCATCGAATTTGCCCAGCTTCCGTCGCAGGTTGCTGACATGCATGTCGAGGCTCCTGTCATAGCGGGCAGGGACTCGTCCCAATACACGGCTGGCGAGTTCAGCCTTGGGAACAATCTGCCCGGCGTTCTCGTAAAGAACCTCAAGTACGCCGAACTCGGTGCTGGTCAGTTGCAACAATTCGCCCCGCCATTTGGCGATGCGCTTCGCCGACGACAGCGAAAGCATTTCATTGGCCAGTGCCTCAACAGATTTACCTTCGTGCGCGTGGCCGGAGCGACGCAAAAGCGCTCGCAAGCGAGCTGCCAGTTCACGGGGATTACAGGGTTTTGGCAGGTAGTCGTCAGCCCCCAACTCGAGACCGATGATGCGATCCAGATCATCGCCCTTCGCCGTCAACATCAGCACCGGCAAATCGCCATGCCGACGAATATGACGAAGTACCTCGATACCATTCATGCCCGGCATCATGACATCAAGCAGCACCAGATCGAAACCACCACTGACCGCTTCACGGCAACCGGTCTCACCATCGTGTACCGCACAGACCGCCATCCCCTCGCCGCCAAGAAACTCAGTCAGCATGACGCAGAAGGCCTGGTCATCATCAACCAGCAGGATTTGCGGCAACCGGGTTTCCACCACCACTCCTCGAATGCTCATGGGAGAAGCTTACTTTAAACCGCACCGCACCGGCTGGGCATTTGAGGCCATGCAAACGCAAAATTTTCGATAATTTACATTCATTGACACTCGTAAATATCGCAGTTTTTTAGTCGGAATTCATGCCCAGCATGTCGGCCCTTGCGCACGCCCCCAAGAGACGCACCCCAAGGGCGGAATTAGATATTTTCAAACATAGGCTTAGGCAACAATCCCCCATGACCGGCCTGAGCTGACACGTCATGCTGGCCGACAGCCAAAAATATGCCCCGGATTGGCCATTTCTATTCCTCCAAACGATTGTGGTTATTCGAAGTAAAGAAATGTCAGCTTGTAGATACGAGTGCCCGGTGACCGCGTTGACCTCACTGCTCCCGAAGCGGAGCCTACCTTCCCAAGGCTAGACCTGAGAGTTTCTGTCCACGATTTTGGAGCGCACCCATGAACAAGAAAACCACATTCCTTCTGATCACATCAGTGGCCCTTGCCCTCGCCACCAGCGGCAATCTTTACGCTGCGGTCGACGACGCCGATGCCGAAAAATTGCTCAAGGACAGCAAGTGCCTGAAATGCCATGACGTCGAAAAGACCAAGAAGGGCAAGCCGTACAAGAAAATCGCCGCCGAATACAAAGGCAAGGCCACAGCCAAGGCTGAACTAATCAAGCATGTCACCGAACCGAATCAGGTTGAGGTCGAAGGGGAAAAAGTCGATCACGGCACCGTCAAGACACGTGACGCCGAGCGCATCAACAATCTGATCGACTGGATATTGGCTCGCTGAAATTTGGCAAGTCCGGAGTTACAAAAACAAAGCAAGAAAACGCGAGGGGTTTTGTCATGAAACGTTTTATTGGAATTGCAGCGGTATTACTGGGGACATTGCTGTCAGCCCCCGCCATCGCGGCACCTGCCGCAAAATCTGCTCCGGTCGGGGCGCAGTGTGTCAGTTGCCACGAAGCCGAAACCAAGGCTCACGCCTATCACGGCGACTGCGTCAGCTGCCACACCAGCGCAGTTGAGCACGGCAAGGTCGAAGAGGCGCGCGAAAACGCCACGGCCAAGACAGCCAAACCCAAAAGTGTTTTGGCCGGACTGCCGGACTCAAAGCAATGCCTGACCTGTCACGAAACCGACAAAAAGCGCACGCATTTCGCCTTTGCCGAACACAACAAGGCCGGCGTTCAATGTAACGACTGCCACGGCAACCACACTGACAAGGTCAAAAAGCTGAATGCCTCTCAGCTCAAAGGCGGAAAAACTACGGCTCTGTGTGCAACCTGCCACCAGGACGTTCTGGCCAAGTTCAACATGCCTTCGCATCATCCCGTAAAGGAAGGCGGCGCCACCTGCACCGGCTGCCATGACCCGCATGCTTCCAAGCAAGCCACTCTGGGTGCGGTCACCGAGCAATGCACATCCTGCCACCAAGCTGTTCGTGGCCCCCACGTCTTCGAGCACGCACCAGTCGTCGAAGGCTGCACGACCTGCCACGACCCTCACGGCGCGCCGAATCGCAAGCTGCAAACCATCGCCCAGCCGATGCAGTGCCTGCAGTGTCACTCGATTGCCGGCAACCGGCATGGCCAGAGTGGCACCTCCAGCAACGTCGCGCCGATCTCGGGGTCAGTGCTGCGCGACTGCGTCAGTTGCCACAGCGCCATCCATGGCAGCTCGACTGACCAGCATCTGAGATTCTGAGGGGAAACATCATGCATGCGAAAACACAGAAAAAAATCCTGGCCCTCACCGTTGCCGGCCTGTTTGCCTCGCCCTTGTACGCTGCCGAAGCTGCGGCGGAAGGGATGGTCGTCACCGGAGATGTGACCGCCAAATTCTTTGCCTTCGATTATTTCAAGGGTGCCGATGCAGGCCGTACCCAGTTCCTGGAACGCTATAACTACCAGAAAGGCATCGGCGACGACAATCGCTCTGGCGCCTATCTCGATCTGGATCTCGATATCGTCGCCAACAATGGCCAGCGCAATGTCTTCGTGCTGAAGCGCGACAGCTTCGGCGAGCACAATCAGCGCAATATCTTCAAAGCCAATACCGACCTGTTCGGGCTTGCCGGCTACTACACCAACTTCCGCTCATCATCTGGCGGGCTGAGTTTCCTTTACAGCCCGGGACAAATTCCGAGCGGCGGTGTAGATACGACTTACGCAGCAGCATCTCAGACTGGCTTCGTCAGGCAATTCAACAACGACTCGCTTGGGCAAAATATTTTCAAGGTTGACCGTCAAACTTACGGTATTGGTGTCGATCTGAAACCTGAATTGCTTGGCAACAAGCTCAGCGCTTCGCTGGAATACGACGGATACGCCCGGGACGGCAATCGTTTTGCCACTTACGTGCTGGGTAACGGTGACCTCACTGGTGGCAACGCCAATAAGCGGCCGCTCCGCTGGCGCGGCTTCGATGCCCCCATCGATGAAAAAATGAACCGCTACACCTTCAGCCTGAATGGCTCGCCGGGAGGATTCAATCTGGGCTACGAAGGTCGCCTCGAAAAGTTCGAAAGTAGCCGAAACTTCACGATTGGCGATTTCGGTGCCCAGATTACCGCTCAAGATGCAACGGTCGCGCCAACCAATGCAGCCGTCGCACGCCGTCCTATTCAGTACGCTCCGGACAGCACTCTAATTTCCAACAATTTCCGTTTAGCCAAGCGCTTCGGGGCCACTTCTGTCGCTGCCGGCTATGGCCTGTCTGTACTTGATCAGGATTCCTTCTCGCAACAACAGCAGTTTGTCGGCTATAGCACCGGGAAAATCACCACCAACAGTGCCTATGCCAGCGTCAGCAGCAACATCATTAGTGGCGTTGGTCTCGACGGCTTTATCCGCTACAACCATCGCAAAAACAACTCGGATTTTCCGGTTGCCGGGCTGATCACGCCAACGGCTACTGAAGGCCTTGATGTCCGGATCAACCAGATTGAAGCCTTGAGCTATGGCATCTCTGCCACCATGCGACCCGGCTTCCTGAAATCGACAGCAACTCTTGGCTGGAAACATGAAGACAAGGATCGCGACCTGACCTGGAGTCAATGGGGTGGTGGTGTAGTCTCGATCAACCAAGCGCAGACCCTCTACCGTAACAACACCCGCGTCGACGAGCTTTTCCTGAAGTGGGTCGCCCGTCCGATGCAGGGACTCATCCTGCGCGTCACGCCCTCCTACGCCTTGGCCAACAGCACGGGGTTGGTAACTGAACCTGAAAGGGCTCTCAATCTGAAAACCCAGCTGAGCTATACGACTACCAAGGGTATTCAGACTAGCGGTTATTACAATTACAAGCGGGCAGAAAACGGCAACAACGCCTTTACCAGTAGCGCAGCAGGTGGTGCCCTGGGCGCGTCGGTTCAACAGGAAACCGAGAAAACGCTCCAATCTGCAGGCGTTTCGGTGAACGTGCCAATCAGCGAATGGATCAATACGTACGCCAGTTTTTCGTGGCTTCAGGATGATTTTTCCAGCTACCTGATGCGTAATGACGCTCGTCGCTATGACGCCCCAACGGCAGCTATCAATTTCCTGGCGATCGACCGGCCAAACTACAAGATCGACAGCTATGTCGTCTCACTGGGCGGCGACTGGCAGGTCAGCGATCCGCTCCGCTTGAATGCCGGTTATACCTGGACCCAATCGAAGGGCGATACGGCTTCCGGTTATGTCGGTACTCAATTGGCTGCCGGCAACAGCATCGACGGCGTGATCAACAATAACGTTCATACGCTAACCCTTGGCGTCGACTACGAGTTGAAAAAGCGAATGAAGCTACGGGGCACGTATGTCTATGACTACTACACCGACAACGCCTACACAGCCCTGACCGGGGCTTATCAAGGCCTTATGGTCGGAGTTTCGCTGGGCTTTTGATGCGCCGACCGTCCTCGTTCGCGAGGCGGTCTTCGATTACTGACAGTTTCCATCAAGGCACGAGCGAATTCCTCGTGCCTTTTTCTTGAGGCGTAAGCCATGTTTAGTACGAAATCCCTCCGTCCGCTGCTTGGCGGACTCCTCCTAGTGACCGCTGCCCTGTTTTCAGGGGCGAGTGGCGCCACGCCGGCAGCTAGCGACAAACTAGACAATGCCACTTGTCTTTCCTGCCATGACGGCAAGAAAGGCAAGCTGGAAGTCGATGGCGCAGATGGCGAAAAACGTGCATTGCTATCGGTTCGCTATGCTGCTTTCAGCAAGAGCGTGCATGCAAAGATTGAATGTATCGCTTGCCACATTGACATCAAGGACAACAAGACGCCGCACGAAAAAAGCGGGCCGGCGGCAAAAGTTGACTGCGTCGAGTGCCACACCGAGCTCTGGGAAAATGCCCGGAAAGAGGGCAAGGCTACCGAAAAGCCGCGCCTTGGTCTGATCGTCGAAAATATCGAGGCGCACAACAAATCCTTTCATGGCCGGACCAACGAGGACGACCCGTCACGAATCAATGCCACTTGCGATCAGTGCCACGACACACACAGCTTCAATATTCCCGTAAAGGAAAGTCCGGAATACGCCGAATGGCGACTGAATACCCCCAAGGTCTGCGGCAATAGCTGTCACGAGGAGCAGCTCGAAGAATATGCCGCCTCGGCACACGGTGCAGCGGTACTGGACAAGGGAGATGCCAAGGCAGCTGTTTGCGTCGACTGCCACACCAGCCACGCCATCGGTGCCACTGCGGCTTCCCCGGTCAGGCTGGCAATTACCGAGCGTTGCGGCAACTGCCACGAGGAAAACCTGAAGAGTTACCGGGCAACCTATCATGGCCAAGTTGGTTCGCTGGGGCATGCCTACACGGCGAAGTGTTTCGACTGTCATGGCAGCCATGGCATTCTCAAGGCGGATAACGAGGAATCATCGATTCACCCGAACAATCTGCTGGAAACCTGCCAGAAGTGCCATACCGACAAGAAACCGGGCATGCGCACAGCGACCGCCGGTTTCGTCTCTTTCGGTCCGCACGCCCACGGTGGTGACTACGAGAAGTATCCCGAAATGTGGATCGCCACCAAGTTCATGGTTGGCCTGCTGATTTTCGTTTTTGCTTTCTTCTGGGCGCACTCCGGTCTCTGGTATTACCGTGAGTGGAAGGATCGCAAGGAAGGCAAACGGGCAGTACACGTCAAGACGGAAGGTCTGAACCTGGACGAGCGGAAGCACTTCCAGCGCTTCCCGTGGGGTTGGCGTATTGCCCATCTGGTCTTTGCGCTGGTCACCATGACGCTGGTACTCACCGGCACCTCGGCGCTCTTTGCCGAGAGCAGTTGGGCCCCGGTAGTTTCGAACGCACTCGGCGGTCCGAAGATTCTCGGTCTGATCCACCGCATCGCGGCGGCTTTGTTCATCGGCATCTTCGTCATCCACTTTATCTATGTCATGCAAAAGCTGTTGCGCGACAGGAAATTTCGCTGGTTTGGCCCGGATTCGCTGATTCCGAACTGGAAGGATTTCGCCGATTGCATAGGCATGTTCAAGTGGTTCTTCGGTAAGGGGCCACGGCCGCAGTTCGACCGCTGGGCTTATTACGAGAAATTCGATTACTGGGCTGTCTTCTGGGGTGTCAATGTGATTGGCTGGAGCGGCCTGATGCTGGCTTTCCCGCACATCACCGCCAGCTATCTGCCGGGCTGGGTATTCAATGTTGCGACCCTGGTCCATGGTGAAGAGGCTTTCCTGGCAGCCGTCTTCCTCTTTACGGTGCATTTCTTCAACAATCACTTCCGCCCGGACAAGTTGCCACCACCGGACATCGTCATGTTCACAGGAACACAGTCGATTGAGGAGTTCCGTCATGACCACCCGGCCCAGTATCAGCGCCTGGTGGATGCTGGCGAACTGGAGAAATATCTGGTCGATGCCCCCTCGGCGCCCATGGCCAGAGGCTCGAAGATTCTCGGTCTGGTTCTCATTGCTGCCGGGTTGACCCTGTTGGCACTGGTAACCATCGGTTTCTTCGGCGGCTAGGTCACAAAGCAGGCTTGACGAAAGGGGGAGGGATTCGTCCCTCCCTTTTTTCGGATTGTATTTATTTGATTCCCGTTAATCTGCCGTTAAACTTGCGCGTCCATAATTTGTGCCTGATTTCTTTCGGTTTTCCCCCTGATGCTTGAAGCTGACAATCTGGAATGCGTGCGCGGCGAGCGCCGCCTGTTCGCAGGCCTTGGCTTCAAGCTGGAGGCCGGGGAGCTGCTTTACCTGCAGGGCAAAAACGGCGCCGGCAAGACCAGCTTGCTGCGCATGCTGATCGGCCTTTTGCCGCCGGAAGCCGGCGAAATCCGCTGGAAAGGCCAGCCGATCAAATCCGACGAATTCCGTGCCGACCTCTGCTATCTCGGCCACCTGAACGCCATCAAGGAAGAGCTGACGCCGCTCGAAAACCTGCTCGCCTCAGCCCATCTGACTGACGAGGAACTCTCCGAGGACGATGCGATCGATGCACTGGAACAGGTCGGCCTGGCCGGCCGCGAAGACCTCGCCTGCAAGTACCTGTCGCAAGGCCAGAAGCGCCGTGTCGCACTGGCGCGACTGGTCAAGGAGAAACGTCCGCTGTGGATACTCGATGAACCTTTCGTCGCCCTCGACGTTGCTGCGGTCGACTGGCTGGCCGGAATCATTTCCGGCCATCTGCAACGCGGCGGTCTGGCCGTGATGACGACGCACCAGCTGGTCAACATCCCGGCCGGCACCGTGCGCGAATTGCGGCTCGGTTGAGAGCGGGGCGCTGATGTTCAAGATCATCACCGCGGTCATTGGTCGCGATCTCAAACTGGCCATGCGGCGCCAGGCCGACATCGTCTCGGCACTGTTTTTCTTCGTCATTGTGGTCAGCCTCTTCCCGCTCGGCATCGGTCCGGAGCCGGATCTGCTGCGCAAGCTGGCGCCCGGCGTGCTCTGGGTGGCGGCCCTGCTCGCCACCATGCTGTCGCTGCCCCGCCTCTTCGCCGACGACCATCGCGACGGCACGCTGGAACAACTGGCGCTGGCCCCGCACCCCCTCGGGCTGGTTGTTACCGGCAAAGTGATTGCTCACTGGCTGGTCTCCGGCCTGCCCCTGGCGCTGATCGCTCCGGTCCTCGGCATCCAGTTCGATCTGAGCACCGATGCCCTGCTGATGCTGACCTTCGCCATCCTGATCGGCACCCCGGCGCTGTCCGGCATTGGCGCCATCGGTGCGGCGCTGACCCTGGGCCTGCGTGGCGGCGGCGTGCTGCTCTCGTTGTTGGTTCTGCCACTATATATTCCGGTGCTAATATTCGGCGCTGGCGCAGTGGATGCGACGGTGGCCGGGCTCGGGGGAGAAGGTCACCTGTCACTGCTCGCCGCACTTACTTTTGCCTCACTTGGCTTCGCCCCCTGGGCGTCGGCCGCTGCCTTGAAGATCGCCCTCGAATGAAAGATCGCTTCAATCTCTACCGCTTCGCGTCGCCCGCCACTTTCTATCCTCTGGCCGGCACGCTGATTCCCTACTTCGTCGCCATATCGGTCGTCTTCGGCCTCGCCGGGCTATGGCTCGGCATGCTTGTCGCGCCGACCGACTTCCAGCAGGGTGAGGGCTACCGGATCATCTTCATCCACGTTCCGGCTTCCTGGATGTCGATGTTCATCTATCTGATCATGGCCGGCTGGGCAGCCATCGGCCTCGCCTTCAACACCCGGCTGTCAGGCATGATGGCGCAGGCGCTGGCGCCGACCGGCGCGCTCATGGCCTTCCTCTCGCTATGGACCGGCGCCCTGTGGGGCAAGCCGATGTGGGGCGCCTGGTGGGTGTGGGATGCCCGCCTGACCTCTGAACTGATCCTGCTCTTTCTCTACATCGGCTACATGGCCCTGACCGCCGCCATCGACGATGCCAAGCGGGCCGACAAGGCCGGCGGCCTGTTGCTGCTGGTCGGCGTCGTCAACATCCCGATCATCTATTTCTCGGTCAAATGGTGGAACACCCTGCATCAAGGCTCGAGCGTCAACCTGACCAAGTCGTCGATGGCCGAAACCATGCTTTGGGGAATGCTGCTCATGGCCATGTGTTTCTGGATGTATTCGATTGCCATCGCCCTGATGCGCGTGCGCACCATCATGCTCGAACGTGAGCGCAATACCGACTGGGTCAAGGCCGAGTTGGCGGGAGACGAAAAATGATCCACTGGAACAGTTTTTCCGACTTCATCGCCATGGGCGGCTACGGCTTTTACGTCTGGGGCTCGTTCGGCCTGACCGCGCTGATCATGATTGTTGAACCGATTGTCGTCGTCCGCAATCGAAAGAGCACCATCGCCCGTCTCAAGCGCCAGTTGCGCGCCGAAACAAGGAACACCGCTGAATGAAATCCCGTCACAAGAAACTCGCCCTGATCGGCGGCGCGCTGGCCATCATCGGCATCATCGCCGCGCTAGTTCTCAACGCCTTGAACAGCAATATCGCGCTCTACATCACACCGACCGAAGTGGCTGCCGGCAAGGCGCCCAAGGACAAACTGTTCCGCATCGGCGGGCTGGTCAAGGAAGGCAGCATCAGTCGCCAGGCCGACGGGGTCACCATCGGCTTCACGATCACCGACACCGAAAAGGAAATCCCGGTGCATTACAAGGGCATCCTGCCCGACCTCTTCAAGGAGGGCAAAGGCGCCGTGGCCCAGGGCAAGCTCAATGGCGAGGGCACCTTCATGGCCACCGAAGTGCTGGCCAAGCACGATGAAAACTACATGCCGCCGGAAGCCGCCAAGGCCGTCGACGACGCCCAGGCCCGCGCCGCCAGCAAGCATGTTTCCCCGTCTTCCTCTGGCGACAAGCCGAAAGCGAGCTACTGAGCATGATTCCCGAACTCGGCCATTTCGCCCTGATCCTTGCCGCGCTGGTCGCCCTGATCCTTGGCACCCTGCCGCTGCTCGGCGCCCACCAGAACCGCATGGCCTGGGTTGCCGTCGCCCGGCCGGCCGCGTCGGCCATGGCGCTGCTCGTCACTTTCTCCTTCGCCTGCCTGACCCAGGCCTTCGTGACCAATGACTTCTCCGTGGTCTATGTCGCCCAGCACTCCAATTCGCTGCTGCCGCTGCAATATCGCGTCGCCGCCGTCTGGGGCGGCCATGAAGGTTCGCTGTTGCTGTGGATGCTGATGCTGACCTGGTGGGCCTTTGGCGTCGCCATGCTGTCGAAGCAGCTACCGGAAACGATGGTCGCCCGCGTCCTCGGTACGCTGGGCCTGGTCGCATTCGGTTTCATGCTGTTCATCCTGATCACTTCGAGCCCCTTCGAACGCCTGCTGCCGGCCGCAGCCGAAGGGCGCGACCTCAACCCGCTGCTGCAGGATTTCGGGCTGGTCATCCACCCGCCGCTGCTCTACATGGGCTACGTCGGTTTCTCGGTCGCTTTCGCCTTTGCCATCGCGGCCCTGCTGTCCGGCCAGTTGGACGCCGCCTGGGCGCGCTGGTCACGGCCGTGGACGATGGCCGCCTGGTGCTTCCTGACCCTGGGCATCGCCATGGGTTCGTGGTGGGCTTATTACGAACTGGGCTGGGGCGGCTGGTGGTTCTGGGATCCGGTCGAAAACGCCTCCTTCATGCCCTGGCTGGTCGGCACGGCGTTGATCCATTCGCTGGCGGCAACCGAAAAGCGCGGCAGCTTCAAGAACTGGACCGTGCTGCTGGCCATTTCGGCTTTCTCGCTGTCGCTGCTCGGCACCTTCCTCGTCCGTTCCGGCGTGCTGACTTCGGTCCATGCCTTTGCCACCGACCCGCGACGCGGCATTTTCATTCTGATCTTCCTGGTCGCCGTCATCGGCACCTCGCTCGCCCTGTTCGCCTGGCGCGCCCCGAAGGTCGGTCTGGGCGGCCGCTTCGGGCTAGTGTCGCGCGAATCGCTGCTGCTCACCAACAACGTGCTGCTCGTGGTCGCCTGCGCCACAGTGTTGCTCGGCACGCTCTATCCGCTGCTCATCGACGCGCTCGGTGTCGGCAAGATTTCGGTCGGGCCGCCTTACTTCAATGCCGTCTTTGTGCCGGTCATGGCGCCGGTGCTGTTCCTCATGGGCATCGCACCTTTCGCCCGCTGGAAGGAAGCGTCGATATCGGAAATCACCCGGACCGTGCGCTGGGCAATGATTGCCGCTGCCGTTGTCGCCATCGCGCTGCCGCTGGTTTATGGCCAATGGAGCGCACTGACCGCACTCGGCATTCTGCTTGCCGCCTGGGTCACCTTCACGACGCTGACCGCTTTCGTCCAGCGCGTCCAGCACACCCGCGCCGGCCAGTCTTTCCTGAGCGCTGCCTTCAAGCAGCCGCGCAGCTTCGTCGGCATGTGTGTCGCCCACTTCGGGATCGCCGTTTTTGTCGTCGGCGTGACCATGGTCAGCAGCTTCCAGGATGAAAAGGACATCAAGATGGCGCCCGGCGATACCGTCGATGTCGCCGGCTACAGTTTCAAGTTCAACGGCGTCAGGGAAGTTCAGGGGCCGAACTACGTTGCGGCGCAGGGCGACTTCGATCTCACGGTCGACGGGAAATTTCGCCTGAAAATGAAACCGGAAAAACGCAACTACGCGTCGTCCGGCATGCCGATGACCGAAGCCGCCATCGACGCCGGTATCCTGCGCGATGTCTATGTCTCGCTCGGCGAACCGATCGAACGCGACAAGCCGGAGGGCGAATGGGCCGTCCGTGTCTATTACAAACCCTTCGTGGACTGGATCTGGGGCGGCTGCGTGCTGATGGCACTGGGCGGCCTGCTGGCCATGCTCGACCGGCGCTATCGCGCCAAATCCCGCAACTCCGCGACTGTCACCACCCCGGCTGGAAGCCAACACGCATGAACCGTTACTACTGGATACTCGGCGCTTTCGCCGCGCTGGTCGCCCTGCTTGCCGTCGGCCTCGGTCTCAACCCGCGCGACGTCCCGTCGCCGCTGGTCGGCAAGCCGGCCCCGGCCTTCAACCTGAATGTCCTGGCCACACCGGAAAAAACGATGGGCCCCAAGGACATGCAGGGCAAGGCCTGGCTGCTCAACGTCTGGTCTTCGTGGTGCGTCTCCTGCCGCGCCGAGCACCCGGTGCTCGTCGAGTTTTCGAAGAAGGCCAACGTGCCGCTGGTCGGACTCAATTACAAGGAAGTGCGCGGCGACGGTAATTTCGACATGAGCAAGATGCCGGCCGATGAAGAAAAGAAACTGGCCTTCCAGCGCGCCAACCAGTGGCTGGCCCAGCACGGCGACCCCTACACGCTGACCATCATGGACATCGATGGCCGCGTCGGTATCGACTACGGCGTATATGGCGTGCCTGAGACCTATGTCATCGACAAGACCGGGATCATCCGCATGAAGCACACCGGGCCGATCTCGCCCGACGTTCTGGCCCAGAAGATCATGCCGCTGCTCGCCGAGTTGAACAAATGAAACGCGCCGCGCTGATTGCCCTTTTCATTTTTGGCTCATTTTTCGGGTCGACCGTGGCATTCGCCGATGCGGCTACCGAAGCGGCGACGGCGGCCGACCCGGTAGCCGAAAAGCGTCTGCAAAAGCTTTCCGAGGAGTTGCGCTGCCTG
Source organism: Ferribacterium limneticum (assembly GCF_020510565.1). NCBI lineage: Bacteria > Pseudomonadati > Pseudomonadota > Betaproteobacteria > Rhodocyclales > Azonexaceae > Ferribacterium > Ferribacterium limneticum. The sequence goes on from NZ_CP075189.1 coordinate 3,951,363, forward strand.
GTCTGCCAGAACCAGACCATCGCCGACTCCAACGCCGAGCTGGCGCAAGACCTTCGGCGCGAAGTCCGGACCATGATCAAAGACGGCAAGAGCGACAAGGAAATCGTCGATTTCATGGTCGTCCGCTATGGCGACTTCGTCCTCTACCGCCCGCCGGTCAAGGGCATCACGCTGCTCCTCTGGGGCGGCCCGGTCGCCCTCATGCTGCTCGGCCTCTTTGTCCTGCAACGCTACCTGCGCCGGCGCGCCACCCGCATCAATGCCGAAGACCAGCCGCTGTCGGCTGACCAGACCAGCCGCGCCGACGCGCTGCTCAAGGAAATCGACCCGAAATGACCCAGTTTTCCATCTTTGCCGTCCTGCTTATCGTGGTCGTTTCCGCCTTCATCCTGCCGCCGCTCTGGCTCGGCCTGCGCTCGACCAGCAAGGCCGACCGCAAGGAAGCCAACCTCGCCATCTTCCGCGACCAGCTGGCCGAACTGTCTCGTGAAAAAGCCGAAGGCTCGCTGGCCGAAGCCGATTTCGAGCAAGCCCGAGGCGAGCTGCAACGCCGCCTGCTCGAAGAAGTCGAGCCGGATGCCGCTGGCGGCCCCGCCCCGGCCACGTATGGCCCGAGCCGCAAGACGGCCATCGCCATCCTGCTCCTGCTGCCCATCCTCGGCCTGCTCGGCTACGGCATCCTCGGCAATCCGAAGGCGCTCGACCCGGTACAAACCGCTGCGCCGCAGGAAATGACGCCGGAAAAGATCAATGAAATGGTCACCAGCCTGGCCGAAAAGCTCAAAGCCAACCCGGACAACATGCCGGGCTGGCTCATGCTCGCCCGCTCCTACAAATCTATGGGCCGCTACGACGAAGCCGTCGAGGCCTTCGCCAAGGCCGAATCAGCCATCAACGACGATCCCGACCAGCTTGCCAGCTACGCCGAAACGATCGCCATGGCCAACGGCAAGGGCATCACCGACAAGGCCCTCAAGCTCATCGAGCGCGCCCTCAAGGTCGATCCCAAGCATGGCCACAGCCTCTTCCTGGCCGGCGCCGCCGCCATGGAAGCCGGCGACAACAAGAAAGGCATCGCCTACTGGGAACCCTTGCTGGAACAGGTCGAGCCCGGTTCCGACATCGACCGGATGCTGCGCAGCGGCATCGACAAAATGAAGGCCGGCAAGTAGCCGGAAAACCATGGTCAACCTGTCCCGGCGCGGTTTCTTCCGCGGTCGACCGCGCCCCCGGGCCGAAATGCGCCCGCCCTGGGCGCGTCCGGAAGGCGAATTCATCGACCGCTGCACGCGCTGCAATGATTGTCTGAAAGCCTGTCCGACAAAAATTCTGGTGGCTGGCGACGGCGGCTATCCAACCGTCGATTTCAGCATTGGCGAATGCACCTTTTGCGGCGACTGCGTCACCAGTTGCCAGCCCAAGGCCCTGCTGCGCCAGGATGCCGAACAGGCCGCCTGGCCTTACAAAGCGGCCATCGGCGAAGACTGCCTGCCCCGCCAGGGCGTCGAATGCCGCGTCTGCGGCGACTTCTGCGATGCCCGCGCCATCCGTTTCGCGCCGCGCCTGGGCGGCAGCCCGCTGCCCGAGATCGACCCGGAAAAATGCACCGGCTGCGGCGCCTGCGTCGCGCCTTGCCCGGTGACGGCGATCAGCGTTCGCTAGCCTCTTCCAATGAAGGCGGAACCAGTGGTGGCGGCGAAAATCCAAGGGCTATCATCTCGGCCTCCAGCTTGATGCGAAGGATCAGCAGCCCATGCAAGGACTCCCGCGCCTTGTCGTCGACCCAGTTCTCGTGGTGATTGCGCAAGCAGGCATCAATTTCGTGGCGATTGGCCAGGTTGACGCGACAGACAGCAGCGTACCGGTGAATCTCGCTATCAAGATCCCGCAATTCGCGATCATAATGTTCAAATCCGCTCATCGTTCAAGCTTACTCCGGAAGGAGCGACCATGCATTGGTTAACATTGCCCGAACCGCGCAAGAATATTGCTCAGGCCTTTCACGACCTGGCATCGGCAAAAACCTGGTTGGCCAGCCAGCCACAAGCCCAGCCCATGCACATGCTGGCCGCCATCAGTCTGCAGGTCGAGGCCATCGAGGCGTCGACCCTGCCGCCAACACTGGCCGTCGAATTGCTCAACCTCTTGCGCACCGCCTCCGTGCCCGGCCAGGAAGCCATCGAGCCGCGCTATGTGCGCAAGGCACTGCCCATGCTCGACGACGACCAGCGCGCTTTCGACGTCGCCCAACGCCTCTGGCTGCGCCTGGGAACGGCTTACCTGCGCCTGGCGCCGCACTTCGCCCCGGCCGACAAAAGCGAACTGCTGCACCGGTCGGCCTGTGCCATCCGGATGGCTGAATACTGTCATTTCCTGGCGGCCAGGGAATGTCCAACCCTACTCGATCAACTGCTGTTCGCCATCCTCGACCAAGCCGAAAGAGATGGCCTGATGCGCCATTCCCTGCCCGACCCGGACTTCCCCCATCTGGTCGACACCACCATCGCCGGCCATCTGGCCTGGGCTTTCATGCTGCGCCTGATCGACCCGTATCGCCTGTCTTCCGCCCAGCTCGCCGTTGCCAACCGGGCGCTCAGTCGCTGGCGCGAGCTGGCCGGCTTCCAGACCATGCCGGACGACGACCCCAAGGGCCACTCGGTCGATCTCGCGCCGTTGTTTGGCGACAGCTTGCCGGAAGGCATTCCGCGCTGGCTCGACGTCCCCAGGGTGACCCGCAAGATCGCCCAGCGAATTGCCGCGCTCAAGGCGGGCGAATCACCCGAGGCCCTGAAACTTGGCCGCGAACTGTCACCGGCGGCGTGCATCCGCCTGCTGCGCGACATCGAGGCCAGCCTTGAATCGCATGGCCAGCATCGGAGCACGGAAATCGGCGAAATCGAACTCGCCTTCGGCGCTGAATATGCCTATGCCGCCTTTACCGGCGAAATGATCGTGCAGAGCGGGGCGCTCGATGCCACCAGTGCATCGCTGGCCCATCAGCGCACGGCCATGTTCGGCTTCGACCGCGTGTCGACCATGCCAACCGCCGTCAAGAAACTCAATGTCCCCGGTGAAAACTGGCTGCTCGTGGACGGCAAGGCCATCCGCCCGGCTGACCGCAAGGGCGCCCGCCGCCAGTCGCCCTGCCTGATCGCCTCGGCCTCGCTCGGCAGCCCACGACTCGGGGTCATGGTCGGCCTGCAAAGCATTCCCGGCGGCGCGCTGGCCGCCGATCTCCAGTGGTACGAAGAGCGCATCGAGGCCGGCCGCCTGGCTCGTCCGGCCGCACCGGGCCAGACCAACGTCGTGGTGCCCGTCTTCCTGCTCCACGACGGGGACGACTGTTCGCTGATCGTCCCCAGTGTGGCCGGTATCCGCCTCGATACCGGCGTGACGCTGGAAGGCACCTCGGTCAGCCACCTGATGCCGACCGAAGTGCTCGAACGCGGCGTCGATTTCGTCCGTTACGCAATCAACAAACAATAAAAAAGGCCCGCCGGTTGGCGGGCCTTGAATGCTACGGTCAACCGGAAAAACCGGCCGAAAATCAAATCACTCGAATTCGATGATGACCTGATCCACCGTCAGGCTTTCGCCGGCGGCCGCTGAAATCTTCTTCACCTTGCAGTCCTGATCGGCCTTGAGGATGTTTTCCATCTTCATGGCTTCGATGACGGCCAGCTTCTCCCCTGCCTTCACTTCCTGACCGACCGTCACCGCGACTTCACGGAGCAGGCCAGGCATCGGCGAGATCAGGAACTTGGACAGATCAGGCGCCTGCTTCTCGGGCATCAGCGCCAGCAATTCGGCTGCGCGGGCGCTCATCACCATGAAGTCGGCGCGGGTGCCCCAGTGGAACAGGCTGTACTTGGTCTTGTGCCGCTCGACCTGCAGCGTGAAAGCCTGACCATTGCAGGTACCGACGAACAGCGACTCGCCGAGTTTCCAGGAAGAGCGCAGCTCGTAGTGCTGACCGCCGTACTCGATATCATAGCCGCCATCGACCAGACGGGCGGTGACCGGATGATGCTGATTGCCAGCGGCGTCGAGGCGAACGACCATCCAGTTGTCGCTGACCAGACGCTCGTGGCCCTGTAGCTGGCCGGAGATGGAAGCGGAGCGATCGGTAAAGGCACGGTAGACATAAGCAGCCACCGAAACCAGCAAGGCCGGATCATCGTGCGGAACCATCGAGGCATCGAAGCCCGTCGGGTAGTGCTTGGGGATGAAACCGGTGTCAAAAATGCCGGAATGGAAAACCGGATGCTGCATCAGCGCGGCCTGGAACGGGATGTTCGAGGAAATGCCACGGATCACGAAACCATTCAGTGCATCACGCATGCGGGTGATGGCGGTGTTGCGGTCCTTGCCGTGCACGATGAGCTTGGCGATCATCGAGTCGTAGAACATCGAAATCTCGCCACCATCGTAAACACCGGTATCGACACGGGTGGTGCCGTTGGCATCGCTGGTTTCCTTGGGCGGCTGGAACTTCACGAGACGGCCGGTCGACGGCAGGAAGCCGCGGAACGGGTCTTCGGCGTTGATCCGGCACTCCATGGCCCAACCGTCGATCTTCACGTCGGCCTGGCTCAACGGCAGCTTTTCGCCGTAGGCGACGCGGATCATCTGCTCGACCAGGTCGAGGCCGGTGATCAGCTCGGTAACCGGATGCTCCACCTGCAGGCGGGTATTCATTTCCAGGAAGTAGAATTCCTTGGTCGCACCGGACACCACGAACTCGACCGTACCGGCCGACTCGTAATTCACAGCACGGGCCAGGGCCACGGCCTGCTCACCCATCGCCTTGCGCATCTCGGCATCAACGAAGGGGCTCGGCGCCTCTTCGATGACCTTCTGGTGACGACGCTGGATCGAGCAATCGCGCTCGTTCAGGTAAACATAATTGCCGTGCGAGTCGCCGAGCAACTGGATTTCGATGTGGCGCGGCTCGAGAACGTACTTTTCGATGAAGACGCGGTCGTCACCGAAGGAGTTGCGCGCTTCATTGACGCAGGAGGAGAAACCTTCGTGCGCTTCGGCATCGTTGTAAGCCACGCGCAGACCCTTGCCGCCGCCGCCGGCGGAAGCCTTGATCATGACCGGATAGCCGATGCCCTGAGCGATCTTGACGGCTTCGTCAGGACCCGCGATGGCGTCGTTGTAACCCGGAATGGTGTTGACGTTGGCAGCGATGGCCAGCTTCTTGGACTCGATCTTGTCGCCCATCTTGGCGATGGAGTAATGCTTCGGACCAATGAACTTGATGCCTTCTTCTTCCAGACGACGGGAGAACTCAGCATTTTCAGACAGGAAGCCGTAGCCCGGATGGACGGCCTGAGCGCCAGTCTGCTTGCAGGCGGCGATGATCTTGTCGGCAACCAGATAGGACTCTTTCGAGGCAGCCGGTCCAATACAGACGGCTTCGTCGGCGAGGTCGACGAACAAGGCATCCTTGTCAGCTTCGGAATAGACGGCGACGGTCTTGATGCCCATCTTGCGGGCCGTCTTGATGACGCGGCAGGCAATTTCGCCGCGGTTTGCGATCAGAATCTTAGTGAACATATTCCTTTTTCTCCCTGACGCTTACAGAGGAATGTTGCCGTGCTTGCGCCACGGGTTGTCGAGTTTCTTGTCGCGCAGCATGGCCAGCGAGCGAGCGATACGCTTGCGGGTGGCATGCGGCATGATGACGTCGTCGATGAAGCCACGGGCGCCCGCCACGAACGGGTTGGCGAACTTGGCCTTGTATTCGGCTTCGCGCTCGGCCAGCTTGGCCGGATCGTTCTTTTCCTCGCGGAAAATGATTTCCACGGCGCCCTTCGGCCCCATGACCGCGATTTCTGCCGATGGCCAGGCGATATTGACGTCGCCACGCAGGTGCTTGGACGACATCACGTCGTAGGCGCCGCCGTAGGCTTTGCGGGTGATCACGGTAACCTTCGGCACGGTGCATTCGGCGTAAGCGTAGAGCAGCTTGGCGCCATGCTTGATGATGCCGCCGTATTCCTGCGTGGTGCCCGGCATGAAGCCCGGGACATCGACGAAGGTGACGACCGGAATATTGAAGGCATCGCAGAAGCGAACGAAACGAGCCGCCTTGATCGACGACTTGATATCGAGACAGCCGGCCAGCACGAGCGGCTGGTTGGCGACGATACCGACCGGATGACCATCGATGCGGCCAAAGCCGATGATGATGTTCTTGGCGTAATCGGCCTGCAGCTCGAAGAAGTCATTGTCGTCGACCACTTTGACGAGCAGTTCCTTCATGTCGTACGCCTTGTTGGCGTTGTCCGGCACCAGCGTGTCGAGCGAGTAATCCATGCGGTCGACCGGATCGTTGGTCGGCGTGACCGGCGGCTTTTCGCGGTTGTTGGCCGGCAGGAAATTCATGAAGCGGCGCAGCATGGAGAGGGCTTCGACGTCGTTCTCGAAGGCCAGATCGGCGACACCGGATTTGCTCGTGTGGGTCACGGCACCGCCCAGTTCTTCGGCGGTCACGTCTTCGTGGGTGACGGTCTTGACGACTTCCGGACCGGTCACGAACATGTAGGACGAGTCCTTGACCATGAAGATGAAGTCGGTCATCGACGGCGAATACACCGCACCACCGGCACAGGGGCCCATGATCATCGAGATCTGCGGCACGACGCCGGAGGCCATCACGTTGCGCTGGAAGACGTCGGCGTAGCCGCCCAGGGAAGCAACGCCTTCCTGAATCCGCGCGCCGCCCGAGTCGTTGAGGCCGATCACCGGGGCGCCGACCTTCATGGCGTGGTCCATGACCTTGCAGATCTTTTCGGCGTGGGTTTCCGACAGCGAGCCACCGAAGACGGTGAAGTCCTGGGAGAAGACGAAGACGAGACGGCCGTTAATGGTGCCGTAACCGACCACGACACCGTCACCCGGCGTCTTTTCGGCTTCGTTCATGCCGAAATCGACGCAACGGTGTTCCTTGAACAGATCCCATTCCTCGAAGGAGTCCGGGTCGAGCAGCAACTCGATGCGTTCGCGGGCGGTCAGCTTGCCCTTCTTGTGCTGGCTGTCGATGCGCTTCTGGCCACCGCCGAGGTAGGCCAGTTCACGCTTTTTTTCCAGCTGGCGGATGATGTCGTGCATAGAAAACTCCCTAAATGGATCGGGTAATTCGGAACTTCAGTGTTTCAGATAGCCGAGCAGGGCGTACGCGGCGGCAGCCGGCGTCGTGTGGCCTTCCTCGACGGATCGGGTAAAGGCGGGCAGGTTTTCCTGCACGCGCGGGTGATGGCGGAAATACTGGCGCAGGCCGGAGTCGATCAGTTGCCACATCCAGCTCAGGGCCTGATGCTGGCGCTTGGCGTCGAATTCGCCAGTCGGTTTCAAGGCAGCTTGGTACTTCTCGACCTGCTCCCAAAAATCGGCGATGCCTTCCTTGTGCAAGGCGGACAGCGTGATGACCGGCGGCGCCCAGTTGGGCGAGGCCGGACGCAGCATGTGCAGGGCGTTGCGCCACTGGGCGCGGACCACGGCAGTAGCCTGGCGGTCGATATCCGCCTTGTTGATGATCACCATGTCAGCGATCTCGACAATGCCCTTCTTGATCGCCTGCAAGTCGTCGCCGGCATTCGGCAACTGCAGCAGGCAGAACATGTCGACCATGCCGGCCACCGTCGTTTCCGACTGGCCGACACCGACGGTCTCGATGATGATCACGTCGTAACCCGAGGCTTCGCAGAGCAACATCGCCTCACGCGACTTTTCAGCCACGCCGCCAAGCGAACCTGACGACGGACTCGGGCGGATGAAGGCTTCCTCGCGCTGGCTGAGCAATTCCATGCGCGTCTTGTCGCCAAGGATGGAGCCGCCGGAAACCGAAGACGACGGGTCTACCGCCAGTACAGCCAGTTTTTTACCCTGTTCGATAAGCCAGACACCGAGTGCTTCGATGAACGTCGACTTGCCCGCCCCCGGCACGCCGGAAATACCGATGCGAATCGCCTTGCCGGTACTCGGCAGGAGCGCATTGAGCACCTGCTGGGCGCGCTGCTGATGGTCGGGACGCGTCGATTCGATCAGCGTGATGGCCTTGGCCAGCGCACGGCGCTGACCGGCCAGCACGCCGTCGACCAGCGACTGGTCGGCAGCAGACAGAATATTGGCACGCACGGGAGCTTCGCCCAGATTCATCCGTGAATTAGCCGCGTGCCTTGCGGATTTCTTCGATCACCTTGATAGCCGAATCCTCGATCCGCGTTCCCGGCCCGAAGATGGCTTTGGCACCTGCGTTGTAGAGGTAATCGTAGTCCTGAGCCGGAATGACGCCGCCAGCGAAGACGATGATGTCGTCACCGCCCTGGTCCTTGAGCGCCTTGACCAGTTGCGGCAGCAGGGTCTTGTGACCGGCGGCCAGCGACGACACACCAACGGCATGCACGTCGTTTTCGATGGCCTGGCGAGCAGCCTCTTCCGGGGTCTGGAAGAGCGGCCCCATGTCGATGTCGAAGCCGAGGTCGGCGTAAGCAGTGGCGACAACCTTGGCACCACGGTCATGGCCATCCTGGCCGAGCTTGGCGATCATGATGCGCGGGCGACGGCCCTCTTCTTCGGCGAACTTGGCGACATCGGCCTTGATCTTTTCCCAGCTTTCCTGACCTTCCACAACGCCTCCGTACACACCTGAAATGGTCTGGTTGTTGGCGCGGAAACGACCGAAGATCTTTTCCAACGCATCGGACACTTCACCGACCGTGGCACGCAGACGCATGGCCTTGACTGTCAGGTCGAGCAAGTTGCCTTCGCCGGATTCGGCGGCTTTGGTCAATGCCTCCAAAGCGGCGTTGACCGCAGCACTATCGCGCGTCGCGCGAATCTGCTTGAGGCGGGCAATCTGCGAGTCACGCACGGCGTGGTTGTCGATATCGAGGATGTCGATGGCGTCTTCCTTGGCCAGTTTGTACTTGTTGACGCCGACGATGACGTCCTTGCCGGAATCGATGCGCGCCTGCTTGTCGGCGGCGCAGGTTTCGACCTGCATCTTGGCCCAGCCCGATTCGACGGCCTTGGTCATGCCGCCCATCGCCTCGATTTCCTGGATGATGCCCCAGGCCTTGTCAGCCATGTCCTGGGTCAGCTTTTCCATCATGTAGGAGCCAGCCCACGGATCAACGACATTGGTGATGTGGGTTTCTTCCTGGATGATCAGCTGCGTGTTGCGGGCGATGCGCGACGAGAACTCGGTCGGCAGAGCGATGGCTTCGTCGAGCGCATTGGTGTGCAGCGACTGGGTGCCGCCAAAGACGGCTGCCATCGCTTCGATGGTGGTGCGCACGACGTTGTTGTACGGATCCTGCTCGGTCAGCGACCAGCCGGACGTCTGGCTGTGCGTACGCAGCATCTTCGACTTGGCGCTCTTGGCGTTGAAACCGGTCATGATGCGGTCCCACAGCAGGCGGCCGGCGCGCATCTTGGCGATTTCCAGGTAGAAGTTCATGCCCACCGCCCAGAAGAAGGACAGGCGGCCGGCGAAGGTGTCGACGTCCATACCCGAAGCGACGCCAGTGCGCACGTACTCCATGCCGTCGGCCAGCGTGAAGGCCAGTTCGATGGCCTGGTTGGCACCTGCTTCCTGGATGTGATAACCGGAAATCGAGATCGAGTTGAACTTCGGCATGTGCTGTGCCGTGTAGCCGAAAATGTCGGCAATGATTTTCATCGACGGCTTGGGCGGATAGATATAGGTATTCCGCACCATGAATTCTTTGAGGATGTCGTTCTGGATGGTGCCAGACAGCTTGTCCTGCGGCACACCCTGTTCTTCGGCCGCAACGATGTAGCCGGCGAGAATCGGCAGCACGGCGCCGTTCATCGTCATCGAAACGGAAATCTTGTCGAGCGGAATGCTGTCGAAGAGGATCTTCATGTCTTCGACGGAATCGATCGCCACGCCAGCCTTGCCGACGTCACCTGTGACGCGGGCGTTATCGGAGTCGTAACCGCGGTGTGTTGCCAGGTCGAAAGCGACGGAAACGCCCTGACCACCGGCAGCTAGCGCCTTGCGGTAGAAGGCATTGGAAGCTTCGGCGGTGGAGAAGCCGGCGTACTGACGAATCGTCCACGGCTTGACCGCATACATCGTCGGCTGCGGGCCACGCAGATAGGGCGCAAAGCCGGGCAGGGTGTCAGCGAATTCAAGACCTGCGACATCAGCCTTCGTATACAGCGCCTTGACGGCCAAGCCTTCCGGGGTGTTCCAGACCAGATTCCCGATATCGCCACCCGGTGACTGTTTTGCTGCTGCCTTTTCCCAGGCATCCAGGTTATTGGAATCAAAGAACTTTTCAGACATGACATACCCCTCGCTGATTCGATTTTTTCGGGCTTATGATGCAGAATTCAAAATTCTACGCTTTTGGGCCCAGCTTGACATACCAAGCCCTACATAATACTTTATCCATAATTATGGAAGCAAGTCGGCAATGTCCCGATCGGCTCAATCACATCACACCAAAACCATGACACGTATCGCACCTACCGCGCTCTATCAGGAAGTGGCCGAACGACTGCGTCAACGCATCTTCGCACACGAACTGACCCCGGGTACCTGGATCGACGAGCAGAAGCTCGCCGAGGAATACGGCATTTCCCGTACGCCCTTGCGCGAGGCGCTCAAGGTTCTGGCGTCGGAAGGGCTGGTCGATCTCAGGCCTCGCCGTGGTTGCTACGTCACCGAAATTTCCCGGCAGGATACGGACGACATTTTCCCGCTGATGGCCTTGCTGGAAGGGCGCTGCGCCGCCGAAGCGGTCAAGCGGGCGAAACCTGCGGACATCTCGGCGCTGAAGGCCATTCACGAAAAACTGGAGTCGGCGGCTCGTGACGGCCGTATTGACGCCTTCTTCGAGTCGAACCAGGAATTCCACAAAAAAATTCAGGAATTGTCGGGTAATCGCTGGTTGTTGTCGGTCATTCAGGATCTGCGCAAAGTATTGAAGCTCTCTCGCCTACATTCGCTGTCGCTCGAAGGCCGCCTTCAACAGTCGCTGGACGAGCACCGCCTGATCATGGCTGCGCTACAGGCTGGGGATGCCGTCAAGGCTGAAAAACTGATGCACGACCACCTGCTCTCCGGCCGCGAGGCATTGGCCAAGATTCGCGACGGCGCTTCCAGCTAGGGCGCTCCTTGCAACACGATGCAGACTAGCGCATCTGCCCCTCAATATTGGCGAACAATCGATCGTAGATGTCGATCAGCGCATCGCGGTCGGCAGCCCCCTTCATCCACTGACGCCCCTTGACCGCGGCTATCGCCTCCCTCTCGATGTCGTGGACGCTATCGATATCGATCTCCTCTCCGTGCAGGATGGCAGTGACATCGGCACGAGCTTTCTGGGCCATCGCGACCAGTCGCATTGAATCACCCATCGATGCAGCCCCGCTGCCGATAGTTACCGACAAATCCCTGACCTTGACCGCCGACGAGGCTGAAAACGTCAGTTTCTGGCCGAATTCATCAGCGGTTGCCCGCGCTTCTGAAACCGAATGATTCAGCGAGGCAATCCGGGTAGTGACCCCTTCCATCGAACCGGAAACTGCGGAAATGGCCGCCGCTATTTCCTCCGCTGCCCGCTGGGACTGGTCCGCCAATTTGCGCACTTCATCAGCGACAACTGCAAAGCCCCGCCCTGCCTCACCGGCACGCGCAGCCTCAATGGCTGCGTTGAGAGCCAGCAGATTGGTCTGCTTGGCGATGGCATCGATCTGCCCGGTCAATTGGCGGATAGCAGCGGCTTTGACGTTCAAGTCAGCCAGGGCAAGGACGCTGTTCTCGGCAGAGGCCTGAGCGCCGCCCAGTGCCCCCGACATGCGGTTGGACGCATCGGCCATGTCGCTGGCTGAACTGGCAAAGTCAGCGGCCAGCGTCTGTGTATTTTCCGAATGGCCACCCACTTCAGTGAGCGCTGCTCCAACATGGTCAATTGCCAAAGAAAGTCCACGTTCCGAGCGCAAAAATATCTCCGACAACAGTGCTTCCCGGGCAATAGACTCCTGTGCCGCGCCCCATCGATCAAGTAGCGCCTGCATTTCCTCGAGCACATTCCTGAAAGAACCGTGCAGGCCGGTCGTTTGCAGGCGGCGCCAATATCGGCTTTCAGAAGAGGCACTCAGCGCACCCAGTATTTCCCGGAAGGTGGTTTCTGTCTGATCGAGCACCGAATTCAGATTGACCCGAATGGCCTCCAGCCTCGGTGTCTCTAGCGCGTGGGGCAGACGTCCGACCAACTGCCCCTGCCCAACCTGATCCAGCAAGCGATCCAGTTCAACCAGTGGCGCCTGCCCGGCGGTATCCGGCCATACCAAGACGATGAGCGCAGGAATCAGCAGCAGTGCGGGCACCCAGGGCGCGATGAATGCCGCTCCAGCACCACCCGTAATGAGCAACGCCAGTAACAGGCGCCTAAAGGGAAAAGACGAGTTCTTCATAACTCATTCCTGTCTGATTCAACAAATCAAGCAATACCTTGGTCCCGGCAGCAATGGCATCACGCGCGCCGGCACCCTGCTCAGCCTGAAGCATCAGGCGATAGACCGGCTCGACCTTACTGACGGCATCGCGTTTCGGACAACGCCGAACCGAGGTATAACCGACGATATTGCGCTGCGCATCGAAATCCGGGGTGATGTGGGTAAATACCCAGTAGAAACTGCCATCCTTGGCCATGTTTTTCACATAGCCAAAAAACTCCTTGCCTGACTGAATGGTGTCCCAAGCCAGCTGAAACGCAGCCCGTGGCATATCTGGATGGCGAACGATGTTGTGCTGCGATCCCAGGAGTTCTTCTTCGGAATACCCGGAGAACTCGATGAATATGGGGTTGCCGTAAGTAATGATGCCCTTGGGATTGGTCTTGGAGACAATGAAATCACTCTCTCGCATCATTCGCTCAATGGCGCTTGGTTGGATTTGTCGTTTCATCCCGCCTTCCCCCGATGGAAGATATTTTGACTGCTGACACGATCAATAAACTTACTACATTAAAAGCCCAAATCACCAAAAACAAAATCAATAAAAAACCCTGACGACTTTCGCCGTCAGGGTTTGACTTGTACTAGCGGTGCTTAGTGATTGCTGGCAGAAGCAGCGCCGTAACCAGTCTGGGCACGGACATACTGGTCTTCGAAGGCCTCGATTTCCTGACCGGCACGCACGCTCGAATCGGTCTTCGAGAAAATGTACGCCAGCAGGAAGGCAATCGGCATCGCGAACAAGGCTGGCTGGGTGTAGGGGAAAAGCGGAGCCGCGTTGTGCAGCACATCGACCCATACCGACTTCGAGAAGAGCACGAAGAGCACTGCAGAAACCAGGCCGCCGTAGCCGCCAAACAGTGCGCCGCGCGTGGTCAGACCCTTCCAGTACATGGAGAGGATGAGCACCGGGAAGTTGGCCGCAGCTGCCACCCCGAAGGCCAGGCCGACCATGAAGGCGATGTTCTGCTTTTCGAACAGGATGCCGAGGATGATGGCAACGAAACCGAGGCAGATGGTGGCGATCTTCGAGACGCGGATTTCCGAAGCTTCCGTAGCCGTACCCTTCTTGATCACGCGAGCGTAGAGGTCATGCGAAATGGCCGATGCACCAGCCAGCGCCAAGCCTGACACCACGGCGAGAATCGTTGCGAAGGCAACTGCCGCCAGGAAGCCGAGCAGCATGTCGCCACCGACCGCCTTGGAGAGGTGCATGGCAACCATGTTGCCGCCACCGACCATCTTGCCGCCTATCGTGCCGCCTTCGAAAAACTCCGGATTCTGGCCAACGATGATGATGCCGCACAGGCCCATGATGAAGATCACGTTGAAGAAGTAGGCCACGAAGCCGGACGCGTAGAGCACCGACTTACGGGCTTCCTTGGCATCGGTCACGGTGAAGAATCGCATCAGGATGTGCGGCAAGCCAGCCGTGCCGAACATCAGGCCGAGACCCAGGGAGATGGCGGTGACCGGATCAGCCAGCAGGCTGCCTGGATACATCAGCTTGGGACCGAGCTTGTGCACGGCCGTCGCCTTCTCAAGCAGCGTCTGGAACGAGAATCCGAACTGGCTGAAAGCCAGGAACATGACAAGTGTTCCCCCGGCCAACAACATGCAGGCCTTGATGATCTGCACCCAGGTCGTGGCGACCATGCCACCGAAGGTGACGTACACCATCATCAGGATGCCGACGGCGAAGATGGCAACGTTGTATTCCAGACCGAAGAGCAGCTTGATGAGCTGACCGGCACCGACCATCTGGGCGATCAGGTAGAAGCAGACCACGGTCAGCGAGGAAATCGCGGCCATGGTGCGCACCTTGCCCTGGTCGAGGCGATAGGCGGTGATGTCGGAGAAGGTGAACTTGCCCAGATTGCGCAGGCGTTCGGCCATCAGGAACAGGATGATCGGCCAGCCGGCGAAGAAGGCCAGCATGTAGATGTAGCCGTCGTAGCCCTGGCCGTAGACCATGGCGGTCAGACCAAGCAACGTGGCGGCCGACATGTAGTCGCCGGCAATCGCCAAGCCGTTCTGGAAGCCGGTGATGCCGCCGCCGGCCGTGTAGAAGTCGGCAGTCGACTTGGTCCGGCTGGAAGCCCAGTAGGTAATGCCCATGGTCATGCAGACAAAGAGGCAGAACATGATGATGGCGTGCCAGTTGGTCGCCTGCTTTTCGGTGACGCCTTCCAGCGGGCCACCGGCAAATGCCATGGCGGCAACGGCGAAGAGACCGAGCGCTGTGCCGAGTTGAGTCAAACGTCGCATTATTTGTTCTCCTTCCAGGCTTCCTTGACGATTTCCTGCGTCAGGGCGTCAAATTCGGAATTGGCACGTTTGACGTAAACTGCCGTCAGCGACCAGAAGAAAATGAACATGAATAGCTCAACGGCCACACCCACCGTCAACATGGAGCCTTCGGAAACCGGTTGGCCGAGAGCCGCCGGGTTGAAGGCAACGACCATCACGAAGCCGTAAAACATGGTTAATACGACAAAAGCCAACGTCCAGGCAAAACGTCCCCGTCTTGAAACGAGCTCCTGAAACTTCGGATTGGCCCGCATCCGCTCATACATCGCGCTGCTCATGGCTTGATCTCCTAACTTTTAATTAATAATTACCAACGAAAAAGCCGCAATATTCTATCTTATATAAGACCCATTGCCTTTGATCTGCATCGACTAATCCCATTATTTTTTATGGTCATTCGAGATAACCCATGAGCACCATTGAGTTTTTCTGCGACAACGAAGTCGCCACCCTGACCCTCAACAACCCCGGCAAGCTCAACGCCATCAACCTCGGGATGTGGAACCAGCTGGCCCAAAAGATGGCTGAAATCAGCGTTGACCGTAGCATTCGCTGCGTCGTGCTGCGTGGCGCCGGGAGCGATGCCTTCGCCGCCGGTGGCGATCTTGAGGAGTTCGTCACGGATCGGGCGACGCTGGAACAGGCTCTGCATTACCACGGACAGGTCGCGCTCGCCCTGCAAGCCATCGACAATTGTCCGCATCCGACCGTGGCGCTGATTCAGGGCGCCTGCATTGGTGGCGGGCTGGAAATTGCCGGCGTCTGCGACTTCCGTATCTGCGGTGAAAGCGCGCGTTTTGGTGCGCCGATCAATCGTCTGGGCTTTTCGATGTACCCCGGCGAAATGGAAGGTCTGCTGCGCCTGGCCGGGCCGGCCGTGATGAAGGAAATCCTGCTTGAAGGCCGCATCCTGACTTCCGCCGAGGCCTACGCCAAAGGGCTGGTGACGCGCGTCGTCGCCGATGACGAAACCGAAAACGAAGCCTACGCCACGGCCAAACGAATTTGCGCCGGGGCGCCGCTGGTCGCCGGCTGGCACAAGCAGTGGATAAGCCGCCTGCTGGACGGAACGCCGCTCAGCGACGAGGAGAAAGCCGCCTCATTCGCCTTCCTCGACACCGAGGATTACCGGGAAGGACTGGCTGCCTTTCTGGAAAAGCGCAAACCGTCTTTCAAGGCGCGCTGAACTCGGCAATCAGCTGCCGTAGAGGCTCCACAGCATTTTGCTCGACAGCACCAGGAGCAGCCCCGCGAAAATCCGCTTGAGCACGACCACCGGCAGACGATGGGCGAGGCGGGCGCCGAGCGGGGCGGCCAGCACGCTGGCGAGCAGGATGACGGCCAGCGCCGGTAAATAGATGAATCCCAGGCTGCCTGCCGGCAAGCCGGGGTGTCCCCAGCCGTTCCAGACATAGCCAATGCTGCCGCCGATAGCGATCGGCAAGCCGACCGCCGCCGAGGTGCCGATGGCCTGGTGCGGCCGGACGTTACACCAGATCAGATAAGGCACAGTGAGCGCCCCGCCGCCCATCGCGGCCAGACTGGCCACCGTGCCGATTACACTGCCGGCAAGGCCCAGGCCCCCGCGCCCCGGCAGGTTGCGGCTTGGCTTCGGACGCAGGTTGGCCATCATTTGCACGGCGACGAAAATCATGAATCCGACGAAGAAAATCGACAGCCCCCGCGACGAAATACCGGCCGCCAGCATCGCCCCGAACAGCGTGCCGACCAGAACGCCCGGCGTCAGGTCGCGCATCACCGGCCACAATACGGCGCGGTGCGCGTGATGGGCGCGCAAGCTGGAAATTGACGTGAACAGGATAGTCGCCATCGAGGTACCGAGCGCCAGATGCATGACTTCGTTGGCCGGAAAACCCTGCCCGGCAAAGATGACGGTCAGCAAGGGGACGACCACGACGCCACCGCCCACGCCGAGCAGCCCGGCAAAAAAACCGGCTACGGCGCCGGTCAGCAGATACGCCGGAATGACATCGAAAGGGATCACGAGGATGGAGGCAGCGACAATATTGGCAAGCGCCGAACTTTATCAGTGACCGGCCTCGAGCCAGCGAACGATGCCGTCGAGACTGCGAAAATCATCGCAGGCGCGCACCGGAATCTCCGGGGCCAGTTCGCCAAACAGCCGGGCAAGCGCATTGCCGGGACCGATTTCGAGCACGGCGTCGGGCTGCATTTCGCGCACCGCCTGCAGGCAGGCCGCCCAATCGAGCGGCGTGCAGATCTGGCGGGCCAGCGCGGCTAGCGCCGGACGGGCGGTGCGTGCTGCCGTCGCATCGATGGCGCTGAACACGGGAAAAGCCAGGCGGCGATCAGGTAGCAAATCCAGTCGTTGTTTGAAGTCGACCGCGGCCTTGGCCAGCAATGGTGTGTGCGATGGCGTGTGCACGGCCAGATGGACCAGCCGGCTCGCCCCGGCGGCTGCGAACTTGTCGGCGACGGCCACGATGCCGGCGCGTGGCCCGGCGACCACCAGATGGCGCGGCGCATTGCGGATCGCCACGGCCAGCCCGGCCTCGCTGGCCAGTTTTTCCACCAACGCCTCATCCAGCCCGAGAACAGCGAGCATGCCGTGCTCGCCGGCCGCGGCGCCATCCATCGCTGCTGCCCTTTCGGCACACAGGGCGACGCCCTCGGCGGCCGTGAAGGCGCCGGCCGCACTGCACGCCGCCATTTCGCCCAGCGAATAGCCGGCGGCGCAGATCGGCCGCGGCAGACGGCTTTGCAGGCTGCCCCAGAGGAGCATCTGCTGGGCGAAGATCAGCGGTTGGGCGATTTTGTTTTTTGCCAGTTTTTCCGGGTTGACCGTAGCATTCGGCTCCGCGATGTCGGGCAGAACCTGCGCCAGCGCCTCACGCAATTCGCCAGCGACGCCGGCCTGCGCCTGCTGCCAGTGCGCAACGGTTTGGCCGCCCTGGCCGCTGAAAAGGAGGGCCAGGCGCATTTCAGTCCCGGCCGTCGAGTTCGGCGAGAAAAAGTGTTACGCCGAGCAGGTCGGCGCTGCCGCCGGGGCTCAGATCGCGCGCCACGAAATCGCGGTCGATGGCCGCCGCGTGCTCGCGCCAATCGTCGGCGAGTACGCCACCGGCCGCGAGAAATTCACTTGCGGCACACCGCCCGCTGGCCAGCCCGGCCGGACCGCCGCGCCACAGCAGGTTGGTGTCGTCGAGTTCGGCGATCAGCGCAAACAAGGCCTGCACCGCCGCCAGTTCGCCGTCCCCGGTGGCGACCAGAATGCTTCGATAGGCCGGCAGGCCAATCTCCAGCGCCGCAGGAAAACCGCTCGCCGCCTCCTGACGCGCTCCGCCGCTGCCATAGCGGCGGGCGACTTCCAATCCGTGGCTCAGTTGCGAAGCGGCAGGCAAGACGGCCAGACCATCGAGAATGTCGGCCGCCCAGTTCATTTGGACGGCCGCGCAAACTATCGCGGCACTCGGTATTTCGCCATCCGCAATCAGGCGGCCGGCCGCCGCACAAAGCAGGCCAAGATTGAAAATCGCCCCGCGATGGGTGTTGACGCCGCCGGTTGCCGCCAGCATGGCGGCTTCGGCCGCGATGCCGAGCACTCGCAAGGGCGCAAAGCCCGGCCGTTGCAGGCCGCAAGCAGCAATGGCGGGAAAATAGCTGCGCAAGGCCTGCAAACTGCGCAGGAAAGTACTGAAATCCATGTCGCGGTGGCTGCCCTGGCTCACCGGGCTGACCAGCCCGGGCTTGGGCGCCAGGGCAGCCTCACGGTACAGGCTGCGGATGGCCAGGCGACCGATGCGCTCGGTTGCGGCGCGCTCGACCGGGATGGCCGGCTGGGCAGGGCGATTGACTGGAACGATGCGTTCAAGCATGGCAGCAAGCCTCGTTCAGGCTGGCGAGCAAGGTGTGCACCGTCCGCAAGCCAACCTCGTGCAGGCCTTTGACGAGGACCAGGGCAGCCGGATTTTCCCGCTGCGTAGCAAATTCCTGCCAGGCAACTGCGTCACCATCCGGAAAACGCAACTCGCCATCTAGCCGGCAGCGTAGTTCGCCAGCCGCCAGTTGCAGCGCCGCCAGCATGGCGTCCAATTGCGCCAGCGTCGCGACATCGCAGATGAGGTCAATGTCGGACTCGGCATGGCGGTAGTCCTCGCCGCTCAACGCCTCCCAGGCCAGCGAGCCGAAAACGCCGAGGCCGGCAGAACAGGCAGCAGCCCGCTCGGCCAGTCGGCGCAGCACGTCGGCCTCGGCCGCCGGCAGTCGGGAACAACAGCGAGCGATGGCCAGCGGCGCGTCGATTCCGGCTACGGCCCGGCGGTCGACGTTAATGGTCAGCCGCTTTCGTTGCTGGTTCAGCGGCAGGCTCAGGCCGAGCAGCAGCGGCCCATCGCCGGCCGGCTGGCGGGCGGCGACCAGAGGACGGCCAGCGGCGATCCAGTCCCGCGCCGCCAGCCAAAATGAATCGCCTGTTTCAGCACAGGGTGTTGCGAATACGGCATCCCGATCCAGATAAACGAGGTCGTGGCGACGCATCGGGTCAGGCTCCGCGCGCGGCGTTCTGAACGGTTTTGGTTATGCCCGCCGCCAGTTGGCGACCACCGCGCAGCAGACCGCTGTATTGGCGTTGATCGCTGGCCGGCGCGGCCAGACCGCCAGCAGCGAGTGCCGCCTCCAGCAGGCTGGCCGATGGTGCCGGCCAGATCGCTTCGATGGCGCCCATGCGGACGTAACTCTCGGCACCCGGCGCGAAAATCGGCGAGCCGGCCGCCAGTTCGACCAGACGTTCGTGGGCGATCTTGGTCACCCGCGACATCGCCCGCAAATCCATGACCCGGACCTGGGCGTCGGCCAGGGCATAGGCCCGGTCGGCCATCAGGCCGAAGGAGAGGAAACCGCCGCTGACCGCGTTGGCGGTCACCAGACTGAGCGAGGCATGACCCTGACGGCGGGCCAGATCGACGCACTGGGCGAGATGGGCCAACGAGCCGTTCAGGCAGAGCAGCTCCTGGCTGCGCGACAGAGCCTGACCGCTGGTGTCGACCAAATAGACCAGAGGCCGGCCGGGGTGCCGTTCGATGGTGTCGAGAACGAAGGCGGACAGGGCCAGCGCCATGGCGTGATCGATGGCTGCCGCGTCGGTGGTGCCGAGCACGGCGACCGTGCCCTGTGCGGTCGTCGCTTGACCGGTAATCACCTTGTTGTTCACGGCGACCGCGTGACCGGCCGGGAACAGGCTATCAAGAATGTTGTTGAGGCTCATGTCGGCAATCCTTCCTTCAAGGCGACCAGCGCGTCGCGATCAAGCAGCGGCACGCTTTCCGGCTCAGCGACGCCGAGCGCGGCCCAGACTTGCAGGCCGTCGCGATAGCTGGCGTAGGCAGCGAGACGATTTTCCAGCGCCTGCTGGCCGGCCCGCAGATGGGCGACGCTCGGCGCGGGTTCCGTCCAGCCGGCAAGGAATTCCGTGGCGCCGCGGCGGAAGGCAGCGATGTCGTCGTCGACCAGCATGGCGCAATCGCCCATCAGGTAGCGATGCTTGCCGCCGGTGACGCGCCAGACCAGGGCCCGGTCCTTCGAGTCGAATTCCTCGACGCCGGCGACGGTTTCGATGACCTCCGGGCCGGACAGTGCGAGTCGGCCCTCTTCGGAAATGATGATGGCCGAACAGAGCTTGGCGACGATGCCCATGCCACCGAAGGCGCCGCAGCTGCCGCCGACCAGCGCGATGACCGGGACGCCAGCCGCGCGGGCGTCGAGCACGGCGCGCATGATTTCGGAAATGGCGATCAGGCCGGCGTTGGCCTCGTGCAGACGAACGCCGCCGGAATCGATGAGAAAGAGCACGGCGGCCGGCTTTTCCTGCGCCGCGCGGCGGAGCATCCCGACGATCTTGGCACCGTGGATTTCACCAACCGCGCCGCCCATGAACTGGCCTTCCTGGGCGATTGCAAAAATCGGCTTTTTTTCCAGTTGACCGTAGCAAACGACCACGCCGTCATCAAAGGCTCCGGGCAGATCGAGCAAGGCGAGATGCGGGCTGGGGTTGGATTCGGCCGGTGGCAGGATTTCACTAAAACTGCCGGGATCAAGCAGGCCGGCGAGGCGAGCCCGGGCGGTCGCCTCAAACCAGCTGTGGCGTGCAGCAAGCGACGCGATCATTGGGCACCTCCCTGGTACTCGGCCAGCGCCTGGGCTAGGCGCAAGGTGACGACGGCGGGTGTCGCGCCCATGTCGTTGATGGCGATGACGGTGCCCCCGGCCGCATGGCTGACGGCAAAGCTGCCGATCACAGCCTGCCAGGTTTCACCGAAGCCGCGCGCCGAAGTCTTGATGCGGACCCGGCAAACCTCCGGCTCAATACCGGGCTTGACGAGAATTTCCAGATTGCCCGAGCCGACCACGCCGCACAGCGCGGGATCGGCGGCCCGCGGAACGGGCTTGGAATCGAAACGAAAATCGAGTGTTTCCATGGCGGTCACCAGTTGCGGAAGCGTGAAGGGGGGGCGTAGAGGCCGCCCGACCAGCGCACCAGATCCTTGACGGAACGGGCGGCGAGCAGGTCGCGGGTGGCCAGTCGCGGGTCGATGCCGAGGTCTTCAGGACGGCGGACGATGCCGCGGTCGCGCAGGTTCTCGACCATCGCCTTGTCACGGGCCATGCCGACCGGCGTGAAGCCGGCAACGCCGCGAATCGCCTGCTCGCGTTCTTCCGGGCTACGGCAGAGCAGCAGGTTCGCGATGCCTTCCTCGGTCACGATGTGACTGACGTCATCGCCGTAGATCATGATCGGCGGCAGTTCGGCGCCCATCGACTTCTGCAGTTTCCAGGCATCAAGTTCCTCGACGAAAACCGGCGCCATGTGTTCGCGGAAGGTTTCGACCATCTGCACGACCAGCTTGCGGCCACGGATGGCGTTTTGCCCGTAGGCCTCGCGCCCGGCCTTGAGCCAGGCCGGACTGGCGTGGCGCCGGCCGTGCGGGTCGGAGCCCATGTTCGGGGCGCCGCCAAAGCCGGTGATGCGGCCCAGCGTCGCCGTCGAACTGTTGCCGGCCAGGTCCATCTGCAAGGTCGAGCCGATGAACATGTCGCAGGCGTAGAGCCCGGCCGTCTGGGAAAACGCCCGGTTGGAACGCATGCTGCCGTCGGCGCCGGTGAAGAAGACGTCGGATCGGGCCGAGATGTAGACATCCATGCCGACTTCCGAACCGAAGCAATGCACCGATTCGACAAAACCCGACTCGATGGCCGGAATCAGCGTCGGGTGCGGATTCAAGGCCCAGTGCGTGCAGATCTTGCCCTTCAGGCCAAGGTCGGCGGCGTAGGTTGGCAGCAGCAACTCGATCGCCGCGGTGTCGAAACCGATGCCGTGGTTCAGGCGCGTCACGCCATATTCGGCGTAGATGCCCTTGATCGCCATCATCGCCATCAGCACCTGGACTTCGGTGATCTGTGCCGGGTCACGGGTGAAGAGCGGCTCGATGTAGTTCGGCTTCGGGGCGAGCACGGTGAAATCGACCCAGTCGGCCGGCACATCGACGCGCGGCAGCTTTTCCAGCCGCTCGTTGACCTGAGCGACGACGATACCGCCCTTGAAGGCGGTCGCCTCGACGATAGCCGGCGTATCTTCGGTATTCGGTCCGAGGTAAAGGTTGCCCTCGGCATCCGCCGCCTGCGCCGCGATCAGCGCGACGTTGGGCGTCAGGTCCATGAAATAGCGGCCGAACAGTTCGAGATAGGTGTGAATCGCCCCGATCTCGATGCAATGTTCCTGGACCAGCTTGGCCAGGCGGGCGCCCTGCGGACCGCTGAAAGAAAAGTCGAGGCGGTTTGCCAGGCCGCGCTCGAAAAGGTCCACATGGCTCGGGAGAGCCAGGACTGACTGGACCATACTGAGGTGATTGATACGCGCCGGGTCGCAATCGGCCAGCGCTTCGGAGAGGAAATCGGCCTGCTTCTGGTTGTTGCCTTCCAGACAGACGCGGTCACCGGGCTGGATGACGGCTTCGAGCAGGTCAATGACACGGTCGACCGGAATTTCCTGGCCAAAACCGAGGCTCGCCGCCCGCTCGAGGCGGCGACCACGGCTCTGGCGCAGAGTGTCCCAGTCACGCGGGAGTGGTGCGTTCATGATCGTCTTTCCGCTGACTCAGGAGCCGCTGTACTGCGACGGCAGCCAGGTGGCAATTTCCGGGAAGACACAGAGCAGCACAATGCCGAGCACCATGAGCAGCAGGAAGGGCACGGTACCCCACATGATTTCCTTGAGCTTGATGTCGGGAGCAATGCCGCTGATTACAAACAGGTTGAGGCCGACCGGCGGGTGAATCAGGCCCATTTCCATGAGGATGGTCATGATCACGCCGAACCAGATCAGGTCGATACCCAGGGCGTTCAGCGCCGGCAGGATGATCGGTGTAACCATCAGGATGATGGCAACCGGCGGCAGGAAGAAACCAAGCACGATGAGCAGGATATTGACCCAGAAGAAGAAGGCCCATTTGCTCAACTCCAGCGAAATCATCCAGGCGGCAGCCGACTGGGTGATGTGCAGGTAGCTCATGACGTAGGTGTAGAGGAAGGACATCGCGATGATCAGCATGATCATCGACGACTCGCGGGCCGTCCCGGAGAGGATCACCTTGAGGTCGTTCCAGCGCCAGCAGCCGTAGATCGCCATGACCATGAGCAGCGCACCGAAGGCGCCGATGCCGGCGACTTCCGAAGGCGTCGCCCAGCCACCGTAGAGGGCAACCATGACGATGATGATCAGGCCGATGAAGGGCGCCAGGCGGGGCAGCGTTTCAAGGCGCTGTTTCCAGCTGTACGACTCTTCCGCCGGCATGGCGATGCCGGTCGAACGATTGGCCGAAATCTTCTCGTTCTTTTCCGCCCAGGATTTGTACACCACCCAGATCGAGAACATCGTCGTCAGGAGTAAGCCGGGGCCGACGCCAGCCATGAACAGCTTGCCGATCGATTGTTCGGTGGCCAGACCGTAGAGAATCAGCGTCAGCGATGGCGGAATCAGGATGCCCAGCGTACCGCCGGCGGCGATCAGGCCAGTCGCCAGACGCTCGGAATAGCCGCGTTTGCGCATTTCCGGAATGCCCGAGGAACCAATCGCCGAGCAGGTTGCCGGCGATGAACCACACATCGCGGCGAACACCGAGCAGGCCAGCGTGTTGGCCAGGCCCAGACCACCCGGCACCTTGTATAGCCAGCGATTCAGCGAGTTGTAGAGATCGGCGCCAGCGCGTGATTTGCCGATGGCGGCGCCCATCATGATGAAGAGCGGAATGGTCAGCAGCGTGAAGCTGTTCAACTCGGAAAAGATGGTTTCAGCGATGATCGACAGCTGCGCCACCGGCATGAAAAAGTACATGAAAATCAGGGCGACCGAACCAACGGCAAAGGCAATCGGCATCCCGGAAAAGAGAAATATGAAAGTAGCGGCCGCGTAGAGCAAGCCTAAAGTTCCGACGCTCATTTGCGCTCTCCTTCGTCGTCGTGCTGGATGCGTTCGATGGCCACCTGAATGGCTGCATTGTGCTGGGGTGGGGGGTGGTGCGAGCGCATGGCTTCGGGCAGCGAGTCTTCGATGAACTGCACAAAAATCTGCAGGGTCAGCGAGGTCATACCGACTGCCATGGTGGCAAAGACCGGCCACATCTTCGGCGCCCAGGAGGTGTCGCTCATCCGGCCTTCGTCCCAGGCTTCGTAGAACAGGTGCCAGCAGTTCCAGGCGATGAAGGCGCAGAACAGGAAGGACAGCAGATCGGAAAACGCCATGCGCCACTGTGTCCAGCTCGGCGGCGTGATTTCGTCGAGAATTTCAATCGTCACGTGACCGCGATTGAGCTGAGTATGGGCGGCGGCCAGGAAGCTGGAAGCGATCAGTAAATAGACGCAAAACTCGATTTCCCAGTCGGTCGGCCAGGCAAAGAAATAACGGACCGCAACTTCGAAGACGAGGACACAGGTAGCGATTACGATCAGAAAGGCCGACAGGTAACCTGTCGCAATATTGAAGGCCTTGACCGCTCGGCTGATGAAATATCCGGGGCTCATGATTCACCTTTAAGAAGGATGGGCCGGGCGCTGCCCGGCCGGTGGATTACTTGACCGACAGCGCCATGTCGAGCAGGGCGCGGCCATCCTTGATGTTCTCGGCGAAATCCTTGAAAGCCGTCTGTTCGGCGACACCGCGCCAGGCCATGAAGGCTTTCTCGTCCATGTCGGCCACCTTGGCACCCGCCTTGGCGAACACCTCGGCCATGCGCATGTCATCCTTCTTGGCTTCTTCGACACCGAACTTCTCCAGACTGGCGCCGACGTCGCTGATGATCTTCTGTTGCTCCGGCGTCAGCGAGTCGTAGAGGCCCTTGGAAATCAGCAGCGGCTCGAACATGAACCAGAAGCTCTTGTTGCGCGCCGTCGTCACGTACTTGCTGAACTCCTGCAGACGGAAACTGATCAGCGAGGTACTGGAAGTCAGCGCCGCGTCGAGCACGCCGGACTGCATCGCGCTGTAGATTTCCGAGGAAGGCATGCCGGTCACTGCGGCGCCGGCGCCCTTCAGCATCTGGTCCATCTCCTTGCTTCCGCCTCGGAACTTCAGGCCCTTGGCATCGTCGGGAACGACCACTGTCTTCTTAGTCGAGGCGATACCGCCCGCCTGCCAGACCCAGGTGATGATCTTGATATTCTTGTCGGCCAAGATGCGATCAAGCTCCTTGCCGACCGGGGCGGTTTTCCAGCGCATGCCCTGCTCGTAGCTGTTTACCAGCGTCGGCATCAGCGTGATGTTGACCTGCGGAATTTCGCCGCCGCCATAAGCCAGCGGCACCAGGCTCATGTCCAGCGCGCTCTTGCGCAGGGCACCGATCTGGCTGTTGGTCTTCATCAAGGAGCTGCCGGGATAAATCTCGAACCTCAAACTACCCTTGGACTGCTTTTCGACTTCGGCGGCGAAGCGACGGACCAGGCGATCGCGGAAATCGCCGTCCTCGTTGGTTGCGGCAGGGAATTGATGGGAAATCTTGATGATGCGCGGCGTCTGAGCTTGGGCCGAGGGCAGAGCACAGGTGAGGGCGACTGCAGCGATGGCCAGCGTAAGCTGGCGTTTAGTCTTGCTGAACATGGATATCTCCTCCAAGGTTTAAAAAGCACTGACGGTGAAACCTCACTGGCTGGCTTATCCACACTAGGGAATACCGCACTCTTATTTTGTGTTCAAAAATCACCGTTGTGTATACAAGATAGTCAAACATTGAATACTGGTCAACTAATTTCGTATAATTAAATCATTGCCGCACGCTGGAGCATCAATCATGAACAGCCCTGTCGAAATACCCCCTGCCACCCGCCAGTCGGAACGCCTCGGCGAACTTATCGAGGAGCGCATTGTCACCGGCGTCTATCCCCCCGGCACGCGGCTCGACGAGCAGGAACTGGCCGATACTTTCGGCGTATCCCGAACGCCGGTGCGCGAAGCACTGATCCAGCTCGCCTCGGTCGGACTGATCGAAATCAAGCCACGACGCGGCGCGACCGTCCCGGAAGTCGGGGCCGACCGGGTCTGCGAAATGTTCGAGGTAATGGCCGAACTGGAAGCCATGTGCGGCCGACTGGCCGCCCGGCGTATCACACCAAGCGAACAAGCGGCCCTGCAGGAGGCACATGACGCCTGCGAAGCGGCGCGCGACGCAAACACCCCGGATATTTACTACCAGCTGAATGAGGTCTTCCACCAGCGCATCTACGAAGCCAGCCACAACGGCTTCCTGGTCGAGCAGGCGACCGCCCTGCACCGCCGGCTGCGCCCCTATCGCCGGCTGCAGTTGCGCGTGCGCAACCGGATGGCGACCTCGTTCAACGAGCACCAGGCCATCGTCGATTCCATCATCAAGGGCGACAGCGAACTCGCCTCGGCGCAGCTACGCGCCCACGTGACCGTTCAGGGCGAACGCTTCGCCGACCTCGTCGCCACCTTGCGCGACTTCAAGGCCGGCGTGTGAAGCCAGTCAACTGAGCGCAGCCGAGATGCCGACCGCGTTGTGCGCCGTCTCTTCTCTCTGAACATATTTTTACCTGTGGATGTAACAAATCACTCCGATTGCCGAATAGCCATGATGAAGCGCTGTGCTTCGTTACCATTCAGGAGTTATTTGATGAAAACATTCTTTTCCACAATTGCGCTGGCCTTCGGGTTGATGCACGCGACCTTTGGCGGTACCGCATTCGCAAGAGAGGCTGTACCTGTCGAGGCCAAGAATGTCGTCCTTGTACATGGAGCCTGGGCCGATGGTTCCAGTTGGTCCGATGTCATCCCCTACCTAGGGGCGGCCGGCTTGAAGGTGATAGCGGTCCAGAATCCCCTTACCTCCCTCGCTGATGACGTTGCCGCGACCAAGCGGGCGCTCGCCCTGCTGGATGGCCCCACGGTCCTCGTAGGACATTCCTACGCGGGAAGTGTCATCAGTGAAGCAGGGGGAGAGCCGAAGGTCACGGCGCTGGTCTACGTCGCGGCTCGCGCACCTGATGCCGGCGAAGATTTTCTGGCGCTTGGCAGTCAATTTCCGACGATGCCCCTCCGCGCTGGCGTCGAAAAACACAATGGCTATTTGACCGTTTCGGAGAAGGCTTTCTTCAACCACTTTGCGGACGGCATACCTGCGGAGAAGGCAAAGACGCTCTATTCCGTGCAACAACCGGTCGCAGCAAATCTGTTTGCTGACAGAACCACAACTGCAGCCTGGAAAACCAAGCCATCCTGGTACGCGGTCGCAAAGAACGACAACACGATCTCGCCTGATTTCCAGCGATTCCTTGCTGGGCGCATGAAGGCCAAGACGATAGAAGTCGAATCCGGACATCTCCCCCTCGTTTCACATCCGAAAGACATTGCGGCGCTTATTCTGGCTGCAGCCGGGAAACGGGGATTGTAATTTGCTAGCCAAGAGATGACGTGGATAGCTTAGCCAATTCCCGTGAGCATCCGCGAAGCTTGACCACGACATCATGCCTTGCAACGACGGCGTGGTATGAGAACGGAGCATCAGGAGTGGGATTGCAAGAGCGAGAAAACACTTGGGCAAATGCGATGCGCAAGGAGCGAGAGGGTGATCGCTTTGCATACGAGGATTTCCTCCTGGAACTGGCGGCGTATCTGCGGCGAGTCATCAGATATCGGTTGCATCATGCTGGATTAAACTCCGTGGAGGCCGAGGACGTGGTGCAGGACGTACTGATCGCTGTGCACTCAAGACGCGACCAATGGGATCACGGTCGGCCGCTCCTGCCATGGTTGAATGCCATTGCGCGCTACAAGATCATCGATACGGCGCGGCGTCTGCGAAAGGAAGCGCACGGCAGGATGGATCTCGACGATGAGCAATGGTCCTCCCTGCCAGCCTTCAATCAGAGAGACCCGGAAGAGTCCGGCATTGACGTCGAACGCTTGATCTCCGAGCTGCCGCCAGGCCAGCAGTCGGTTGTCCGCGCGATTGGCGTTAATGGGGCGTCACCCAGTGAAGCTGCCACCGAACTCGGGATGAAAGAGGGGGCTGTGAGAGTTGCGTTTCACCGAGCATTAAAGAGATTGATCGCGGCAGCAAAGGGAGCGTAAATGATGCGTAAGCGTAACAACGAGATTATGCGGACGGATGAGCTTATTCATCGGCTGTCCAATCAGGCCGGCATTAAGGCTCCAGCAGCCATGTCCTTCGGTCGCACCGTGTGGGTATGCCTGACGCTGTCCATTGCCATAGCCATGCTCGTTGTAATCGGCGTATCCGGGTTGCGTCCGGATCTGCCCACGATGCTGACGGCCTGGCCATTCCAGTTCAAGGTTGCGGCAATGACCCTGCTCGCCGGCGGTGGCTTCATTCTCGTCCGTGCCGCCGGAACCCCGGGGATGGCGACAAGGCCCCACCTGGCTTTGCTCCCAGGCGTTCTATTCCTTCTCGGTGGCGCGCTCTTCGATCGCAGCGGCTTCCCACCGCTGGGGGTGCAGCAACTGTCCGCGCCAGTCTGTGTAGGGGTCATCGTCGCCGCCTCCCTACCTGGCCTCACCATCATTCTGGCTGGATTGCGCAGGGGTATTCCGACTCGGCTGGCTTCCGCTGGCGCGATTTCCGGTGTCCTGTCGGGCTCGCTCGCAGCCTTGGCCTATACGGTTGCATGCGTGAACGATGGTGCCGTGTTTGTTGCCATCTGGTACGTCGCCGCAATCTCCATCACGACTGCGATTGGGGCGTTTGCCGGCCGCTACGCGCTGGCCTGGTGACTACAATCCGCTCGACATCAGTATCTGGAGGCATGGGCGGACAGGGGTCCGCCTATTCTCCGAGGTCGCTCCGAGAACAAGCGACAGAGAAATCCCCCTAGCCGATCAGGCTGTGCAACATCTTGGTGGCGAGCAGGGCGAGAAAACCGCCGAATGCCCGCTTCAGTTGTTTGACCGGCAATTTGTGCGCCAGTTTGGCGCCGACCGGCGCCATCAGAATACTCATCACGACGATGCCGACGAAAGCCGGCAAATAGATATAGCCGAAGCTAAAGGGCGGCAGTCCGCTATCGCTCCAGCCGGCGACGATGTAGCCGACGGCACCGGCGACGGCGATCGGAAAACCCAGCGCCGACGAAGTGCCGACGGCCGAATGGATGGCGACGTTGCAGAACAGCATGAAGGGCACCGAGAGGAATCCGCCGCCTGCGGCGACCAGACTCGATATGCCGCCGATGACGCCGCCGGCAGCAAACAGCCCGGCCGGTCCGGGTAGTTGCCGATGGGCATGAGGCTTGAAATCGAGCATCATCTGGATCGAGGCGTAATAGACGATGACGACAAAAATTGCCGTCATCGGCCCGGTCGGCACCTGCCCGGCCACCAGAGAGCCAGCAAAAGTCCCGAGCACCAAACCCGGCGCCAGATTGCGGACAACGTCCCAGCGCACCGCACCGTGGGCGTGGTGGGCGCGCATGCTGGATATGGACGTGAAAACGATGGTCGCCATCGAAGTGCCGAGCGCCAGATGCATGACATGCTCCGGCGGAAAGTTCTGGGCAACGAACAGCATGTACATGAACGGGACGAGGGTCAGCCCGCCGCCAACGCCGAACAGACCGGCAACAAAGCCGCCGAAGATTCCCAGCAGGGGGTAGGCCAGCCACCAGATTGTCATGAACTCTCTGCCATGAGACGGTTGATGAATGCCCATTCTTCGGGCGTGACCGGCATGATCGACAACCGGTTGCCGCGGGCAAGGAGACGCATGTCGGCCAGTTCGGGATGACTGCGCAGTTCAGTCAGGGACACATGGCGCGTCTTCTTCACAAACCGGACGTCACGCAGCCACCAGCGCGGATTTTCGGGTTTCGATTTTGGGTCAAAATACCGGTTGACCGTAGCAAACTGAGTTTCGTCCGGGTAAGGCTCGGAACACACTTCGCAGATGCCGGCAATGCCCGGCTCGGCACAACTGGAATGATAAAAGAAGGCGAGATCGCCGACCTGCATCGCATCGCGCATGAAATTGCGCGCCTGATAGTTGCGTACGCCGAACCATGGAAACGCCTGTCCTGGCGCGCCAGCGAGGTCGTCGATGGAAACCTCGTCCGGCTCCGATTTCATCAGCCAATATTGCATGCGTTCGGGTAATTTCGAGGGCAAAAAAAAGGCCCCCGCGAATGTCGTCAGGCCGGCATCCTGAACCTGGGTCCAGAGTGGTCGCATTCCTTCCGCATCAGGCACACTCACTGGGAGCGCGCTCAACAGCGGATTGTTGGTCCGCAACCGATGCCAATTAGCATTGGTTCAAGGAATATATGGCCTTAACAAACACCGCAGGGGACGCTCGGCGGGCGGCGCCGGGGTCAGCAGAACCGACTACAAGTCCAGTTGCTGCTGGGGCGCAAGCACGGCATCAAGTCGTGCTCCCATGTCACCGATTCTACGCTTCGTTTCGGAAGTATCAACTGCTTCCGAAAACTCTTTTTGAGCGCCGCCCGAAACCCCGGAAAGGTGCTCGTGGGCGATGTTCAAGGCAGCCATGACGGCGACGCGTTCGGCGATGGTGTTCTTGGTCCGCTGCGCGATGTCGCGCATTTTGTTGTCAACCAGATCGACTGCCGAGAGCAGGGCTTCGCGCTCTTCCGGCGTGCAGGCGACGCGGTATTCGCGGCCCATGATCTTGACGTCGAGGAAATTCGGCTCGCCACTCATCTCAGACATCCTCGGGAATCTTGTCGACCAGACCCTCAAGCCGCTCCCGGGCGACCGTCATCGTCTGCCGCAGATGCAGCCGTTCGGCCTCGGCCGCGGTCATCTGATTCTTCAAAACCTCATTCTCGGCGCGCAGCTGGTGAACCAGCGCAACGACCTGTTCGATTTTGGCTTCAAGCGTTTCGAGTTCCACATTCATGGCGCGAACTATAGAGGGAAAAACGCCGCGTGGTCAAGGACTAAGCCATTATTCTAAAAGTGGTTTATCGCAAATGGCCGTAGCGCTGCTGGTGCGCTGCAGCAACAATGAATGTAGAATGCGAGCCGTTCTAGGTGCTGCGTACGGATTCTCCAAACGCAGTTAAACGGGAAAGCGGTGCGTCTCGAACGAGACAAATCCGCTGCTGCCCCCGCAACGGTAAGCAAGTGCGGGCGTATCAACATGCCACTGGGTGCCAACCTGGGAAGGCGATACGTCAAGACTTGTGAGCCCGGATACCGGCCTGAGACAAAAAGCGGAAGTGCCACGGGGGTGTGGTGCGGGTTATCGCAACCAGCCCTTCTCCCCTCGCCCTTCCTTTTCAATGCTCTTCCGGCATGCGGGGACGCCCGCCGGGAAAAGGAAAACCATGTATCCACGTTTGAAACCAATGGCCGCCATGCTGGCTTTGTCTTTTGCGCCCGCCGCATTTGCAGTCGAGCAACTTGCCGCTCTCGATCCCGTCCTGATCACCGCGACGCGGCAGGAAATGCGCGTTTCAGAACAACTGTCGGATGTTTCAGTCATCGAACGTGCGGAAATCGATGCGGCTGGCCAATCGACGCTTGAAGAAGTGCTCTCTCGGCAACCCGGAATCGAATATGCCGCCAACGGCAGCTTTGGCGGCAGTTCTGCCATTTACGTACGCGGCACCAATGCCGGCCATGTTCTGCTGTTGATCGACGGCATGCGCGTCGGTTCCGCAACGCTGGGCAGCGTCTCCTGGGGGCGTATCCCAACCAGCCAGATCGAGCGCATCGAAATTGTGCGCGGACCAACCTCCTCCCTCTACGGTAGCGACGCTATCGGTGGCGTCATTCAAGTCTTCACTCGTCAAAGTGACGGTCCGTTGAGCTTTCACGGCGAAATCGGCGGCGGCTCCTATGGCACTTATTCGGCTTCCGGAGGCTTTTCCGGTTCCCAGAATGGGTGGCGTTACGCCTTGAACGCCGCGGCGATGTCGACTGATGGTTTCAACAGCAAGCCATCGACTGCCATCGCCAACAATGATCGCGATGGTTTCTGGAACAACAGCCTGTCAGGACGGCTGGCCTACAGCTTCGCAAAGGGTCACGAAGCCGGCGTCAGCTTCCTGCACAGCGACGGCGAAAACAAGTATGACGGCAGCGGCGCAACAGTGGATTGGCGCAACCGAAACAGCGTTACCAGCCTGAATGCGTTCGTAAAGAATGCCATCACCGACCGCTGGACAAGCACTCTGAACGTCGGCAGCAGCATCGATGAATCCAGGGATTTGATGAACGGGGCCACGAACAGCAACTTCCGCACCGATCAGCAGCTGTATTCCTGGCAAAACGATCTACGCACTGGCTTTGGCAACTTCCTGCTCGGCATCGAGCGGCTGGAACAGAAGATCGACACCAGTTCCATCTACACCGTTATGGAGAGAACCAACAACTCCCTGCTGGCCGGCTGGAACATAGGCTACGAAGCCCACCGTGTACAGGCCAACCTGCGCCGCGACGACAATTCCCAATTTGGCGAAAAGACGACAGGTTCTTTGGCCTACGGCTATCGCTTCTCCCGAAACTGGCGAGCGAACATCGGATACGGCACGGCATTCAAGGCCCCCACTTTTAATGACCTGTATTTCCCGGTGACCTGCTACCCCGGTTATGGCTGCTATGGCAGCAATCCAAACTTGCTGCCAGAGAACTCCAGGAACCGCGAAGCTGCACTGCATTTTGAGACGGGGCAGCACCACGTTTCCCTGACCTGGTATTTGAACCGCGTCGAAAACCTGATCGTCTGGACCTCGACGCCCAACAACGTCGGCAACGCCCGGCTCGAAGGCTTTACCCTGGCCTACGAAGGCGTCGTTGCCGGTCTTAATGTCCAGGCCAGCTATGACTATTTGGATGCAAAGGATGCCGACACCGGCCAGCGCTTGGCCCGCCGCGCCCAAAATCGCGCGGCAGCAGCGCTTGGCAAATCATTGGGCGCCTGGGAATGGCGGATCGAGCAACAGATCAGCGACGACCGCATCGATTATCCTTACGGCGAGCCGGCTAAGAAACTGAGTGGCTACGCGCTCACCAACCTGTATGGAGCCTATCGCGTTGCCAAGGACTGGTCAGTTTTCGCCCGGGTCAACAATCTGTTCGACCATGAATACGTGCTGGCCGACACCTATGCCACGCCGGGCCTGAACGCCTTTGTCGGCATCCGCTACAGTCCCAAGTAAGCAACCATGCCCACCCGCCAGCGTGCCTTCCTGATCCTCGCCAGCCTCGGCCTTTTGGCCGTGGCGAGTATCGGGCTGGCGTTGACGGTGGGCAGTTTCAAGGTTTCTTACGGTGAAGTGCTGGCCGCGCTGTTGGGTAACGAGGGCGGGGCTGGCGATATCGTGCTGCAGCTTCGTCTGCCGCGCGCCTTGGCCGGCTTTGCCTGCGGCGGCTTGCTGGCGCTGGCGGGGGCGCTGATGCAGGTTTTGTTGCGCAATCCGCTGGCCGATCCTTACGTGCTGGGCATTTCCGGCGGCGCTGGGGTCGGGGCGATGTTCGCCATGCTGCTCGGCTGGCCGGTGCTCGGCATCGACGGGCTGGCCTTTGTTGGCGCCTTCGCCGCGATGCTGCTGGTTTTCGGGCTGGCCCACGGCGACGGGAGCTGGACGCAGACGCGACTGTTGCTAACCGGCGTCATCGTCGCCGCCGGTTGCGGCGCCTTGGTCGCGCTGATGCTGAGCATCGCCGACGAGCACAAGCTGCGCGGCATGCTGTTCTGGTTGATGGGCGATCTCGGGCAAAGCGCCCAATGGTGGCCGGCCTTTGCTGCACTGGCCATCGCGCTGCTGCTGGCGATGCCCTTCGCCCGCGAACTGAATTTACTGTCGCGCGGCCTCATGCAGGCGCAGGCTTTGGGCGTCGCCGTCGGCCGGCTGCGTTACGCCATCTATCTGCTCGCTTCGCTGGCTACCGCTGCTTC
Organism: Ferribacterium limneticum; assembly: GCF_020510565.1. NCBI lineage: Bacteria > Pseudomonadati > Pseudomonadota > Betaproteobacteria > Rhodocyclales > Azonexaceae > Ferribacterium > Ferribacterium limneticum. Next base: position 3,985,592 of record NZ_CP075189.1, read on the forward strand.
AGTGACGACGGCTGGCTCGATTGGTTTCGTCGGGCTGGTCGTACCGCATCTGGTCCGGCTGGCGACGGGCAACGACCAACGCCTGCTGCTGCCTGCCTCGGTGCTGGCCGGCGGTTCGCTGCTCGTTCTGGCCGACACGCTGGCCCGCACTTTGATCGCCCCGCAGCAGTTGCCGGTCGGTGTACTGACGGCGCTGATCGGCGTTCCCGTCTTCCTCTTCCTGCTTTCGCGGCAGCCGAAATGACCCGGCCGTTGCTCGAAGCCAAACAACTGGTCGTCGAAATCGGCGGCAAAACGGTGGTCGACCGTGTCGACCTGAGCGTTGCCAGCGGCGAGCGCATTGCCATCCTCGGCCGCAACGGTGCCGGCAAATCGACGCTGCTGTCGACGCTGGCCGGCCTGCGTCCGGCGGCTGGCGGTTCTCTGCTGCTTGATGGCGAAGATGCGGCCTTGCTGCACGCCCGCGAGGCCGCCCTGCGACGCGCCTGGCTCGGCCAGTTCCAGTCCGATCCTTTCGGTTCGACCGTGCTGGAAACGGCGCTGACCGGTCGCCATCCGCATCTTGGGCGCTGGGACTGGGAATCGAAGCACGATGCCGAACTGGCCCGTGCGGCGCTCAAGGCGGTCGGGCTGGACGGCATGGAAACCCGCCAGATTCACACGCTGTCCGGCGGCGAACGCCAACGGCTGGCCATCGCCACGCTGCTCACCCAGGCGGCGCCGCTCTACCTGCTCGACGAACCGCTGGCGCACCTCGACCTCAATCACCAGATGGCCGTCCTCGAACTGTTCTCCGGCACGGCCCGCGATGGTGGCGCCGGCGTCATCATGGTCTTGCACGACCCGGCGCTGGCCCATCGTTTTTGTGACCGGGCGCTGCTGGTTTATGGCGACGGCCATACCGAAATTGGCACCGTCGACGCCATTTTGACGGCCGACACGCTGTCCGAACTTTACGGCTACGGCCTGCGTCAGATCGAAGATCGCGGCCATCGCTGCTTCATCCCCGAGTAAACCATTTCAATTTTGGGCATTTTTTCCGGTTGACCGTAGCAATGCCTTTTTCGAGCCAATCAATATGACCGTCACCCACGAACAACGCATGCAGAAAAAGAAAGCCGTCATCGACGGCAAGATCGACGCCGCGCAGGAAGAGCGCGGCGTGCTGGTCATCAACACCGGCAACGGCAAGGGCAAATCGAGTGCCGCGTTCGGCGTCGTCGCCCGCGCCCTCGGCCACGGCCTCAAGGTTGGCGTCGTGCAATTCGTCAAAGGCCGTTCGGACACCGGCGAGGAAGCCTTCTTCAGCCAGCAGCCGAACGTCACCTGGCACGTCGGCGGCGAAGGCTTCACCTGGGAAACCCAGGACAAGGAGCGCGACGCCAAGGCTGCCCAAGCCGCCTGGGAAATCGCCTGTGACCACCTGCGCAATCCGGGAATCGGCCTCGTCGTCCTCGATGAAATGACCTACGCCTTCAAATACGGCTGGCTCGACCTCGATACCGTCATCGCCCAACTACTCGGCCGCCCGGCCATGCAGCACGTCATCATCACCGGCCGCGGGGCGCCGCAGGCCCTGCGCGACGTCGCCGACACAGTGAGCGACATCGGCATGGAAAAACATGCCTTCCAGAGCGGCATCAAGGCCATGCCCGGCCTCGAATTCTGAGTTCAAGTCAATGAAAAAACTGGCCCGTTTCGTCTTCCTGCTGTTCGTTTCCGCTGCCGCCTGGGCGGGCGAAATCGACATCCCGGCCAATATCCAGGCCGAGGCCAAGATCATCCGTGGCGAACGCGACGGCTACTGGGAAAAGGTGCTGCTCGTCAGCTTTCCCGAAGCACGGCGCACGCTGTCCACCTCCGACGGCCTGCTCGATGCCCGTGCTGCGATGAACCACGCCGGCCACCCGCAGCTCTGGAAAACGCTCGGCATGCGTTTCATGGGCCAGGACGGCCGGGGCGGCAAAGCCTATGCCGAGCATGTGCACGAACAGACCGCCCGCCAGCAACATCTGAACAAGTCGGCGGTCGCCCACATGGCCACAGCCGCCGACCTCGACAACCTGGCGGTCGTCACGAAAAACCACGGCCCGCTGACCGTCACCGTGCTGGCCACGGCCGGCGCCAAAAGCAACGCCATCCGCACCGGCGTCGATGCCGGAACCTACATCGAAGGCAACACGCCGGCCGGTACCATCAACATCTTGCTGCTGACCAATATCCGGCTGACCGACGCGGCAATGGCACGTGCCCTGATCACCGTCACCGAGGGCAAGACCGCGGCGCTGCAGGATTTGAATGTACCGAGCACCTACACCAAAACCGTGCAGGCGACAGGGACGGGCACCGACAGCATCATCGTCGTCTCCGGCACACAGGGCCCGCAAGCCAGCTATACCGGCGGCCACAGCCGGATTGGCGAGTTGATCGGCAAGGCCAGCTACGCAGCGGTGCTCGAAGCGCTCGGCAAGCAGAACGGCTTCTTCCTGCCCGGCGCCAAGCGTTTTGCAGCCGGAACCGCAGCGCCGGCCAAGACAACGGAGGCGCTGCGCATTGCCTTGCTTCATCTCGATGCCGTTCCCGGCGACATCGCCGGCAACCGCGCCCGCATCGAAGCCGGCATTCAGGAGGCGGTCGGCCACGGCGCCGACTGGGTCATGACGCCCGAACTGGCCGAAACCGGCTACAACTTCGCCAGCCGCATCGGCACCGACTGGATCGCCCCCTTTCCCGATGCCTGGATCAGCACGCTGGCCGCCATCGCCCGCGACAACCGGGTGGCGCTCTTCGTCGGCTTCGCCGAACGCGACGCAAAAAGTGGCAAGCTCCACAACAGCGTCGCCGTGATCGACCGCGACGGTGTGATCCGGGGCGCCTACCGTAAGCAGCGCGTGCATGGCGGGGCCGAAAGCTGGTCCACACCCGGCACCGGCGGCGCGCCCTTCGTCGTCGACGGCATCCCGGTCGGCGTCCTGATCTGCGCCGATACCTACAAACCTGAACCGGCCGCCAGCTATCGCCAGCAAGGCGCCGCCATCCTGCTCGCCCCGGCCAACTGGCCGCCGGTCGAAGGCATGGGGCCGGGCGACCTGTGGGAGCGGCGCAGCGCTGAAACCGGCCTGCCGCTGATCGTGAACAACCGCACCGGACGCGAACCGGAACTTGATTTCTCGCTCGGCGAAAGCGTCGTCGCGGCCGGCGGCGAGCGGCTGTTCTCGTTCAGTGCCAGCCAGAGCCGCCTGTTTTATATCGATTGGGACCGCCGGCAAGGCTTCAGCCAGCCCGCGCGTTAAGGAACAAGAATGCCCGCCTGCCCCGCCCTCCTCATCGCCGCCCCCGCCTCCGGTCAGGGCAAGACCACCGTCACCGCTGCACTAGCCCGGCTGCACGCCCGCCAGGGACGGCGCGTCACCGTCTTCAAGTGCGGCCCGGACTTTCTCGACCCGCAGATTCACGCCTTCGCCAGCGGCCGCCCTTGCCAAAATCTCGACCTCGGCATGTGCGGCAAGGACGATGCGCGCTGGCGACTGGCCCGCGCCGCTGAAGAATCAGACCTCATCCTCGTCGAGGGCGTCATGGGCCTGTTCGATGGCCAGCCTTCCGCCGCCGACATAGCCGAGCGCTTCGCCATTCCGGTCATGGCCCTAATCGACGCCGGAGCGATGGCCCAGACATTCGGCGCCGTCGCCCATGGCCTCGCCACCTACCGACCCGGCCTGCCCTTCGCCGGCGTACTGGCCAATCGTTCGGCCAGCGAAGGCCACACCCAATTGCTGCGCGACAGCGTCCCTCCCGGCATGGGCTGGTTCGGCGCCCTGCCCAAAAGCGGCGACAGCCTGCCCGAACGCCACCTCGGCTTGCTCCAAGCAGCCGAAATCACCGACCTCGAGGCCCGCCTCGATGCCCTGGCCGATGGGTTAGCCGCCAGTGCTACGGTCGACCTGCCAAAACCGGTGAATTTCGAAACCGCCCCGGCGCCGCGCATCGAACCCCGGCTCGCCGGCCAACGCATCGCCATCGCCCGCGATGCCGCCTACGGCTTCATCTACCCGGCCAATCTCGAAACCCTGGGCACGCTGGGTGCCGAGTTGCGCTTCTTCTCGCCGGTCGCCGGCGACCCGCTACCCGAATGCGATGCCGTCTGGCTGCCCGGCGGCTACCCGGAACTGCACGCCGAGGCCCTGAGCCAGCACGCCGGGCTGTGGCAAGCCCTAAAAAACCATGTTGCCACCGGCAAACCACTGCTCGCCGAATGCGGCGGCATGATGAGCCTGTTCGAGGAAGTCGTGGACAAGGCCGGCACCAGCCATCGCTTCGGCGGCCTGCTGCCCGGGCGCTCAATCATGCAAAAACGCCTCGCCGCGCTCGGTACCCAATTCGTCGACCTGCCCGAAGGCCGCATCGCCGGCCACACCTTTCACTACTCGAAGAGCGAAACGCTGTTCAGCCCGCTCGCCCGCGCCACCACCGCCGATGGCCGGGACGGTGAGGCGATCTACCGGCAGGGCCGACTCACCGCCTCCTACGTGCATTTCTACTTCCCATCAAATCCGGCTGCCGTTGCCCACCTGTTCACGAAGGCCTGATACTTCTATTTTTACGAACAATCATGCAGGCCTGAACTGGTTTTTCTGCGACAGGAAGCGGATACACTACGGGTTGCAACTTTTCCACACGGAGACAACCATGAAGAATTTCGTACTGATGGCCGCAGCAGTCGTGCTCGGCTTCACGCTGCAAATCGGTGACGCCGAAGCCAAGCGCCTCGGTGGCGGCAGCTCGGCCGGCATGCAACGCCAGTCGGTTTCCCCCAGCGCCCCGCCCTCGGCTGCCAAACAGGCGCCCGCCTCCGCTCCCGGTGCCGCCGCCCCGGCCGCTCAACCCAAGCGTTCGTGGATGGGCCCGCTGGCTGGCCTGGCCGCCGGTCTCGGCCTGGCCGCGCTGGCTTCGCACTTCGGCTTCGGCGAAGGCCTGGCCAACATGATGATGATCGGCTTGCTGATCATGGCAGTCGTCATGGTCGTCGGCTATTTCATGCGCAAGAAGGCCGGAGCGACCCAGCAAGGTGGCATGCAGTATGCTGGCGCTGGCGCCAACTACGGTGCCAACGCCCCGCGTCAGCCTGACTTCATGCCGGCCGGCGGTTCTGCTGCCGCCGCCCCGGTTGCTGCTTCCACCAGTGGTGGCAACAACATCCCGGCTGACTTCGATGTCGAGAGCTTCGTGCGTAACGCCAAGGTCAACTTCATCCGTCTGCAGGCCTCGAACGACGCCGGTAATCTTGACGACATCCGCGAATTCACTTCGCCGGAAATGTTCGCCGAGATCAAGATGGGCATGAGCGAGCGTGGCAATGCCAAGCAGGAAACCGACGTCGCCCAGCTCAACGGCGAAGTGCTCGATGTCGCCGAGGAAGCCAACCGCTACGTCGTCAGCATCCGTTTCACCGGCCTGATCAGCGAAGAGAAGGGCGCCGCACCGGCACCGTTCGACGAAATCTGGCACATGACCAAGCCGACCGATAACAGCCGTGGCTGGGTACTGGCTGGCATTCAACAGGTCCAGTAACAAACCACGCCGCACTCAAGGCTGGCCGGAGCGATCCGGCCAGCTTTTTTTTGGTCCAAACAACTGGCGATGCAGCCCCATGCACCAATACCGTGAATTAGCCGATTGATATGAAGCCTGACCAATGGCATAGTGACTACTTATTCACGCGCCGGACAGAACACATTGTTTCGTAACAGTAAAATACCGGATGCCTTGAGAATTGCGCATGCGGCCACCGCCATCGTTCTGGCCGTCGTATTGCATCCTGCACACGCTGCCCAGGACGATGATCTCAGCCTGGAAGACCTGACAAAAACCGAAGTTTCTTCCGTTTCACGGCGTAACCAGAGCCTGAGCAACGTTCCCGCCGCCGCCTTCGTCATTACCGCCGAAGACATCCGCCGCTCCGGAGCGCTGGCCCTGCCGGATGTGCTGCGCATGGTGCCGGGCATCCAGGTGGCGCAGGTCGACAGCGGGCGCTATGCCGTCTCAGCGCGCGGCTTCAATGGCCGTTTTGCCAACAAACTGCAGGTGCTGATCGACGGCCGGAGCGTTTATCACCCGTTTTTCTCTGGGATTCTCTGGGAATATGACCCGATCCCGCTCGAGGACATCGAACGCATTGAAGTCATTCGCGGTGCCGGCGCTGCCATGTGGGGCGTCAACGCCGTCAATGGTGTGATCAACATCATCAGCCGCCACTCCCGCACGCAGGCTGGCGGCATGGTGGCCGGAACGATAGGCAGCAATGGTCAGGGCCAGTTGTACACCCGGGCCGGCGGCCGCATCGATGCCGACACCACCTGGAAACTATCCGCCCAGGGACGTCATGCCGAGCCTTCGCGACAACTCGCCAACGATCACTACAGCGAAGACGACCTGAGCAACGGCGTGGTCGATTTTCGCTTCGACCGTTCGCTGTCTGGCGGCAGCGATTTCCGAGTCTGGGCCAATGCCGGAAAATCCTCACTGGGCGACCTTTATCCGCTGACGCCCAATCCGCTCAATCCCCTCACGCTTACCCCTGTATCGATAACTCAGAAAATTTCCACCCAGACGCTGGGCGGCCGCTATCGCTGGCTGAGCGGGGCAGGTATCGAGTCATCCGTGCAGGCTTCGATTGGCGGCTCCAGCATTGAGCTGAAGGGGGCACTCGAGGTAAACAACACACAGTTCGATATCGACTACCAGGGCCGCTACACCTTCGCCGAACACGATCTTTTGTGGGGAGCCAGTCACCGGACCGTTTCCGATGAGGTCTGGTCGAAGTACGTAGTCGAGATTGGCACTGCAGAATTCACGCAAAGAACAACCGGCTTTTTCATTCATGACAACTGGACGCTGATCCAGGACACCCTGCAATTTGGCCTGGGGGCTCGCTGGGACCAGACCAATCTGGGCGGCAACACCTTCTCGCCGAACGCCACATTGATGTGGACGCCAACGCGCAATGACACGCTTTGGGCAAAGTACTCGAAGGCGCCACGGATGCCGGCACGTGCCGAATTCGACGTGACCATGCTGACCGGCTACCAGCCGCCCACCCTGTTCACGCCCCCCGTGGTGTTTCGCGCCCAGCCCGGTAACGCCAGCTTGCGCCAGGAAACGATGGAAGGCTTCGAACTGGGATATCGCAGCCAGCTAAGCCAGCGGCTTGGCCTCGATGTCTCGGTTTACCGGTATCGCTACACGGATATCGTATCAAGCGCCCAAGGAAATATGCTGTATCCCGTGGTTATCTCCGGGGTTCCAGTTGCCGTTCAGAATCTCGACCGCAACAACGATGGCAATGGTTGGTTAAGTGGGGCCGAACTGAGCGTGGACTGGCTGCTTGCGCCGACCTGGCGGATGCAGTTGTCGTATACCTACACGCATGTCGACATGGACGATTCGGCCAATCCGATTACACAGGCTCAAGGCCTGAAGGAAGAGCGCGGCACGGCTCGCCATTATGGGTCCTTGCGCTCGCAATGGAACGTCTCGCCCAGCCAGCAATTCGATGCCTGGATACGGGGTTCTTCCGGCATTGACCGCACGCTTTCCCCGTACACCACGACGATCCGCGTCCCGGGCTACGTGACGCTGGATTTACGTTACGCCTACAAGGTGAACAAGGACATCGAGTTGGCGCTGACCGGCCGCAATCTGGTCGGACCCCGGCGCATTGAGTACGTGACCGACTATGTACCAGCCACGCCCGTGATCATCGAACCTTCCTTGTTACTGTCGGGGCGCTGGAAATTCTGATCGTGCGTACCGCCGCCTCAAGTTCTCCGCGAAATTGCCCGCTTCGCTGGCTGGCAACCGTGCTGCTCGCCAGCGTTTCGCTGGCTTTTGCCCAGCCTGACTCGGAACCGCAACTGGAATCGGCTTATCTGGTCAATTTCCTGAAGTATGTCGAGTGGCCGGCCAGCAACCGGAGCACGGCCACCATCTGCCTGTTTGGCCGCGATACGCTGGGGCCTTTCCTGAGCGGCCATGAAGGGCGAGTGATTGGCGGCAAGGAATTGCGTATTCGCCGGGTCCAAAGCCCTGACGACATGCCGAACTGCCAGCTGGTGTATATCCCCGATGTCGAGGAAGCCCGTATCGGTGCCGTTTTGCGCTGGATACAGGGCATGCCCATCCTGGCTGCCAGCAATGCCGACGGGTTTGCCCGCTCGGGCGGCGGCATCGAGCTTCTGCGCAATGGCGGACGGGTGCAATTCATCGTCAATGCTGAGACCCTGTCGCGGCACGGGCTGAATCCGAGCTCGCAAATGCTGCGGCTGGCCAACCGGGTGATCGGAGGCGACCGATGAAGGCTCGCCAGACCATCCGGAAAAAAATTGCGCTGGCCATTGCAGCGTCGCTCGGTGTGGGCTTGCTGCTTTCCTTCCTGACCTTTGCCGTGCGCGAAATCGATCAGCGGCGCCAAGCAAAAACGACCGAGCTGTTTGCCATGGCCGACGTCGTCGCCTTCAATGCGTCCGCCGTCATCGAGTTCCGCGATGTCTTGGGCGCCAAGCGTCTGCTCAGCTCGTTTGCCGAACACCCTGATGTGCTGGCGGTGCGCCTGATTGGCATCACCTCGGATTTCCACTATCGCTACGATGCGGCCGAACGTCCGCTACCGGCCCAGGTGGCGCTTGGCGACAAGGCGCATCGCGAGCGGGCGGTCTATGCCGACTGGTCGTCGGTCACCGTCGCCGTGCCCATCCGCTCGGACGATGAAGTAGTCGGTACGGTGTCCATTTCGGCCAGCCTCGACGCCGTCTGGCGGGCAATTGTCTGGAACCTGACCCTGTCCTTGCTGGCGCTGGCCATATCGTTCGTCATTGCCTTCGCCATCGCCCGGCAAATGCTGGCGTCGATTCTCGCCGCGCTCGGCTCGCTGACCGACACGGCGCAGTACGTGGCCGAATCGAAGGATTACACGCGGCACGCCAAAATCTATTCGGATGACGAGATCGGCCATCTGGGCAATGCCTTCAACACCATGCTCAGCGAGATCGCCGAGCGCGACGGCCAACTGGCCGACCAGCGCGACCATCTTGAGGACACTGTGCTGGAACGGACCCATGCCCTGTCCCTGGCCAAGGAGGCGGCCGAGGCGGCGAGCCGCGCCAAGAGTACCTTCCTGTCGAACATGAGCCACGAATTGCGCACGCCGATGAACGCCATCATCGGCATGACTTACATGCTCCAGCGCAACAATGATGACACTGGCCAGATCGACAAGCTGAGCAAGATCGACCATGCCGCCAACCATCTCCTGCAGTTGCTCAACGACATTCTCGACCTGTCGAAAATCGATGCCGACCGGATGACGCTGGAGCAGACCGCCTTCATGGTCGACGCCCTGACGCATGAACTGGCCAACCTGCTGGCCCCCCGGGCCGAAGCGGCAAACCTGCGTTTCATTCTCGACATCGATGAGCGCCTCAAGTCGCTTCAGCTGCTCGGTGACCCGCTGCGCCTGCAGCAGATATTGCTCAACCTGGCCGGCAATGCCATCAAATTCACCGAGCGTGGCGAAGTCCGCGTCGTCGCCCGCATCGCCGAAGATGGCGCCGAATCCGTGCTGCTTGAACTTTCGGTCTGGGATACCGGCATCGGCATTGCGCCGGAGGCGCTTGAACGCATCTTCCGGCCTTTCGAGCAGGCCGATGGCTCGACGACGCGCAAATATGGCGGCACCGGGCTTGGTCTGCCCATTTGCCAGCGCCTCGTGGGCCTGATGGGCGGGGAAATTGAGGTGGTCAGCACGCCGGGGTCGGGCAGCGTCTTTACTTTCGCCATTCGCCTGAGCCGGGCCAAGGTGATAACCGCAGAAGGCGAACCAGCCGAAACGCATCAGTCCGGCATCGCTGCCGAGCATGCCTTGTGTGCCGAATTCCCCGATTGCCGCGTTCTCGTCGCCGAGGATGACTGGGTCAACCAGGAAGTCGCCCTCGAGCTTCTGCGCGAATCGCTGGGCTTCGCGGTCGATATCGCAGCGGACGGCGCCCAGGCCCTCGACATGGCGATCAGCCAGCGCTACGACCTGATCCTCATGGACATGCAGATGCCTGAGCTCGACGGTTTGGGTGCCACCCAGGCCATCCGCGAAATTGACGGCTACGCCGACACGCCGATCATCGCCATGACCGCCAATGCCTTTGCCGAGGACCGCGCGCTGTGCCTGGACGCCGGCATGAACGACTTCATCGCCAAGCCGGTCGATCCCGACAAGCTGTTCGTGATCATGCTCAAGTGGCTGCGGGCACGCCAGCCGGAGAGCGTCAGCTAGACGTCAGCCGGCAGCGCCAGATCGGCAAAATTCGATTTCATTTTTGGCCGTTTTTTCGGGTTGACCGTAGCATTCACCCGACAGCGAGGAAGAATGCCTAGAAGCCAGCCGCCTCGGCTTCCAGATAAGCGATGCTGACGTACTTGCCAATATTCGCCTCGAAACCCTTGGTTTCCTTGGCCCGACTGGCCACACGTGGGTCTTTGAGGACCAGGGCCTTGGCTTCTTCAAGCGGCAGTCCATCCTTGATCGCCTGCTCGCAGGGGCGGTAGATGCCTTCGAACAGTTCGCGGTTCCACTTCAGCACATGCTCGCCCGGTTCGCCGTGCGCCGGCAACCAGATCCGGCTCCCCGTTTTCTTGACCAGCGTGTCGTAGGCCTTGAAGGTACCGAGGTAGGAGCCGTCGTCCATATTGGCAATGCGCCGGTCCATGGCGATGTCGCCGACCAGCGTGACGCCGTCCTGGACGACCTCGACGCAGAGGTCGAAGGGTGTGTGCACGGTGCCGTAATGATGGATACGCAACGTGACGTCGCCGAATTTGAGCTCCGCACCATGTTCAAGCGGGGTATTGGGCGGCACGATGCGCGTACCGAGCGAAGCCTGATTGGTCGACTTTTCGATCAAGGTCAGCCAGAGATTGCCCTGTATGCCCTTGACCGCCTGAATGGTGCCGGGATGGGCGTAGATCGGCAGGCTGTCGCCAAAGCGGTCGACGTAGGCATGATTACCGAGCCAGTGGTCGCCGTGATAATGCGTGTTGATGATGGCGATGACCGGCTTTTTCAGATGCTTTTCCAGTTGCCGGATGGACATTTCGCCGATCTGCACCGAGGCGCCGGTATCGACGACAACGATGCCCTTGCTCGTATTGACGAAAGTGACGTTGCTCATCATCCCCTGGTTTTCCGGGGTGGGGAAACCGTCGGGGGTGAAGATGATAGCCACGTGCCGCGAAATCTGGCGCAGCGGGTAGTCCTTGATGGCCGGGCCACGGACGAAATCGTCAACCTCCCGGGCGAAGGCGCTTACGGCGTGCCACGGAGCAAACTCGGCCGCCCCCAGCGCCGAGATGGCGGCGACTGAACGCATAAAATCGCGACGGTTCATGAGCATCTCCTGAAACGTTAAAATAGCGGCCTATCATCGCGCCGAATCGGGCGCTCGTCTACACTCACACCATGCGCCGCTACCCCTTCTCTTTTGTTGCCCTGACCGCCCTGGGCGTTCTCTGCGCCATTCCTGGCGCGATCAGCCTGGCCGGTTTCGGCGCCAGCATTCATCCGGTACTCGACGACCCGATGGCCGGACTGGCCTTCATCGTTTCGGCCATCGCCCTGATCGGCTCGGGCGCCTTCCCGCTGATCATCGAGAAGCTCAAGGAAAACGAAGGCTCCTGAGCGGTTTCAAATTTCGGCCAAATTTCCGGTTGACCGTGGCAATGCCCGGTCAGGCTTCGCGCATCAGCCGCCAGTACTGGAATTTGAGCGTCGCCGCCGCGCCGGCCACAATCGCCAGGAAGGTGACGATGGACCCGAGGGCCAGTGTCGAAAAGCCCGAGATGCCCTGACCCACGGTGCACCCCATCGCCACCACGCCGCCGAAGCCCATCAAGGCGGCACCGAGCAGGTGACTGGCCGTATCTTCAACGCTGGCGAAGCCTTCCCAGCGGAAATTCCCGGTCAGCAAGGCCCAGGTGCCGGAACCGGCGATGACGCCCATTACCGTGGCAATGGCAAAAGTCAGCGTGCGGCTGGTGTCGGACCACAGCATCAGCAGTTCCAACGTGTAAGCCTGCGGCGCGACGAAGGTCAGGGATTCCATGCGGCCGCTGTTGGTCGCCAGGAAAGCCTCTTCGAGCGTATCGGGATGTTCGGCCAGGTAGCCAAGGTGACCGCTGATGTACCACGCGGCGACGACGGCGAGCCCGGTACCGAGGCCGCCAAGCAGATTGTCGAGCGTCCAGAAATCGCGATTGAGCAGGCAGAAAGCGGTCAGGCCGCCACCAATGGCGAGCACGGCCAGCCAAAACGCCGTCTTCGCTTCCAGGCCGGCCGCCGTCAGCAGCGCCGGAATATCCTGCCCCCCCGGAAAGGTGATCGCTGCCTTTTCCAGCACATTGACGCGGAAAACGCCGAACACGCCGCGCATGGTCATGTAGGCAACCAGTCCGAGCACCAGGAAAACGACCAGCGACTTGAGGTTGCCGGCACCGATACGGATCAGCGTCTTCGAACCGCAACCGGAGGCGAAGACCATGCCGATGCCGAAAGTGGCACCGCCGACGATGTACGACAGCCAGGTGAAATTCGGTGTCCGGTAGATCGATTTGCCGAGATCAATCAGCCCCGCCGCATGCAGCGCCCCGGCCCCCAGGATGGCGACGCCGATGGCCAGCAGCCACATGCGCATGCGGCTCCAGTCGCCCATGTTGACGATGTCCGAGACGGCACCCATGGTGCAGAAATGGGTTTTCTGGCCGATGGCGCCGAACACGAAGGAAACGGCAAAGGCCAGCCAGAGAACGGTATTCGACAGGGCTGCAGTTTCCATGGTCAGGCTCGGTAAAGGGTCGGGTCGGTCAAGCCGGCGGCAGCGAAGCCTTCGGCGCGCAAACGACAAGAATCACAGACACCGCAAGCTCGGCCAAGTTCATCGGCCTGGTAGCAGGAAACGGTCAAGCCGTAATCGACGCCCAGGGCGGCGCCGGTGCGGATGATGTCGGCCTTGGAAAGGTCGATCAGCGGTGCGTGAATGCTCAACTTGACGCCCTCGACGCCGGCCCGCGTGGCCAGATTGGCCATCTTCTCAAAAGCGGCAAGGTACTCCGGCCGGCAATCCGGATAGCCGGAGTAATCGACCGCATTGATGCCAACGAAAATGTCGCGGCTGCCCAGCACCTCGGCCCAGGCCAGGGCCAGCGACAGCATGATGGTGTTGCGGGCCGGCACGTAGGTGACGGGAATGCCCGGCTGGACGCCATCGACCGGCACATTGATGGAGTTATCGGTCAAGGCCGATCCGCCAAACTGGGCCAAGGCAAGATTGAGCACGCGGTGCTCGACGGCACCCAGAGCCTTGACGACCCGTTCGGCCGCCTGCAACTCGGCGCAATGGCGCTGGCCGTAGTTGAACGACAGGCAGTAACAGTCAAAACCCTGGCTGCGGGCAATGGCGAGGCAAGTGGCGGAATCGAGTCCACCGGAAAGGAGAACGACGGCTGGCTTCATCATGGGGCGCGAATATACCTGAAAATTGGCCGCCTTTGATCCGGTATCTGCTTGTTCCTGCGCCACAATTTGCCGCATTGCGCCCCTGGCCTGGAAACATCAATATCGCTTCGCCTGATCATCCTGGCCCCTGCACTGGGTGCAAACCATTACTTCCGGGAGCGCTATCCAGGCATTCAGATCACCCAGTCGTCGCACTCTTCAAGCAACGCCCCGGACAATCCGTCCAGGGCTACTTCAAAGTCGGCGAACGACATCGGTTTGCCGAACAGGTAACCCTGGAACTGGCTGCAACCATGCTCGACCAGATAGTCGTGCTGAACGCTGGCCTCGACGCCTTCAGCCACCACCCCGAGGCGCAGCGTATTGCCCATGGCGATGATCGCCCGGACGATGGCCGCCGCATCGGGATTGTGCGTGATGTCGCTGATGAAGGAGCGATCGACCTTGAGTTGTTCGAAGGGATAACGCTTGAGGTACGCCAACGAGGCGTAGCCAGTGCCGAAATCGTCGAGTGAAAAACGCACGCCCGTTGCCCGCAGGGCCTGCATTTTGGCTACGGTGTCCTCAACGTTGTCGAGCAGCAGGCTTTCCGTCAGCTCCAGTTTGAGCAGGTGCGGATTTGCCCCATGGCGGCTCAAGGCATCGCCAACCTGCATGACGAAATCGGCCTGGCGGAACTGGCGGGCACTGACGTTGACCGCCATCGACAGGCCGCTCGTCCGTGGATCGTCGGCCCAGCGGCGCAAGCCGGCACAGGCCTGGTCGAGAACCCAGAGTCCGACCGCGACGATCAACCCGGTCTCCTCGGCCAGCGGGATGAAATCACCTGGCGGCACCATCGGCTTGCCTGGCGGTTGCCAGCGGAGCAGGGCTTCGGCGCCGATCAGCCGGCGCTGGGTGTCGACTTGTGGCTGGACATGGAGCAGCAGTTCGTTGCGCGCCAAGGCACGGCGCAAACCGGCCTCGAGCGCCGCCCGTTCGTCGAGCGCCGTCTGCATCGCATTGTCAAAAAAACGAATGGTATTTCGCCCGGCATCCTTAGCCTTGTAGAGGGCGATATCGGATTGCTTGAGCAATACATCGGTCGATTTTTCCTGACCGAGAAAGAGGCTGATGCCGATACTGGCCGTTCGCACGTATTCGGCATCGTCGCCCAGCAAGTACGGCATGCCGAGTTCAACGCGAATTTTCTCGGCGACCGTTTCAGCCTGGACGCCGGCACTTTCCGCATCGCTGCCCAGCTCTTCGAGCATCACGACAAATTCGTCGCCGCCCTGGCGAGCGGCCGTATCTCCCTCGCGAATGCAGGCCCCGAGGCGCGTCGCCACGTCGACCAGCAAGCGGTCGCCGACATCGTGGCCGAGCGTGTCGTTCAAGGTCTTGAAATGATCGATGTCGATGATCAGCAGGGCGCCGTACTTGCCACTCCGTTTGCCGGCGGAACAGGCCTTGTTGATCCGGTTGAGGAGCAAACGGCGATTGGGCAGCCCGGTCAACGGGTCGTAGAAAGCCAGGTTATGGATTTCCGATTCGGCCACTTTGAGGTTGCTGATGTCCGAAAAGGTACTGACGTAATGCGTGATCTTGCCTTGGCCATCGCGCACGCCATTGATGGTCAGCCATTCCGGAAAGACTTCGCCATTCTTGCGGCGATTCCAGATTTCGCCCTGCCAATGGCCGTTCCGCTCAAGCGTTTCCCACATGCCTTTATAAAATGCACTCTCCTGGCGTCCGGATTTGAGCAGCCTGGGAGTCTGGCCAATCGCCTCGTCGGCGGAATAGCCGGTCAACTCGGTAAATGCGGCATTGACCCGGAGGATGCGCTGGCGGGCATCGGTGACCAGAATCGCCGCCTGCGACTCGAAGGCGATCGCCGCAATGCGCAAGTCCTGCTCGAGCTTGCGCCGAACCGAGATATCGGCGGCAATGCCGAGGTAGCCTTGGATGCGCCCCTGCGCATCGCGCAAGACACTGACCGCCAGACTGACCGGAAGCCGGGAGCCATCCTTGTGGACCAGTGTCCAGTCGGTGTCGTATTGCGCCTTGATCCCCAGCCCGGCAATGAATACGTCGAATCCGGCCGCTACCGGTCGTTGCAGCTCGGCCGTCAAGGCCTCGGCCCGACTGATCAGCTCATCGGCCAGATGGAAGATCATCGGCGTGACCCGATTCACCACCTCATCCGCCGAGTAGCCAAGCAGCCGCTGGGCAGCGCTGTTGAAATAGATGATCAGGCCATCGGGATCGGTCAGGACAATGGCGCGGCCGGCACTTTCAAAGATCGCCTGCTGAATCGCGCAGAGCTCGGGCGGACGCACCACTGCGCCTGGAGCGAATTCGCTCAAACAGCACGGATGCTCAACCGGGGGGCCAGACGTCATGAGACACAAGCTTGCCGAAGGGCGGTTCCATCCTGCACGGTGTCAAGCCGCGGCAATGCCGCCTTTCGACTATGGATCCTCCCAGAACCATGTGACCCCCGTGAATTGGTTTAAATAGTCAGGGGCTCCGAGGGGGATTATGGCGAAGGAATAGGCATTTCAGCAAGCGCTAATACCGAAATACCTGATTTACAGCGACAGTCAATCGTGAGTAAGCGAAGAGAATTCCCGCTCCGCCAGCGCCTCGTCACCGAGATTGAGTTCAACCAGCCGACGCAGATGGGTCACGCTGTCGAGATCGATGTCGCGGCACGAAAGACCGTAGTAATTGGCCATGTGATGAACGACCGTGGCTTCCATGCGAATGCTGGAACCCGTCTGATCGAGTTGAATCTTGAGCGTGCAGTTGGTGCCGACCGTGATGAAGACATTGGCGTTGGGATGGATCAGCGCGCCTTTGAGCGAGAGATCGAGCACCTCGACGACATATTCGCCATCGGGCAGGAAAAGGCTGGCTTCGGCCCGGAAAGAAATACGGGAAAACTTGCGGCGATTACTTTCCATGATCGTCTCCTCCTTTATTTTCCTTTCATGTTACCCCAAAGCAGCTTGTGCAGTTGCAGCTGGAAGCGCACGTTGAGGCCGTCTTCGAGTATCCAGTCGGCCAGCGACTGCGGCTCGATGAGGCCGCCGGCCGGCGACAAAAGCACCGGACAGAGGCGATCGAGCTGTCTTTCGCGCAGGACATCGCGCGCCCACTCGTAGTCGCGGCGCGAGGCGATGACGATCTTGATCTCGTCGCGCCGGTTGAGCACATCGAGATTGCTCCACAGATTCCGCGCCGACTCGCCGGAATCCGGCGCCTTGAGGTCCATGATGCGCGCCACGCGCGGGTCGACGCCCGCGACATCAAGCGCCCCGGAGGTTTCCAGCGAAACGTCGTAGCCGGCGTCGCAGAGCGCCGTGAGCAGCGCCAGACAGTCCTTCTGCGCCAGCGGCTCGCCGCCGGTGACGCAGATCTGGCGGGCCGGATATTTGCCGACTTCAGCTAGCACGGATTCGACCGTCGCCGGTTCGCCGCCAGTGAAACTGTAGGTCGTGTCGCACCAGGTGCACCGCAAGGGGCAGCCGGTCAGGCGGACGAAAACCGTCGGCAGGCCGGCGCGCGACGCCTCGCCCTGCAGGGAATAAAAAATTTCGGTGAGACGCAGAGCCAATTACTTCTTTTTGAGGCGATCACGGGCCGTATCGGCCGCCGGGGTTCCCGGGTACTTGGTCATGACCGTTTCGAGCGAGCGCTTGACGCCCGTCGGGTTGCCGAGTTCCTGCTGGCAGGTGGCGATGGCCAGCCAGGCATCGGCTGCCTTCGGGCTCTCAGGGTATTTGGTAGTAACCACGCTTTGCGCTTCGATGGCGCGCTTGCAGTCGCGCTGGGCGTACCAGGCGTTGCCGAGCCAGTATTGGGCATTGGGGGCGAGCGAGCTGGCCGGATATTTCTGCACATAAGCGCCGAAACCAGCGGCGGCTTCCTTGTACTTGCCGGCCTTGAACTGGTTCAGTGCGGCTTCGTAGTCCTGGCTTTCCTTGGCCGGGTCGGTGGCCGGTTTGGAATTTGGCCCGTTTTCCGGGTTGACCGTGGCATTGGCACTGTCGGCCGTTTCAAACTTGCGCAGGCGGGTGTCGAGGTCGAGGTAGAAGTCCTGCTGGCGCTTCTTGGCCGTCTCCAGCTCGTAATTGAGCGTTTCGATCTGGCCGCGCAGGCGGGCAATCTCGTCGGCCTGGCGCTGGATCTGGCTGGCCAGATCCAGCTGGCCCTTGGCCTGCTGGTCGAATCGCGCCTCGGTCTTGATCCGCAGATCGGCAACCTGGCGACGCGCTTCTTCGTCGTCAAACACGCCGGCGTGAGCCTGGACGGCCCCCAGCGCGGCGATAAAAAGGGCGATTCGAACCGGGCGCATGATGCTTAGAACTCGCCGCGACCGTCAGCACCCTTGTACAGGATGTCGGCACGACGGTTTTGCGACCAGGCAGCTTCGTCATGACCGGCGTCCTTCGGCTTTTCTTCGCCGAGGCTGACGGATTCAATCTGGGCTTCCGAGACACCAAGCAGGGTCAGCGAACGCTTGACGGCTTCAGCCCGCTTCTGGCCGAGCGACAGGTTGTATTCGCGGCTGCCGCGCTCGTCGGTGTTGCCTTGCAGCAGCACCTTGAAGCCCTTGTTGGCGCTCAGATACTTGGCGTGCGAAGCGACCAGATCCTTGTACTCGTCCTTGACTTCATACTTGTCGAGGTCGAAGTAGATGCTGCGCTGCGACAGCTTGCTCTTCGGATCGGTCAGTTCGCGCGGCAGGCCGTTGGCGTCAACACCGCCGGCGGTCACCGAAGCAACGCCGGTGGAGGCACCGCTGCGCGACTCGACCGGGGCGCCGGCGGTATCTTCCGGCAGCGGGGTGGTCGAACAACCGACGAGAAGGGCGGACAGCAGGGCGGGGATAAGCAGTTTTTTCACAAAGTTCTCCGGATGGATGTGAGGATTATTGAGAGTAAGGGCCCCAGGCCGGTTCGCGCACATCACCCGCGGCGACCGTGAGACGTTGTTTGATCCTGCCATCGCTGGAGACAGCCGATAGTACGCCGCGCCCGCCGACATCAGTGGCGATCAGGATCATGCGGCTGTTGGGGGCGAAACTTGGCGATTCGTCCTTGTTCGAATCGCTCACCACCTGGACCTGGCGACTGGCCAGATCCATCACGGCGAGCTGAAAGCGGCCTTCACGGCGGCTGATGAAAGCGAGGCTCTTGCCGTCCGGCGACGGACGCGGCGAGACGTTGTAGCTGCCTTCGAAGGTGACGCGACGGACATCGCCGCCGCTGGCCGCCATCTGGTAAACCTGCGGGCTGCCGCCACGGTCGGAAGTGAAATAGATCGTGCTGCCGTCGGCCGAATAGCGCGGCTCGGTGTCGATGCCCGACGACTGGGTCAGGCGCTGCAGGCCACTGCCATCGGCGTTGACCGAATAGAGCTGCGAGAAACCGTCCTTCGACAGCACTACAGCCAGCTTGCGACCATCCGGCGACCAGCCCGGTGCCGAGTTGGAGCCCTTGAAGTTGGCGACGATGTGACGCTGGCCGGAAGCCAGCGAATGCACGTAGATGACCGGCTTCTTCTTTTCGAAGGAAACGTAGGCCAGACGACCGCCGTCGGGCGACCACACCGGCGAGATGATCGGCTCGCTCGAGGTCAGGGCGGTTGCCGCATTCTGGCCATCCGAATCGGCAATCTGCAGCAGGAACTGGCCGCGTGCCTTGACGACGTAGGCGATGCGCGTCGAGAAGACACCCTTTTCACCGGTCAGCTTTTCGTAGATGAAATCGGCGATGCGGTGGCCGGCGGCGCGCAACTGGGCATTGCTGGTGACGTAGGCGGCACCGCCCAGCGACACGCCTTTTTGCGTGTCGTAAAGGCGGAAGCGGGCTTCCATGCGGCCATCGGCGCTGCGCGCGATGCTGCCGGCTGCCAGCGCATCGGCTCCCTTGCTCTTCCAGTCGGCGTGGTTGATCGGGGCATTTTCGTCGAAAGCCAGGTTGCTGTGATCGATCAGCTTGAACAGGCCGCTGCGCTCAAGATCGGCGCGCACGGTGGAGGTAATGACGCGGGAAGCAGTCGGATCGCCGGGGAAATCGACAATGGTCACCGGAATGCGATTGGCGCCGGCGCCGGTAATCTCGATCGACAGCTGGGCCTGGGCGAATCCCACGGTCAACAGGAAAAAAGGCAGAAAAATGAAACGGAAAATTCGGGACATTGCAGTCATTTTCATAAAGAATCGCGCGATTTTACTCTTCTAACGGCCGGTATTTGATTTCAAGCTCCCGCTTGAACAGCGACGGGTCGTCGGGCTTGGGCAAGGGCGAGGATTTGCGGATGGCGCGCTCGATGGCGCTGTCGAGCGCCGGGTTGCCGCTCGAACGCCTGAGGGTCACGTCGAGCACTTCGCCGCCGGGCAGCTGGTTGACCACGAACACGGCCTCCGGATTACCCTGGATGCCGGGCGGCAGCATGATGTTGCCACGCACCTTGACGCGGATCTTGGTCGCGTAGTCGGCCAGCCCGCGCTTGTTCGACGAGGCCCGCTGCTCGGCCTCGGCTGCCGCGGCATTGGCCAGCTGCTGGGTGTTCGGGCGCGGCTTGAGGTTGGCGGTTTCCTGCGCCAGTTCCTTGCCGAAATCGAACTTGGGCGGCGGTTTGACCTCGGGCTTCGGTTCCGGCTTTTTCGGCTCAGGCTTGGGAGGCTCCGGTTTGGGCTCGGGCTTCTTCGGCTCCGGCTTCTTCTTTTCTTCCCTGACCACGATTTCCGGTTTTTTCACCACCGGCTCCGGCTTTGGCTCGACTTTGGGCTGCGCTTTCACCACCGGCTCGGGTGGCGGTGGTGGCGGCGGCACGTACTGCGCCGGCATCGGCCGCGGCGACCACAACTCGACCTCCATGACCTCCGGCTTGCTGCGCTTCCATTGCACCCCGAAAAACAGAAAAGCGAGCAAGGCCACGTGCACCAAAATGGTGAACGCCAGCGCGTACTTCTTGCCGGGCTCTTCGGGACGGTCGAGGATCATGTCCACTTATTTGCTGGCGGTTTCCAGGCCGACTCGCTGGAACCCGGCGCGCTTGGCTTCGTCGAGCACTTCGATGACGTTCTTGTACTGGGTTTCCTTGGCGCCGGCGACGAGGATCGGGGTGTTTTTATCCGCCTCGTTGAGGGCCGTCAGTTGCGCCTTGAGATCCTTGATGCCCTTGAGCTTGGTTTCATCACCCTTGATGCTGAACAGCGACAGGCTGCCATCGTCCTTGATCTGCACCTTGACGTACTTGTCCGGCTTCTGCGGCGCCGTGCCCGAGGCGGGCAGATCGACCGAGCCGGTCGTCATCATCGGCGTCGCCACCATGAAGATGACAAGCAACACGAGCATGACGTCGATGTAGGGAACGACGTTGATTTCGCTTTTTAGACGACGCTGGCGCATGGCTTAACGCATCTGCCTTTGCAGGATGTTCGAGAACTCTTCCATGAACGACTCGTAGCGCGTGGCCAGACGGTCGATGTCATGCGAGAAGCGGTTGTAGGCGAGCACGGCCGGAATAGCGGCAAACAGGCCGATAGCGGTGGCAACCAGCGCTTCGGCAATGCCCGGGGCGACCGAGGCGAGCGTCGCCGAGCCAACATTGGAGAGGGCGCGGAAGGCGTGCATGATGCCCCAGACGGTGCCGAACAGGCCGATGTAGGGACTGACCGAGCCGACCGAAGCGAGGAAGGCGAGATGCGCTTCGAGCGAATCCATCTCGCGCTGGTAGGTGGCGCGCATGGCACGGCGCGAGCCGTCGACGAAGTCCTTGGATTCAAGGTTCTTCTGGCCGCGCAGCTTGGTGAATTCGCGGAAACCCGACTCGAAGATGCGTTCCATCGAACCGGCGTGGTGACGGTCATTGACGGCGCTGTTGAAGAGGTTGTTGAGGTCGCCGCCGGACCAGAAATCGCGCTCGAAGGTTTCGGTTTTGGTGCGCGCCTGCTTGACGGCAAACCACTTCATGAAAATGTAGTACCAGGACATGAACGAGACGCCGGCGAGCAAGGCCATGACGGCCTGGACGACGGCGCTGGCCTGGAGAATGAGGTGGAGGATGGAAAGATCCTGGGTGACGTTCATTTAAGCGCTTCCAGTTTGCTGTGCAGGAATTCGGGGATGGCGGAGGGCGTCATGGTAGCCATATTGACGCAGGCGATTTCGACGGTGCCGGTAACCAGCTCGACGTCGCCGCGGCGGACGTGCTGGCGAAAAATAACGCGGACACGGGTCAGTTTTTCAACTTCGAGGCCGACGATCAACTCGTCGTCGAGACGTGCCGGCTTGAGATACTCGCAGCTCGCCTTGCGGGCGACGAAGCCGATGCCGGCCTCGGCAGCCAGTGCCGACTGGTCATGGCCGGCAAAACGCATCCACTCGGTGCGGCAGCGTTCGAAGAATTTCAGATAATTGGCGTAGTAAACGACACCGCCAGCATCCGTATCCTCGTAATAAACGCGGACCGGAATGGTGAAGGCGTTGGGTTTCGGCTCATATTTCATCCCGGGATTTTACATTGCGCCGCAACATTGTTTTGTAACGATCTGTTTCCAGACCAATATTTTTCTCGCCAACAAAGCGAAGGCATGGCGTTCCCGGCAACCGTCCCACATAATCGCGCTTATGCCCCGTCATTTCAAAATCGTTGATCGACGCAGCCTGATCCTGCTGTTGAGCCTGCTCCTCAGTGCCGGCTTTTTCGCCACAACGCTGTTCGGCTATTTCGTCTCCAAGGAAGCCATCCGCAGCGCCATCATCGGCCAGGATCTGCCGCTGACCTCGAGCAACATCTATTCGGAAATCCAGAAGGATCTGGTCCGGCCCGTTCTCATTTCGTCGACCATGGCCCACGACACTTTCCTGCGCGAATGGGTGCTCAGGGGCGAAAAGGAGGTCAGCGAACTGGCCCGTTACCTGGCCGAGGTCAAACTGCGCAACAGAGCTTTCAGCAGCTTCTTCGTCTCCGACAAGACTGGGAATTACTACACCGGCGAAGGCGCTTTCAAGCAGGTATCCGAAGCCGAACCGCGCGATGCCTGGTACTACCGGGTGCGTAATATGCCGGACGACTATGAAATCAATGTCGATCCGGATCTCGCCAACAACGACAAGCTGACCATTTTCATCAATTACCGCGTTTCCGATTTTGCCGGGCAATACATCGGCGCCACCGGCATCGGCCTGACTGTCGATTCGGTTCGCCGCCTGATCCAGGAATATCAGGCCCGCTTCCAGCGCACCATCTACTTTGCCGACGCCAGCGGTCGCGTTGTCCTCCACGGTGGCCAGAAAGGCCAGGCGCCGGATCTGCGCAGCCGACCGGGGATGGCCACGATCCTTGACCGCATCCTGGCCGAACGCAGCGGCTCGTATCAGTTCCTCGATGGCGGCGACAACCACATTCTCAACGTCAATTACGTTTCCGAACTCAAGTGGTACCTGTTCGTCGAGCAGAACGAGGATGTGTCACTGGCCGGCATTCGCCAGACACTTTATGTCAATCTGGCGATCAGCCTGGCCGTCACGCTGGTCGTGATTTTCCTGACCTACCTTGCCCTCGGCCATTACCAATCGAGGATCGAGGAAATGGCGTCGACCGACAAACTGACCGGCCTCCTCAATCGCCACGCCTTCAGCATCCTGATCGACAAATTGATGGCCAACTATCGGCGCAACCCGCAAGCCATTACCGTCCTGCTCGCCGATATCGACCATTTCAAGAGCATCAACGACCGTTATGGCCACCGCGTTGGCGACGAGGTACTGACCAGCGTCGCGCACCGGTTGCGCTCGACGCTGCGCGCCGCCGATTTCGCCGTGCGCTGGGGTGGCGAGGAATTTCTCATGGTGCTGCCCGGCTGCCCCGCCGAAGAGGGTCGCCAGATCGCCGAAAAACTCCGGCTGGCCATAGCAGAAGCCATTCCATGCCCGGAAGCCCCGTCAATCCGGGTCACCATCAGCCTGGGCGTCAGCCAGTTCGACGGCACCGAATCGACTGACCATACGGTGAATCGGGCCGATGCGGCGCTCTATGCGGCCAAGGCCGCCGGGCGCAATCGCGTCTGCCTGGCTGGTGATTCCGCCCCGAGCGACAACGCAGCCTGATCAGCTATCAGCCAGCAGGTCGCGAACGACCGCGCTGGCTGGCTCGGCCAGACCGAGGTGGCGATAGACTGCCGGCGTCGCGATGCGGCCGCGCAGCGTGCGCTGCAGATAGCCTTGCTGGATCAGATAGGGTTCGAGCACGTCCTCGATGGTGTCGCGCGCTTCGCCGATGGCGGCGGCAATGTTGTCCACGCCGACCGGGCCACCGCCGAACTTGTCGATGATGGCCGACAGCAGCTTGCGGTCCATGATGTCGAGCCCGGCCGAGTCGACGTCGAGCATGACCAACGCGGCATCGGCCACCTGGCGCGTGATGTTGCCGTCAGCCTTGACCTCGGCGTAGTCGCGAACACGGCGGAGCAGGCGGTTGGCGATGCGCGGCGTGCCGCGCGAGCGCTTGGCGATCTCGAAGGCGCCTTCCGGATCGATCGGCGCGTTGAGCAGCGCGGCGGAACGGCTGACGATGCTCTGCAGTTCTTCGGCCGTGTAGAACTCAAGGCGGGCGACGATGCCGAAGCGGTCGCGCAGCGGGTTGGTCAGCATGCCGGCGCGGGTTGTCGCGCCGACCAGCGTGAAGGGCGGCAGATCAAGTTTGACCGAGCGCGCAGCCGGGCCTTCGCCGATCATGATGTCGATCTGGAAGTCTTCAAGCGCCGGGTAGAGGATTTCTTCGACGACCGGACTCAGGCGATGGATTTCGTCGATGAACAGCACGTCATGCGGTTCGAGATTGGTCAGGATGGCGGCGAGGTCGCCGGCTCGTTCGAGCACCGGGCCGGAAGTCTGGCGCAGGTTGACGCCCATTTCGGCGGCGACGATGTGAGCCAGCGTCGTCTTGCCCAGCCCAGGCGGGCCGAAGAGCAGCACGTGGTCGAGCGATTCGCTGCGGTTTTTGGCAGCCTGGATGAAGATTTCGAGCTGTTCGCGGATCTTCACCTGACCGGTGTAGTCGGCCAGCCGCTTGGGGCGCAGGGCGCGTTCGAGCGCTTCTTCCTGGGCCGATTTCGAATTTGGGGCAATTATCCGGTCGACCGTGGGAATCGCCGAGGGACTCAGTTTGTCGGTTTCGATCATGCGAAAGGTTCCTCACGCAGCCAGCGTTGCAGCAGCATGTCGCCGAGCGCCAGCAAAACCGGGCCGAGAAAGATGCCAATGAAGCCGAAGACGAGCACGCCGCCCAATACGCCGAGGGCGATGAGCAGGATGGAAATGCCGGCGCCGCGGGCGATCAGGATGGGTTTGACGAAATTGTCGATGCTGCTGATCACGAACAGGCCGTAGAGCACCATGAAAATCGCCCAGCCGGTTTGCCCTTCGCTGTACAGCCAGGCCGCCGCGCCGCCCCAGATGAGCGGCGGGCCGACCGGGATCATCGACAGGAAAAAGGTGGCGAAGCCGAGCAGCATGGCGGCCGGCACGCCGGCAATCAGGAAACCGATCATGGCCACCGTACCCTGCGCTGCCGCCGTGCCGACGATGCCGAGCATGACGCCGACGACCGTGCCGCGCGCCTTGTCCATCATGTTTTCGCCGAGCTCGCCGCCGAGCTTGCGGGCGCCGACGTAGAGCGCGTTGCTGATCGCCGCACCGTCGCGATACAAAAAGAAAGTCACGAAGAGGACCAGCGCCAGTTGCAGCAGGCCATTGGCGGCGATGCCGCCGAGGGCCAGCGCGAACTGGCGGGCCGGCGCGATCATCTGCTTGACCAGGCCATTGAGTTCCTCGCGATTGCCGGCCAGACGATGCCAGGTCGCGTCGATTTCGCTGCCGACGAACGGCAGGCCGATCAGCCAGCCCGGCGGATCGTTGGGCAGGCCCTGCTCGATGTAGGGCTTGAGAAAATCGATCAGGTTGTCGGCGCCATTGGCCAGCGAGCCGGCCAGGAAAAGCGTCGGCAACAGCATGACGAGGACCAGCGCCAGCGTCATGAGCGAAGCGCCCAGCGTGTCGCGCCCACCGAGTCGCGGCAGCAGTTTTTCGGCGTAGAAGCGCCAGGTGCACATCCAGACCACGAAAGCGAACAGCACGGCACCGATGAAGGGCAGCAGGAGCGCGATGCAGCCGATGATGAGGAGCACCACCAGCGCAATTTGCGCCAGTCGCTTGGGATCGTTTTCTTCGATCATCAGACCTTCGACAGCAACTTGAGGGCCGCCCGGATGCCGTCCGAGGTGCCGATGTCGGCCGGCAGCTGTTTCATTGCCGCGGCCGCTTCCTTCTCGTTGTAGCCGAGGGCGAGCAGGGCGTTGGAAATATCCTGTTTGGCATCGTCGACCGCCGCGTGCAGTGAAACGCCGCCGATGGTGTCGGCCAGCTTGCCCTTGAGTTCGAGGAGCAGGCGCTCGGCCGTCTTCTTGCCGATGCCCGGCACCTTGATCAGCCGGCCGAGTTCCTGCTGCGCCACGGCGGCGGCCAGGTCATTGACCGACAGGCCGGAGAGCACCGACAGCGCCGTGCGGGCGCCGATGCCGGAGACCTTGAGCAACTGGCGGAAGGCGAAGCGCTCGGCTTCGCTCAGGAAACCGTAGAGAAAATGACCGTCCTCGCGCACCGCAAAGTGGGTGAGCAGCGTGACCTTTTCGCCGCTCGCCGGCAGGTTGTAGAAGGTGCTCATCGGCACATCGAGCTCGTAGCCGACGCCGTTGAGGTCGAGCACGATCTGCGGCGGGTTCTTTTCGGCGATCAGGCCGGTCAGTCTTCCGATCATTTCCGGGTCATCTCTTTCTGGAGAAAGTACTGTAATTTCACACAGTCTATCATCCTACCAGCCGTCCGCCACGAACGCGATAGCCGGCCGTCGCCAGCGCCCCCAGCCCCTGCCCGCCATGCGCGTGGCAGATGGCGCAGGCCAGCGCATCGGCGGCGTCTGCCGTCGGCGCGCCGGGCAGGTTGAGCAGACGAACAACCATGTCCTGCACCTGCTCCTTGGCCGCCTTGCCGTGGCCGACGACGGCCTGCTTGGTCTGCAGCGCCGTGTATTCGGCCACCGGCAGACCGGCATGGACCAGCGCACTGAGCGCAGCACCACGGGCCTGGCCGAGCAGCAGCGTCGATTGCGGATTGACGTTGACGAAGACTTTTTCGACCGCCGCCTGATTCGGCGCGTAGGTGGCGATCACTTCGCTGATGCCGGCGAACAGCGTTTTGATGCGGTCGGGCAGCGACTCCTTGTCGTTCGACTTGATGCAGCCGCTGGCGACATAAACGAGCTTATTGCCATGCATTTCGATGACGCCAAAGCCCGTGATCCGCAGACCGGGATCGATGCCAAGAATACGCGGTGCGGTGATGCTCATTTCGTCCTCGCCACCAGATAAACGCCACTCACGGCCACGACCATGCCGAATGCTGCGGTCAACGTCAAATTTTCGCCAAAAATGAAATAGGCGATCAGGGCCGTCGTCGGTGGCGTCAGGTAGAACAGGCTGGCGACATTGACCGCGCTGCCGCTGCGGATCAGCAGATTGAGCAGACTAATGGCGCCGAGCGAAAGAACGAGCACGAGCCAGCCGAGGGCGAAGATGAACTGGCCATTCCAGTCGATCCGGTAATCCTCGAAGACGGCAACGGCAATCGCCGTGACAATGGCCGTCGGCACGAACTGGATGACCGAGCCGGTGCGCAGGTCGAATTTCGGGCAGAAACGTTTCTGGTACAGCGTGCCGGCCGTGATGCCGAGCAGTGCGACGACCGCCGGAATCAGCATCGGCCCGAGCGCGCCGTCGCCGAGCTTTCCCGAAACAACCAGGCCGACGCCGACGAAACCGAGCCCGAGCCCTGCCCATTGGCGAGTGCTCACTTTCTCACCAAGCAGCCAGCCGGCGCCAAAAGCCGTCAGCAGTGGCTGCATACCGACGACCAGCGCCGTCACCCCAGCCGGCAGGCCGTGCTTGATGGCGACGAAAACGCCACCGAGATAAACGGCATGGACGAGCACGCCGGAAACCCCGATGTGCAGCCAGTCACGCGGCTTTTCCGGCCAGGGCGCCCGGGTCGCCAGGGCGATGAGCAGCATCAGCGTGATGACCAGCCCATAACGGCTGAGCAGGAAGGACAGCGGCTCGGCGTAAGGCAGACCGAGCTTGGCGCCGATGAAACCGGTGCTCCACAGGAAGACGAAGAGAAAGGGGTAAAAGCGTTGCATAAAGAGTCAGACGCTCAGTTCGCCGGTGCATTGCCGGCGGGTTTCGAGCAGCGTTTCAAAGAGGGTTCGCGCATCGCCGCTGGCCCGGTGCCGACGCAGCGCGAGGCGCGCTTCAACGACTGCCCGGGTGGCGTGCCACAGCGATTTCTCGCACTCGGACAGCAGTTCGCGGATATCCCGGAACTCGAACGAGGGCACCAGATCGGCCGCGTCGTACATCACGCTGAGCCAGACGTAGTCGTAGGACCAGGCGTCGCAATAGACACGCTGGCGGCGCAGGCCGCGGTTGAGCGCCAGACAGACATCGACGGCGGATTTTCCGTGGCTGGCCAGTTGTTCACGGGCGATGCCATGCACCGCCTCGGCCGAACTGTCCCAATGCGTCCACCCCGGTTCCGGACGGATCAGTGTGCAGAACGAGCTGCCGTCCGGCATGAAATAGCCGATCTCGACCGGATAGCTGCCCTTGCCGAAGCCCGAGGCTTCGATGTCGATGATGATAGGCAGCGTCATGGCCTGCCGCGCCTCGTGCGTCTCGGATTTCAGTCGCAGGCCGCCTGGCAGTTGGCCGCATCGGCGGCGCAGGCTTTGGCATCGACCACCTTGCAGGCGCCCTTGGTCCGGTAGGTGAAGTTGATCCCGCTCGGGTAGGTGCACACCAGCTTGGTCAGCTTGCCCTGCGCCACGACTTTCATGCTCGTCGCCTTGAGCCCTTTGAACTTGTCGGCCGGCAGATCGCAGGAGACATAGCCGTCGAATTCGCCATCCTTCGATTCCCAGCGCGCCGTGTTCTTCATCTGGCGATAGTCTTCGTAGCGAACGCATGAATCGGTCTGATTGGCATAGGCCTTGGCGTTATCGCTGCAATAACCGTTGTAGGTGAATTTGAGCTCTTCTTCGCTCGGGCAGGCATTGACCTGGACGGTGGCGGCCAGTTCGGGGCAGGCCAGCTGGCCGGCAGAGGCCGCAAGACTCAGCGTGGCAGCGAACAGGACAAGGGTGAGCGAACGTAGATTCATGGAAGTCCTTTGGCTGCAACGGCAATGCTGGGTCGAGGCGCGCCACCCGAGGGCGACGCACCTCGCTGCACGTCAGTCTTCGATGACGGCCGTGGTGTAGATTTCCTGCACGTCGTCGAGGTTTTCCAATGCGTCGAGCAACTTCTGCATCTTCACGCCTTCCTCGCCCGCGAAGACGTTTTCGCCTTCCGGCTTCATCGTCACTTCGCCGAATTCCGACTTGAAGCCGGCGGCTTCAAGCGCATCCTTGACGGCCATGTAGTCGTTCGGCGGGGTCAGGACTTCGATTGAGCCGTCGTCGTTGGTCGTCACGTCGTCGGCGCCGGCTTCGATGGCGGCATCCATGAGCGCCGCTTCGTCGGTCCCCGGGGCAAAAATCATCTGGCCGACATGCTTGAACTGGAAAGCAACGCAACCGTCGGAACCCATGTTGCCGCCGAACTTGGAGAACGCGTGGCGAACTTCGGCCACCGTGCGCACCTTGTTGTCGGTCAGGCAATCGACCATGATCGCCGCGCCGCCGATGCCGTAGCCTTCGTAGCGGATCTCGATGTACTCGACGCCCTCCAACTCGCCGGTCCCTTTCTTGATCGCCGTGTCGATCTTGTCCTTGGGCATATTGACGCCCTTGGCCTTGTCGACCGCGACGCGCAGGCGCGGGTTAAAGTTGATGTCGCCGCCGCCCATCTTGGACGCAACGGTAATTTCCTTGGCAATCTTCGAGAAGGCGGCACCGCGCTTCTCGTCCTGGCGACCTTTACGGTGCTGGATATTGGCCCACTTGGAATGACCAGCCATGCTGTTTTCCCTGAATGCAAATAACGAAGAAGGCGTGATTTTACTCGCCCGGCGGCTTCCCGTCAGGCCGACGTAGCACGCCAACTTACGCTATTTAACAAAGCGCCATCGCAGCGTTGCTAGAATGCCGGAATACCTTTCCCGCTGGAGTCTGCCGTCATGTCCGAACCCATGTACCTCGCCAAATCCGAAGACGGTTACCCGGCCCTGCTGCCGCAGATGGCCAACCGCCACGGCCTGATCACCGGCGCCACCGGCACCGGCAAGACGGTGACCCTGCAATCGATGGCCGAACGGCTCTCCTTCGCCGGCGTGCCGGTCTTCATGGCCGACGTGAAAGGCGATCTCTCGGGCATGGGCGCCGCCGGCAGCCCCTCGGAAAAGCTGCTCAAACGCATCGCCGAACTCGGTCTTGAAGGCTTCGCCCCCTACGCCAATCCGGTCGCCTTCTGGGACGTCTTCGGCGAAAACGGCGTGCCGATCCGTGCCACCGTTTCCGACATGGGCCCGCTGCTCCTTGCCCGCCTGCTCAACCTCAACGACACGCAAGGCGGCGTCCTGCAACTGGTCTTCAAGATCGCCGACGACCAGGGCCTGCTCCTGCTCGACCTCAAGGACCTGCGCGCCATGGT
Source organism: Ferribacterium limneticum (assembly GCF_020510565.1). Lineage (NCBI taxonomy): Bacteria > Pseudomonadati > Pseudomonadota > Betaproteobacteria > Rhodocyclales > Azonexaceae > Ferribacterium > Ferribacterium limneticum. The sequence goes on from NZ_CP075189.1 coordinate 4,015,846, forward strand.
CCAGCACGTTGGCGACAACGCCAAGAATTTCACCACCGAATACGGCAACGTCGCCTCGGCCTCGATCGGCGCCATCCAGCGCGGCCTGCTGACGCTCGAACAACAAGGCGGCGACCAGTTCTTCGGCGAGCCGATGCTCGACATCAACGACCTCATGAAAGTCGATGAAAACGGCCGCGGCGTCATCAACGTGCTGGCCGCCGAAAAGCTCGTGCAAGCCCCGGCCCTCTACTCCACCTTCCTGCTCTGGCTGCTCTCCGAACTCTTCGAGCAACTCCCCGAAGCCGGCGACCTCGACAAGCCCAAGCTCGCCTTCTTCTTCGACGAAGCCCACCTGCTGTTCAGCGACGCCCCCCAGGCGCTGACCGACAAGGTCGAGCAGGTCGTCCGCCTGATCCGCTCCAAAGGCGTCGGCGTCTATTTCGTCACGCAGAACCCGCTCGACGTCCCGGAAAAAATCCTCGGCCAGCTCGGCAACCGCGTCCAGCACGCCCTGCGCGCCTTCACCCCGCGCGACCAGAAAGCCGTTCAGGCAGCCGCCGAAACGATGCGTGCCAACCCGAAATTCGATGCGGCCACTGCGATCACCGAACTCGGCGTCGGCGAAGCCCTGGTTTCCTTCCTCGACGAAAAAGGCCGACCGACCATCGTCGAGCGTGGCTTCATCTTCCCGCCCGCTTCCCGCCTCGGCCCACTGACCGCCGACGAACGCCAGGCCTTCATCAAATCGAGCCCGCTGCTCGCCACCTATGGCACCACGATCGACCGCGAATCCGCCTACGAAATCCTGCGCGGCAAACCCGCCGCCACGCAAGCCGCCCCCGGCGCCATCCCCGCCCCGCCGGCCGGCGGCAATCTCAACGACAGCGACTGGGGCAACAGCGCCAATCAGGAGCCGACGCGCCGCGAACCCGCCCCGCAACCCCGCGAAAGCGCCCCGGCACTGCAAGAATCCGGCGGCATCTTCGGCAGCATCGGCGACCTGCTCGGCGGCACCACCGGCCCGCGCGGCGGACGCCGCGAAGGCGTCCTCGAAAGCGCCGCCAAAAGCGCGGCGCGCGGCGTTGCCGGGACGGTTGGCCGGGAGATTGGCAAGCAGATTTTGCGGGGGGTGTTGGGGTCAATACTCGGCGGAAGGCGCTGAATGATAGTCAGCCCCGTATTCCCGTTTTCCCTAATTTGTGGCCTGACCGCGCTCGTATGAGTTTTGCCGTTATGCCTTTGGAGCAGCATGAACTTTATTGGACTTGATCCAGGTGGCCAGAAGAGCTTTGGCTGGGCAACCTTGCGTATCGGTGAGTCTGGCACCCCTGTAGCCCTTGAGACGGGTGTATCGTCAAGCGCGTCCAATGCGCTCAATGAAGCAAGTCGCTCGGGCGGCGCGATGCCCATAGCAGTCGGAATTGACGCGCCGCTTTTCTGGGTAATGGAAGGTGATCGCAGTGCTGATGCGTGCATTCGCAAGCTTGTTTGTGCTGCTGGCGGACACTCGGGCACAGTCGGGCATGTTAATTCGTTGCGCGGTGCATGCTTGGTTCAAGGCATACTCGCTGCACACCAAGTTGCAAATCTATGGCCGTCTGCCAGTGTGACGGAAGCACACCCGAAGGCTCTTCTTCGGGTCCATCCCGCTGCGAGTGACTTCCTCGAGCTATATCTTCCCAACCCGCCCACCGAGCATGAGCGCGACGCCGCACTCGCTGCATTTTCAGCTTGGGCCACAGTGGCGCATTTCTCAGGCTGGCGCGATCTCCTGCTAGATGAGACTGCCCCATTTTTCCCAAGCGGCCATGTCGTTTCTTACTGGTTCCCATGCCAATGAACAAAACAAGGGACAGACCGGTTACCCCAGCTCTCACCACGGCCTCCCTTTGCGCACGGTGTAAAGTATAGGCATGGCGCCTACAGTTCTTCGCGATGGTCAATTTCGGCTTTTCTTCTTTTCACGGGAAGAGCCACGCATCCATGTCCACGTGTCACACCCCGACGGCGAAGCCAAGTTCTGGCTGACACCGAACGTTCATCTGGCAACATCGGTTGGTCTCAACCAACGCCTGCTTCGCGAAGCGCAATCCATTGTCGAAAACCATCTTGGGGAGATTACCAATGCCTGGCACAGTCATTTCGGCGCCTGAAGTCACCCACGTTTCGAAACACGGATTCTGGTTGCTGCTGGCCGATGAAGAGGTTCTTCTGCCGTTTGAGCAGTTCCCCTGGTTCCGTCGCGCCACGATTGATCAGATTTCTCATGTCGAGTGGCCCACGCCTGAACATCTTTACTGGCCCGAACTGGATATCGATCTCTCGCTGGCGTCAATTCGCCAGCCAGACACATTCCCGCTGGTAGCCAAATCAGGGGGCTGAGAAAATGCTTCAAAAGCCAGCGTAAATTTATTCTCCAGATCGACTCAAGCCAATGGCGCAGAACCTCCTGCGCCATTTTCATTTTTGGGCGTTTTTTCCGGTTGACCGTGGCATCGGCGGTGAAGGCGCATAGGCGCCCCATTCGTGTGAAAAACGGGAATTTCAGCCGATTGAAATTGTCCACCACAGACGGAAAACGGCATGGCTGAATGCTGTGCCAGCGTTCAAAAACAGGAGGGAGATCATGAGCCAGACACTACCGCCCCTCGGCATTCAGCGGGTCAAGGTTGTTGCCCTGGCCGTCAGGGAGATTGATCGGGCCAATCGGTTCTATAAGGAAACGCTCGGCCTGGAGCCGGCTTTCGAGGGCGAAGAACGGGTTGGCTGGTGGCTGGGTCAGGTGATCCTGATGCTCAAGCCGGACTGGGCGGCGCCGACGGAACTCCCGAATCCACGCGTTACGCTGGCCACCGATCATGCTCCGGCAACGCAGGAGGCATTGCAGGCGCGCGGCGTTGTGATTGCCAACGAGGTGCAGGTTTATGGCGATTTCTACGTTGGCAGTTTTCTCGACAGCGAGGGCAACAAGCTCTGGTTTTGCTCACCCGCCGCAAAAACCGGAGCGGATGCCCGGTGAAAGGCGCGGCCTGACTTTGACGCCCTGATCGGCTCAACTCAAAACAATGGCGCGGAACCTCCTGCGCCATTTTCATTTTTGGCCCTTTTTTCCGGTTGACCGTAGCAATCCCGCCAAGCGGCGATTTCATGCAGTTAGCGCCTTGCTGGTGAGCCGACACCGGCATGTGCCGCGAATTCAAATGATATATATCAATATCATTTCTCTCGACGAAGATAAAATCGCCCGGCATTTTCATTTGGCATATTCCGGTGACCTTGATTTCGGTGGCCGGATGCCTTACCTGCGGCGCTGTAGTCAATACAGGCCTCTGTTCAATACACTCAAGAAAGCAATCTGAAAGTCATGCGTATTCTTCGACAAATGATGTACGGCCTGAGCATTCTGGCCATTGCTGTGTCCTCTCAGTCAGCCCTGGCGGCCAATGATTGGCAGATCAATTCGGCCGGTAGTGGCGCTGGCGGTGCGACGGCCGTCTCGGCGCTCGATGTCAACGGCGTAGGCTTCGTGCAGGTACAGCCTGACGACAACGCGCCGGGGTTGTTCAGTTTCATTGAACATGGCGCCTATCGGGCGCTCAACACGGATGGCAGTACGCAATTCGGTGCGCATGAAATCACCGTGAGCTATTCGGTTTCCGGTTCCGGCAACTTTCTTGACCAAAGTGCGCTGCGCATGTCGGCTGGACGGATCGATCTGTACTCCGACGCCAATCTCGATTTCGGCACCGGCGCGACCCATTATGGCGCCGACAATGGCACCCGCTTCGCCAGTTTCGAGATTGTCGACGGCTACCTGGCAAACGATCAGGGGCTGTTTATTGTGAACGCCCGCGGCATCGCCGGCAGCTTTGCCGAGGGTTATCTCTTCAACGCCGCCGGCACCGATATGGCGACTCTCTCGAACGTTCAGCTCGAACTGGCCCTGTTCAATCAGCCGAGCATCCCCGATGGTCCGATCATTTCGGGGATTGTCTGCGGCTTGGCCCAGGCCTGTTCGAGCGGTCCGGTTTCGCTCTCGCCCCTGGCGTATACCGTCCAGGACAGGGGCTCGGTGACCATTTCTGCAGTACCCGAACCCGAGTCGTCAGCCATGCTGCTGGCCGGACTCGGCGTGGTTGCCGCCGTTGCCCGTCGGCGTCGTTCGCAGCAAGGACCCGAGCACATTTGATCGACCGTTCTGCCCAATGAAAATGGCGCGACATCGTTCGCGCCATTTTCATTGGTGAGCCTTTTTTACGTTTCACGCCATAAATCCGGTTGACCGTGGGAATTGCCGATCCACGCAAAAAAACATGTCGCCACCACCCGACAAGGCAGATCGGCGGAGCTCGCCAAGCATTTGTTAAACAACAATAAATCGTCAGTCCTCTGCCCATCGGCGTATGACCATCGCGTTATTGTGCATGCCATTGGAATTATTTAGGCTTCGTTCCGGCCGTCGTGCCGCCGCTGCTTCAGGCGCGCCGCACAGACACCATCGTCAACCTGTTCTACAAAAGGAAGCTAACCATGTCTTTGATCAAATGGACCCCTGAGGAATTCGGCACCAGCGTCACGCAGCACGACGAGGAACACAAGCACCTGTTCGGGCTGCTCAACGGGCTGCATGCCTCGGTTGGCAGTGGCGAACGAGGCTCCATCGGCCGCTCCCTGGATGGCCTGATCGCCTTCGTCGCCCAACACTTCGGGGCTGAGGAGGAAAATATGCGCAAGGCCGCCTACCCGGCCCTGGATCTGCATCGCCTTGAACACGAAAAACTGGTGAAAACCTGCGTTAACCTGCAACAGCAGTTCCATGCCGGGGCCACCGAGATCACCGAGGAAACCACCGCCTTCCTGCGCGACTGGCTCAAGGAACATATCCCGCACGTCGATCGCAAATACGGCCCGACCCTCTCGTCCATGCAACCCTGAAAGTGGGGAGACCCCCGTCTCCCCACTCTTTTGCCGGACGGCCCTGCCGCCCGGTTTTTTTTGGCCATCATTTACGTTTCAGGTAAAAAATCCGGTTGACCGTGGGAATCAACGGACAGTCTGTTCCGCGACCTCCGCTTTGCCCGGACGCAGCAGGCCGGCCAGCATCGTCCATTCGTGCACGCTGAGTCCGAGCAGGATCAGGCCGGTCCCGAACCACAGCCGCAGGCCGATGCTCTCGCCGTTGAGCCAGTGACCGAGCAACAGCGCGATGACCGGCGTGATCAGCGTGATGAGCGCCACCTTCGAGGTTTCGAGGTGCTTGATCACGTAGTAATAGAGCGCAAAGCCGATCACCGAACCGAAGACGCCGAGGTACACGATGGCCGCCCCGGCGCGCGACGGGACCATCTCGGGCAGTCGGCCGTCAGTCAGGTACCAGACGAGGCCGAAAAAGGGCAACGCGACAGTCAACGTGCCGACGGTGGTGGCGAGTGGTGGGCTGTCGTCGCCGATATGCTTGAGCCAGACGAGGCAGCCGGAATAGATGAAGACGGCGACCAGCAACGCGACCAGACCAAGCAGCGCATTCTCATGACCGAGGCTGTCGCCGTTGATGAAAATCGTCGCCAGCCCCAGCGCGCCGAGCAACATACCAATCAGCTTGAGGCGCGTCAGTGAGCGCTCACCCAGGAAGAGCGCGGCGAGGAGGCCGGCGGCCAGCGGCGACAGGCCGAAGAGGACAGAAATCAGCCCGGAGTGAATGTAGCGCGCTGCCCAGTAGGTGAGCGCCATGGCGAAGAACAGGCCAAGGCCGCCGACCACATAGGCGCGACGCGCCCGGTCATGCAGCGGAAAACGGATGCGCCAGATGATGATGACAGCGGCGGCGACAAGGACGCCGATCAGCATGCGGGCGAAGACGGCAAGGGCAAAACCGGTGCCCTCGGTGCTCCACTGGATGGCCAGTGGCGTGGTGGACCAGATCAGGATGATGCCGAGATAGGCGAAGGGTATGGACACGACTTTCTCCGATTTAGTGAGGTTGGGGCGAGGGCGGATGCATGATGCGATCGGCGTTGTGACGTACTTTGGCGAGCAGGGTCCAGTTGGCAATACGGGTCATGGCACTTCCTTTCGGTGGGAAAAAACAGGGAGAAAACAAAAAGGCCGCGGGTTTCAAATCCGCGGCCTTTGCTGAAATCGGGTCAGAAAACGTCGACTACCTCACCCCGGGCCCCGGACAAACGGCAACGCGCCACGCACGCAGAACGCGGCGGCACGGGGCTTTCAGGGCGAACAGGGAAATTGCAGAAGTCATGGATTCATTTTGCCGGCATATTGTGCAGTGCGTCAAGCACCGGCTTGATCTGCGCGGCAATCGGCGTCGTCGGGCGTCCGATCAGCTGGCTCAACTGATGGCTGTCATCGAACAGCGCGCCCTGAGCGGCGCCGGCATCGGAGTCGGCGAGCAAGCCGGCAAAGCCCTCGGGCAATCCGGCGCCGACCAGCGCCGCCTTGAATTCGGCTTCGGGCAGGTTCTGGTAGACGACGGGCTGTCCGGACTGGCGCGCCACCTCGGCGGCCAGCTCGGCCAGCGAATAGCTGGCATCGCCGGCCAGTTCGTACACGCGTCCGGCCTGGTCGTCGGCGGTCAGCACCGCGGCCGCGGCGGCAGCATAGTCGGCCCGTGCGGCCGAGGCGATCCGGCCATCGCCGGCACTGCCGATCAGCGCCCCGAACTGCAAGGCCGTCGGCACGCTGGCCAGATAGTTTTCCGAGTACCAGCCGTTGCGCAGCAGCACGAAGGGCACCCCGGAATCCTTGAGCAGCGCCTCGGTCGCCTTGTGTTCGTCAGCCAGCCCGAGCGGCGACGTATCTGCATGGAGCAGACTGGTGTAAGCGATCAGCTTGACCCCGGCGCGGCTGGCCGCTTCGATGACGGCGCGGTGCTGCGGGAGGCGGCTGCCGACTTCGCTCGAAGAAATGAGCAGCAGCTTGTCCACCCCGCGAAAGGCGGCTTCCAGCGTCGCCGGCTGGTTGTAGTCGGCGTGCCGGATGTTCACCCCGCGCGTGGCCAGGTCGGCGACCCGATCCGGATTGCGCACGGCAGCGACGATTTCGGCAGCCGGCAATTTTTTCAATAACGCTTCGATGACAAGACGGCCGAGTTGGCCGGAGGCTCCGGTGATGGCGATCATGGTTGAAATTCCTTGGGTTGGTTGAGGAGAAATGGCAGAATATCAACCATACTAATTTTTAGTAAGTACGCACATAAAGGTAAGTACCCATGCACAACGACAGCACCCAAGTCGCCGAGGCATCTTCCACGCTGTCGGCCAAGATGCGCCGCGGTGACCTGTTCGCCGAGAAATGCCCGTCGCGCGACGTCCTCAAACACGTCACCAGCCGCTGGGGCGTGCTCATCCTCGTCGCCCTGCTCGGCGGCACCCACCGCTTCAGCGACCTGCGCCGCAAGACGGCCGGCGTCAGCGAACGCATGCTCGCCCAAACCCTGAAATGGCTAGAAGGCGACGGCTTTGTGGCGCGCAAGGCCTATCCGGTCGTACCGCCCCACGTCGAATACAGCCTGACCCCGCTCGGCCACGAGGTCGCCCTCAAGGTCGAAGCGCTGGCCGACTGGATCGAGGGGAACCTGCCGCAAATCATGGCCGCTCAGCCCACTCCCGAGGACTGAGCGGTGCCGGGGCGGCTGGCCAAGCGGGGAATCGCCAGACTGTCATCAAGCTGACGTAAAATAAGCGTTTTCTGATTTAGATTGGAGTCCGCCATGAAAGCACTTCTCCCCGTCGCCCTGTTGCTTGCCGCCCTGCCTGCACTGGCTCAAGACATCGGCGCGCTGACCGCCGAGACCAAGAAAGCCGTGCTACCGGTTGTCCCCAAGGTCGTCGCCGCCATGCAGGAAGCCGTTGCCGAAAAGGGCGTTACCGGCGCGATTCCCGTGTGCAAGGAACAGGCGCCGGAGCTGATCAAGGCCAAGCGTAAAGAAACAGGCTGGGACATCCGCCGCGTCAGCCTCAAGACGCGCAACGCCGAGCGCGGCACGCCGGATTTGTGGGAAGTTCGCCAGTTGGCCGATTTCAATATCCGCGCCGCCAATGGCGAGAAGATCGACACGATGGAGAAGAGCGAGATCGTCAGCATCGACGGCAAGCAGGTCTTCCGCTACATGAAGGCGCTGCCGGTCGGTGACGTTTGCCTGAAGTGTCACGGCGCGGCCGATGGCATGGAAGCCGGCCTCAAGGCCAAGTTGGCCGAGAGCTACCCGCACGATCAGGCCACCGGCTACAGCAAGGGGCAGATTCGCGGCGCGCTGACCGTCAAGCGCCCGCTGTAATTTCAGTGCCGCCCTTGCCGGCCAGATGGTCGAAAAGGGCGGCCGCCGCCGGGCTCAGCGCGGCGCGCGAACGAACGCATAGCTGCAGATCGCGTGGCGCCCACGGGTCGGTGATTTCTATCGTTTTTATGCCGTCGACCGTGGCAGAACGCGGCACCATGCCGATGCCGACTCCAGCCGCCACCATGCGGCAGACCGCGCTGAAACTGCGCACTTGAATGCGCACGTCGAGCCGGCTGCCGAGGCGGGCGGCATGGTTCATCATGAAGGTGTGAATGGCGCTGCCGGCGTGCAGGCAGACGAAGGGTTCGCTCAGCACATCGGCGAAGGCCAGTTGGCTTTTGTCGGCCAGTGGGTGGCCGGGGGCGACGATGAGGACCAGCCGGTCCTGCCGATAAGGGCGCGTTTCGACGCCGGTCAGCCCAACCTCCGACGCCACGACACCGATATCCACCTGCCCGGCCGCGACGGCCTGGATTATGGCCGGACTCGGCTGCTCTTCGAGGCTGACCCGGACACGCGGATGTTCGCGCAGGAAATCGCCGAGGTCTTCGGGCAGGAAGCAGTTGATGGCGTTGGTATTGGCAAACACGGTCACCTGGCTGTTCAGGCCGCTGGCGTAGGGCGCCAGATCGGCGTGCATCTGTTCGAGCTGGGCGAAGACTTGCCGGGCGTGGCGGAGCAGCGATTCGCCGGCCGCCGTCGGCGTCAGGCCGCGGGCATGGCGGGCGAAGAGCGGCACGCCGAGGGCGGCTTCAAGCTGCGTCAGCCGATGGCTGGCCGAAGACGGGGCGAGATGGACCTGTTCGGCGGCACGGGTCAGGCTGCCGCTGTCGGCGATGGCGGCGACGAGCCGGAGGTCGGGTAGATCGTAGCGCATGGTTTCGTCCATAACGAATGCTTGGTTTGGATAATACCAATTGCCCGTCGCGCCAATGGCGTTTTTAATGGCATCTGGCCAACATCAACCCGGGAATGGTTTTGGAAAAATCGAATGCTTACGGTGCAGGTCTGGCGCTCATCGCAGCGCTCGGCTTTTCGCTGAAAGCAATTTTCGTCAAGCTAGCCTATCCGTATGGCGTCGATGCCATCACGCTGCTCGCCCTGCGCATGGGTTTCGCGCTGCCGGTTTTCCTGTGGATCGGGCTGGCCGGGCAGCGGGCCGGCGCCAGCCTGACGCGCGACGACTGGCTCAAGCTGTTCGCTCTCGGCTGCCTCGGCTATTACGGGGCGAGCATTCTCGATTTCTGGGGTCTGGAATATATTTCGGCCGGCCTCGAACGGCTGATCCTGTTCACCTATCCGACGCTGACCATCCTGATTGGCGTGCTTTTTCAGGGCAAGCCTTTCACCCGCCGCGAAGTGATCGCCGTGGCGCTGTGCTACCTCGGCATCGGCTTCGCCTTCGTGCACGACCTTGGCCTCGGCGATGCCCGCAACGTCTGGATCGGCGGCGCGCTGGTCTTCGGCTCCAGCGTCTCGTATGCGCTCTATCTGTCGGGCAGCGGGACGATGATCGCCCGGCTTGGCGCCATGCGCTTTTCGGCGCTGGCCATGCTCGTTTCGTCGGCCGTCACGCTGGCCCATTTCTCGGCTTCGCACCCGATCACCGCCTTCATCCAGCCGCTGCCGGTCTATGGCTGGGGGCTGGCCATGGCCGTGTTCGCCACCATCGTCCCGGTCTTCGCCCAGTCGGCGGCGATTCGCCGGATTGGCGCCGGGCGGGCTTCGCTGTTCGGCATGGTCGGGCCGATTCTGACTATCGGTTTCGGCTGGTGGCTGCTCGGCGAAGCGATTTCGCTGGCCCAGATGGCCGGCGCCGGGCTGGTCGTCATCGGCATACTGATCGTCAGCCGCCGGTAAAAAGCTCGGGGTAGAATCCCGTGCATGATCGGCATCCTTCTCATCACCCACGGCAGCTACGGCGAGGCGCTCGTCCAGAACGTCTGCCATGTGCTCAACAAGCGCCCGCCGCAGGTGATGCAGCTCGGTCTCACATCGCAGGATGACCCGCTCGACATCCTGCCCATGGCGCGCGAGATACTCGCCTTGGTCGACAAGGGCGACGGCGTGCTGATCCTGACCGATATTTTTGGCGCCTCTCCGGCCAACCTTGCGCTAAAGTTGCTGGAACGTGGCCGCGTCGAAGGTCTGACCGGCGTCAATATGCCCATGCTGTTGCGCGCCCTGACTTACCGCGACAAGGGCATGGAAACCCTGCTCGTTCGTGCCCGCGATGGCGGCCGCGACGGCATCATCAACATGCTGGACCACTGAAAAATATGCTGACTACCGAAACCGACATCATCAACAAGCTCGGCCTTCATGCCCGCGCCTCCGCCAAGCTGACCCAGATGGCCGGCAAGTACAAGTGCGAGGTGTGGATGAGCAAGGGCACCCGCCGCATCAACGCCAAGAGCATCATGGGCGTCATGATGCTGGCCGCCGGCAAGGGTTCGAAGGTGACGCTGGAAACCAATGGCGCCGATGAAGCTGAAGCCATGGAAGCCCTGCTGGCGCTGATCGCCGACTATTTCGGCGAGGGAGAATAAGCCGCCATGAGCTTCATCCTGCACGGTCTTGGAGTTTCCGGCGGCATCGCCATCGGGCGGGCCATGCTCATGTCGCATGCGACGCTCGAGGTGGCCCACCTGACCCTCGCACCGCGCATGCTGGACAAGGAAATCGAGCGCTTCGACGACGCCATCAAGGCGGTCAAGGAGGAGCTCATCCAGATGAAGGAGAACACAGAGCACGCGCCGGCCGAGCTCAATGCCTTCATCGACATCCACACCATGTTCCTCGAAGACCCGGAACTGGCGGTCAAGCCGCGCGACATCATCCGTGAGCGCCGGTGCAATGCCGAATGGGCGCTGGTCCAGCAGATGGAGCATCTGGTCGACCAGTTCGAACAATTTGACGATCTTTACCTGCGCGAACGCAAATTCGATGTCGTGCAGGTCGTCGAGCGCGTCGTCAAGGAACTGCTCGGCCACCCCCGTCGCGCCACCATCAAGGCAGCCAAGAACTCGAAGGAAGAGGCGCTGATCATCGTCGCCCACGACCTCTCGCCGGCCGACACCATCGCCTTCAAGGACCACCGTTTCGCTGCCTTCATCACCGATGTCGGCGGCGCCACGTCGCACACCTCCATCCTCGCCCGCAGCATGGCGATCCCCGCCGTGCTCGGCCTGGAAAACGCCCGCGGCCTGATCCGCGACAACGAGCTGCTCATCGTCGACGGCATGCGCGGCGTCGTCATCGTCAATCCCGACCAGCGCGTGCTGGACGAGTACCAGCTGCGCAAGGAACAGATCGAGCTCGAGAGGAACAAGCTCAAGCGCCTCAAGACGGCCAAATCGGAAACCATTGACGGCATTCCGGTGCAGCTCTTCGCCAACATCGAGCTGCCCGGCGACGTGCCGATGGCGCTGGATTGCGGTGCCGAGGGGGTCGGCCTGTTCCGCACCGAATTCCTCTTCCTCGACCGCGGCGACATGCCCGACGAGCGCGAGCAGTACGAGGCTTACAAGAAAGTGGTCAAGGGCATGGGCGGCCGGCCGGTCACCATCCGCACCTTCGACCTCGGCAACGACAAGGACCTGCGCCCGAACAACAGCGCCGGCGACCGCGTGCAGACCAACCCGGCGCTCGGCCGCCGGGCCATCCGCCTGTCGCTGGCCGAGCCGCGGATGTTCCAGACGCAGTTGCGCGCCATCCTGCGCGCCTCGAAACACGGCCCGATCAAGCTGCTCATCCCGATGCTGGCCCACGCTCACGAGATCGACCAGACGCTGGCCGCGCTCGAACAGGCCAAATCGAGCCTGCGCGGCGAGAAGGTGACCTTCGACGAAAACATCCAGGTCGGCGGCATGATCGAGATCCCCGCCGCCGCGCTGGCCATCGGCATCTTCCTGCGCCGCCTCGACTTCCTGTCGATCGGCACCAACGACCTCATTCAATACACGCTGGCGATCGACCGCTCCGACGAACAGGTCGCCAACCTCTACGACCCGCTGCACCCGGCCGTGCTCATGCTACTCGCCCACACGCTGTCGATGGCGGAAAAAGCCGAGATTCCGGTTTCGGTGTGCGGCGAAATGGCCGGCGATCCCGACCTGACCCGCCTGCTGCTCGGCATGGGCCTGCGCATTTTCTCGATGCACCCGTCGCAGATTCTGAAGGTCAAGAACCGCGTCCTGAAGTCCGACGTCAACGATATCGCCCCCAACGTCCGCAAGATGCTGCGCCTCGACGAGCCGGGCAAACTGCGCGAAGCGCTCGACAAGCTCAACGGCGTTACCGCCGCCAGCTAAGGCGGATTCTGGACGGCTGGCTCACCAAATGACCGGCCGAAGCGGATGCCACGGTCAACCGGGAAAAACCGCCAAAATTGAAATGCTGGCCGTCCTCAACGGATCGTCGTTGCCGCTTCCAGCACCGCCGTTTCGGTCGGACGCCCGGCATCCATCCCGGCCCGGCGCCGGAGTTCGGCGACAACCAGGGCTGAGCTTGCCCGCGAAGCCGCCACCTGTTCGCGGCGATCGCGCTCCTCGATCAAGGCCAGCGCCTGCTGGCGCCAGGCGACCATTTGCGGCTCATGTTCGTGGTGCAGATGATGTTTGCGATTCATCGTAAACCAGCGATGCGCCTCGGCTTCGTCAGCCGCCACGCCCTGACCGATCTGGTACATCAGCCCGATCTGCATCTGCGAAACCTTGTCACCTTGCTCGGCCGCCTGCCGGTACCAGCGCATTGCCACCGCGTAGTCGAGCGGCACACCATCGCCGTACTGATGGATCACCGCCAGGTTGTACGCCGCATCCACATTCCCCTTGGCCGCCCAGTCCTGCCAGATCGCCACGGCTCGTCCGGTCTCACCACCCCGGTGCGCCATCGCCGCCACACGCAGGTCGTCGTCGGCCGTACCGGCCACGGCAGAAAGGCTGGTCACCGAGAGCCAAAGGGCGACAAGAAAACGGATCGGCATTCCTGACATGGACAGACTCCTGGGCGAAAAAACAAGCGTGGAATCCTACGGTGCCACTACCTCCATTGGAATTAGACAAATTGCCGCGCGACAATTTGTCGCATTCCCGGCCACCCCCAACTTCCGGACAATTAGCGCGCGCTTAAATACCAATAATTCAGGGAGAGTTTCATGGGGTACCGCATTCGTCCGCTGACTGCCGCGCTGGCTGTCGTCTTTTCCTCACCGGCCGTCTTCGCTCAAAGCACATTGAACGAGGTTGTCGTCAATGCCGGCCGGATTCCGGAAGCCAGCACGCCACGCCAAATCGGCCAAGCCGAAATCGCCGCCAAACATGCCGTCACCCGTGACACCGCCGCCCTGCTGCAGGATGTCCCCGGCGTCAGCCTCTACGGCGCCGGCGGCGTCTCCAGCCTGCCCTCCATCCACGGCCTGGCCGATGACCGCCTGCGCATCAGCGTCGACGGCATGGATTTCATCGCCACCTGCCCGAACCACATGAACCCGCCGCTCGCCTACCTCGACCCGAATGCCGTCAGCCAGATCAAGGTTTACGCCGGCATCACCCCGGTCAGTGTCGGCGGTGACAGCATCGGCGGCACCATCATCGCCGAAACGGCCGCCCCCCAATTCGCCGCGCCCGGCCAGGGCCTGCTCACCAAGGGTGAGGTCGGTGCCTTCTTCCGCAGCAACAACAACGCGCTGGGCGGCAATGTCGGCGCCACGGCAGCCACCGAAAACTTCAACGTCAGCTACACCGGCGCCTATACCAAGGCCGACAACTACACGGCTGGCGGCAATTTCAAGACCACCACCGCGACCGGCCGCCTTGGCCACACACTGCCGCTCGACGAAGTCGGCTCGACTGCCTACGAGTCGCAAACGCACACGCTCGGCTTCGCCCTGCGCGGCGGCAACCACCTCGTCGAAGCCAAGTTCGGCTATCAGGACGTCCCCGAGCAGCTCTACCCGAACCAGCGGATGGACATGCTGGGCAACGAGCAGAAACGCGTGAACGTGCGCTACCTCGGCCAGTTCGACTGGGGCATGCTGGAAGCCCGTGCCTATTACGAAGACGTCGACCATTTCATGGACTTCGGCGCCGACAAGAAGTACTGGTACTTCTCGGGTAACCCGTCGTACAACGGCGCACCCTGTACACCGGCTCCGGGGGGATGCGCCTCCGGCATGCCCATGTACTCAGCCAGCACAACGACCGGCGTCAATCTGAAGGCCGACATCGACCTCAGCGCCAACACCCTGCTGCGTGTCGGCGCGCTCTACCAGCACTACACGCTGGACGACTGGTGGACGCCATCAGGCGGCGGTATGTCGCCCGGCACGTTCTGGAACATCAACGATGGCCAGCGCGGTCGCCTCGGCATGTTCGCCGAATGGGAAGGCCGCTTCGGCAAGCAATGGACGACCCAGCTCGGCGCCCGCTACGAGCGCGTTTCCAGCGATGCCGGCGACGTCCGTGGCTACAACACAGCACTGGCCGCGACGGGCTTCCAGTATCGCGATGCCACCGCCTTCAATGCCCTCGACCGCCAACGCGATGATGACAACGTCGACCTGACCGCCCTCGCCCGCTACACGCCCAGCACGACCACCGATATCGAGTTCGGCGTCGCGCGCAAGGTCCGCTCGCCCAACCTGTACGAACGCTACACCTGGTCCACCTGGACGATGGCTGCGGTGATGAACAATTTTGTCGGCGACGGCAACGGCTACATTGGCAATCCCGAGCTGAAGCCGGAAAAGGCCTACACCGCCTCGGCCACCTTCGACTTCCACGCCCCGGACCGCCGCTGGGAAGTGAAGGCCACGCCGTTCTACACCCACGTCGACGATTACATCGACGCCATTCAGTGGACAGCCACCTCCAATACCGCCACTGCGACCCCGGTGAGCAACCAGTTCGTGGTCCTCAAATACATGAACCAGTCCGCCCGCCTCTACGGTCTCGACCTCTCCGGTCGCATGCCGCTGGCCAGCACGGGATTCGGCGAATTCGGCCTGAAGGGTTTGCTCAACTACACACGCGGCGAAAACCGCGATACCGGCGGCAATCTCTACAACATCATGCCGCTCAATCTCAAGCTGTCGCTGACCCAGCAAATGGGTGGCTGGAACAACGCCATCGAATTCGTCTCGGTTCAAGGCAAAGATGACGTGTCGAGCGTTCGCAATGAAATCAGCACCCCCGGCTACAGCCTGACCCACCTGCGCGCCAGCTACACCTGGAAAAGCGTCCGCATCGACTTTGGCGTCGAAAACCTGTTCGACAAGTTCTATTACCTGCCGCTCGGTGGTGCCTATGTCGGCCAGGGCACGACCATGAGCGCGACGGCAACGCCCTACGGTATCGCCGTTCCCGGCATGGGCCGCTCGTTCTATGCCGGCCTCAACGTCAAGTTCTGATCGACCCATCCACGGCATTCGCCGCCCCGGCATGCATCGGGGCGGCGAATGGCCCGGTAAGGAGATTTCAAATTAACCTGTTTTTTCCGGTCGACCGTAGCATTCCTCCCGGCACCCAGCGCGCCGGACGCCAACTGGCGGCCGGCGAAAGCATCTACCACGCCGGCGCCGATGGCCTTGCCTGGCGGCTCAATAGTGGCGTCGTCCGGCTCGACAACGTCAGCTCAGCGAGCGACGCCTCATTTGCCAGCCTCGCCGTCCCCGGCGACATCCTCGGCTGCGAAACGCTGCTCTTTGGCTGCTACACCTTTTCGGCCACGGCACTGACCCAGTGCCAGCTGTCGCCATGGCCGGAAGGCGCCGGGGCGCTGGCCGGCGAATCGCTGCTTGCCTCGCTCGCCCAGGCCCAGCAACGGGCGGCCGAAGTTGTTGCGCTGCGCGGCGGCCAAGCGGCGGATCGGGTGCTTGGCCTGATCCGGCTATTCACCGACAGCGCCGGCCAGGTCGTGCTGCCGACGCGGCAGGATATTGCCGACATCACCGACCTGCGCTTCGAAACCATCTCGCGCATCATCAAGACGCTGGAACGGACCAAGGTCCTGCTGCCGATCAAGGTCGAAGGCGTGCACGCCACACGCAGTTTCCGGGTCGATCTGGCGGCTACCGCCTAAGCTCAGAAACGCAAGCCGGTGGCCTTTTCAACGGCGGCTGTCGAGACGACACCAGCGATAACGGCTTTGCCGCCGCGCCCGTCGAAGAGAAAAGTCCGCGGCAATTCGCCGCCCCATTTCGGGTCGATGGCATAGGCAATGGCCTCCGGGTTGTCGCTGCCGTAGGCGTAGCTTGGCCCGCTTAGCGCGTAGGGCTTGAGCATCGGCCAGAGCTGGGCCGATTCTGGCTCGGCGGCAACGGTGATGACGCGCAGCTTGTTGTTATTTTTGGTCAGGCTGGACAGCAGTTTGAGGTTTTTCTTGCAGTAGTTGCAGTCGGACGACCACAGGGCGACGATGGTCGCTTGCTGGTGGCTTTCCGGACTGAGCAATTTTTTTGCTGTCAGGCGATCAAGCGGCGTGAAATCGGCAGCGGCCAACGGGCCAGCAGCGAGCAGGAAAAACAGGGGTAAAAATCGACGGATCATGGCAGCGGGAATAAACGGAAACCTTCTTGTTCGGTGCGCCAGAAGGTGAAAAGCTGGTCCTTGCGGCGGATGACACGGGCCTGATCCGAAGCGCCGTCGGTAGCGGCGAGGGCGATATCGGTAAAGCTTTGGCCGCCGTCGCTGGAAACCATGGCGCGCAATTGCGTCCGCTCGCCGTCGAATTCCTTCCAGGCGATGGCCAGCTTGCCGCCAGCCGCCGCCATGTCGGCATGGGCCGCGCGCGGGCCGCCGACCGGACGCTGACCGTCGATTTCATTTTTGCCCGAAATTTCCGGTCGACCGTAGAAGACGCGGCCCTCGCCGTCCTTCTGGTTGAACCAGACGGCGTGGCGGACGCCCTTTTCATCGACGACCAGCGACGGGCCGTGGTGCGGGCAGCCGTCCACCTTCCAGCGGTCGAAGGTGGCGCGCTGCACGCTCTCCGCCGTACCGTCGGGCTTCAGGCGGGTAATCGCGTGGTCGCGCTCGTTCGGCGCATAAACGTGGCGCCACATGAAGAGCGGCGCACCGTCGCCGTCAATGGCGCTGGTCACCCGGCAACATTCGCAGGAATGGTCGGCCAGCTTGTATTCGGGCTGAAAGCTGCGCCCGCCGTCGGTCGAGATAGCCGCGTAGATCGCCGCCCCGCGGTAGGGCGTCTTGCTCGCCTTGGCCGACTCGAGATCGCGCTTGTCGATCCAGGCCAGGATGACCCGGTTGTCGGGCAGGGCCAGCATCGATTCGAAGCGATGCGTGATGATCGCCGTGTCCTGATGCACGGTCAGCGGCGGCGAGAAACGCTGGCCGTCGGCCGAGCGCGCCAGACGGACGGCGCCGGTATTCGGCTTGGGGAAAGGATGCGTCCACGAAACGAGCAGTCCGCCATCGGCCGCGAAGGCGATTTTCGGGCGGTTCTCGCCATCGGCCGAAATGGCCTCCGGCTGGGCGTTGACGGCAAGCGGTGCCGACCACGTTTTGCCCTCATCGGCGCTGCGGTAAAGCATCACGTGCTCGCCTTGCCTGGCGGCCACGAGCAGGCTGCCGTCCGGCGCAAAGGCGGCCGATGAGCCGAGTTCCGGCCGCGCCTTCTTGGCCATGGCGGGCATGGCGTCGGCCGCCATGGCTGCCGTGGCGAGCAGGCCGAGCCCGAGGAGCAGGGCTCGAAGGAAAGCGTCGAAGTGTTTCATGTCGCCTCGCATGGATCAGAGATCGAACTTGATGCCGGCAAAAAGGGTTCGCTGGGCGTAAGGGTACAGCGTGTAGTACTTGACGTTGCCGATGTTGTCGATGCCCAGCGAAGCCGACCATTGCTTGTCGATCTTGTAGCGCAGCTTGACGTCGAAAACGCTGAAACTGCTGCGCCCGCCATAGACGTTCGGGTTGGGATCGGGATAGGCCCCGGTCGTGGCGTTGGCCAGGCCGCTGTGCTGCCGTCCGCTGTAACGCCAGCCGAGGCTGTACGACAGGGCGTCCGAGGCATGGTAAACGCCGAGCAGCGAAGCGCGCCAGACGGGGATGAGCGGCAACGTCGTGCCCTCCAGCCCGGGGTTGGCCTTGTCCTCGACAATCCGGCTATGGATGTAGGCAATGCTGCCCGACAGGTCGAGGCCATTGATCAGCAGATCGCGCGACTGCAGCGAGGTTTCGGCGCCATAGCTGCGCACCCGGTCGATGTTCTGCACGCTGCTGATGCTGAAGCCGGGCAGGGTCGTCACGTCGCTTTGCGAGACCAGCGCATTGCGCTTTTCCTCGCCGAACAGCGAGGTCCGCCACAGGCCGTTGGGCAGGAAGCGCTCGAGGGCGAACTCCCAGGATTCGGCCGTCTCCGGCTTGAGATTCGGGTTATTGGTCAAAGCGACATTGTACGGCGCCGGGAAAGCGGCAATCTCGGCCGGGGTCGGGTTTCCACCGCTGCTCGTCTTGATGCCGACATTCTTGAACAGTTCATTGACCGTCGGAAAGCGCACGCCGCGGCCGTAAGAACCACGCAGCGACCAGTCGTCGGAGAGCAGCCAGGTCAGCGAGGCCTTGGGCGAGAAGGCCTGCACCGTCTTGTCCGCATAGCTCACGTTGCTGCCATTGGCGTAATTGCTGCCGTCCGAGGCTGTCCATTTTTCGGCTCGGCCGCCGACCACCAGCTTCCAGCTCGGCGTCATCTGCCAGGCATCCTGCAGGTAAATCGCATCGGTCGAGGTCACGCCGCGCGAATTGGTGTTCAGGGCGCCGGCCGCGCTGCTCTGCCAGTTGCCGGCACCTAGCGTGTATTGATCCGACCTGGTCGTGTAGCTGTCGGTATGGAAGCCAAAGCTGACCTGATGCTCGCTCTGCCGGTTGCCGCCAGGGCGCCATTCGCCGCGCAGATCCAGATTGTGCCAACCGGTGCCGTCGAGGATGGTGAGCGTGCCTGCTGTCGCCGCCGTACTCGGCGTCGTGCCGAAATTGCCCGACGAAGCGCGGGTCACGTCCTTGCTCTGGTCGAAGAGGCTGGCCGTCAGCTCCCAGTCCCAGGTGCCGCCAGTCTCCGATTTCACCGACAGTCCGTGCATGTAGTACTCGGCTTCGGCATGGCTGACACTGGGCGCCGTCACCGAATAATCCAGACCATTGATCCGCAGGTAGCGATAGGCACCGGCCGTCGAAGTCGAACCATAGATCGTATTGCCCGCGGCATCGCGCAAATAACTGTCCACCAGCTTGTCGGAGGTGTTTTGCCAGACGTTGAAGGTGTAGGTGGCGCGAACGGACGGCGAGAAATCGTAGGCCAGCTTGAGCGTGCCGTTGTTCTTGATGGTGTGATCGGCGCTGGTCGCCGCCGTATTGACACGGGTGGCGTTGGCGATATTGCGGTCGACGTGGGCGCCGGTGACCTCGGTGTATTGGCCAGCCGCCGCCGGGGCGCCGGTCTTGGCGGTGGCTGCCGTGAAATCGGTCGGATGGCTATCGTTGTCCAGACGATCGGCACTGAGCCAGAACGACCAGTCGCCGACCTTGTTGCCGACGGTGCCGGCGACATGGCCGCCGGTAAAGTTGTCGTCGGTGCCATAGAGCTTGAAACGCTCGTTGAAGATATCGATCTGGGCATGCGCTTCGAGCTTGCTCGGCATGTGGGTCGTCATGAGCACGACGCCGCCCACCGAATTGCCCGGATAGAGTGCGGAGAACGGGCCATACATGACGTCGACCCGGTCGATGGCGTGCTGCGACACGACACCCCAGCGCGGGCCGGGGCAGCAGCTGTTGGTCAGGAAATTGGAGAGCAGCAGGCCATCGGCGTAAACAATCGTCTGCGCGCTGGAATTGACGCCGTACATGCGCATCGCCAGGCCGCCATTGACGTCGCCGATGAAACGCTCGCGGACATGGACGCTAGGCACGTATTGCAGGGCACCGGCCGAGGACACCGAATTGACGCTTTCGGCGATCTGCCGGGCCGTCACGCTCTCGGTAGTCGACGGCACATTGGCCGGCACGGCAGGCTTGTCGCTCTTGATGACCATTTCGCCGAGCTGCTTGTCGTTTTCCGGCTCGGCCGCCTGGGCGGCTGGCAACGGTGTAAAGGCGGCGACGAGCGCCAGGAAAATACCGCTGAATCTGAAAATCCCGTTATTCACGCAATGAACCCCAATAAATCGCCCGGTGCCGGGCGTTGAAAGACGGCGTCTAGCGCGCCGCTTCGGTCAGAAAAGCAATTTTTACGATGCTGGCGCGCTGCGCGGCGGCCATGACATCGGCCACCTTTTCGTAAGCCACCTTGCGGTCGGCGCGCAGGTGCAGTTCCGGCTGGCGGGCACTGGCGGCGGCAAAACGGGCGTCGAGCGCGTCGCGGTGGATGGCTTCGCCGTTCCAGAAAACCTTGCCGTCGACGTCGATGGCGAGCTGGATCACTTCCGGCTTGTCGTCGAGCTTGGTGGCATTGACCTGCGGCAGATCGATCGGCACTGCCTGATGAAAAAGCGGCGCGGTGATGATGAAAATGACCAGCAGCACGAGCATCACGTCGACCAACGGGGTCGTGTTGATTTCGGCCATCGGCTGGGTCACGCCGGCTTCGTCGAAGCTTCCGAAGGCCATGATCAGACCTGCCGGCTGGCGCGGGCGGCGCCGATATCGACCAAATTGACGTTGCCACCAACGCGCACGCCGGTCGTCAGGTAGGCGTGCAGGTCGTGGGCGAAGCCGTCGAGCTGCACGGCGACCAGGCGATTGGCGCGGGTGAAGGCGTTGTAGGCGAGCACGGCGGGAATGGCGACGAAGAGGCCGGCCGCCGTCATGATCAGCGCCTCGCCAACCGGGCCGGCCACCTTGTCGAGGACCACCTGCGTCGCCCCGGAAAGGCCGACCAGCGCGTGGTAGATGCCCCAGACGGTGCCGAACAGGCCGATAAAGGGCGCGGTCGACCCGACCGAGGCAAGGAAGGTCAGGCCGCGTTCGATGCGCGCCTGCGTATTGACGATGTGCGAGCGCATCGAGCGGGTGACGAACTCGCTGGCATTGACCCCGGCGCCGATACCGCGGGCGGCGTTCTGCTGGTGCGCCTGGGCCGAATGGGCGCCGGTCAGCGCCAGGCCGGCGAAAATCCCGGAAGGATCGTCGCGGCGCAGGACTTCGAGCGCTTCGGGCAGCGAGTTGGCATCCCAGAAGGCCGCCAGCGCCCTTTCCTGCGAGCGCGAGGCGCGCCAGGCCGACATCAGCCGGCTCAGAATCACCGACCACGAGGCCAGCGACAGCACGGCGAGGATCACCGCCGTAATGTGGGTAACCAGGTCGCCCTGGCTCCAGAAGTGGGCGAGGCCCATTTGCGAGTTCATGTTTTCCCTTTCCTACTCAAATGCGAAGGTGATTGGCACGATCACCGAAGAATCAACTGCTTCATCGCCCCGCCGGGCCGGCACGAAACGCCAGCGGGTGACGGCGTCGACAGCCGCGGCATCGAGCCGCGGGAAGCCGCTCGATTTCGAAATGGCCACGTCGAGCGCCGTTCCCTGGGCGCTGACGCGGACTTTCAGCAAAACCTTGCCCTCTTCGTTCATGCGCCGCGACAGCGCCGGGTAAACCGGCTTCGGGTTGTGCAGATAATCGGCATCGAAACGGGCGGCGACGACGGCCACCGGCGCTGGTGCCGGCGGAGCGACGACCGGCTGGGGCGGCGGGGCCGGCGGTTGCGGCGCCACGGCAAAGCTGCTCGTCGCCGTCGGGCTGGCCACGGCGAGAACCGGCTGCGGCTGGGCGACCGGTTGCTTGCGCACTTGCGGCTTGGGCGGGGGCAGCAATGGCCTGGCCGGCTCCGGCTTCTCTTCTATCATCGGCAGCAAGCGCACGCTGATGCTGGGCGGCAACTGGATCAAGTCGTTTTTGACCGAGACGTACAACATGGCGTACCCCAGCATGGCGTGCAACAACACGACCATCGTCGCGTTCGCCAGGCGTTCGCCACGAGACAAGGCTTGTTCCCGGCAGTCGAGTGGAGGCAAAACAACCGCAGTCACGGGAGGCGCTTGATCCATATCAAAAAACGTTGAAAAACAGAAACTTAACGAGGTATGGATTCTAAGCATTCAGGCCCGGCTTGCCGATGCGGCAAATTGTCACAGGGGCCACGGATATAATCGGAAGATGTCTGCCGGCGCCCCTCTCCCTCAGCCGAAACCCCCCGGATGGCTGCATAGCGGTCGCTATTTGCTGATCGCGCTGGCCCTGCACGGACTGGTTTTGTTCTATCCGCTGACGCTGAGCGTCGACCAACTCGAAGTGACGCCACCTGCCCCGGTGCAAGTCCAGCTGACCGAGCGCGTTTCGGCGGTTCAGGCCATACCACCGGCGCCACCGGAAAAGGTCGCGGCGCCAAAGCCGGTTCCCCGGGAAAAGCCTGCCCAGACGGGGCGTCCGGTCATCGCCCTGGCGCCGGAACAAGCCAGCGCTCCACCGACATTTTCAGTGCCCGCCCCGGTCAGCGCCCCGCCCGTTTCACTACCGGCCGCAGCGCCAGCTGCCAGTTCGACCCAGCCGGCGGTCACCGCCGCCCGCTTCAACGCCGCTTACCTGAACAATCCGGAACCAAAATACCCATCGCTTTCGCGGCGGCTAGGCGAGGAAGGCAAGGTGCTGCTCAGGGTTCGGGTCATGCCGGACGGCCGCGCTGCTGCGGTCGACATCGAAAAAAGCAGCAATTTCGACCGGCTGGACGAGGCGGCGCGACAGGGCGTGGCACATTGGCGCTTCGTGCCGGCCAGGCGCGGCGATGAGGCCATCGAGGCGACGGTCATCGTGCCCGTGGTTTTCCGGCTGGACAACTAGGCGCTAGCGCGCCAGATCAACGGCAAGGATTTCATTTTTGGCCGTTTTTTCCGGTTGACCGTAGGCGTCACCGGAGCGCGGCGAAATGCGGAGCATCCGGAAAAGGCAGCGAAACAGGCGCCCCGGACGTGACGACGGGGACCGAAGTCCCCGCCGGCTATCTTTGGTAACAAGGCTCTAGCAGCCCCGGCTAACCGTTTTTAGGCGGCAATAGCGAATTGCTCATCATTGGCAATTATGGATTTGCTTCATTAACGTCGATCGCCTGACGAGTTGCCTGCGCACCTTTGCCCGCCCTGTCGAAGCCAGTACACCCCCAACTAAACACACCACAATGCGCTTAGGTGGAGGTGAGGGGAATCGAACCCCTGTCCAGAACGCCTCCAGATTGCCGGAATTACAACCATGCTTAGAATTATGGGGGCGGGGGGGTGGTTTTTCAAGCGAGGATTCGCCACGGCGGGCAAATTCAGTGGCTGCACCAGCCACGGCGGTCATCGTCACCGAAACTACCGCGCAAACTTTCAGGCGAGGCCAGGGTTGAGCGCACCCGCAGCGAGGTGCCATCGAACAACACGTTGAAACGGGCCGGTTCGTTCCAGTCGTCGCAATAACGCCACTCCCAGACCAGTTCGTCACGCGCCTTGAAATAAACGGTCCACGCGGCAACGGACGGCCCCAGGATGCGCATCACCTCGTCTGCCGTCATGCCCGCCTGAATGCGGGCAAAGTGCCGGGTATCGAGCACGTTTTCACGACTCAGCACAGTGCCCCGGGCATCAATACGGACGAAATAGGTGTGATAGCCCATCGGGCCGCGCGGGTAGACCAGCGTCTCGCCGCCATCGGCTTCATTCCAGCGCACGGCCGGCTGGCCCATGACGCGCTCCATGTCCTCGACCCGCGCGGTTCCGGGTTGCAGACCGAATCCGTCATAGGCCGCGCAAGCGCCCAGCAGAGCGGTGAGCAGCGCTACGACAAGGATTCGGCCCGGCATCGTCTTACTCGCGGTCGGCAGCGAGCAGACGCTCGCAGTAGCGGGCGATCAGGTCCACTTCGAGATTGACCTTGCTGCCCGGCTGGAGCCGATTGAGCGTGGTGTTCTCCAGCGTGTGCGGGATCAGGTTGATGGTGAAATCGGTGCCGTTAACCTCGTTGGTGGTCAGGCTGGTGCCGTCGACAACGATCGAGCCCTTGCGCGCGATGAACTTGGCGATGGCCTTCGGGGCGCGGATTTCGAGCAGACGGTTGTCGCCGACCGGATCGAAGCGCAGCACTTCGCCGACGCCATCGACGTGGCCGGATACCAGATGGCCGCCGATCACGTCGTTGAGGCGCAGCGCCTTTTCCAGATTGACCGGGCCGGGTGCATCGAGCCCGACGGTGCACGACAAGGTTTCCGGCGACACATCGACGGCAAAGGTATTGCCTTCCCTGGCCACCACGGTCAGGCAAACGCCGTTGTGGGCGATCGAATCGCCAAGCGAAACATCGTCGAGCTTGAGGCCGCCGCCTTCGACATGCAGACGGTAGCCGACTTCACGCGGGGTGAGGTGAGTGATGCGGCCGACTGCCGCGATGATTCCTGAAAACATGGCTGTTCCTGGCGTAGGCAAAAAACGGACTTTATCACGCCCGATCGAGCCGCCGGCTGGTGCGAAGGCAACTCTGAGCGCCAATTCCCGCGCTTTGCCGGTACCGGCAAGCGGGCCGCCGAACGACGCGTAACCGGGGCCAGCCGCGGCCCCGGTCACCACATTCAGCGTTTAACGCCCACGATGGTCGTCTCCATCACCTTGATGCCGACGTTTCTCCGGCTGCGGGCCGCCTTGCGGCGCCGGCTGACGTGGCGGTTCGGCGCGCGGCTGGGGCATCGGGGCCGGGGCTGGAGGAGGTGCCCGGAATTCCTGGCGCGGTGGCTCAGCCCGTTGCTGCGGCATCGGCATGGGGGCCGGAGCTGGCGCCCGGAACTCCTGGCGCGGCGGTTCGGCGCGCGGCTGCGGCATTTCGCGTACCGGTGGCGGGGCGGGCATCCTGACTTCCGGAGCCGGCCGCTGCATTTCCGGCTGGCGCATGGGTTGCGGCGCTTCGCGTTCGCGGGGCGGTGGTGCCGGACGTTCGATGCGCTGAATGTCCCGCACTTCGCGACGCGGCTCTCTTTCCTGCGGCGCCATCATCGGCCGCGGCTGACGCTCCTCGCTACGCATTTCGGGCGCCGGCGTGTCGCGACGCATCGGCACCGGAGCTGCCTCTGGCGAGCGGCCACGCATCTCCGATTCGGGACGCGCTTCACCCGGACGGCGGAAACCGTCGCGACGCTGTATCGGTGACGCATCGGCCGGCGGTGATCTGCCTGCATCGGGCGCTGCCTGACGCTGCTCCGGCGGCGATATCTCACGGCGGACCGGCGGTTCATCCCCCGGCATCTTGCCGGCTTCGACCGCAGGCTGCCCGTCTCCGGGGCGGCGGAACCCGCCACGGCGCCCGTCGAATTGCTGAGTCTGACCAGCTTCCGGCACTGGCCGGCGAATTTCCGGCGGCACAGCCTCGCGACGTTGTGGCGTGGGAGCTGGTGCAACTTCAACCGGACGCCCACGATTCTCAATTCCCGGGCGCATGTCGGGGAAGCCGCGCCCGTTTTCACGGCGCGTTTCGCTGTCGCGTGCATTCCCGGCTTCCGGCGTCGGCTGACGGAAAGCCGGGCGATCGGCACCGCGCGGCATCGGTTCTGACCGCGGAGCGCCGCGCTCCTGGACATTGAGCCGCGGGGATTCGACATCGCGGCGTGGCCGGTTGATCGGTTCGCGTCTTTCGTCGTTGCGCGGACGAACGGCACCTTGGGCAGGAGCCAGCCAGTCGGCATTCGGTGCGGAACGGGCCAGCGGGGCACGGCCCAGCGCCGGGCGCTCCTGCCGCTGAATTTCGCGTGAGGTGATCGACCGGCCTTCGCGGACCAGATTGGCTGGAACAACCGTCACGGCACGCGGCAAGGCGTGGTGGGCAAAGGGGGCATGCCCGCCGGGACGCATCGCGCGGTCGATAATTTTGACGTCGTGTACGTGCATGACGTTGATCTGGCGGACATAGTTGGAACTGTGCCGATGACCCGGCACATAGACTTCGCGCGGGGCGAGCGGGAACCAGCCGACGGCCGGGGCGGCACCGAAGCTGAAGCCAACGCTCCAGCCCGGGTTGCCAATCCAGGCGACCAGGGCCGGCGCGTAAACCGGGCGAGCGGCGAGGCGGCCGGGGACCCAGCCCCAGCGGCCATGAATGATTGCCCAACGGCCGTAGTGGAAGGGGGCAAACCCCCACGGCGCCTGGTCGATCCACGTCCAGCCCCAGGGGGCGACCCAGGCCCAACGGCCATAGCGGTAGGGCGCCCAGTCGTCGGCCACGGCGCGCGGATACCAGACGGAACCGTAATCGGGCGCCGTCTGCCAGTCGCCGTAGGCGTCGAGGTCCTGGTAGCCGGTCATGTGCGGCGAAACGTGGCGGCGGGACTGGCTGGCCAGCGTCACATTCTCGCGATTGGCCACCCAGCGGTCGAAGGCATCGTTGCTGCGGTCGGCATCGAGCTGCTCGTTGCCATCGCTCCAGTGGCTGACCTTCTGGCCCGCAGCAACCGGTGTCGCCCGCTGGCCGTCATCGAAAACGGCGCGGCCGGCCTGCACGCTCAGTTCGCTGCGATCAGCGAAGACGTCGATGCGATAGCGCCCCGGCGTCAGGAAACGGACATTGCCATCGGGCGTGGCGATCACCACGTCATCGACCTGATCGCGGTCGAGGATGCTGACCGCCAGGCTGCCGCCGCTGACGCGGACATCGACCCGTGCATCGTCGACGACAGGAAACTCGACCTGGCTGTCGTCGGCCAGCCGATAGGCGGTGGAACCGATCCACACCTCGGCCCGGCCGCGCTGCCCGGTTTCGAGAACGGCGCCGCTGCTGATTGGCCAGTTGAGCGTGGCCGGGCCGCCCTCATCGCCACGGTCAACCCGAAAATCGACCTGATTTTCAAAATAGGCCAGGCGCCCGACGCGGGCCGGTGGATCGCTCTGCGCCAGGGCGGGCAGGGCAACCGCCATGGTCAGTGCGACAAGTATTTTTTGCAGGGATTGCAGCATCGTGGACTCCCGAAGGGAAAGCGCCGCCCGCACGAAAAGGCGGACCGCTGTGTAATCAACGCGCCAGCACGAGAAAGGATGAGTCAGCGGGGCAACTAAATGGTTTCAAAATGTTGCCGCGCCGACTATTCAGGTTTTGTCGGTGGCAATTCCGTACTTCTTGGCGACCGTGACGTACAGTTCGCGGGCCGAGGCCACCTTGGCGCTTTTGCGGTCCTTGCGCTGGGCGCGCTGCAGGTAGTCGAGTGCCCGGGCCGCCAGTTCAGCATCCCAGCCTTTCTTGTCCATCAAGGCGAAAATGGCCTTGGCGGCATTGACCAGGAATTGCAGGTTGGGCACTTGCTCGACGGCCTGGATCAGCAACTTCACGGCACCTTCCAGATCGCCGCTGCGGGCTGCCAGAACGCCCTTGTTGTTGAGTTCGACAATCTCCTTGCCAACCTGGTCGAGCATCGCCTTGCCGGCATCGGGCTGGCCGGTTTTTTCGAAGACGCTGGTGATGTGGTTGATGAGGTGGGCATCCTCATGGTTTTCGGCAGCGACCTGACGCATGATCTTCGTCGCCTCGCCTTCCTTGCCGGTGGCGTAGCAGGCGTGGGCCAGATCGACCGCCAGCCGCTGCGACACATGCTTGCCTTTTTCGGCCGCCTCGTCGACGATCATTTTCTGCAAGGCCAGCGCCTGATCAACCAGATGCTGGGCCTTGTCGGCCGCGCCTTCGCTGTTCAGGCAAAGGCTTTCGGTCACCAGCGCCGCCAGCTCAGCCTGCATGTCGCCGCGCCATTCGCGCTTCATCTCCGCCGAAATCTTGCGCGAGGCGCTGACGTTACCCCGCTCGACCAGCACGCGCGACAGGTTGGCAAAGTCGTCCACCGTCCGCAGGCTCGATCCCTTGCTGCGCTCGATAACCTTGCCGTAAGCCTTCTCGGCCGCCAGCAAATCGTTGTTGCGGGCCGCCACGTCGCCGACCAGCCGCTGCCGAACGGTATTGTGCGGCGAAGCATCGGCCGCCCGCTGCAGGGTCTGCTGCGCCGCCTCCAGCTTGCCCTGGGCTTCGTGCACCGAGGCCAGGAAATCGTAGGCCGACAGGTAGTCAGGCGCCTCGGCCGTGACCTGTTCGGCCAGCTGTTCGGCCTCGTCAAGCGCCCCCCGGTCGCGCAGGGCCATGGCCAGCCCCATCTTGGCCCAGGGCACAACGCGCCCTTCGAGGACACGCCGGAAAATCTCTTCGGCCTCATGGGTCTTGCCCAACGTATGCAGCAGATCGCCCTTGAACCGCAGGGCGTCGTACATGTATTGCGGCTGCTGATGAATGACGCGATCACAGGCGACGATGGCTTCCTGCAGGGCCCCGCGCTCGATTTGCTCGTAGATGTGCCGCAACACGTGTTTTTTGTAGATTGATCGGACCAGCCTGGCCTTCAACTGCTCGGCGGTAAACGGCTTGATCAGGTAATCGTCGGGGGCCAGCTCGGCCAGCGAAACGACGTTGGTGTAACCGCGCTCGCTGGTGATGATCATGTACACCGTCGACAACGGGATGAGGTGGGCGTGGCGCAGTTCTTCGAGCAGTTGCTGGCCGTCCCGGCCGTCGTCGAGGACGAAGTCGGAAAGCACGATGTCGAAACGGTTGGTCTTGACCTGACGGATGACCTCGGCCGAATTGCCGGCCCCGTGTACCAGCGTCACGCCGAGCGCACCGAGCATGAGGCGCAGGGAATCGCGCGCCGGCGAATGGCGATCGACGATCAGGACCCTCTTTTTAGTCAGCGACTGCTGCAAAACCAGCAGCATCTCGTCGTTGTCGAGAGGGCTGGGCCCTTTGGCTTGGCTTGTACTCATTATGCAAACTTACTTGAGTTCACCGGACAGGGCAAGGAATCGGCAAAAAGCCCCGGTAATTCGGCACAAAGAGGGTGAAAGGCATATGCAAACCGGCTGTCCAGGGCAAAGTCGCGTGTTATTGTTCCATCCTTGGCATCGATCGCACAAACCGGCCGGAATGTCGCACAAAACAACTGTTCTCACCCTTGACCTCCAGATCGGCATGTTCGTCAGCGACCTTGACCGCCCCTGGATCGAGACGCCATTTCCCATGCAGGGCTTGCTGATCGAAAACGAAGCCCAGATCGCCACCTTGCAGCAACATTGCCAACAGGTCACGGTCGATCGTAGCCGTTCGCTCGGCGACGCCTATGCGCCGCGTGACCACGGCCGCGACGCACCTCGCCAGCCAGGGGCCCTGCCTGTTTTTCGGCAAGTGAGCGATGCTCAGCCGAACGACTTTGCATCGATCTGTCGCCACCTGCGCATGGAGCCCGTACTACGCCGCTACCGCTATTCGCCCGAGCTCGACTCGACCGACCAGCAAAGCCATCTGGAAGCCGAGCTGCTCTATTCGGCGCCGATCGTCGATGACGTCAAGCGAACGCTGAAATCAATCCGCGATGCCATTGCCAGCGCTGAAACCATATCGCTCAACGAGATCGGCAAGCAGGTTTCCGCCATGGCGCGCAGCGTCGAACGCAACCCGGAAGCGATGATCTGGCTGGCCCGCCTGCGCTCGACCGACCAGTATTCATACGATCACGCCCTTGATGTTTCGGTGCACTTGATGGTTTTCGCCCGTTTCCTTGGCCTTTCTTCCAAGCTCATCGAGCAGGTCGGCGTGGCCGGGCTGATGCAGGACATCGGCAAGATCGACATCCCGACCGAGATCCTCAACAAACCCGACAACCTGACTGAGGAAGAGTACCGGCTGGTGCAGTCCCACGTCGCCAGCTCACTCGAAATGCTGCTCGGCCAGGAAGTGTTCCCCAACCACATCCTGGAGATCGTGGCCAGTCACCACGAACGGGCTGATGGCAGCGGCTATCCCCGGCGCTTGAAAGGCGAGCGGATTTCCTTTCACGGCGAACTGGCCGGCGTCGTCGATACCTATTGTGCGATGACCCGCGACCGGGCCTACGGCACAGCCATTTCGTCGCAAAAGGCACTGGAAGCGCTGATTCGCATGCGCGGTACCAAGTTCCGCGACGCGGTCATCGACCAGTTCATCCAGTGCATCGGCCTGTATCCGATCGGCAGCCTGGTCGAACTCAATACCGGCGAGGTTGGCGTCGTCATTCAACAAAACCAGGTACGCCGCCTGAAGCCGCGCCTGATGATCCTGCTTGGCCCGGACAAGAGCATCGAGCGCCATCCGATCACACTCGACCTGATCATGGATCCCCTGACCCCAACCGGCGCCCCCTACCGAATCCTGCACGCCCTGCCGGCCAATGCCTACGGAATCGATCCCGGCGAGTTCTATCTGACCTGACATGCGTCCTCGCCCATTCGTCAACCGCCAGCGCGACCGTATCGACCAGACGACGGGACTTCCCCTGCTGGCCAGCGCCCTGGCCGATCTGCCCAAAATGATCCGGGAGAATGCAGCGGAACGCCAACTCGGCATCATTTCCCTGGCGATCGTTCCTGACCCGCAACTCCTCCGTCAATCGACCGATGCCATCCACAAGCTGCGCATTCTGGCCAGCCGCCAAATTCTGGCAACAGTACGCCCACAGGATCGCGTCTATACCGTCAACCAGGAGGAGTGGCTGATTATCCAGCCCAACCTGATCAGCAGCGCCGCCCCGATGCTGGCGATGATCCGCCTGCGCGACAGCCTGATGGCTATTTCCGGCCAGACCGGAAGCATCAGCCACCTGCCCCGCCTGGCCTTGGGCGCTGCAATTTGGCCGGACCATGGCGACGACGCGCTGTTTCTCGTGCAGTCGGCGCGTATCGCCCGCCTGCTTGCCGCACAGGGCAGCCCCGACATCCGGACCTACCAGCCATCGATGGAATCCGAGGGGGAAAACGAGCACGGACTGCTCGCCGAACTGCGCCAGGCGCTCAGCGACAATCATGGCTTGGCGCTCTATCTGCAGCCACAGGTCGACATCGTCAGCGGTCGCTGTATTGGTGCCGAAGCCCTGTTGCGCTGGCAGCGCAGCAACGGCGAATGGGTGGCGCCGCCGCGCATTCTCGAAGCCATAGACCGCCTTGGCGAGCGCCAGACCTTCAATCGCTGGCTGCTGCATCAGGCGCCCCAAATCCAGAAGCAACTGGTTGAACAAGGGATCGACATCGTGCTGTCGCTCAATCTCTCGGCCAACGATCTGCTCGACGTCGAACTCCCGGACATGATCGGCCAGGCGCTGGCGACCTGGGATCTGCCACCGCAGAAATTCCTGCTCGAAATCACCGAAACGATGATGATCGAGGAGAGCTGGCAGGTCATGGATGTCCTGAACCGGCTACGCCAGCTTGGCCTGCGTCTGTCGATCGACGATTTCGGAACCGGCTACGCCGGTATGGGTTACCTGCAACGGCTACCGGTGCAGGAAGTGAAAATCGACCAGGTTTTCGTTCGGCAGGTGGTCGATTCGGACAAGGCGCGCGAAATTATCGCCTCGGTGATCCAACTGGCCAGCAAACTGGGGATGACCATCGTCGCCGAAGGGGTCGAGACGAAGGAAACGCTCGATGAGCTGCAAGCTCTTGGCTGCCGCTTTGCCCAGGGTTATCTGTTCTCGCCGGCGCTAGCGCTCCCGGATTTCATCATCTGGTGCAAAGCCAACCTGACCTCGGGAAAATAAGGCGGCACGGCAGCGCCCCGAAAGCAGTGACGCATCGGGCATGGCCTTCAACCCCGAGTGGTTTCCATGAACGGTGGTCCGGCAAAAACCTGTGATATTTCAGCGCCCTGAAGTAAAATCCGCAGTCCGCTATTGCACCGCAACAAAGCCAAATTCATGCTCTATCCTACCCGTTTCGATGTCATCGTCGTCGGCGGCGGTCACGCCGGCACCGAGGCTGCGCTCGCCGCAGCCCGGGCGGGTGCGAACACGCTGCTGCTGACGCACAATCTCGACACGCTCGGGGCGATGAGTTGCAACCCGTCGATCGGCGGCATCGGCAAGGGTCATCTGGTCCGCGAAGTCGATGCGCTGGGCGGGGCGATGGCAGCGGCGACCGACGAGGCCGGCATCCAGTTCCGCATTTTGAACGCCTCGAAAGGCCCGGCGGTGCGCGCCACCCGCGCCCAGGCCGACCGTGTGCTCTACAAACAGGCCATCCGCGGTCGACTGGAAAATCAGCCCAATTTGACCATTTTCGCCGAGGCTTGCGACGACCTGATCGTCGAAGGCGAACGTGTCGTTGGTGCCGTGACGCAGCTGGGCATTCGTTTCATGGCCGGCGCCGTTGTGCTGACCGCTGGTACCTTCCTCAACGGCAAGATCCACGTCGGGCTGGAGAACTACACCGGCGGCCGCATGGGTGATCCGCCCTCGAATTCGCTGGCCGCCCGTCTCAAGGAATTGAATCTGCCGCAAGGCCGCCTGAAAACCGGCACGCCGCCGCGTCTTGACGGCAAGACCATCGATTTTTCGGTGATGGAAGAGCAGCACTCGGACACCCCGATGCCGGTCTTTTCCTTCCTTGGCAACGCCGCCCAGCATCCGCGCCAACTGCCGTGCTGGATCACGGAAACCAACGAACGGACGCACGACATCATCCGCAGCGGGCTGGACCGTTCGCCGATGTACACCGGCGTCATCGAAGGCGTCGGGCCGCGCTACTGCCCGTCGATCGAAGACAAGATCCACCGCTTCGCGGACAAGAACCAGCACAACGTCTTCCTTGAGCCGGAAGGCCTGACCACGCACGAGATTTACCCGAACGGCGTGTCGACCAGCTTGCCTTTCGACATTCAGCTGGCGCTGGTCCGCTCGATCCGCGGCATGGAAAACGTGCACATCCTGCGCCCCGGCTACGCCATCGAATACGATTTCTACGACCCGCGCGGCCTCAAGGACACGCTGGAAAGCAAAGCCATCAACGGCCTGTTCTTCGCCGGCCAGATCAACGGCACCACCGGTTACGAAGAAGCCGCGGCGCAGGGCCTTTTGGCCGGCATCAACGCCGTCCGCTACGTGCGCGACGAAGCCGGCTGGTGCCCGAAACGCAACGAAGCCTACCTCGGTGTGCTCGTCGACGACCTGATCACGCGCGGCGTTTCCGACCCCTACCGGATGTTCACGAGCCGCGCCGAATATCGCCTAAGCCTGCGCGAAGACAACGCCGATCTGCGCCTGACCGAACAGGGCCGCGCCCTCGGTCTGGTCGACGATATCCGCTGGTCAGCCTTCAGCCGGAAGCGCGACGCCATCGCCGCCGAGCAGGAACGCCTGAAATCAACCTGGGTCAATCCCAAACTGACCCCGGCCGAAGATTGCATCCGCGTACTGGGCAAACCAATCGAACACGAATACAACCTGTTCGAACTGCTGCGCCGGCCCGAGGTGTCCTACGCAGCGCTCATCACCCTGCCGATTCACGAAACCGGCGGCGAAGCCGAATTTCACGGTCAACCGGAAAATTTGCCCAAAATTGAAATGGACCCGGCGGTCGTCGAGCAACTCGAAATCTCCGCCAAGTATCAGGGCTACATCGACCGTCAGGCCGAGGAAGTTGCCAAGTCTTCCAGCTACGAAAACACCGCGCTACCGGCCGATCTCGATTACACCACGGTCGCCGGCCTGTCCAACGAGGTCAAGCAGAAGCTCAACCAGCACAAGCCACAGACCATCGGCCAGGCATCGCGTATTCAGGGCATTACGCCAGCTGCCGTTTCGCTACTGCTGATTCACCTCAAGCGCCACAACCTGTCGCAAGCCGCATGAGTCAGAACGCCCTCGCCAGCGGCCTGGCCGCCCTCGACATTACGCTGCCGGCCGAGGCGCAGAGCAAGCTGCTCGCCTTCCGCGACCTGCTGCTCAAGTGGAATAAGACCTACAACCTGACCGCGCTGCGCGATCCTGCCCAGGCCATCTCGCACCACCTGCTCGATTCGCTGGCCATCCTGCCCCATGTCGGCGCCGGCAATCTGCTCGATGTCGGCAGCGGCGGCGGCCTGCCCGGCATTCCGCTGGCCATTGCCCGACCTGAACTCTCCGTCAGCATGGTCGACACCGTGCAAAAGAAAACCACCTTCCTGCAGCAAGCCGTCATCGAACTGGCGCTCAGGAATGTTACGGTGCACCACGCCCGGGTCGAGGAAATGCACGGACAATACGCCCAGATCAGCTCGCGCGCCTTTGCCGAAATCGGCCTTTTCATCAGCCTGACCCGCCACCTGCTCGCCCCGAACGGTCGCTGGTTGGCCATGAAAGGGGTGCGACCGGACGACGAACTCAAGGCCCTGCCGGCCGATATCACGGTTGAATCAATCATCCCGCTCAGCGTGCCCGGGCTGGATGCCGAACGACATTTGATCATTTTGAAAGCCGGGTCATGAAAGTACTCGCCATAACCAACCAGAAAGGCGGCGTCGGCAAGACGACCACCGCAGTCAATCTGGCGGCGTCGCTGGCCGCCGAGGGCAAGCGCGTCCTGCTCATCGACATGGATCCGCAGGGCAACGCGACGACCGGGTCCGGCATACCCAAGAAAGAAACACTGCCCACCGTCTATCAACTGCTGATCGGCGCCGCGACCTTGCTCGAAGTCTGCATCGCGACTGCTTTTGACTTCGATATACTCCCCGCCAACCGCGAACTGGCCGGCGCCGAAGTCGAAATGATCGAGCTCGACCAACGCGAATACCGCCTGAAAAAGGCCTTGGCGCAAAACCACGCCGAGTATGATTTCGTCCTGATCGACTGCCCGCCAGCCCTCAACATGCTGACCGTCAACGCCCTGGTCGCCGCCGATTCCGTGCTGATCCCGATGCAGTGCGAGTACTACGCGCTGGAAGGTCTGTCCGACTTGGTCGAAACGCTGCGCAAGGTGCGCCATCACCTCAACTCCCGCCTCGAAATCGAAGGCCTGTTGCGCACCATGTACAACGGCCAAAGCACGCTGACCCAGCAGGTTTCCAGCGAACTCGAAAGCCACTTCGGCGACAAGGTCTACAAGACCATCGTGCCGCGCAATGTCCGCCTGGCCGAAGCGCCGTCCTACGGCAAGCCGGTCATCGCCTTCGACAAGAACTCGAAGGGCGCCCAAGCCTACAGCGCCCTCGCCCAGGAAATCCTCGAAAGGACCGCAGCATGATCAAGATGAAAGGACTCGGCCGCGGCCTCGACGCGCTGCTCTCCGGCAGCGATGCCAAGCCCGAAGACGAACTGCGCAACCTGCCGGTCGAACGCCTGAAACCTGGCAAATACCAGCCGCGCACCCACATGGATCAGGACTCGCTGGCCGAACTCGCCGCCTCGATCAAGGCCCAGGGCGTCATGCAGCCGATTCTCGTGCGCGCCGTCAACAACACGCCCGGTGCCGAGCGTTATGAAATCGTCGCCGGCGAACGCCGCTGGCGCGCCTCCCAACTGGCCGGTCTAAAGGAAGTTCCAGTACTTGTCCGCAGCATTCCGGACGAACAGGCGCTGGCCATGGCGCTCATCGAGAACATCCAGCGCGAGAACCTCAATCCACTCGAAGAAGCCCAGGGCTTGCAACGCCTCATCGATGAATTCGGCCTGACCCACCAGCAGGCAGCCGATGCCGTGGGCCGCTCCCGCCCAGCCGCCTCAAATTTACTGCGTTTGCTGCAACTGACCGCGCCGGTTCAGGAATTGCTGATGACAGGCCAGATCGACATGGGCCATGCCCGTGCCCTGTTGCCAATTTCCAGCGGCCAGCAGGTCGGCGTTGCTCAGCGCATCGTGCAGAAGGGCCTGTCAGTCCGCGAAACCGAACGACTGGTCCAGCAACTATTGAATCCGCCCAAACATGCGCCCGAAAAAACCATCGGCCGCGACCTGTTGAGTCTGCAGGAACGTCTATCCGACGGGCTAGGCGCCAATGTCGCCATTCGCTCCAACAAAAAGGGCGCCGGCAAAGTCACCATCGAATTTTCGAGCCTGGATCAACTCGACGGCCTCATTTCACGACTGAATTCGTAAGCCATGTCACTAATCGTAACCCACAGAAAGTACGGGAAAACCCTCAATTTTTGCACTGCGGAAATTGACTCCTCTATAAGACTCCGTTACACTCGCACGGTTATTGATCGAGGCATGTCTTGCATCCGCAGGTAAGCTGGATACTCAGTCGCCAGGCGGCGCTAACAACGGTACTGGCCATCGCGGCTGGTTTGTTTGTCAGCACAAATGCGGCAGTCTCGGTTCTGATCGGGGGATCAATCGGATTCATCGCCAATCTCGGATACGTCCTGAGAGCCTTGCGAATGAGTTCGAGCGCCGACCCGGTCAAGGCATATCGGGCGCAAGCCGCCGGAGAGGGGTTCAAGTTTCTGCTCACTCTCGTCGGCTTTGCGCTAGTGTTTTTAGGGTACAAGGAGGTGGCGGTTCTGCCGCTCTTTCTTGGATACGCATCAACCTTCGTCATCTACTGGATGGCACTGCTGAAGCAACGCTAGGCTGACTGGAGAAAACATGAGCGCAGAAGGCGGCACCACTGGCTACATTCAACACCACCTGACCAATCTCGCTGTCTGTGCAGACAGCGCAAAGGTCGATGGGGTCTGTACCGGTTTCTGGACTTTCCACCTCGACACCCTGCTGGTTTCCGGCATTCTGGGTCTGGTGGTTTTCGGCCTGATGGCCATGCTGGCAAGCAAGGCCACTGCGGGTGTTCCGTCAGGCGGCCAGAACTTTGTCGAGATGGTGGTCGGCCTGGTCGACCAGCAAGTGCGCGACACCTTCCATGGCAAGAGCGCTTTGGTTACCCCGCTGGCCATTACCATTTTTGTCTGGGTGTTCGTCATGAACGCCATGGACTTGATTCCGGTCGATTTCCTGCCCGTCGCGCTGCAAGCTGCCACCGGCAATCATGAAATGCCCTTCAAGTTTGTCCCGACCACCGACCCCAACCTGACATTCGCCATGTCACTCACCGTGTTCGTAATATCGATCGTCATGGGCCTCAAGGTAAAGGGTTTCGGTCACTTCATGCACGAAGTGTTCGCTGTCCCGTTTGGTCTCAAACTCGCTCCGATCAACCTTCTGTTCCGTATCGTTGAGGAAATCGCCCGGCCGATCTCGTTGTCCCTGCGACTCTTCGGCAACATGTACGCCGGCGAAATGGTCTTCATCCTGATCGCCCTGCTCGGCATCTACCAGCTACCCCTGGCTTTGCCTTGGGAACTGTTCCACATTCTGATTATTACCCTGCAAGCCTTCGTGTTCATGATGCTGACCATCGTGTACATGTCGATGGCGGCAGAGTCGCACTAAGTCGTAGTAGCAGTTTTTCAGTAGTTTTTAACTTTAACCCCGCAACAAACCTACCTTACTGAGGAGTAAACATGGAACTCGCAACCGTCCTCTCCAACACCGCTATCGCTGTAGCCATCCTGATCGGCGCCGGCGCTCTGGGTACCGCTATTGGCTTTGGTATCCTGGGTGGCCGTTTCCTGGAAGGTGCTGCTCGCCAGCCGGAAATGATCCCCACGCTGCAAGTCAAGATGTTCATCGTCGCCGGTCTGCTCGACGCCGTGACCATGATCGGTGTTGGTATCGCTCTGTTCCTGCTCTTCGCAAACCCGTTCCTGGCTCTGCTGAAGTAATTAACCGCGCCCCTGTAACCCTTATAACCAGGAGGTTAGCGTGAATATCAACGCTACACTGATTGGCCAGGCAATCTGGTTTGCTCTCTTCATCTGGATCACGATGAAGTACGTCTGGCCGCCGCTGCAAAAAGCGATGGCAGACCGTCAAGCACAGATCGCTGATGGCCTGGCTGCAGCTGAACGCGGCAAGCACGAGCAAGAACTCGCTGCCAAGCGTTCCGCTGACGCGTTGCGGGAAGCCAAGGAGAAATCCTCGGACCTCATCGCTCAAGCCGAAAAGCGTGCGCAACAGATCGTCGAAGAAGCCAAGGGCACCGCCAAGGTTGAGGCCGACAAGGTCGTCGCCGGCGCCAAAGCCGAAATCGATCAGGAAGTCGAACGCGCCAAGCAGCAGTTGCGTGAGCGCGTCGCCGAACTGGCGGTTGCTGGTGCCGAGAAGATCCTGCGCAAGGAAATCAACGCGTCCGCGCATGCCGACATGCTGGTCGCCCTGAAACAGGACCTGTAAGCAATGGCTGAATCCGTCACTATCGCCCGCCCTTACGCCGAAGCCCTGTTTCGCGCGGCCAAGGAAAGCGGCAATCTGGCCAAGTGGGCCGAGCAAGCTGCAACGCTCGCCCAGGTGGCCGCCAGTCCCGAAGTCCGTGCGGCTATCGGCGATCCCAATGTGGCGGCCCCGCAACTGGTCGACCTCTTCCGGTCTGCCTGCGGTACGGCGGTAGATGCGGAACTGGCGAACTTCATCCAGCTGCTGTCCAACAACGACCGTCTGGGGCTGTTGCCGGAAATCGCCGGCTTGTACGAAAGCTACAAGCGCGCCGAGGAAGGCACCAAGCAAGCCGAAATCATTTCGGCCTTCCCGATCGATGACAACCAGGTGAAAGCCCTGGTGCCCCAACTCGAAACCGTCTTCAAGACCAGGCTCGAGACCTCAGTGTCGGTTGATCCGACCCTGATTGGTGGCATCAAGGTAATCGTTGGCGACCAGATGCTGGATGCTTCAGTCCGCGGCAAGCTCGACGCCATGGCTACGGCGCTGAACAACTAGGAGAATTTCATGCAGTTGAATCCTTCCGAAATTTCTGAACTGATCAAGAGCAAGATCCAGAACCTGCAGGGCGCATCGGAAGTGCGCACGCAGGGCACCGTAGTTTCCGTCACCGACGGTATCTGCCGCGTGCACGGCCTGCAAGACGTTATGCAGGGCGAAATGCTGGAATTCCCCGGCAACACCTTTGGTATGGCGCTCAACCTTGAGCGTGACTCCGTTGGTGCCGTGGTTCTTGGTGCATACGAACACATTTCCGAAGGCGACATCGTCAAGACGACGGGTCGCATTCTGGAAGTTCCCGTCGGCCGTGAATTGCTTGGCCGCGTGGTCAACTCCCTCGGTCAGCCGATCGACGGCAAAGGCCCGATCAACGCCAAGCTGACTGACAAGCTGGAAAAGGTTGCGCCAGGCGTTATTTGGCGTAAGTCTGTTTCCCAGCCTGTTCAGACCGGTCTGAAGTGTGTGGACTCAATGGTTCCGGTTGGCCGTGGTCAGCGCGAGCTGATCATTGGTGACCGTCAAACCGGCAAGACCGCCGTTGCAGTCGATGCCATCATCAACCAGAAAGACAAGGGTCTGTTCTGCGTTTATGTTGCTATCGGCCAAAAGGCTTCCACCATTGCCAACGTCGTACGCAAGCTCGAAGAGCACGGCGCGATGGCAAACACCATCGTTGTCGCCGCCCCGGCTTCCGAATCCGCTGCGCTGCAGTATCTCGCACCGTATGCTGGCTGCACGATGGGTGAATATTTCCGCGACATCGGCGAAGATGCACTGATCGTTTATGACGACTTGACCAAGCAAGCTTGGGGCTACCGTCAGGTTTCCCTGCTGCTGCGCCGTCCGCCGGGCCGCGAAGCCTATCCGGGCGACGTCTTCTATCTCCACTCCCGTCTGCTGGAACGCGCTGCTCGCGTCTCCGAAGCCTGGGTCGAAAAGGTCAGCAATGGCGAAATCAAGGGCAAGACCGGTTCCCTGACCGCTCTGCCGGTCATCGAAACGCAAGCTGGCGACGTGTCCGCTTTCGTTCCGACCAACGTGATCTCGATTACTGACGGCCAGATCTTCCTTGAAACCGACCTGTTCAACGCCGGTATCCGTCCTGCGATCAATGCCGGTATCTCGGTGTCCCGCGTCGGCGGTGCTGCCCAGACCAAGCTGATCAAGAAGCTCGGCGGCGGTGTCCGTCTGGCCCTGGCTCAGTACCGCGAACTCGCCGCTTTTGCGCAATTTGCTTCCGACCTCGACGAAGCAACCCGCAAGCAGCTGGAACGTGGTCGTCTGGTCACCGAGCTGATGAAGCAAGCCCAGTACTCGCCGATGAGCATCTCCGAAATGGCCGTCACGCTGTACGCAGCTGACAAGGGCTACTTCGATGATGTCGAAGTCAAGCGTGCCCTGGAGTGCGAAAAGGCCATGATTGGTTATCTGAAAGCCAACTGTGCTGACCTCATGAACACGATGGAGTCCACAGCCGACCTGAGCGCCGACTCCGAGAAGCAACTTGCCGCTGGCATCGTTGCTTTCAAGAGCAGCTGGGCCTGATTAGCTAGGAGAATTACATGGCTAGCGGCAAGGAAATTCGCAACAAGATCAAGAGCGTCGAAAACACGCGCAAGATCACCAAGGCCATGGAGATGGTGGCCGCATCCAAAATGCGCAAGGCGCAAGACCGGATGCGGGCTGCCCGTCCCTATGGCGAGAAGATCCGGCGCGTAGCAGGTAACCTGTCTCATGCTCTGACCGAATACCGTCACCCTTTCCTGGTGAATCGTGAACAAGCCGCTGTCGGCATGATTCTGATCACCTCGGACAAAGGGCTGTGTGGCGGTCTGAACTCCAATCTTCTTCGTCTGGCTGTAAGCAAGATGAAGGAGTTCGAGTCCAAGGGCAATAAAATTCAGGCCACCTGCATCGGCAACAAAGGTCTCGGCTTCATGCAGCGCGCTGGCGCGAAAGTTGTCTCGCACGTAACCGGATTGGGCGATACGCCCCATCTGGAAAAGCTCATCGGGGCGGTCAAGGTTCAACTTGATTCCTACATGAAGGGCGAGATCGACGCGTTGTATATCGGCTATACCCGCTTCATCAACACGATGAAGCAGGAGCCGGTGTTCGAACAGCTGCTTCCGCTGTCCAGCACTACAGTCGGTACGGCTTCGCACAAATGGGATTACGTCTACGAACCCGATGCCAAGGCTGTGATCGACGATTTGCTGATCCGTTATGTCGAAGCTTTGATTTATCAGGCCGTCGCTGAAAACATGGCCTCCGAGCAGTCCGCCCGGATGGTTGCCATGAAGTCGGCATCGGACAACGCCAAGACCGTTATCGGCGATTTGAAGCTGGTTTACAACAAGGCCCGTCAGGCTGCGATTACCAAAGAACTTTCGGAAATCGTCAGCGGCGCCGCCGCGGTGTGACGCGTAGATTTTTATTTTTGGGGATTTGAATATGAGTCAAGGTTCAATCGTTCAGTGCATCGGCGCCGTTGTGGACATCCACTTCCCGCGCGACGCGATGCCGAAGGTCTACGACGCCCTCAAGCTGGATGCTTCTGAAGCAAACGGCATGGCAGAAGATGGCCTGACCTTCGAAGTACAACAACAACTCGGTGACGGCGTCGTTCGTACCATCGCCATGGGTTCCTCCGACGGTCTGCGTCG
Source organism: Ferribacterium limneticum (assembly GCF_020510565.1). NCBI lineage: Bacteria > Pseudomonadati > Pseudomonadota > Betaproteobacteria > Rhodocyclales > Azonexaceae > Ferribacterium > Ferribacterium limneticum. The sequence goes on from NZ_CP075189.1 coordinate 4,057,396, forward strand.
CGGCATGAAAGTGAACAACACCGGCGCCGGTATTTCCGTGCCCGTTGGTATGGGCACCCTCGGTCGCATCATGGACGTGCTTGGTCGTCCGATCGACGAAGCTGGTCCGATCGACTCCAACGAGCTGCGTGAAATTCACGCTGCTGCGCCGAAGTTCGACGAACTGTCTTCCTCCGTCGATCTGCTCGAAACCGGCATCAAGGTTATCGACTTGATCTGCCCGTTCGCCAAGGGCGGCAAGGTCGGCCTGTTCGGCGGCGCCGGCGTCGGCAAGACCGTCAACATGATGGAACTGATTAACAACATCGCCAAACAGCACGCCGGCTTGTCCGTGTTTGCTGGCGTGGGTGAGCGTACCCGTGAAGGTAACGACTTCTACCACGAAATGAAGGACTCCAACGTTCTCGATAAGGTCGCGATGGTGTTCGGTCAGATGAACGAGCCGCCGGGTAACCGTCTGCGCGTCGCGCTGACCGGTCTGACCATGGCCGAGCGTTTCCGTGATGATGGCCGCGACATTCTGTTCTTCGTCGACAACATTTACCGCTACACGCTGGCCGGTACGGAAGTTTCCGCACTGCTCGGCCGTATGCCTTCCGCCGTGGGCTATCAGCCGACGCTGGCTGAAGAAATGGGCCGTCTGCAAGAGCGTATCACCTCGACCAAGGTTGGCTCGATCACCTCCATCCAGGCCGTTTACGTGCCAGCCGATGACTTGACCGACCCGTCCCCGGCTACCACCTTCCTGCACTTGGACTCCACGGTCGTGCTGTCGCGTGACATCGCTTCGCTGGGTATCTACCCAGCCGTCGATCCGCTCGACTCCACCTCCCGCCAGCTCGACCCGCAGGTCGTCGGTGAAGAGCACTACGCCGTTGCCCGTGCCGTGCAGATGAATCTGCAGCGCTACAAGGAACTGCGTGACATCATCGCGATTCTGGGTATGGACGAACTATCACCGGAAGACAAGCTGGCCGTGTCCCGCGCTCGTAAGATTCAGCGTTTCCTGTCCCAGCCATTCCACGTGGCTGAAGTCTTCACCGGCTCGCCGGGCAAGTTCGTCTCTCTCAAGGAAACGATCAAGGGCTTCAAGGGCATTTGCGCTGGCGAGTACGATCATCTGCCGGAACAAGCGTTCTACATGGTGGGCGGTATCGAGGAAGTCCTCGAAAAGGCCAAGACGCTGTAATTACACAACGTCGCATAGGAGTTAGTAATGGCTATGACTGTTCATTGTGATGTTGTCAGTGCTGAAGAATCGATCTTCTCCGGCCTGGTAGAAATAGCAGTGTTTCCCGGCGAAGCCGGGGAACTCGGCATTCTTCCGCGGCACACACCGCTGCTGACTCGCATCAAGCCCGGCACCATTCGTTTGAAGGTGCCGAACCAGAGCGAGTTTGAATTGGTGTATGTTTCCGGCGGCATGCTGGAAGTTCAGCCCGACATGATTACCGTGTTGGCTGATACTGCGATTCGTGCCCATGATCTGGACGAAGCCAAGGCAATGGAAGCCAAGAAGCGTGCCGAAGAGGCTCTCGCCAATCGGAACGCCGAAATGGATTACGCCACGGCTGAAGCCGAACTGGCACAAGCTGTTGCCCAGTTGCAAGCAATCCAGCGCCTGCGCAAGCACACGCACTAATTCCGGAATTCCGGATCAAAAAAGGCAGCCTAGGCTGCCTTTTTTATTTCTATCCGGCGGAAACAATTACAGCCGGGAAATACGCTTTTCCAGTCTCGCCACATCATCCCGCAAACAACTCACGTCCCCTCCAAATACTGTTACCTCGCGATTTGGTGCCAGCATTCCGGACTCCTCAACAGCGTACTCAGAGAAATTCTCGGCAACCCGTCCGACGGCATCCTGAATTGCCGCAGCCAGTGTCTGACCAAGCCGGGCAAGGCGTCGAGCCGGGATGTCGCCGACCAGTTGCGCGAGATCGGCCTCGGCATCCCATCGCAGATTGCGCAACACGAACGCCAGGCTTTCGGCGATATCGGCGGAACCACCAAGTTTCACTGACGAGAACAGCGTGTCGCGCTTGAATAGAAAACGAGCCGGCAAATCCGATGGCAAGGTGATGCTGACATCGGCTTGGAGCGCCTTGTCACCAGGTTGAAACAGGCCTCGCTCGTCGATGCTCAACCGGAGAACAAAAAACCCGGAATCAATCAGTAGCTGTGCGCCGGAGTGCGAAATTAGCCGTGCCTGCGCCCAACTTTCACCTTGAATCAAATGATTCAGGGCGCGAATAGCCAGTGGATTAAGCGCTTCCATTGAATGCAAGCCTAGAACTTGAATCCGCGATGCAGGGCGACGACACCCAGAGCCAGATTGAAATACTCGACTTTTTCGAGGCCGACCTGCTCCATCATGGTTTTCAGTTCCTCCTGCCCGGGGTGGACGCGAATCGACTCCGAGAGGTAGCGATAGCTGTCGGAGTCGTTGGTGACCAATTTGCCAACCTGCGGAATGACCTTGAAGGAATAGAAATCATAAAGCGGCGCTAGCGGCTTCCAGACCTGCGAGAACTCGAGTACCAGCAGGCGGCCACCGGGACGCAGGACACGTCGCATTTCGGCCAGCGCGGCATCCTTGTGCGTCATGTTGCGCAAGCCGAAGGCGACAGTGACGCAATCGAACCAGTCGTCAGGGAAAGGGAGCTTCTCCGCGTCGCACTGCGCCACCGGCAGCATGTATCCCTTGTCAAGCAGGCGATCGCGGCCGCGGGCCAGCATCGCGTTGTTGATGTCGGTCAGCCACACTTGGCCGCTTTTACCGACACGCTTGGCGAAGGCCAGTGACAGGTCGCCGGTGCCACCAGCCACATCGAGTACGCGTGAACCTTCGCGAACGCCACTGCGCTGGATGGTGAAAGCTTTCCAAAGTCGGTGCATACCGCCCGACATCAAATCATTCATCAGGTCGTAGCGACTGGCGACCGAATCGAATACGTCGGCGACCCGCCGGGCCTTCTCCTGCTCGGCGACGGTTTCGTAGCCAAAATGGGTTTTATCGTTGTTCATGATTTCAGTGATGATGGCCGCAGCTTCCGCCAGCCGGACGTGATGAGGTGTCTATATCGCGCGACAGCCCCTGTTTTTCGATTTGCGTCAGGTATTCCTGCCACAACTCGTCATGATGCTTTCCCAGGTTGTAGAGCATGTCCCACGAATAGAGGCCGCTGTCATGACCGTCAGAGAAGACAAGGCGCAGGGCATACGTACCGACGGGTTCGATCCGCTCAATGTCGACATTGCGCTTTCCTGTTTGCAGGGTTTCCTGGCCTGGGCCATGACCGCGCGCCTCGGCTGAGGGCGTATAGACGCGCAGAAATTCGAAATCCAGCGCATAGCTTTCACCTTCGGCGTAGATCAACTCCAGCCGACGGGACTTTTGGTGCAGCTTGATTTCGCTCGGTATCGGGGTGTCTCGATCAATACCAGCCATAGTTTTCTCCAGAATGAGGGCGCTAGTTTAGCGCACTCATCGCCGGGCGATGCCGGGATAGGTCAAATCACCTGATAGCTGATACGGTCATAATCGGTGCCGCGCTGAAGAATATGGTTCATCCGCAGTTGCCAAGGCGTCTCCTCCCCGGAAGAGACATCCAGTATCCGGCTAGCCTGATACATTCCCGGCGGCAGAACAATTGATCCTTCTTCCTTGATCGCCGGCACCGGCGGCAGCAGGAAAGCGCGCACAAAGCGCTCGTTGTTGCCGGCCTTCATCGTTGCAACCCGCACAGCGATACCGGTCGGCATGCCGGGCAGAGTGGCTACACCGACGATCAATCCGCCATCGTCTTCCTGCATCAGCCACGTCGCCTGGACCAGCAGAAAGTGATCGCCGTCGTGCGGACAGACCACCATGAGCTGACCATGCGATATCCGCATCCCGGCGCAACTGCGCCCTAGGCGGAAGCCGTTAGCCGAATGATTAATCACTGACCATTGGTCGATCGGATAGCTGATCAGCGGCTTGATGGCGGGCGTCTGATCTGAATCGACACGCTCGCCGAAGGTGAACAACTGGTCGAATTCTCCGCGCGAGAAGGCAGCGGCCGAATCGGGCTGTTCAAACTCCTTGCCAGTGATGCAAAAGTGGATTGCCTCGAAACCAACCGCGACCCGGGCAATGCCCTCGGTGGAAAAACGGCGAAAACGACGCGGCGAAGCAGACTGCGTCCAGGGCCGGGAAAGGTGGTCGAGCAGGCCGATAACGTGACCACTGGTTTCCTCACCGAGACCAAGCTGCGACGGCGTCATACGTTGACGAAGCTGGCTCAGCATGTGATTGATCTGCAGCCCCAGCCGTGCGGTATCGAGCCGCCGCGTGTCGGCAGATGGCTCGTCGGCAACGGCTGTTGGGTGCAGCGGCGCATCCTTCATGAGTTCGATGACGTAGGCCGGAACCTCGAGGTCATCTTCCAGCTTGTGAATGGAGACCAACGGCGCCCACATGCCGGCCCAGCGCCGGATCAGGTTGAGGTTGCGGACGCTGTTGCTGTAGGGGCTGGCAATGTCGATGAGCAGCAAGGTCGTGTAGGCGGCGGCGCAATGAGTTGCCTGCAGGCTGTTCTCGAGAGCATCCTCGACCGGCGTGTAGGCGATGCCCCATTCCTCGGCAGTTTCGTAGAAACCGTGCAGGTCCAGCCAGATACCGGGCGGCAAATCGCGGCGCGCGCGGTAGTGCTCGAGGATGACCATGCCCGTGTAATACAGACAACGGTGCAGAATGGTGGCCATCATGGAGAGGTATTGCGCACTCTCCGAATCCGGTTCCTCGCGTTGGGCGCACAGTGCATAGGCCTTGCCCATCTTGCGCCAGGCGGTGACTACCTGCTGGAAATAAGACTCTTCTTCGTCTGCCAGCGGCAGCGCCCGGTTGTGATAACGCCTGGCCATTTCCTCTTCGACGAAGCACATCGGCGCCCGCGCCTGTTCGAGCAGGGCGAGCAGTACCCCGGAATCGGGTGGAGCGATGAGCAGCGAGTCAATGAAGCTCATCAGCTGTCGCTCGGCGACAATCGGATTGGCCAACGACAACTGGGAGAGATAGTTCATCCCGCTTTGTATGTCTGAAATTACGGGAACTTCAACGGCGGTCGTGTTCATGATCCCCAGCCTTATTCGATATTTTCCAGCGCTTCGGCCAATGCCTGCGCCAGAACGGCATCACTAACCACAGGCCTTGGCGCCAGGCCCTCCCGCCGGACCCCTCCCCACACCGGTTCGGGAAAATGCCGGTCGTCCTGCCAGCGCGGAATGACGTGCCAATGGACATGCGGAACCATGTTGCCGAAACTGGCCAGATTCATTTTATCCGGAATGAATAATTGGCGAACAACTGATTCGACAGCAAAAACGACGCGCATCAGCATGAGTTGATGATTTGCCGCCATATCGGTCATCTCGCGGACATGATCTTTCCAGATAACGCGGCAAAAACCCGGGTAATGCGGGTCGTCCACCCTGACGACGCGGCAAAGCGCCGACTGCCAGAGAATGGCCCCGCCGGGGTTCATGCACAAATCACAGGACTGAATGTCGTTACCCATGCCATCTCGCTCCGGATATCCACGAAGGATTACACCGAAGTAGAAATATCACAAGCCGCCCCGCAAAAGAACCGGCTATTTCACGGTCAACCGGAAAAAACGGGCAAAAATCAAAGAAGAACCCGTTCAATCCCGCCCGTATTGGCCTTTCCGACGTAATCCGCCATCCAGTTTTCGCCTAGCAGGTGCTTGGCCAGTTCGACCACGATGTAATCTGCCTTGGTCCCGGCATCGTCGTCGTAACGGGAAAGGCCCTGCAGACAGGCCGGGCAGGAAGTCAGAATCTTGACGTCGCCCTTGAAACCGTCGACGCGCAGCTTGGCAGCCCCGCTCTCGATTTCTTCCTGCTTGCGAAACTTGACCTGCGTGGCGACATCCGGCCGGGAATAGGCGAAAGAACCGGCGTCGCCGCAGCAACGGTCGGTCAGCGGCACTTCCTGGCCCATCAGCGCCTTGGTCACGGCGAGAGGGGCGTAGGCCTTCATCGGCGTGTGACAGGGGTCGTGGTACATGTAGCGCGTGCCGCTGACACCTTCGAGCTTTACGCCCTTTTCCATGAGGTACTCGTGGATGTCGAGCAGGCGACAACCGGGGAATATCTTCTCGAACTGGTACTTCTGCAGCTGATCCATGCAGGTGCCGCAGGAAACGATGACCGTCTTGATGTCGAGATAGTTGAGCGTATTGGCGACGCGATGGAAGAGCACGCGGTTGTCCGTCGTGATCTTCTGGCCCTTGTCTTCGTCGCCCGAAGCCGTCTGCGGATAGCCGCAGCACAGGTAACCCGGCGGCAGCACGGTGGTCACACCGACTTCGTAGAGCATCGCCTGCGTCGCCAGACCGACCTGCGAGAACAGGCGCTCGGAACCGCATCCGGGGAAATAGAAGACGGCATCCGATTCCTCGGTCGTCTTGCGCGGATTGCGGATGACCGGGATGACCTTGTCGTCCTCGATATCGAGCAGGGCGCGCGAGGTGCGCTTGGGCAGATTGCCCGGCATCGGGCGATTGAGGAAGTGGATGATCTGCGTCTTGACCGTCGGCGCGCCGACCGTCGCTGGCGGATGTTTGCGGCTATCCTGGACGAAACCAAGCGCCTTGGCCGCCTTGTGGGCGAGGCGCTGGGCCTTGAAGCCGAAGTCCATCATGCCGAAACGCATGAGCTTGATGGTCGCCGGATCTTTGAGGTTGAGGTAAGTCATCGCCGCAAAGGTGCCGGGGCTGAAGCGCTTTTTCTCCTGCTTGCGCAGAAAATTGCGCATGGCGACCGAAACATCACCGAAATCGATGTCGACCGGGCATGGTTTGACGCAGCGATGGCAGACCGTGCAATGGTCGGCGACATCGTTGAATTCGTCGAAATGCTTGAGCGAAATCCCGCGCCGGGTCTGCTCTTCGTAGAGGAAGGCTTCGACCAGCAGCGAGGTCGCCAGAATCTTGTTGCGCGGCGAGTAGAGCAGGTTGGCCCGCGGTACGTGCGTCGAGCAGACCGGCTTGCATTTGCCGCAACGCAGGCAGTCCTTGACCATGTCGGAAATCTTGCCGATTTCAGACTGTTCCATGATCAGCGATTCGGTACCGAGCAGGCTGAACGACGGCGTGTAGGCGTTGCCGAGGTCGCCGCCGGGCATCAGCTTGCCCTTGTTGAAGCGGCCTTCCGGGTCGACCTTCTGCTTGTAGGCGCGGAAGGGGCCGAGTTCTTCTTCGGTCAGGAATTCGAGCTTGGTGATACCGATGCCGTGTTCGCCGGAAATCACGCCATCCAGCCCGCGAGCGATGTGCATGATGCGCTCAACCGCCTTGTTGGCTGTCTGCAGCATTTCGTAATTGTCAGAATTGACCGGCAGGTTGGTATGCACGTTGCCATCGCCGGCGTGCATGTGCAGCGCGACGAAAACGCGGCCGCGCAGCACTTCCTTGTGGATCGCTTCGATGCGCTCAATTATCGGGCGATAGACGCCGCCGTCGAAAATCTTGGCCAGCCGGGCGTGCAGTTCCTGCTTCCACGACGTGCGGACGGAGTAATCCTGCAGGCGGTGGAACAAGGTCGGATTTTCGGCCCGGTTGGTCAGTTCGCCGGCCACCACACCATAAGACGCGAAGCGCGATTCGGCTTCGGCCAGCGGCAGGTCGAGGTTTTCGAGCAGCCATTCCCAGCGCAGACGCACGGCTTCGACGTAATCGATTGCCGCCTGCCGGCGGTCGCCGATCAGCACGTCGGTATCGAGCGTCGTATCGCCGCGATGCAGCGGCAGGTCGCCCTTGAGGAATTCAGAAAGCGCGTCGCACAGCGCCAGCTTGTTCTGCGTCGACAGCTCGATGTTGATGCGCTCGATGCCGTCGCAGTAATCGCCCATGCGCGGCAGCGGGATGACCACGTCCTCGTTGAGCTTGAAGGCATTGGTGTGGCGTGAAATGGCAGCGGTACGCGAACGGTCGAGCCAGAATTTCTTGCGCGTTTCGGCGTTTACCGCGATAAAACCCTCAGCAGCGCGCAGGTTGCACATGCGGACAACTTCCGAGGCGGCAGCCATCACGGCGTTTTCGTCGTGACCGACGAGATCGCCGATCAGGACCATCTTCGGCCGACCGTGGCGCTTGGCCTTGGTGGCGTAGCCGACGGCCTTCACGTAACGTTCGTCAAGGTGCTCCAGACCGGCCAGCTGGACGCCGGCGGCGTGCCCGGCACCGCCCGGCTTGAAGTAATCGGTAATCTCGACGATGGCCGGCACGGCTTCGCGGACCTGGCCGAAGAACTCCAGGCAAACGGTGCGCGAGATCGGCGGCATCTTGTGCAGCACCCAGCGGGCGGCGACGATGATGCCGTCGGTGCCTTCCTTCTGCACACCGGGAATGCCGCCGAGAAACTTGTCGGTGACGTCCTTGCCCAGCCCGATCTTGCGGCAGGCGGCGCCCGGCAAAGTCAGGATTTCTTCGCCGAGCAGCTTCTTTCCACTCGGGTCGAAGCGCTTGAGGCGGAATTCAACGTTTTCCTGTTCGTGAATCTTGCCGAAATTGTGATTGACGCGTTCGACTTCCAGCCAGTTGCCGTCCGGATCGACCATCTTCCACCAGGCCAGATTGTCGAGCGCGGTGCCCCACAGCACGGCCTTTTTGCCGCCAGCGTTCATGGCGATGTTGCCGCCGATGCAGGAAGCGGAGGCCGAAGTCGGATCAACGGCGAAAACGCGGCCAGCCAGCGAAGCGGCTTCGGAAACGCGGTCGGTCACGACGCCGGCGCCGGTGCGGATGGTAGCGTAGGGCGTTTCATGGCCGGCCAGCACCAGTTCTTCAACCGGGCCGATGTCGATCAACTTTTCAGTGTTGATGACCGCCGCGTAAGGCGTCAGCGGCACGGCGCCGCCGGTGTAGCCGGTGCCGCCGCCACGGGCGATGATGGTCAGGCCGGCTTCGATACAGCCGCGGACGAGGTGGCCGATTTCCTCTTCAGTGTCCGGATTGAGGACGACGAAGGGATATTCGACGCGCCAGTCAGTTGCGTCAGTGACGTGCGAGACGCGGGCCAGGCCGTCGAAAGCAATGTTGTCCTTGCGCGTGTGCTTGCTCAGGATGCGCGTGACCTTGCGGCGCAAATCCCAGGTTTCGCCAAAACGTTCGGCAAAGCGGTTGACCGCGATGCGCGCCGCGTCGACCAGACGCTTGACCTTGGCCGCCCGTTCGACGTCCTCGCCTTCGGTCGCTTCGCGCCGCTTTTCGACCTCGTTGAGCCGGTGGTGCAGGGCGTTGACCAGCGCATCGCGACGCTCGCGATTGTCAAGCAGGTCGTCTTCGAGATACGGGTTGCGCTGCACGACCCAGATGTCGCCCAGCACCTCGTAGAGCATGCGGGCCGAACGGCCGGTGACGCGCTCGGAACGGAGCTCGTCGAGCACCGCCCAATTGTCGGCGCCAAGCAGGCGGATGACGATCTCGCGATCGGAAAACGAAGTGTAGTTGTAAGGTATTTCGCGCAAGCGAGCAGTCATGAGGCGACCAGAATCAATAGCGTTAAAGGTGGAATTTTAGCGTACCGGAGGGGTACGCAACGAGCACGGGTACCTTCCGACAGAAATTAGCCCCAAATGTTCTACTTATATTGATGAGGGGAGTAAAATATTACAAAAGTTATAGGTATTCTAAATGCATCGGCGACACATCCTCAGATGGCTAGGCATTTTGCCCTTCATGCAGTACGCCACTGCAGAAGGGGTGGAGTCCCGTCCGCTGCGTCTGGGCATCATGCCCTTCAATTCGACGCTGGCCCTGTTCAAGACCCATCAGCCCTTGCGCCAGTATCTGCAGAACGAGTTGGGGCGACCCATCGAGCTTTTCACCGCCGCCGACTACTTCACCTTTCTGAATAGCTCGCTGGCCGGCGAATACGACCTCCTGATCACCGGCCCGCATTTCGGCGTGATGTGCCTGCAGTCCTATGAAGCGATGGTTCGCTACAAGGCCGTGCTCCAGCCGGTCTTCGTCGTTCGTCCGAATTCCGGCATCCGTTCGCTCGACGACCTGCGAGGCAAGCGCATCGGCCTCTCCAGCCGTCTTTCGATTTCCTCGATTGGCGGGGTCAAATGGTTGCTCGACCACGGCATGCAGATGGGCCGCGATTACCAACTGTTCGAACGCGCCACCCATGGCGCCGCTGTCGCCGCCGTGGCTGTCGGCGAGCTGGATGCCGCCCTGACGACGCACACGCCGCTGCATCAGGTGCCGGAAGATGTCAGGGCCAAAGTCAGCATCCTGCCCATCGACGTCAGCGTCCCGCATTTGATGACGCTCGGCCACCATCGACTGGGCAAGGCCGAACTCAAGCGGATACGTTCCGCCCTGCTCAAATTCGGGAGCACTGCGCCGGGCCAGGCCTTCTTCCGCGACACTGGCTATGAGAACTACGCGGCAATCACGCCCGAAGACATCGAGTCGCTCGCCCCCTATGTCACGCTGACCAAAGCGCTGCTTGGACACCCAACCTGATGTTCAACATCCGGCGCTCGCTACGGGCCAAGTTGCTGCTGGCCAGCGTCATCATCGAGGCGCTGATGCTGGCGCTGTTGGTCAGCAACAGCGTACGCCTGATCGAACACCATCTTTCCCAACAGCTCGATGCCCGCGTCCAGGCTGTCGAGTTGGCCTACAAGACGGCCGTTGCCGTACCGCTGGCCTCCAAGGACTACGCCACCTTGCGCGACATTCTCGACGGCTGGCGCAAGGCTTCCGACATCACCTACCTGGCAGTCACCGATCCCGATGGCCGCATTCTCGCCTCGTCCGGATGGCCGCCCGGCGACGCCTTGCCGCTGATCAACCGGAGCGAGGGGCAGATCCGCCACGTCCGTTTTCCCGTCGACTACCTTGGCCAGATCTACGGTCACATCCATTACGGCATGTCCACCGCCTTCATGGACAAGGCTTCGGCCGAACTGCTCTGGCAAAGCGGCCTGATCGCGCTGGCCGAAATTGTCCTGTCGCTCGTCTTGCTGTCGATCATCGGCTACCTGCTGACCCGGCATCTGGTCACCCTGGCCGAGGCCAGCATCAGCGTGGCCAATGGGCATTACGAAGAGCGCATGGCGATTTCCGGTGAGGACGAGGTGGCGGTTCTCGCGCAGAATTTCAACACGATGACCGACGCAGTCAAAGCGCGCATTGCTGACCTCTCGTATCAAGCCAACCATGACTCGCTGACCGGCCTGTTCAATCGACGCGCCTTCGAAACGCATCTTGAAGCCGTCCTCAAGGCCGAAGACCTGACGGAAGATCCGGCGACCCTGCTTTACCTCGATCTCGACCAATTCAAGGTCGTCAACGACACCTGCGGCCACGCCGCCGGCGACGAACTTCTGATCAGCCTGACACTGATGATCGAAGAGCGCTTTCCCTACGGTTTTCTGGCCCGACTGGGCGGGGACGAATTCGGCATTGTCATGCGCAACAGCAGCCCGCAGGAAACCATACGCCGCGCCACCCAGTTGATCGCCGAAATCTGTGCCTTTCCCTTCTCGTGGGACAGTCGCAGCTTCCGCCTCGGCGCGTCGATTGGCGTCGTGCGTTCAGGCCCCGACATGACGAGCGTGACCGATCTGCTGATCGCCGCCGACACCGCCTGTTATGCCGCCAAGGAAAGAGGGCGCAACCGCGTCGAGATCTACACCCCGACCGACGAGTGGTATCGCCAGCGCAGCGAAGACTTCCGGACCATGCCGCAACTGACGAAAGCCATCGCGGAAGGCCGCTTCATGCTCTTCCACCAGCGTCAGGAACCGCTAAAGCCTGGGCTGCCGGTCACCGCCGAAGTGCTGCTGCGGCTTTCAGACCAACTCGGCAAGATCAATTCGCCCAGCCGCTTTATCGCAACCGCCGAGCGCTACAACCTGATGCCCTACATTGATCGCTGGGTAGTGGAGAATGTCTGCCGTTACATGAGCGACTGGCAAAAGAGCGGCAAGCCGTTTCCGTTCCGCCACCTTTCCGTCAATGTCTCGGGCGCCAGTCTGGGCCTCAACGACTTCCCGGCCTTCGTCCGCCAGCAGATCGAGCAGCATGGCATCGACCCCGCCATGCTCTGCTTCGAGATTACCGAAAGCTGCGCCGTCGCCAACCTCGACCAGGCGCTCGAATTCATCGAGCAGATGCACGCCATTGGCGCCACGCTGGCGCTCGACGACTTTGGCAGCGGGCTCTCCTCATTCGCCTACCTCAAGCGGTTCAAGGTCGATTTCCTGAAAATTGACGGCATGTTCGTCAAGAATATCGACCAGGATCCTTGCGACCACGCCGTCGTCGAAGCCATCGTGCAACTGGCGCGCGCCCATGACCTGATCACCGTCGCCGAATATGTCTGCAACGGTACGGTCGACCGCATCGTTCAGGAAATTGGGGTGGATTACGCCCAGGGCTTCGTCCGCCACGTGCCGGAACCGCTGCCTAAAGTACCCAACCCCTGAGCAGCAGGCCGCACACTGCACAAACCAGGATTACCTTGGCCCGGTAACGAAACAGCGCGATGCCGGCCGGGCCGGGCCGCCGAAGCGGATGAAACCAAGCTTGAGCCAGAAGCGGAATGCTTCCCAGAAAGGGATAACGGTGGGCATCAGGAACTCACGGCCGTCTGGGCGACCAGCCAATAGCGCGCGAGCTTGCCGATGGCCATGAACAGACAGCAGGGCAGCCAGTGCAAACGCAGCCAGCCGGCGGCAAGACACAGCGCGTCGCCGATCATCGGTGCCCAGGCGAGCAGCAGAGCCGGGCTGCCCCAGCGTTCGAGCTTGTCGCGCTGCGGCAGGTTTTCGAATTTCTGCCAGCGCGGCAGATAGCGGCCGCACCACCAGGAAGTCATGCCGCCGGCCGTGTTGCCCAGCGTGGCGAGGGCCAGCGCCGGTCCGTATTCAGCCGGATGCTGGCGCAAAAAGCCCCACAGCAACGCCTCGGAACCACCGGGCAGCACCGTCGCCGAGAGAAAACTGGCCGCCAGCAGGCCCCAGAGGCCGCTTTCCGCCGTGACGTTTAGCCACTCCACCCGTAGAATCTCCCTTTTGCCTTAATGAGTTGCGCCCAATGCACCCGGATTATCTCGAAAAAGTTCTCAACGCACAGGTTTATGACGTGGCCGTCGAAACGCCACTCGACTTGGCCAGCAACCTTTCCGCCCGGGTCGGCAACAAGATCATTCTCAAGCGTGAAGACATGCAGCCGGTGTTTTCCTTCAAACTGCGCGGCGCCTACAACAAGATCGCCAGCCTCTCGGCCGAAAAACTCAAGCGCGGCGTCATCTGCGCCTCGGCCGGCAATCATGCCCAGGGCGTGGCGCTGTCGGCCAAAAAACTCGGTTGCCGGGCGGTCATCGTCATGCCGACCTCGACGCCGGGCATCAAGATCGATGCCGTCCGCTCGCGTGGCGGCGAAGTGGTGCTGCATGGCGATTCCTTCGACGAAGCCTACGCCCACGCCGTCGAACTCGAAAAAACCGAGAAGCTGACCTTCGTGCACCCCTTCGACGATCCCGAAGTGATCGCCGGGCAGGGCACCGTCGCCATGGAAATCCTCCGTCAGCACTCGCGCCACAATGGCCCGATCACCGCTGTCTTCTGCGCCATCGGCGGCGGCGGGCTCGCGGCCGGGGTCGCAGCCTACATCAAGCGCCTGCGTCCGGAAATCAAGGTCATCGGCGTTGAAACCTTCGACGCCGACGCGATGAAGCAGTCGCTGGCCGCCGGCAAGCGCGTTCGCCTCGATCAGGTTGGCTTGTTCGCCGACGGCACCGCCGTCAAGCTGGTTGGCGAGGAAACCTTCCGCCTGTGCAAGGAATACCTCGATGAGGTCATCCTCGTCGACACCGACGCCATCTGCGCCGCCATCAAGGACGTTTTCGAGGACACCCGTTCGATTCTCGAACCGGCCGGTGCGCTGGCCGTCGCCGGCGCTAAGGAATACGCCCGCCAGCACAAGCTCAAGGACAAGAACCTGATCGCCGTGACTTCCGGCGCCAACATGAATTTCGATCGCCTGCGCTTCGTCGCCGAGCGCGCCGAGTTCGGCGAGCAGCGTGAAGCGGTCTTCGCCGTAACGCTGCCCGAGAAGCCGGGCGCCTACAAAAAATTCCTGGCCCTGATTGGCAAACGCAACGTCACCGAATTCAACTACCGCTACCACACCGCCAGCGAAGCCCATGTCTTCGTCGGCGTGCAGGTCAGCGAGCGCAAGGAATCGCTCAAACTCGTCGACAGCCTGCAGAAGCACGGCTACCCGACGCTCGACCTGACTGACGACGAAATGGCCAAGAACCATATCCGTCACATGGTCGGCGGCCACGCCCCGGCGGTCTGCGAAAAGGGCATGCACGAACTGCTCTACCGCTTCGAATTCCCCGAAAAACCGGGCGCGTTGATGAATTTCCTGACCCAGATGAGCGCCGGCTGGAACATCAGCCTCTTCCACTACCGCAACCACGGCGCCGACTACGGCCGCGTGCTGGTCGGCATGCAGGTGCCGCCGGGCGACATGGGGAAATTCAAGGAATTCCTGCAGAAGCTCGGCTACGCGCACTGGGACGAGAGCCAGAATCCGGCTTATAAGCTGTTTTTGGGCTGATGAATTCGATCCGGTTGACTGCCACGGTCAACCGGAAAAAACGGCCAAAATCGGAATCCCGGCTGCCAGCCCCTCAAGCGAACCAGGCTTGAACAACCCACAAGGCCGCCATGCCGGCCGCAATCGTTGCCAGTACGCTGCCCGTCATCCGGGCGACCAGTAGCGCGATCAACGCCGCCCACAGACGCGGGTTATCCGGCGTCGCATTCAGGCTGCCGCCGACCATGAAAATTTCCGGTGCGATCAGGGCGCCCAGAATCGCTGGCGGGACGTAGCGCAGCACGGCCGAAAGGCGCGGATCGTCCGGCAAGTGGCGGCCGAAGGCGATGAACGACAGGCGGATCAGGAAGGTGACCAGCCCGCAGGCCGCCATGGTCAGCAACAGCGCTGTCGTGCTCATGGCTTTTTCCCGTCGAAGCGCGCCATGAGCAGCCCAACCGCGACGCCCACGCCAGCCGCCACCAGCATGCCCGACTTGTGCGGCAAGGCCAGTGCCGGCAGGACGACGGCCGCTGCGACAATCGCAGCCCACGCATCGCTACGCTTATTTACGGAAAGCACGAGCAGGGCGATGAAGGTCAGCGCAATCGAAAAATCCAGCGACCAGCTCTCGGGAATCGCCGTCCCGAGCAGCACCCCGGCCAGCGTGGAAAGCTGCCAGCCAGCCCACAGCGTGAAGCCGGTACCGAGCAGAAAGAAATGCCGATGCGCCGTCGCCGGACCGTCGCGCAGGCGGCCGATCGCCGCAGCAAACGCCTCGTCAGTCAGCAGGTAGGCCAGCAACAACCTCCAGCGCCACGGCAGGTCGCGCAAATATTCAGCCACCGCCGCGCTGTACAGCAGGTGGCGCAGATTGACCACGCCGACCGTCGCCACCATCACCGGCGGCGGCGTTGCTCCGCCCCACAACTGGGCGAAGACCACCTGCGACGAGCCGGCAAAAATCAGCGACGAGCTCAATACCACCGCCCATCCCGGCAACCCCGCCGCCAGCCCGAGCACTCCAAAAATCAGCCCGAACGGCACGACGCCAAGCAGCAATGGCAACTCGGCACGAACGCCGCCAAGAAATTCGGCGCGGGGAGAATGGTCAAACATCGGGTCAGGCAGAGAAATCGGCAAAGCCGCCATCCTAATCCATCGCAACCAAGGCGCTCATTCGGGCTGAAATTCAGGAAACTGATTGTGCGAGGAAAAGCCCATGCCAACCCGGTCAGCCATTTCAATTTTGGCTAGTTTTTCCGGTTGACCGTGGCAAACCCACCTTTTAACCTCAAATTTACCCCATAGCTGAAAAATTTATTGGGTAATTAATCTCAACCACGCTACACTTACCCAACAATATTTGTATTTATTGGGTAAGCCATGAAAACCCCGGCGCTCTATCGCCAGAACCAGCCCGCTTTCCGCCAGCAATACGCTGCACTTAGAGAGCAGTCGCTCACCGCCGGCGCCTTGCTGCCCGGCACTCCGGGCACCTTGCAACTACGCCGAGGCACCGGCTACGCCTACTGGTACCGGGTCTATTATCCGGTGCCCGGCAAGCAGGCCGAAACGCTGGTCGGGCGCGAAGGTGATAGCACCGCCGAAAACGCCATGCGGACGCAGATGGGCTTCGCCGAATCAACCGCCCGCCAGGTCGGCATGCTGCGCAAACTCGGCTTTCAAGTCGCCGACAAGGCCACCGCCCGCGCCCTGGTCGAACTGCACAACCTCGGCGCCTTCGAAGCCGGGCTGCTGCTCGCCGGCCGGCTCGCCTGCATGGCCTGGCTCAACGAGCTCGGCGCCCGCGTTCGCCTGCCGGCGGGTAGCGCGGCTACGGCCCGCCTCGACCTGCTCGCGCCAGCCAACTTCTTCAGCCTAGCCGTCGCCGCCAAGCTGCCGCTGGTCGCCGGCAGCGAGTCATCCACGCCGTCAGCCTGCCACGCCGCAATTGCGCTTCCCGGTCTCAGCCCCATTCCGGCCGGCCTCCTCGTCGGCGATCACGCCAACACCTCCGATTCAGCCCTGGCCTGGCTGGCCACGACCATCCCCGATCACGACTACCTGACTGCCGCCCCCGTGCCCGGCGTGCTGCTCGCCGGCGGCCATTGCATCCCCGTCCGCCTGCCGCAGGCGGCCCGGCTCGTCTGGCACCAACTCGGCACCAGCCAAGACAGCGAACGCCGCCTGGCGCTCAGCCTCGCCGCCGCCCTGCTCGCGCAAGACCCCTGGGCCATGCTCACCGCCTGGGAAGCCGCACCGTCTGCCATCACCGAGCCCATTCGCCCGCAGCGCGACATACTGCTGAGCAGCGCCGCCGCTCACCCGGATTTGCAGGATCTGCTCGCCGACTGCCTGAGCGGCCCATCGCCCTGAGATTCCCCCCCACCAGGTCGCGCGCGGGCGGGCTGGCATTGCCGAACGGCAGGACTGAGCTTGGCGTTCTAGCGCAACGCCAAGCTCTTCGCCGCTGCCGGGGCGCCGACCTGCCGCCCCCAGAGCTGATAGACCTTGCCGGTGGTCGAAAAAACGACGAGCGAGCTGTAGTAGTCCTGGCGCAGGATGGTCGAATCGACTTCGATGCTGACCTGGCCGCCTTTGCCGGGACTGCCCGGGTTGCCGGCGGCGTCGATCTGCGCCGGGTTGAGGGTCAGGGCCATGCGGATCACGGCGCCTTGGGGCAGGGTCGATAGCTGATCGATCCGGACATTGATACCAGGGGTCGGGTATTCATTCTTTTGCCCGTCGGCACCGAGTACCAAGGTGGCGACACGACGGCAATCGGTCTGTCCGTCGCAGGCCAGCAGGTAGAGATCGTAGGCCGGGGGCGCTGCTTGTGCCTGACCCAGCATGCAAACAGAAAAAATTGCGGCGAGAAGGATGCGCATGTCTGGACTCCTTTGGCCCGGGCCATCCGGCAAGCGGTATGACCTATCCGGCACTGCTCCCTGAAATACCGCGTGCCGTGGATGACCAGAATGTCATCGCAATATTCATCCGTCAATCCGACAAAGGTCATATGCGGCTATTGCACCAGCGCCACTCCCGCCCATGCGAGGCGTGCGAAGCGCTTTTCCGGTGCCTCGCCCGTCACCCGCGCATTTCATTTTTGGCCGAATTTCCCGGTTGACCGTCGGAAAGCACGTGAGTTTTGGGTTATCTCTGGCCGCGGTTGCCTATGCGGCGCCCGTAGCCGACTGCCGCCCCACCCACGACAGGCGCAGAGTCGCCTACAATCACTCATCCCCATCCGGAGCCTTGCCATGAAAATCGCCAACGATGTCACTGAACTGGTCGGCAATACGCCGCTGGTTCGTCTCAACCGCGTTACCGCCGGCTGCGCCGCGACGGTGCTCGCCAAGCTGGAATTCTTCAACCCGGGCAGCAGCGTCAAGGACCGCATCGCGGTGGCCATGCTCGACGCCGCCCAGGCCGCCGGCAAGATCGGCCCGGACACCGTCGTCCTCGAGCCGACCTCTGGCAACACCGGCATCGGCCTGGCCATGGTCTGCGCGGCGCGCGGCATCAAATGCGCTTTCACGATGCCGGAAACGATGAGCCGCGAACGCAAGCTGCTGCTCAAGGCCTACGGCGCCGAGCTGATCCTGACCCCCGGACCGGATGGCATGGGTGGCGCCATCAACAAGGCGACCGAACTGGCCGCCGCCGACAGCCGCTATTTCATCCCGCAGCAATTTGAAAACCCGGCCAACCCGGCCGTGCACCGCAACACCACCGCCCAGGAAATCTGGCGCGACACGGCCGGGCTGGTCGACATCTTCATCGCTGGCGTCGGCACTGGCGGCACCGTGACCGGGGTTGGCGAGGCGCTCAAGGCAATGAATCCGAAGGTGCAGATCATCGCCATCGAACCCGACGCTTCGCCGGTACTGTCCGGTGGCGCCAAAGGCCCGCACCCGATTCAGGGTATCGGTGCCGGCTTCGTCCCGGCCGTGCTCAATACGGCCATCTACGACGAGGTGATCCGCGTCAAGAACGACGACGCGCTGACCATGGCCCGCCGCATGGCGACCGAAGAAGGGCTGCTCGTCGGCATTTCGTCGGGCGCCGCTAGCTGGGCCGCGGTCGAAGTCGCCAAACGCCCGGAGAACGCCGGCAAGAACATCGTCGTCATCATTCCGTCCTGCGGCGAACGCTACCTGTCGACCGTGCTCTTTCAGCACCTCGAAGTTTGAGCCCGTTCGACCAGCCGATCGACCGGCGCAACTCCGACTCCATCAAATGGAGCAAGTACGCCGGCCGCGATGTCCTGCCACTATGGGTCGCGGACATGGATTTCGCCGCGCCGCCGGCCGTTATCGAGACCCTGCACCGGCGCATCGAGCACGGTGTTTTCGGCTATGGCGGACCGTGGCCTTCGCTCACGGAGTCAGTACTCGCTCACCTTGAAAGCGAATACCAGTGGCGAATTGAAGCCGAATGGATCGTCTGGTTGCCGGGGCTGGTCACCGGGCTCAACGTCGCCTGCCGGGCCGTCGATGGCGAGGTATTGACGGCGACGCCGATCTATCCGCCTTTCCTCTCCGCCCCGCATTTCTCCGGCCGCAAACTTAATCGCGCCGAACTGGCCTGCACCGACGACGGCTGGCGTTTTGACCAAGCCGCCTTGCAAGCCGCGCTGACGCCAGCTACCGAGCTGTTCCTGCTCTGTCACCCGCACAACCCGGTCGGCCGCTGCTGGAGCCGCGATGAACTGCTCGAACTGGCCGCGCTGGCCGAAGCCAATGATTTCATCGTCTGCTCCGACGAAATCCACTGCGGCCTGATCCTCGACGTCGACAAGCGCCACATCCCGTTCGCCAGCCTGTCGCCGGAGGCCGCCAAACGCAGCATCACGCTCATGGCGCCGTCGAAAACCTTCAACATCCCCGGCCTCGGCTGCGCTTTCGCGGTCATTCCCGACACCAGCCTGCGCCGCCGCTTCGAGCACGCCATGCACGGCATCGTCCCGCATGTGAATGTCCTCGGGCTGGCTGCCTGCGAAGCGGCCTACCGCGACAGCGGCGACTGGCATCGTGAATTGATCACCTACCTGCGCGCCAACCGCGATTTGGTGATTGCTACGGTCAACTGGGAAAAAGGGGCAAAAATGAAATCGGTCGAAGCCACTTACCTGGCCTGGATCGACGTCCGCGAACTCGGGCTGGCCAAGCCGGCCGCGCATTTCGAAGCGCATGGCCTCGGCCTTTCCGACGGCGCCGATTTCGGCGCACCGGGCTGGCTACGGCTCAATTTCGGCTGCCCGCGCAGCACGCTGGAAGAAGCGCTCAAGCGATTCACCACCGCCTGCCGGGCCGCATGAACACCTACCTTCTGAGCCTCTATTTCCTCTTCATCGCCGCTCTGAGCCAGGCGCTGATCGGCGCTTTTGCCCTGAAGTCATCGCTGCAGCGCGATCTGCCACGCGAACGCTGGCGCCTGTGGGTCGCAGTTAGCATCGGCACACTGCTCCTCGCGCTGCACCACAGCTACACGCTCAACCTCGCCCTGCAAACGGGACTTTACGATTTCCGCCAGGCCACGCTGGTCATGCTCGCCGGGCTGGCGACGAGCTTCGCCGTGTGGCAGCTCAGGCGGCTGAAATTTTGAAGCTGCCGGCCTCGGTGACGATCCAGTCGAGTCGCTGATCGTGGTTTTCCGGCCGGATGCTGTCCAGCCGGTTGATCTCGAAGCCAACGCCAACGGCCAGTGGGCGAGGGGAGAGCGCCGCCAGCGTCCGGTCGAAATAGCCGCCGCCGTAACCCAGCCGATAACCGGCAGCATCAAAACCGTTGAGCGGTAGCAAAATCAGGTCAGGCCGCACGAAATCGCCGGCCACCGGCGTCGGAATCCCGTACCGATCCGGCTCCAGCGGCGTTTCATCCGTCCACAGGCGAAAGGCCAGCGGCGCATCCTCGGCAACGACGACCGGCAGGGCTGCCTGCGCCCCGAGCGCCGCCCACCGTTCAACCACTGTCCGCACATCCGGCTCGTGCTTGATCGGCCAGCAAAAGGCGACGATGCGCGGCACCGGCAAGGCGGCCAGCAAGTGTTCGACAATGCGCGCCGAGAGTCCGGCATGCTCCGCCTCGCCCAGCGCCGCACGTCGCGCCACCATGTCGCGTCGCAATGCCCGGCGCCAGGCCGTGTTATCCTCGTTCGGTTCAACCATGGCACTAATCTAGCATGAAGTTTCGCCTCATCCTCATCGGCCTCGCCCTCCCGTTTTCCGTCCTTGCCCAGAGCAATGGCGACACCGCTTTCCTGACCGCCCGCGATGCTTTCCGGGCCGGCAACATCACCAAGCTGGAACGGGCCAGCAGCCAGCTCGGCAACCATGAACTGGCCGTGTACGTCGAGAGTTACCGGCTACGCATGTGGATGGAACAGGGCGACCCGAACAACCTGCGCGACTTCCTGCAACGCAACGAAGGCAGCTACGTCGCCGAAAAGCTGCGCGCCGACTGGATACGCTGGCTCGGCAAGCGCCTGACGTGGAACGAGGTGGACGCCGAATTCCCCAAAATGCTCGCCCCTGAACCGGATGTCATCTGCTACAGCCAGCAAGCCCGGCTCGCCCGCTTCGACCAGAGCGTGCTGGCCGAAGCCGAAAAACAGTGGCTGAGCCAGCTCGAACCACCGGAGCCCTGCCGGCCCGTGCTCGACGCCCTCGTCACCAACCAGCGCAAGACGGCCGACGACGTCTGGGCGCGCGCCCGCCGCCAGGTCGAAGCCAATCGCCCGGGGTGGGCCAAGACCACGCTCAATTACCTGCCCGAAAGCCAGATGCCGGACAGCAAGGCTTTCGACAGCGCGATCAACAGCGCCATGAGCTACCTCGTCCGCCAGCCGGGCAACTGGTCGGCCAGCCGGGCCGGGCGCGAACTCGCCGCTTTCGCCATCTCGCGCCTCGCCGCCAATGACCCGCGCGTCGCCGCCGACGAACTGGAAAAGATCAAAGGAAAACTGCAGGATTCCGAACGCCAGTGGGCGTGGACCCAGATCGCCCTGCAAGGCGCCAAGAAGCACCTGCCCGAGACAGTCGACTGGTACGCCAATGCCGGCAAGGCGCCGTTGTCCGATGAGGGCGCCCAGTGGAAGGTCCGCGCCGCCCTGCGCGCCCAGGAGTGGGGTGTCGTCCGCGACGCCATCCAGGCCATGTCGGCCGAACTCGCCGCCAGGCCGGAGTGGGTCTACTGGCTCGGCCGCGCCCTCAAATCCGGCGGCCGCACGACGGAAGCCGACGCGCTGTTCGACAGGATCGCTGGCCAGCCCAATTTCTACGGCAACCTGGCCGACGAGGAACTCGAGCGCAAGATCACGCTGCCGCCCAAGGCCAAGGCGACGACTGCCGAGGAAACCAGGGCCGCCATCGACAACCCGGGCATCCGCCGCGCTATGGCCTTCTTCCGCCTCGACCTGCGCACCGAGGCGGTCAAGGAATGGAACTGGGCCCTGCGCGGCATGGACGACCGCGAGCTGCTCGCCGCGGCCAATCTGGCCAAGCGCAACCAGATCTGGGACCGCGCCATCAACACGGCCGACAAGACCCGCAACGAACACGATTTTTCCCTGCGTTTCCTCGCTCCCTACGGTGAAACGGTGCGCCCGGCCGCCCAGAACCAGTCGCTCGACGACGCCTGGGTGTATGGCCTAATGCGCCAGGAAAGCCGCTTCATCACCAACGCCAAGTCGAATGTCGGCGCCTCCGGCCTGATGCAGCTCATGCCGGCCACCGCCAAATGGGTCGCCAAAAAGATCGGCCTGCGCGATTTCAGCCACGGCCGCGTCAACGACACAGAAACCAATGTCCTGCTCGGCACCAGCTACATGCGCCTGGTCATGGAAAACCTCGACAACCACCCGGTCCTCGCTTCCGCCGCCTACAACGCCGGCCCCGGCCGGGCCAAGAAATGGCGCGCCGACCGGCCGCTCGAAGGCGCCATCTACGCCGAAACCATCCCGTTCAGCGAGACACGCGACTACGTCAAGAAAGTCATGAGCAACGCGGTTTATTATTCGGCCCAGTTCAACGGCAAGAGCGATTCCCTGAAAACTCGCCTCGGCGTGGTTGGTGCCAAAACCGCCGAAGGCATGAAAGACGCAGACCTCCCCTAGGAATAAACATGGCGGTGCAGTCCGACTCATTCCATCTCCTGAGCGATACCCGGGCTCTTTTCCTCAAGCACCTCGGCGCCTTGCTGCAGGACAGCAGCCTGCTCTCCGCCCCCGCCATCCAGGCCATCCAGGCCGGTGCCGGCACCTATTTCGACGAAATGGCCTCGACCAACCGGCGCGGCACCTTCGCCGAAGAAGTTGATGGACTGACCTCGTCGCGCATCACCCTGGTCGGCGAAGAGGATCTCGAACTGGGCATCCGCCTCGACAACATGAGCGCCCGCCTGTTCCAATCCACCGGCGGCAGCCTGTGGAAAACCCATCTGCGCTTCGTCACCCTGCTCAGGCGCCCCGACCTGCCGAAAAGCGCCAACCCGATCGGGCCGAAAGGCATCGCCCAGGGCCTCACCACCATGTTCGATGCGGCCGGCGCCTTCGCCATCGACAAGAAGCTGGAATTGCTCGACCGCATCGAAGCCTGTCTGCTCGAGGGACTGCCGGCGCTCTACGCCGAAATCAACGACTTCATGGATCGTGGCGGTGTCGAGGCCGCCCAGCCGGGCATCATCGGCAGCCCGGAAGGACCGGTGAGCGCCGAATCGCCGGCCGCTCCGGCCAATGCCCTGCTTGCCCTGCAACAAAGACTGCTCGCCAGCCTGCCCGGCGCGGCCGAATTGCCGCCGGCACCGGCAGGCGGCGGCGCCGCCGCCTCGCTGCTCAACCAGGCCACCCTCGAACGCCTGATCGAGCGACTCAACGAACTCGATCGCCGGGGCGCCTTCGAGCAAAAGTTCGCGCCCACCCAGACGGGGGGCGGCATGATCCCGGCCCTGTTTACACCCGATGGCGACTTCTCCAGCCAGCCAAAGGTTCTCAAATCTGCCCAGCTCGGCATTCCGACCACGGCCAATGAGGGCCTGGCCATCGACACGCTGGCCATGATCTTCGAGGCCATCTTCGCCAATCCGGCCCTGCCGGATGCCCTCAAGGCCGTCATCTCGAGCCTGCAGATCACGCTCCTCAAGGTCGCGATGAAGGACAGTTCGCTGTTTGCCGATGCCCAGCACCCGGCACGACTGGTCATCGACCGCATGGGGCTGGCCGTGCTCGGCCTGCCGACCGATGTGCCGGCCCGCCACCCGGTCTGCGCGCGCCTATTCGACATCGCCACCCGATTGCGCAGTGAAGCGGACCAGAATGCCTTCACGACTGCGCTGAGCGAACTTGACGCACTGCTGGCCGAACGCAATGCCAGCTTTGCTGCGGCGACAACGCCCTATCTTCCCCTGATCGAGCAGCTTGACCGCAAGGACGAGGCAACCCAGGCCGTCCGCCTGGCCCTCGAAAAATTCATCGCGACCAACCCGCCGGCCGCCATCCGCACTTTTCTCGAGCATTCATGGAGCCGCCTGCTCCAGACAATCTGGCTGGAAGAGGGCGAACAGGGCGCCGCCTGGCAGGAAGGACTGGCCGTCATCGATGACCTGCTGTGGACCGTCCAGCCCAAGGCCGATCCCGATGAGCGCAAGACCCTGGCCCGCCGCCTGCCCGAGATCCTCAAACGCCTGCGCGCCGGAATGGCGCGCATCGGGTTGTCGACCGAAGCAGAGTCCGCCTTCCTCGACGAATGTTTCGAACTGCAGACCAGGGCACTCCGTGCCATGCCAACCGCAGCCGCTCCCGAGGCCCCCGCAGCCGAACTTTTCCCGAGCGGCGTTTCGGCCCCGGCGGGCACGCCGGTCAGCAGCAAGCTGGAGGTGGACCAGCGGGTTCTGGCCACGCTGGATTTTGCCGACTATCGTCCGGCGCCTTCCCGCGCGCTGCCGGTCGGGGAGGGCGACTGGCTGGAAATCCCGCTGGCCGACGGCACCCAGGCCATTGCCCGACTCTGCCACATCAGCCCGACCAGCCGCCGGGTGTTGTTGCTCAACCCCGAATCCGGGCTGGCGCTGGCGGTTCATCCAGCCATCCTCGAGCGCCAGTTGCGCGATGGCGAGGCCCGCCTCAGCCCGCTCAGCACCCTTTTCGAAACGGCGGCCGGCGTCGCC
Organism: Ferribacterium limneticum; assembly: GCF_020510565.1. Taxonomy (NCBI): domain Bacteria; kingdom Pseudomonadati; phylum Pseudomonadota; class Betaproteobacteria; order Rhodocyclales; family Azonexaceae; genus Ferribacterium; species Ferribacterium limneticum. The sequence continues at coordinate 4,082,198 of NZ_CP075189.1, forward strand.
CTGCGACAATCGGCCGGGCGCTAAAGCGGCCATCGGCCAGAGGGCTGCCCGGAAAGCGCCAAATTGCCTTAAAATCCGGGTTTTACGTATTCAGTTTCCGGGGTTCCAAATGGACATCAAAAAGGTCTTGCTGCTGGGGGGTAGCGGTTTTGTCGGTACCTATATCGTCAACCGTCTGTCGCAGCGCGGTATCGAAGTCACCGTCCCGACGCGTCGCCGCGAGCGCACCAAGGCGCTCATCATGCAGCCGGGCGTCAGCATGCCGGAAGCTGATATTCACTGCGAAAAGACCCTGAGCGAACTGATGCGCGGCCACGACGCGGTGATCAACCTGGTCGGCGTCCTGCACAGCCGCGATGTCGTCCTGCCCTACAGCCGCGATTTCGCCAACGCCCACGTCGAACTGCCGAAAAAGATCGTTGCCGCCTGCAAGGCCAGCGGTGTCCGCCGTCTGGTGCACATGAGCGCCCTCAATGCCGACCCCAAGGGCCCGTCCGAATACCTGCGCTCCAAGGGCGACGGCGAAGCCATCGTGCGCGCCGCCCAGGGTGAGCTGGACATCACCGTCTTCCGTCCATCGGTCATTTTCGGCCTCGGCGATTCCTTCCTGTCGATGTTCGCCAGCATCCTGAAAAAAGTCCCGTTCTTCCCGCTCGGTTTCGGCCAGGCCCGCTTTCAGCCGGTGTGGGCTGCCGATGTCGCCGATGCCTTCGTCGATAGCCTGAACGATGTCGCCACCTACGGCCAAGTCTACGAACTGGTTGGCCCGAAGACCTACACGCTGCGCGAACTGGTCGACTACGCCAAGGAACTGGCCGGCAGCACGGCCACCATCATTCCCTTGTCCGAAGGCTGGGCTTACCTGCAGGCCGGCCTGATGTGGCTGGCACCGAGCCCGATGCTGTCGCCGGACAACCTACGCTCGATGGAAAAGGATAGCGTGGCCGAAGCCGGCAGCAAGCAGCCGGCCAACTGGCACCCGACGGCGCTCGAAGCCATCGCGCCGACCTACGTTGCGCTCAACACGCCGAAGGGCAAGCTCAACAGCTTCCGCTATCGCGCCGGTCGCTGAACCCGCGCTGTCGACTGTGCAGATTTTCATCGTTGGCGGCGCCGTCCGCGATGAACTGCTTGGCCGGCCGAATGCCGACCGCGACTACGTCATCGTCGGCGCCACCCCGGAACTCCTGCTCACGCAGGGTTTCCGGCCGGTCGGCAAGGATTTCCCGGTATTCCTCCATCCGCAAACCCAGGAGGAGTACGCGCTGGCCCGCACCGAACGCAAGAGCGGGCGCGGCTACCACGGCTTCACGTTCCACGCCGCGCCCGACGTTACGCTCGAAGAGGATCTCGCCCGCCGCGATCTGACCATCAATGCCATGGCCAAAGCGGCCGACGGCACCCTGATCGACCCTTTCCACGGTCAACGGGATTTATCGGCCAAAATCCTAAGGCATGTTGGCCCGGCTTTTGCCGAAGATCCCGTGCGCATTCTGCGCATCGCCCGCTTTGCCGCCCGCTTCAGCGACTTTTCGGTAGCCCCGGAAACGCTGGCGCTGATGCGCGACATGGTGGCCAGCGGCGAAGTCGATCACCTGGTCGCCGAACGCGTCTGGCAGGAGCTGGCCAAGGGCTTGATGGAAGACAGGCCGTCGCGGATGTTCGAAGTGCTGCGCGACTGTGGCGCCCTGGCCCGACTACTGCCCGAACTCGATGTCCTGTTCGGTGTGCCGCAACGGGCCGATTACCACCCCGAAATCGACACCGGCATCCACACCATGATGGTCGTCGATCAGTCGGCAAAACGCGGCTTTGCCTTGCCGGTGCGCTTTGCCGCGCTGACCCACGACCTCGGCAAGGGCACGACGCCAGCCGACATCCTGCCACGCCATATCGGGCATGAGGAACGCAGCGTGAACCTCAGCGAAAAGCTGTGTGCCCGCCTGCGCGTGCCCAGCGACTGTCGCGATCTCGCGCTGATCATGGCCCGCTATCACGGCAACGTTCATCGCGCCGCCGACCTCAAGGCCAGCACCATCGTCACGCTGTTCGAAAAAACCGATGCCTTTCGCCGGCCGGAACGTTTCCAGCAGTTGCTCGACGCCTGCCTGTGCGACTACACCGGCCGACTGGGCTGGGAAAACCGCCCCTACGACAGCCCACGCTACCTGCTCTCGGCATTGGCTGCGGTCAACGCCGTCGAAGCCGGAAAAATCGCGCTGGCCTGTACCGACAAGGCCAAAATTCCGGAGCGCATTTACGCGGCACGGGTCAATGCGCTCAAGCTGCTGTTAAATGACTCGGGAGAGCAGCCAGAGCAATAACGAAAAAATAATCGTGGTCGCCACCGGAAACGTGTAACTTCGACCACGAAAGCGGAATGCGAAATCCCCCGGCAATTTGCCGAACCGAACGAAGCGCACCAGATGCGGGCCGATGATGCCCAGCAAAAAAATCGCTACCACCAGCGTCAAAATCCACTTCAGCATTTGCCTTGCACCGCAGGGTGAAAGCCGCATTAAATCACGCCTCACCCTGAACAGAGCCCCATGCTAAAAACTCAAATCGTCGAAGGCCTCGAAGTCTTCTCCTGCCTGCCTTCCCGCAAGACCACCAAACCGGCGCTGCTCTTCGTGCACGGCGCCTTTGCCGGCGGCTGGATGTGGACCGAAACCTTCATGCCCTTTCTCGCCAAGGCCGGCTACCCCTGCTACGCCCTGTCACTGCGCGGCCACGCCGGCAGTGAGGGGCACGAGTACATCAACTCGCATTCGGTTGGCGATTACGTCGATGACGTCAAGACCATAGTCGATTGGCTGGGCACAACACCTGTCCTGATCGGTCATTCAATGGGTGGCTTCATTGTCCAGAAATATCTTGAACATCGCGAAGCACCGGCCGTTGCCCTGATCTGCTCGGTACCGCCGCAAGGCCTGATCGCCTCCCAGTTCCATCTGATGTTCAATAAGCCGCAGTTGTTCCAGGAAATCAATCAGATCATGGATGGTAAATACACCGATACCGGCACGCTGCGCGAGGCGCTGTTTGCCGGTGAGGTCGATGAAACCATGCTGGCCGCCTGGCTGAGCCGGATGCAGCCGGAGTCGCACCGTGCGCTATGGGACATGTCGATGTTCAGCCTGCCCAACCTCTACGCCATGCATCGCCCACCGATGCTGATCCTCGGCGCCGAAGACGACGTCCTGGTACCCGCCTTCCTGGTCCAGACCACCGGACAAACCTACGGCGAACACGTCCATATTTTCCGCAACATGGGCCATGCCGTAACCCACGAAAAAGAATGGCCGCTCGTCGCGGCCAGCTTGCGTGACTGGCTGGACGAAATCAAACCTTGACGTCGACCGAGTTGCCCAGGTTTGGCGGGTTGTTCGAGACTTGCGGCAAGGCTTCCAGCAACTGGGCCGCATTTTGTGCCTGAATGTCGATCGCCTTCTTGAGAACGGCCGTATTGGCCGCATCCCTGATCTCCACTGGCGACATGGCAGAGGTCAAACCACTTACAGAAGAAACATCCATCTTGCGCTCACTCCAATTCGGACACATTATTAGTCCACTGTAGTCCAACTATTTGCCAATTCAATGAGCAATTCCGAAAAACCCGGACCGCTGTCAGTCATCCTCGAAGCCATCCGCGCCAAGCGTGAGCGCAAGACGGGCACTGGCCAGGATATTGCCGATCTGGAAGCCTCGCTGATCGCGGACATCGAAGCCTTCGACCTGGATGCCGCCGAACGGCGTGCCCGCAGGGAATACCTGGCCAACTCGGGCGCCGGCATGACCGATCCGACACTGGTATTTCCCGAGATTGCCCCGACCAGACCAGCAGCGAAACCCGTCCAAGCCCCACCAATCCAAGCAAAGGCACCCGAGCCAGAGGCGAAAAAAGAAAGCGCCCCCGAACTCGGCAGCAGCTTCCTTGATCAGTTACGGCAACGGGCCGAAGTACGGCAACGGGAAATCCATAGCGCCCTGGCCGAACGCACTTCGATCAACGAGGCCATTGATCAGGCGCTCAAGCATCTCTTTTTCTATCTGCACGAGCTGGTCCAGCAACTCAACATCATCAAACCGGATATCCCGCGTGATTACCCGTTGATCGAACAGTTCGAACTGAAACAGCTTGTCTGGCAGGAAGGCTTTGCCGATTACCGGACCCAGTCACAAAGCGCCGGAGCGCTGGTCGAACTGGTTACCTTTTCCTACCACCTGAACGCTAGCAACACACTGCATATCGAACGCGATGGTCCCTCGGTGGAACGCTTCCGGGCCATGCTTTTCGACTTCGGCCTGCCGTTCACCTACAAGGAATTCAAAAACGAGCGCAGTTATGTCGAACGCGCCGAGTTTGAAATCCGCAGCGATGTCAGCGTCAGCGCCCGCTGGCGGGCCGATTTTTCGAAGGGCGTCATCGTCCTTGAAACGCGTAATCTCGAACGACTGGGTAGCGCCGTCTACAGCCTTCGGCCACAAGTCGTCGACCAGGCATTGCTCGACGATTTCGGCCGCCTGATCCTCGGTCAGCCCAACCGCTTCCGCGAACTGGCCAAGCGCTAATCAGCTACAAACGCCGGCTCTGGTCGCCGTTGGCAAAGCCGAGAAGCGCTTCGTCCAGGCCGCGGCCGATGGCGATCACCTTGAATAGCTCGCCCATTTCGTGCGGCATCAGCAACTTGCCGACGGCGCCTGCCGCCCGGATGTATTCTGGCGTTGCGTGCGGAATGCCGGCCAGACAATCGAGAATCCCGCAATTGAGCAAGAACTGTCCCTGACTGGCATACCCCAATAATTCCAGTCCGCTGGCGTGGGCCGCTGCAATAATTGCCGTGAAATCGACGTGGACCGTGACGTCCTGCAAACCCGGCAAATAGAACGGGTCGGGATGCGCGTGGTGGCGGTAATGGCACATAAGGGTTCCACGCCCCCGTTGCTGATGATAGAACTCGCGACGCGGGAAGCCATAGTCGATCAGCAACAGCGCCCCCTTGCTCAGGCGATGCCCCCATTCCGCCGCCCAGGCCCGTGCGGCAAGGCTGATTTCGCTCTCGAAACCCGGCGGCAGGCTGCATTGCTCGCCAATTTCCTCGGCGGCAGCGAGCAGAGCACCGCTTGCCGGGCGCTCATTCCACCTGAAACTGCCGCCTTCATCGACGACAACACCGCGCTCGAAAACCCCTTGGTCTCGCCAGGCAACGATGTGCGCCGGCATGGCGTCGAGCAGTTCGTTGGCGACAACAACCCCCGAAAACTGCTCCGGCAGGCGATCCAGCCATTCAACCCGCGACAGCAGATGCGGCACGGCCGCTGCGATCGTTTCCTGCTGCCGCTGGCGCAGGTCGGCCGACAAATCAAGAATGAAATAGCGCTCCGGCAATGCTTCCGCTTTCTCCAGAGCAAGCAGTAAATCAGCGGCCAAACGGCCTGAGCCGGCACCCACCTCAAGCACCGCCGGAACCGATGCAGCCATGACTTGGGCGACCTGCCGGGCAAGCGCCAGCCCGAATAACGCAGTCATCTCAGGGGCGGTGATGAAATCGCCAGCCGCCCCGAACTTGCGCGCTCCGGCCGCGTAATAGCCTAGCCCTGGCGCGTAGAGCAGTTGTTCCATGAAACGGGCAAAGGAAAGCCAACCGCCCGCAGCAGATATTTCCTCGACAAGGGTTTGCTGCAGGCGCTGACTGTGAGCAAGCGCCTCCGGTGCGGGAATCGGCAGGTTGTTCATGGCAAGTTCAAAAAGTGTCAATTTTAAGGCCACTACGCGAATTTCACGGCAGCCTATGCTATTTTTGCATTCTGCATCAAAGGAGGAGACTGACCTTGCGCGTCAAACAAATAATCAATCGGAAGCCAACCGATCTGGCTGTTGCGCTGGACACCTTGAAAGATCCCGCGGCGGACCTGCTGCTAATCTTCGGCAGCATCGAACACTTCAGTTTTCCGGGATTCCACGAGTCAATCCACCGTGCATTTCCCGAAGCCTTGCTGCTCGGTTGTTCAACGGCTGGCGAAATCACGTCGGCTGGTGTTGATGACGGATCCTGCACCATCACTGCCATCAAATTCGACCAAACCCGCCTCAATCAGGGCAGCACACGGCTGGCCGGCATGGAGGACTCCTTCGCGGCCGGCGAGAGACTGGGCAAACAGATTGTGGCGGCCGATCTCAAAGCCGTCCTCGTTTTCGGGCCTGGCGTACAAATCAACGGTAGCGCCCTGGTCAATGGCATTACCAGCATAATTGGCAACGCCATTCCGATTACCGGTGGTCTGGCCGGTGACGGCGGGGCGTTCAAGGAAACATTCACCATTGGCCCGGACGGCGTGGCCAACGACCACATCGTCGCACTTGGTCTGGGTGGCGATGGACTGCGCTTCGGCCACGGCTCCTTCGGTGGCTGGGAGCCTTTCGGGCCAGCCCGCAAGGTGACGCGCTGCGACGGCAATATCCTGCATGAACTGGACGGCGAGCCGGCACTCGAAATTTACCGACGCTACTTGGGCGAGCACGCCAAGGGACTGCCGGCATCGGGGCTGCTTTTCCCCTTCGCCATGCTCGGCGAAGACCATAGCGCGGTCGGTTTGATCCGCACCATTCTCGGCATCGACGAAGCCAGCGGCAGCCTGATCCTGGCTGGCGAGATCGACCCGGATGGCTATTTGCGCCTGATGCACGCCAGCACCGACAAACTGGTTAGCGGTGCAGAATCGGCAGCGGAAGCGGCTGCCGCCATGCTGCAAAACAGCGGCGAAAGTCTGGCCATTCTGGTCAGCTGCGTCGGGCGAAAACTGGTCATGGGCAACCGTGTTGACGAAGAAGTCGAGGCTGTCGGCGAGGTATTCGGCCAGGCTGGCACACTGACGGGCTTCTACTCCTACGGAGAAATCAGCCCGTTCGCACCCGGCGCATCGTGCAAATTGCACAATCAGACAATGACCATCACCTGCCTGAGTGAGGCCTGACCCAAACCGCATGCAAAAAGCGCTTCTCCGGCAACTCAAACGCAGCCTTGGGATCGGAAACGAGGCTGAACTGGCTGCGTTGCTGCATTCGATGAGCAACGCAGCGACGACGGCGGATCCAGCCTTGCGGGCCGCCCTGGAAGGCTTTGGCGACTTCCTTGCGCGCGTCGACGGCAGCTACGAGCAATACGAGCGCGATCTTGATTTGCGTACCCGCAGCCTGGAAATATCCTCGTCCGAACTCTCGGACAGCAACGAGAAACTGCGTCTGTCGCTGGCTGACCGCGAAAATGCGCTGCGTTCCTTGCGAAAAACGGTCCGGCATTTGTTGCCGGACGATGATCGAAGCGATCACACCGATACGTTTGCCGATGAAGATATCGCCGAACTCTCCAAGCGAATCGCCTCAATGGTCGCGGAAAGCGAGCACGGCCGACGTGAGCTGGCGACCCAGAAATTCGCCCTCGACCAGCATGCGATCGTCAGCATCACTGACACCGCCGGCACGATTTTGTATGCCAACGATCGTTTTTGCGACATCAGCGGTTACGCCCGCGAAGAACTTCTTGGGCGCAACCACCGCATCATCAATTCCGGCACGCATCCGCCAGAAATGTTCCGCGACATGTGGCAAACCATCTCGCTTGGCCAAGTCTGGCGGGGCGAGGTCTGCAACCGGGCGCGTGGCGGCAATCTGTACTGGGTGAACGCCACCATTGTCCCGCTGCTGAATGCCGCGGGAGAGCCCGAGCGCCATATTGCCATCCGGACTGACATCACCGATCGCAAACGCATCGAGGCACAACTGTCAGAGCAGTTGCATCTGGTCGAGGAGTTGATCGAGGCCATCCCGCTGCCGGTTTACCTGAAAGATGATGCCGGACGCTATGTTCGCCTGAACCGCGCTTTCGAATTGTTCTTCCATATCAAGCGCGATGCCATCATCGGCCACACGCTGAACGACCTCCTGCCACCGGAAGATGCCCGCCTGCATACGGAAAAAGATGCCGAGCTGTTTGCCAGCAAAGGAATGCAATCTTATGAGGCCTCGGTGCACAGCCGGGATGGGATCATTCACGATACGGTCTATCGCAAAGCAGCACTGACCCACCGCGATGGCAGCGTTTCCGGATTGCTCGGTGTCATCGTCGACATCACCGAGCGAAAACGGGCCGAGATTGAGGTCCTGCGTGCCAAGGAAGCAGCAGAAGCAGCAAGCCGGGCGAAAAGCGATTTTCTCGCCAACATGAGTCACGAAATTCGTACACCGATGAACGGCGTCATCGGGATGACCGATTTGGTGCTGGAAACAGCCTTAACCTCGGAGCAACGCGAATATCTGAACATTGCGAAGTCTTCAGCTGAGTCGCTGCTCACCATCATCAACGACATTCTCGATTTTTCGAAAATCGAAGCCGGCAAACTGCTCGTCGAGGAGATTTCCTTCGATCTGTATCGCCTCATCGCCGAAGTCCTCAAGCCCCTGGCCTTACGCGCCCACGAAAAGGGAATCGAGCTGCTCAGCGAAATACTTCACGATGTGCCCCGCTACGTCCTGGGCGACCCCAGTCGTATCCGGCAGGTGCTGGTCAATCTGATCGGCAATGCCATCAAGTTCACGAACCATGGGGAAATCGTCCTGCGCACCGAGCTGACGCAATTGCAGGAAGGTCACGCAGTCGTCCATTTTGCCGTGCGCGACACGGGCATCGGCATCGCTCCCGACAAGCAGGAACTGATTTTTGACGCCTTCTCACAAGAAGATACTTCAACGACACGAAAGTATGGCGGTACCGGGCTTGGCCTATCGATTTGTCGTCATCTGGTCGAACTCATGGGTGGCCGGATGTGGCTGCTCAGCGAGGCAGGCAAAGGCAGTACGTTCCACTTTTCGGTACAACTTAAAGTCTCGGAGCAGGCAAGCCCGGCCATTGGCAGCGAGGTCGACTTGCTCGGCCGACGCATCCTTATTGTGGACGACAACGCAACCAACCGACGCATTCTGAGCGGCATGCTCAGCTTGCTGAAAGCCATCCCCAGCGACGTCGATTCTGCGCAGGCTGCACTCACCTTGATGCAAGAGGGCAACACGGATTTCGATTGCATCCTGCTCGATGCACAAATGCCCCGGATGGACGGTTATGAACTGGCCAGCCGCCTGCGCGCAACCCACAAAAATCTGCCGCCGATGTTGATGCTCTCATCCGGAGCCCTGCGCGGCGATGCCCAACGCTGCCAGGAAGCCGGAATCGCCGGATTTTTCTCCAAACCCATTTCACTCGACGAATTGCATGCGGCACTTGGGCGCCTGTTCGACAACGCAGCCCCCGCCATGCACTCGACCGGAAAACCGCTGGTCACCCGCCATTCGTTGCGGGAAGCGCGGCGCGCCCTGAATATCCTGCTGGTCGAAGATCATCCGACCAATCAGAAACTTGCCCTCGGCCTGCTCGGCAAATGGGGGCACGAAGCCACGCTGGCGCTAAACGGTCAGGAAGCGCTCGATATTCTGGCGACCATGTCCTTCGATGTGATCCTGATGGACATGCAGATGCCGGTCATGGGTGGCATCGAAGCAACGCAACGAATCCGGGCCCGCGAGGCTGATCGTCACCTGCCGCGCACACCGATCATCGCCATGACTGCCGCCGCCATGCAGGAGGACCGTGACGCCTGCCTGGCGGCCGGCATGGACGACTATCTTTCCAAGCCGATCAGGGTCAAGGAGTTGCAGGAAAAATTGCAGACTTTTGGTGGAAACCACTGATTCAACGCAGAATTTTTTCGTCCGACTGGTGACACAAGGTAAACTGGCGATCTTTTGCGTTTTACGCAATAAATCCGGTTGACCGTAGGAATCACGCTACATGGTCAGTCCACCGCCCTTTTTCCTTGCCCCATGACCCAATCGAACAACCTGCAAAAGCTGCGCAAATATCTGGAAGGCCGTACCGGCAAAGCGATCATCGACTACAACATGATCGAGGATGGCGATACGGTGCTCGTCTGTGTTTCCGGGGGCAAGGATTCCTACACGCTGCTCGCCATGCTGATGGCGCTGCAAAAGCGCGCGCCGGTCAAATTCCGCCTGGTCGCCATGAATCTCGATCAGAAGCAGCCCGGCTTTCCCGCTGACATCCTGCCCCGCTATTTCGAATCGATCGGTATCGAGCATCGGATTGTTGAAGCCGACACCTATTCAGTCGTCAAGGAAAAGATTCCCGAAGGAAAAACCACCTGCTCGCTCTGTTCGCGACTCCGCCGTGGCGTCATCTACCGAACCGCCAAGGAACTGGGCGCCAACAAGATTGCCCTCGGCCATCATCGCGATGACATGGTCCATACGCTCTTTCTCAACATGCTCTTCGGCGGCAAGCTCAAGGCCATGCCGCCGAAACTCGTCACCGACGACAAGGCGCATGTCGTCATCCGGCCCCTGGCCTATTGCGCCGAGTCCGATATCGCCAAATTCGCCCGCGGCATGGAATTTCCGATCATCCCCTGTAACCTGTGCGGCTCGCAGGACAACCTGCAGCGCCAGAAGATCCGGGAAATGATGCAGGATTGGGACAAGCGCTATCCAGGTCGTACCGAATCCGTATTTACCGCCATGCAAAATGTCGTTCCCTCCCACCTGGCTGATGGCGACCTATTTGATTTTCGCGGACTGACGCTGGACACCCCGGTCGCGGAGGGCGATATTGCATTTGACCTCCCGGAAATGCCGATCAGCGGGACCATCCCGATAAGCCTTTCGGCATAATGCAGAAGCAGCGCGATCAACATATAATGAGCAGTCGTTTATTCATGGACTCCAGGTAGACAATGAGTGCCACGCAACGAAAACTGATTGTGATGTTCGCCGATGTCTCCGGCAGTACCGCGCTTTTCGAGCGTCTTGGAGACAAAGAGGCAATGCATGCAGTTGAACGTTGCCTCAAGCGCATGAAGCGCTCCATCGATGGCTACAAGGGCAAGACTATCCAGGTGGTCGGTGACGAGTTGCTTGGTGCGTTTGAAACTGCGGAAGATGCCTGCCAGGCGGCCATTGACATGCAGCAGCGGATTGCCGACCTGCCGCCCGTTTCTGGCCTGAAATTGACTATCCGCATTGGCTTGCACTGCGGCGAAGTGTTGGACGATGGCAAAAAACTCACCGGATCGGCTGTTTCAACGGCCGCCCGTATTGCGGGGATTGCCCGACGCGACCAGATTTTGTGCAGTTCACTTCTCGTCGAGGCCCTGGCCGAACCAAGCTTCATTTCTGCCAATCCCGTCCCCGAACTAGGTAGCGTTCCAGAAGACGGCGAAGCTCTGGCACTTTTCCAGATCAACTGGCCGAACTATCAGGGTGCCACCGCGAATTCAGCGCACTCGGCTTTCGGCCCAAGCAGCGCCGTCCCCGTCGACCGACTTTGTGTTCGCCATCGCGGCAAGGCTTTTTTGCTTGACGACAAGACCCCGGTCCTGACCATCGGCCGTGATCTTGGCTGCAAACTGATCATCGATGATCGCAAAGCCTCCCGGCAACACGCACGGGTTGAAAGGCGGGGTGATGGCTTCTATCTGGTCGACACCAGCACAAATGGCTGCTTTGTCACGCTCTCAGGACGCCAGGAAGTCATGGTCCGGCGCCATGAAATTCAACTCGAAAGTCGTGGCCAGATCAGTTTTGGCAATTCAGGCAACGATCCTTTGGCCGATATCGCCGAGTTCGAGCACCTGTAAACGAAAATCGGCCATCCGCAGATGGCCGATTGCTCCCTGAGCAAGTTGGTTACTTGGCGGCAGCGTCAGCAGTGCACTTCTTCATGAAGCTGTTCTTGGCAGCGCCAGCCAGTTTCTTTTCCTTGGCTGTGGCAGCACAAGCTTCGTTTTCAGGAGCGGCGCCGGCATCCTTGGTGCACTTCTTCATGAAGCTGTTCTTGGCGGCACCCGCCAGCTTTTTCTCGGCGGCCTTCGCGGCACAATCATCAGTGGCGTAGGCGGTCGAAGCAGCAAAAGCAACAATCAACAGACCGATCAATTTCTTCATTGGATGTCCCCTCAATAAGGTTGAAAAGCCGAAGCACTATCGGCCATTCATGCGTCATCGTCAAGCATCGTGCGCTGCTGACGATCCATGAAATCCTGCATGCTGTCGATTCCGCGAAATTGAAGAATCGTGTTGCGTACGGCCGCTTCGAGCAGCACTGCGAGGTTGCGTCCGGCGGCCACGGGAATCACCACCTTGCGGATCGGAACACCCAAGACTTCATGCGTTTGGGCATCCAGCGGCAGACGTGGCGCATCGGCCGCGGTCGATGTTTTCTGTAGATGCACAATCAGCTTGAGCTTCATTTTCCGGCGTGACGCAGTTTCGCCAAAAATCGTCCGGATATTGAGCAAACCGAGCCCGCGCACCTCGAGAAAGTCACGCAGCATTCCGGGGCAGCGGCCTTCGATGGTGGTTGGCGCAATACGGGCCATTTCGACGACATCATCAGCAACCAGCCCGTGCCCCCGGGAGATTAACTCCAGCGCCAGTTCCGACTTGCCTACACCGGAATCTCCGGTAATCAGGATGCCCATGCCCAGGACATCCATGAAAACACCGTGGAGGCTTACCGTATCGGCCAGACGAGCCGACAGATAGATGCGCAACAGGTCGATGATGGCCGAACACGGCTTGGGCGAGAAAATCAGCGGGGTCGTCAATTGGGTACAGGTTTCGACCACCAATGGCGGTGGCGTCAGCCCGTCAGCGACGATCACCGCGGGCGGTTGTGCACCGAGCAGATCGCCAAGCATTTGTGCGAAACGACGCTCGCCAATGCGCATGGCCCATTCGTATTCGGCAAGGCCAAGAACCTGCAGACGTTCCGGGTGAATGATATTGATGTGACCAACCAGATCGGCGCCATAGTTGTTGGAGCCCTTGATCTCGATACGACGGTCGGCCTGCGGAACAACGTTCCAGTTCAGCAGCAGCTTTTCGCGATTGTCCTCGTAAAGCTGAACCAGGCTTACGTGGCGCACGAACTAAACTCAGCCCTGAAACAGAGCAACAACAGCCGCAGCGTCGGGAGCGACGTGCAATTTTTCGCGGAATGCGCGATCAGAAAAATTCTGGGCCAACTCCGAAAGTATCTGCAAATGCTGCTCAGTCGCCTGCTCGGGAACCAATAGAACGAAGAGCAGATCAACGGGGCGACCATCGGGTGAATCGAACGGTACCGGGGTTGCCAGACGCAGGAATGCGCCAACAGCTTGTTTCAGCCCCTTGATTCGACCATGGGGAATCGCCACACCCTGGCCCAAACCGGTGGAACCGAGCTTTTCGCGGGCGAACAGGCTATCGAAAATGATCGATCGGGCAAGACCCAGTCGATTTTCGAAGAGCATGCCTGCCTGCTCGAAGACCCGCTTCTTGCTGCTGGCTTCAAGATCGAGCAGAACCTGATCGGTTGATAGAAGATTGGTTAAGGGGTTCATAGGGAAGGTGAGAAAAACAAAGGCCGCAACCGGTTACGGTGCGGCCCGTTCAGCGCTTATTCAGCGACGGTATGCAGCCCGGGCTTGTCACCGCGATGGTGGTCCTGGACCTTTTGCTTGTACTTCTGAACCTGACGGTCCAGTTTGTCGAACAAGGCATCGATAGCGGCATAGAGATCGTCACCGGACTCTTCGACGTGGATGTCCTTACCCGGTACGTGAAGGGTGACTTCGCCTTTTTGCTTGAGCTTTTCAACCGACAAAACGACGCTGACGCCGGTTACCTTGTCAAAATGGCGGATCACCGGATCCAGCTTGTTTTCAACGTATTCACGAAGGGCCGGGGTAACTTCAATATGGTGACCACTAATCTGCAGATTCACTTTTATCTCCTCTCTCTACAGGGTCTTGCGTAAATTGACCGGTGGGATGTTGAGCGACTCGCGGTATTTTGCAACCGTCCGTCGGGCAACTACGATTCCCTGCTGGCCTAGTATTTCGGATAATTGACTATCCGACAAGGGCTTCTTGCCATCCTCGGCCGAGATCAACTGCTTGATCAGCGCCCGGATGGCCGTAGCAGAACAGGCACCACCGGTATCGGTGGAGACATGACTGCCGAAGAAGTATTTGAGTTCGAAGATACCGCGCGGCGTCGCCATGTATTTCTGGCTGGTGACGCGCGATACGGTCGACTCGTGCAAACCGAGAATGTCAGCGATTTCGCGCAAAACCAGCGGGCGCATCGCAACTTCTCCGTGTTCAAAGAACTGACGCTGACGATCAACGATGGCCTGCGTCACACGATGAATTGTCTCAAAACGCTGCTGAACATTTTTAATCAGCCAGCGAGCTTCCTGCAACTGAGTGGACAGGTGGCCATTGCCACGCCGCTGCTTCGAAAGAATTTCGGCGTAAAGACGGTTGATGCGCAGGCGCGGATAAGCATCGGGATTGATGTACGCAGTCCACTTCCCCTTGAGCTTCTTTACGATCACGTCCGGCGTGATGTAGCGGGCTTCGATCTGGGAAAAGCGTGAGGCCGGTCGCGGATTCAGGCCGGTAATCACCGATTGCGCGGCCTTCAGCGACTCATCATCGCAGCCGGTCAGGCGGCGGATCTTGGCGAAATCGCGGGCAGCCAGCAGTTCCAGGTGCTTCTGGACGATGGTCAGCGCGAGATCGCGGACCTCACAACTGCCCGGCAGGGCTTTGAGTTGCAGGGCCAGGCATTCCTGGAGGTTGCGGGCACCAATGCCGACCGGGTCGAAATTCTGGATGTGATGCAGCGCAATTTCCAGTTCTTCGATTTCAATTTCGTATTCCGGTGGCAGCGTTTCCCAGAGTTCTTCCAAGGTAGCCGACAGGTAGCCATCGTCATCGAGGGCCTCAATCAGGAAACGGACCAGGCTTCGGTCGCGTTCCGAAACCTGGGTCATCCCCAGTTGCCAGCCGAGATGATCGCGCAGGCTGATCGTCGTGCCGTGAATGTCCTGCGAATCGCTGTCGTCGTCTTCGTCGCGCCCGGCCCCGGTGAAGGTGCCGGCATCGGCGGCCCAACGGTCGTCATCGACATCGGAGGGAGCTGACGGAACGTCCTGCTCGCGGTCGTCGCGTGCATCGCGCTCTTCGCGCTCAGCCTTTTGTTCGCGCTCGCCCTCACTGGTTTGCGGTGAGTCGAATTGCTGAGCACTGGAAAATGCCTCGCCGCCCTGCTCGTCCTCGCGCTCCAGCATTGGATTCTCGAGCAGATAACGCTCGATTTCCTGCTGCATTTCGATTGTCGACAGCTGTAGCAGTTTGATTGACTGCTGCAGCTGAGGCGTCAGCGCCAAATGTTGGGAGAGTTTTAGCTGGAGTGCCGGCTTCATCGGTTGGGGTCGGTTTCTATTTTCCGGTCAGAGCTTGAAGTGCTCGCCGAGATAAACCTTGCGTACGCTTTCATTATCAACGATTTCGTCCGGCCGTCCAGCCGCCAGCACGTTTCCGGCGTTGATAATGTACGCGTGGTCGCAAATGCCCAGCGTCTCGCGGACGTTGTGGTCAGTAATCAGGACGCCGATTCCGCGCTCCTTGAGGAAGCGGATAATTTTCTGGATTTCGAGTACGGCGATCGGATCGACGCCGGCAAATGGCTCGTCGAGCAGGATGAAACGCGGATTGGTCGCCAGCGCGCGGGCGATTTCGACGCGCCGCCGCTCGCCGCCCGACAGGGCCGAGGCATTGACGTGGCGGACATGGCTGACGTGCAACTCGGCCAGCAGTCCCTCGAGGCGATCGTTCAGCTCGGCTTCGGGCAAATTGAGCAGCTCGAGTATGGCCCGGATGTTTTCCTCGACGTTGAGCTTGCGGAAAACCGAGGCTTCCTGCGGCAGATAGGACAGGCCAAGCCTCGCCCGGCTATGCATGGGCAGATGGGTCAGGCGATTGTCGTCGATGTAAACCTCGCCGCCATCCGCAGCGACCAGCCCGACGATCATGTAGAAACAGGTGGTCTTGCCAGCACCATTCGGGCCGAGCAGACCGACGACTTCACCGGACTTGACCTCGAAAGAGACATCCTCGACGACAGTGCGCGCCTTGTAGCGCTTCTTGAGGTTGTGGGCCGAGAGTTTGGCCGCCGACATGTTCATTCATCCACTCCCTGCATGGCCCGCCGAATGGCATCGTTGGAAAAACCACGATATTGCAGGAAACGCATCTGTTTGCCACGCTCTTCGGCGGTTTCCGGCGGTCGACCGAACTTTTTGGCCCAAATTACCCGGCAGCGCTCGGTTTCATCACCGGCTTCGGGCAGGGCCGTGGCGATGTCGGCGTCGCTGACGCCTTGCTGGCGCAATTCCTGGCGCAGGCGCGCATCGCCGTAACGTCGTCCCCGCACAGCAACCCGTTGGGTAGCGTAGCGGCAATCCGAGAGCAGTCGCTCGGCTTGCAGGGTATCGAGCACAGCCGACAGCTCTTCCGCCGATTCGGCATGCGGGGCGAGCTTGGCCTGCAAGCCGGCCCGGCTATAATCACGCCGGGTCAGCAATTGCAGGGCGCGGACGCGCAGGTCAGGCATCCGCCGCAGCCGCCTTGGTCGGCTTGATGACGGTGGTGCTGGCCACTTCGCGGATCTTCGCTTCGATTTCCTGGGCGATTTCCGGGTGCGACTTCAGAAATTCGCGGGAATTGTCCTTGCCCTGGCCGATCTTCTCGCCCTTGTAGGAATACCAGGCGCCGGATTTTTCGACCAGCTTGTGGGCAACGCCCATTTCGACCACTTCGCCCTGACGGGAAATGCCTTCGCCGTAGAGAATGTCGAAGATGGCTTCGCGGAAGGGCGGGGCGACCTTGTTCTTGACGACCTTGACCTTGGTTTCGCTGCCGATGACTTCGTCGCCCTTCTTGATCGCACCAATGCGGCGGATGTCGAGGCGAACCGAAGCGTAGAACTTGAGCGCGTTGCCGCCGGTCGTCGTTTCCGGCGAACCGAACATGACGCCGATTTTCATTCGGATCTGGTTGATGAAGATGACCAGCGTATTGGTCTTCTTGATGTTGGCGGTGAGCTTGCGCAGGGCCTGGCTCATCAGACGGGCATGCAGGCCGACCATCTGGTCGCCCATTTCGCCTTCGATTTCAGCGCGCGGCGTGAGGGCGGCGACCGAGTCGATGACGATGATGTCGACCGAGCCGGAACGAACCAGCATGTCGGCGATTTCAAGGGCCTGTTCGCCGGTATCGGGCTGCGAGATCAGCAGGTCGCCGACGCTGACGCCGAGCTTCTGGGCGTATTGCGGATCGAGCGCATGTTCGGCGTCGATGAAGGCGGCAACGCCGCCGAGCTTTTGCATTTCGGCAACGACCTGCAGACAGAGCGTGGTCTTGCCGGAAGATTCCGGACCGTAGATTTCAACGACGCGGCCGCGTGGCAGGCCGCCGACGCCCAGCGCAATGTCCAGACCGAGCGAGCCGGTAGACACGACTTGAATGCCTTCGTCGATTTCGGCGTCGCCCATCTTCATGATGGAGCCTTTGCCAAACTGCTTTTCGATCTGTTGCAGCGCTGCGGCGAGCGCCTTTGCCTTGTTGTCGTCCATGGTGTTACCTCGGAAATTTGAGCGGATTATGGCACAGGGGCCAAAGATGGAATAGAAATTGCTGCGTTTGATCGACAGGCTGATTGTTCCGGATATGCCATCGGCAGCTGTCAATTTCACTGATTACACGGAGCAGACGAGGTATATTCCCAGCCCGCTCCGCCATTACTTAAATACTGTGTATAAACACAGTACATTTACCATGACCGCTTGGCAAGAAAATTCTGCATTCAAATCAAGGCTTGGCAAGCTGCTGCTCTGTATTTGGCTGGCCGTCAATGCGCCGCAGAGTTTCGCCAAACCAGCGCCGTGGTACTGGTGGGCGAGCAAGACGACCGACCACCGGGTCTGCGCGCAGACTTCGCCCGGTCCCGGCTGGTTTCGCGAGAGCACGGCGTTCCAGGACAGCGGCTGCAGTATTCGGGTGAAGGCATTTTGACGGCCTATTTGCCGCCGCCCGACAACGGTTTGGCCATCATTCATGTCGATAATGAAATCATCGTTGTCGACAAACCGGCCGGGCTGCTCTCCGTGCCGGGGCGCGGGGAGGGCATGGACGATTGCCTGGCATCGCGTGTGCAGGCCAGGTTTCCGGATGCGCTGATTGCCCATCGCCTCGACATGTCGACCTCCGGCCTGCTCGTTCTGGCCCGCGGCGCCGAAATGCACCGGCAGCTATCGCGTTTTTTCCGCGAGCGCCAGATCGACAAACGTTACGTCGCCGTCGTTCAAGGGCTGATGGCTGACGATGCCGGCGAGGTTGAGCTGCCGTTGATTTGTGACTGGCCGAACCGGCCGCGGCAAAAGGTCGATTTCGAGATCGGCAAGCCGTCGCTGACCCGTTTTCGCGTCGTCAGCCGCGATCCGGACGCCAACACGACACGGGTCGAACTGGAACCGATCACCGGCCGCTCGCACCAGCTACGCGTCCATATGGCCTCGCTCGGCCACCCGATTCTCGGCGACGATCTCTATGGTGGCGAGGCGACCGCGCTGGCGGATCGACTGCTCCTGCACGCCATGGATTTGGGCCTGTTTCACCCGTTGACCGCAGCAGCCATCCAATTTCATTCCGACGCCCCGTTTTGACGCTGCGAAACCGCGCAACGACCGTATAATTTTCGCGTTTTGAACCTTTTTTCCGGTTGACCGTACGATCATGCTGATCTGGTTCGTCGTCCTCTACCTGATGGTTTCCATCGGCATCGGCCTCTTTGCCGCGACCCGCGTCCATAGCGCCAAGGATTTCGCCGTGGCCGGCCGCCATCTGCCGCTGCCGGTCGTCACCGCCACCGTCTTCGCCACCTGGTTTGGCGCCGAAGCAGTGTTCGGCGTTTCCGCCACCTTCGTCAAGGACGGCCTGACCGGCGTTGTCGCCGACCCCTTCGGCTCGTCGATGTGTTTGATCATCGCCGGCGTTTTCTTCTCGCGGAAGCTCTACAAGCTCAACATCCTGACCCTGGGCGACTATTTCCGCCTGCGCTACAACCGCACGGTCGAAGTGCTGACCACGCTGTGCATCGTCGCTTCCTATCTCGGCTGGGTATCGGCCCAGATCAAGGCGCTCGGGCTGGTCTTCAACGTCGTCACCGCTGGCTATGTCAGCCAGACAGCGGGCATGATCCTCGGCGCCGCCATCGTGCTCACCTACACCACCTTCGGCGGCATGCTCTCGGTGGCCATCCTCGATTTCGTGCAGATGGGCGTCATCATGGGCGGCATGCTGTACATCGGCTACGTCGTCTCCGGCCTGACCGGCGGCGTCGAACTGGTCATCAACCACGCCTCGGCGGCCGGCAAGCTCGACTTTTTCCCTCCGCCCGACCCCTGGCTGTGGCTGACCTTCCTCGGCGCCTGGATCACCATGATGCTCGGCTCGATCCCGCAGCAGGACGTCTTCCAGCGCATCACCTCGGCCAAGAGCCAGCGCATCGCGCTGTGGGGCTCGATTCTCGGTGCCACTATCTATTTCTGTTTCACCTTCGTGCCAATGTTCATCGCCTACTCGGCGACGCTGATCGACCCCGAACTGTTCAACGGCCTGATGCAGACCGACTCGCAACTCGTCCTGCCGACGCTGGTCCTCAACCACACGCCGGTCTTCGCCCAGGCCATCTTCTTCGGCGCCGTGCTGTCGGCCATTATGAGCTGCTCGTCAGCCACGCTGCTGGCCCCCTCGGTCGCCTTCTCGGAAAACATCGTGCGCGGCTTCTACCCGCACATGGGCGACCACCAGTTCCTGCGTGTCATGCGCGGCTCCATCATCGTCTTCGCCGGCATCGTCCTCGGCTTCGCGCTGTATTCCAACGCCAGCATTTTCAAGATGGTCGAAAACGCCTACAAGATCACGCTGGCCGGCGCCTTCGTGCCGCTCTTCTTCGGCGCCTTCTGGAAACGGGCGACGACGCAGGGTGCGCTGGCTGCCATTTTCGGCGGGCTGTCGTCGTGGATCCTGATCGAAGTGCTGGTCAGCACGGCCGGCCAGGGCAACGGCCAGTACGCCTACGCGCTGGCTGGCGCAGGCCAGTTGGTGCCGCCGCAACTCATCGGGTTGTCCGTCAGCATCATCGGCATGATCGCCGGGTCGCTGTTGCCACAATGGGTCGGCCATCGGCTGCCGCATGAAGACATCCATGAAGCCCTGCACCACCGGGCAGCGGCGGAAACCCACCACGCGACGGAACATCCGCACCGCCATTAAGCCAGCACGAAACAGGCGGACCCTCAGGATTTTCCTGACAGTGTGACCAAACGTCAGCCGAAAACCCCGTACGCCGCCATCATTGTCACGACACATAAGGGCTGACGGGCCGGCCAATCGCCCCTAAAATCAGGCCATGCCTCATCATGGTCGTGGCCCCATCCTGCTTTCCCGCTACCTGGCGCTCGCCTGGTGCGGGCTGGTCGTCTATGGCAGCCTGCATCCGTTTACCGGCTGGCGCGATACCGGCGTGTCGCCGATTGCCTTTCTCGAAGGCGGCTGGCCACGTTACTGGACGGTCTTCGATCTCGCAGCAAACGTCGCGGTCTACCTGCCACTCGGCTTCTTTTTGACGCTGGCGTTGAGCAGCCTGCCCTGGCGTTTCACTGCCCTGATCCTCGCCGTGCTACTCACCGGCAGCGTCAGTTTCGGTCTCGAAACAGTGCAGACCTGGCTCCCCTCGCGCGTGCCGTCCAACCTCGACCTCGCCTGCAACACGCTGGGCGGATTGCTCGGTGCGCTGTGGGCGCAACACGTCGGACCGCGCGTCTTCGCCCGCATCGCCGCGCTGGAACACCGGCTGATCGCCCCCATCCCGCACGCCGAACTGGGCCTGACCTTGCTCGGCCTGTGGCTGCTCGTGCCGCTGTCGCCGGAAACGCTGCTCTTCGGGGCCGGCGATGTCCGGCAGATTTTCGGGTTGACCGGGGCCGTTCCCTTCGCCGCCGAGAGTTTCGTCATGATCGAGGCCAGCATCACCGCCTTCAACGTCGTCGCCGTCGGCCTGATCGTCCGCATGCTGTGTGCGCGGCTACTCTTCGCCTACCTCATCGTGCCGCTCTTCCTGCTTCTCTGTCTGGTCATCAGCACGGTCTCTGCCGCCGTTCTGGTCAGCCCGGCCGATTCGCTGGCCTGGCTGACGCCGGGCGCTAAGCTCGGGCTGGCTGTTGGTACCGGCATCCTCGCCGTCGTGCTCGCCCTGCCGGCAACGCCGCGCCTGATGATCGCCGCGCTGGCCCTGATGGCCGGTACTGTGCTGGTCAACATGGCACCGCCCAACCCCTATTCGGAAGCGGCACTGGCCGTCTGGCGGCAGGGACACTTTCTCAATTTCAATGGCCTGACGCGCCTGCTCGCTACCCTATGGCCCTTCCTGACCCTGCCTTTCCTCTTCCTGACGACGCGCCGGACCTAGCCTGGCATGCCGACACCGTCGAAGCGGCCGCCCGGCGGCTGGGGGTCGATCACGCGGCCGGCCTGGATGATGGCGAAGCAGCCGCTCGACTCACCCGTCACGGCCCCAACCGCCTGACCGAACGCCCCGGCAAGCCGGCCTGGCGCCGCTTCGCCGAGCAGGTCATGCAACCGCTCGTGCTCGTGCTCATCGCGGCCGGCGCGATCACCGCCGCCCTCGGCGAAGTCGTGGACGCCAGCGTGATTTTCGGCGTCGTCGTGGTCAATGCCCTCATCGGCTACTGGCAGGAGGCCAAGGCCGAAGGGGCCCTGGCCGCCCTGGCGCAAAGTGTGGCGACGCCGGTCACCGTCCGCCGCGGCGGGCATCGCCTGCAGCTCGACGCAACGCAACTGGTCCCCGGCGACATCGTCCTGCTCGCCGCCGGCGACCGCATTCCGGCCGACCTCCGACTGATCCAGCAACACGAGCTGCATACCGACGACTCGATGCTGACCGGCGAATCGCAGCCCGTCACCAAAAATGTCGCCACGCTGCACGCCGACACCATGCTCGCCGACCGCCTCAACATGGCCTACGCCGGCACCACGGTGGTGGCCGGGCAGGGCAGCGGGCTGGTCATCGCCACCGGCGACGCCACCGAAACCGGGCGCATCGCCGGCCTGATCGCCGCCGCGCCCGACCTGGTCACGCCGCTGACGCGCAAGATGGCACGCTTTTCCAACTGGCTGCTGTGGGCCATCGGTGGGCTGGCCCTGCTCACCGTTGGCGTCGGGCTGGCCCGCGGCGGCTCGGCTTTCGACATGTTCATCGCCGCCGTGGCACTCGCCGTCGGCGCCATTCCGGAAGGTCTGCCGGCCGCCGTCACCGTCACGCTGGCTATCGGCGTTGCCCGCATGGCCAAACGGAGGGCCATCATCCGCCACCTGCCGGCCGTTGAAACGCTGGGCAGCACGACCGTCATCTGCTCCGACAAGACAGGCACGCTGACCGAAAATGCCATGACTGTCCGCGTCCTGTGGTGCGCCGGCGAGGGCTATGCCATCGGGGGCCACGGCTACAACCCGGAAGGGGCCATCAGCCACGACGAAATGCCGGCCGACATCGACGGCGCGCTGCGCGAAGCCCTGATCGCCGGCGCGCTGTGCAACGACGCCTCGCTGCGCCACGAGCACGGCCAATGGAAGATCACCGGTGACCCGACCGAGGCCGCGCTGATCGTCGCCGCGCGCAAGGGCAAGCTGGACGAGCACACGCTGGGCGCGCTTTTTCCGCGGCGCGACGTCCTGCCTTTCGACGCCACCCGGCAATTCATGGCCACCGCCCACGAGGGCGACGGGCCGGGCGTTGTCTACGTCAAGGGTGCGCTCGAACGCCTGCTGCCGCTGTGCGTCGATCAGCTGTCGGCCAACGGCCAGCCGCTCCCTTTCGACCACGCTGCCATCGAGAAAATCGCCCATGCCTACGCCGAACAGGGCATGCGCGTCCTCCTGCTGGCCCGGCGAAATTTCAATTTTGGCCAAAATTTCCGGTTGACCGTGGAAGGCATCGAAAAGCTGACCCTGATCGGCCTTGTCGGCATGATCGACCCGCCCCGCAAGGCGGCCATCGGCGCCATCCGCAACTGTCATTCGGCCGGCGTGCGGGTCAAGATGATTACCGGCGACCACGCCGTCACGGCGCTCGCCATCGCCCGCCAGATCGGCCTCAACGCCGAGCGGGCGCTGACCGGCCGCCAACTGGCCCTCCTCGACGACAGCGCGCTGGGCGAAGCCGCCCACAGCGTCGACGTCTTCGCCCGCGTCGAACCGGAACAAAAGCTACGCCTCGTCCGCGCCCTGCAGGCCCGCGGAGAAGTCGTCGCGATGACTGGCGACGGCGTCAATGACGCGCCGGCGTTGAAACAGGCCGACATCGGCATCGCCATGGGCCTGGCCGGCACCGAAGTCGCCAAGGAGGCGGCGGCCATGGTCCTCACCGACGACAACTTCGCCAGCATCGAGGCGGCCGTCGAGGAGGGCCGCGGCGTCTGGGACAACCTCGTCAAGTTCATCACGTGGACGCTGCCGACCAACTTCGGCGAAGGCCTCGTCATCGTCGCCGCCATTCTTTTCGGCAGCACGCTGCCCATCACCCCGCTGCAGATCCTCTGGATCAACATGACCACCGCCGTGCTCCTCGGCCTGCCGCTCGCCTTCGAACCGATCGAGCGCGGCATCATGCGCCGCCCGCCACGCCGGCAGGCCCAGCCGGTGCTCGACACCGCGCTGATCCGCCGCATCGTGCTCGTCTCTTTCCTGCTACTGGCCGGCGCCTTCGGCCTCTTCCTGCGCGAACTCGAACAGGGCCACAGCCTGGCCGAAGCGCGCACCGTCGCCGTCAATGTCTTCGTCGCCGTCGAGGCGGCCTACCTTTTCAATTGCCGCTCGCTGAGCGGCGGCTTCTGGCAGCAGGGCCTTTTTTCGAACCCGTGGATCTGGGCCGGCATCGCCAGCATGGCCGCCCTGCAAGGCGCGCTGACCTATCTGCCGGCCATGAACGCCGCTTTCGGTACGGCACCCATCGGCCTCGCCGAATGGGCAACGATCCTCGCCGTCGGGCTGGCCAGTGCACTGATCGTCGGGCTGGAAAAACGCGTGTCGCGCCGGGGCTGAGTAGCGGCGAAGCGCCCCTTACTTGGCCGGCTTGCTGTCGATCAGGCGATGGAAAGCTTCATGGACGTCGAACAAGCTCGCATCGATTTCGCCCTTACCGTCCTGGCAGACCTTGCTCAGAGCGCCGACTGAGGGGCTCAATGCGGACGCGTCGGTTGAGCTGATTTTCCCGGCCAGCACGACCATCTCCGGCGCCTTGGCGCAAGCATTGCGGGAGCGCTCCGGCCCCGGCCGCGCATGCCAGACGGGCGCCAGAACGGCGTGAAAGGCGTCGACGTCCTTGGCCAGACGATGGTGGGGATGATGAGTCTCCTCGGCACCCACCGCCAGACTCCAACTGGCCGCCACAAGCAGGCCGATCAAACCGCAAAATTTCGTCACCTAGATTTTCCCCGCATCAAAAGCCTGTCGCGCAGGCAGCGCGCCGGAGCATAGCAAATTCGCCGCAGCGGAAGGCAGGCGCACGGTCAACCGGAAAAATCGACCAAAATCGAAATTCCCGGCCACGTTCCACGTGAAACTGCCTCGCCTATAATGCGGGTCTGCACAGGAGACCCCGCATGAGCTACTTCAAACATCACGTTTTCGTCTGCACCAACCAGCGCGAGGCTGGCGAGCAGTGCTGCAACAGCGTCGGCGGTTCCGACATGTTCGCCTACGCCAAGGACCGCATCGGTGCGCTCAAGCTGAACGGCGCTGGCGCCGTGCGCATCAACAAGGCCGGCTGCCTCGGCCGCTGCGACAACGGCCCGGTCATGGTCGTGTACCCCGAAGAAACCTGGTATTCCTTCATCGACAAGGAAGACGTCGAGGAAATCATTCAGGAACACCTGGTCGGCGGCAAAGTTGTCGAACGCCTGAAGATCTGAGCCATGCGCGCCCCCGAAGAGAAACTCCTGATTGACGGCCCGGTCGGCAAGATCGAGGTCATCATGGAGCGCCCGGATGCCCCCAAGGGCATCGCGCTGATCGCCCACCCGCACCCGATGGGCGGCGGCGCCAACACCAACAAGGTCGCCTACACGCTGGCCCGTACCTTCGTCAGCCTCGGCTACGCCGCCTTCCGCCCAAATTTCCGTGGCGTCGGCGGCAGCGAAGGCGTGCATGACGAAGGCCACGGTGAAGTCGACGACCTGCTCGCCGTACTCGAAGACGCCAAGTGCCGTTGCGGCAACCTGCCCGTCGCCCTGGCCGGCTTCTCGTTTGGCGCCTTCTGCCAGACCCGCGTTGCCAAGCGCCTCGTCGACGCCGGCCACCCGGCTCAGCGCCTCGTGCTGGTCGGCACCGCCGCCGGCCACGTCGAAGGCAGCCGCCAGTACGACACCGAAGCCGTGCCGCACGACACCATCGTCATCCACGGCGCCGACGACACGCTGGTGCCGCCGGCCAACGTCTACGCCTGGGCCTTGCCGCTCGACCTGCCGGTCGTCGTCGTACCCGGCGCCGATCACTTCTTCCACCGTCGCCTGCATCTGATCCGCGACATCGTGACCCGCGCATGGCGGCACTGAAAGCCAGCCAACTTCGCAAGACCTACGGCGACAGCGAAGTCGTCGCCGGGCTATCGTTCGCCGTCGAACCGGGCACCTGCTTCGGCCTGCTCGGCCCGAACGGCGCCGGCAAGACGACGACGCTGCGCCTCTGCCTCGGACTGACCGGGCCGGACAGCGGCCAAATCACGCTCAACGGCCACGTCATTCCCGACGACGCCCAGGCAGCGCGGGCGCGCATCGGCGTCGTGCCGCAATTCGACAACCTCGACCCCGATTTCACCTGCGCCGAAAACCTGCTCGTCTTCGGCCGCTACTTCGGGCTCAAGGACGCCGACATCCGGGCCAAAATCCCGCAGCTGCTTGAATTCGCCGGCCTGTCGAGCAAGGCCGGCGCCCGTTTGTCGACGCTGTCCGGCGGCATGAAACGCCGGCTGACGCTGGCCCGGGCGATGGTCAACGACCCCGACATCATCTTCCTCGACGAGCCGACCACCGGCCTCGACCCGCAGGCCCGCCACCTGATCTGGGAACGCCTCAAGCAACTCAAATCGGCCGGCAAGACGCTGATTCTGACCACCCATTTCATGGACGAGGCCGAACGCCTGTGCGACACGCTGATCGTCATCGACCACGGCCGCAAGATCGCCGAAGGCAGCCCGCGCCAGCTCATCGCCGAGCAGATCGAACCGCAGGTCGTCGAGGTTTTCGACGAATCCCACGGTCAACTGGAAAATTTCGTCAAAAATCAAAAGCACCTCGCCGAGCGCGTTGAAACCAGCGGCGAAACCGCTTTCTTCTACTGCCGCGAGCCGCACGAACTACTGGCCCGACTGGCCGACGCCGATGGCCTGCGCTACGTGCATCGCGCCTCCAACCTCGAAGACGTTTTCATCAAGCTGACCGGCCGCGAACTGCGCGACTGAACCCGACGCAAAACGCCCCGTCAGCCAGGAAACGAGACCGATCCGCTGCCTTGGCAGTCGCCCACGGAAACGCCAAGCTCATGTTTCTCCTGGATATTTTCCAAAATATGCTAGAATGGAACATTGGCTTGGTTTGGAAATCGCAATGCGTTGGTTGATGGTCGCGGCAGTGTTCGCATTCTCGGCAGTGGAAGTAAGTGCCTCGGAACAGGTTTCCGACGAGGCAACGTCCGTCGTCGACATGTCCGTAGCCGCCCAGGGCGTCACCATCTCGGCCATTCCGATGCCGCCACGAGCCATCAAGGAGCTGACGCTCGAAGAATCGGACCGCTTGCGCGCCGCCAAAAAGGCACGCATCGAGGCGCGCCTCGCCAAGAAAAAGGCAGCGACCGTCCTCATGCTGAGCCGCACCGAGCGCCGCCAGGTCGCGTTGCTGAGCGCCAGCACGCACGCCGGCGAGCCACAGATTTTCACCTACGATCCGAACGACAACTATCAGGGCGGCCTCGACGAACTCGACCTGCACCGTTCGTTCAATCGCCCCAAAGTCGTCGATGAAACGGCCAGCGAAGAAGCCGAGCGCGATGAAGTGCCCGGCCACATCCGGCTCCGCCTGATGGTGGCGCGACTCAAGGCAGTCGAAGCCCACGCCCTGAGCCAGGTGCCGGATACCGACGAAGGGCTGCCCGATTCAGTCCTGCTCCGCCTCAAGGAAGCACGCCTGAAAGCCGTCGAGGCGCATCAGCGCAAATTCGGCTGATTTTCCAGCTCAGCCGAGCAGGGCGTCGACCACAGCAGAAAAATCATCGTAAATCGCCGCCGGACGAATGTCCGGATGCGCGTCGTCGCCGGCCCGGAATTTCCCCGTCCGCACCAGAATCCCCGGAATACCCGCCGCCTGCGCACCACCGATGTCATCGCTCAGATCGTCGCCGATCAGCACCGCCTGAGCCGGCGCGATACCCAGTTCGGCCAGCGCCGCATTGAAGAAAGCCGGTGCCGGCTTGCCGGTAATTTCAGCCGTGATCCCGGCCGAATACTCCAGCCCGGCGACGAAAGCGCCCATATCCAGCGACAGCCCGTCGGGCTCCATGAAATAGCGATTGCGCGCCATCGCCACGAGCGGCAGGCCTTCCATGAGCAGGCGGAAAGCATGGTTGAGGATCGGATAGGTGAAATGCGTGCCCATGTCGCCAAGCACGACGACATTGGGCTCGGGATCGTTTTCCCCCATTTCGGCGGCGATATCGGGGTGTATCAGCCACAGCGGGCGCAGCCCCCGGCTACGGACCAGCGTTCGCGCCGCCAGCGCCGCCGTCTGAATCTCGCTGGCGGCCAAGGTGAAACCCATGCGCTGCAACTTGGCGAAGAGGATGGTACTGGGCGTCCGTGTCGTGTTGGTCAAAAAACGTAGCGGCAGCCCCGACATCCGCAGCCGGTCGAGCGCCCGCACCGCCCCCGGCAATGCCTCATCCCCGGTGTGGAGGACGCCGGCCAGATCGATCAATACCGCTTTCGGTGAAATTGTCGGTGCCATCTCCGCCACCTCTGAAAAGTTTTGACAGTGTTCGATTATCGTTTTTGGCTAAAGTTTAGGGCGATGTCAATCTGCCCCCCTCTGACACCGCCACCACTCACGAACACTCTAATGGGACGCCGGGGAATGGCTATGCCTTGCCATCACGCACATCAAGTATTTCTCCCGGCTTGTATCGTTCGCAATAAACCTCAATACCGAGCTTCATTAGCAATGCTGTCGCCGGAACGGCCACAGCTTTCACAGCAAATCCTAGATCAACGAGAGCTGCGGAGACTACGATTGCGTAGTACTTCTTGCTAAGTACCTGCGCCATACCGTTTGTATACCAAGCCTTATAGATTTCGCTCTGCGGATCGCATAGTGACTTCCAGATCACCAATTTCAGGGATGCAAAAAAACTGCGCCCTTGCTCTATCTTCTGTTGCGTATGAACAGGCGATGGAAGATACAAAATCTCCACCATTGTTAGTTGCTTCCTTGCTGCGCGGTCCACACGATAAACGAACTCCAAAACCTCTCGAGGAAGCGCCGAAGCAATCTGCGCATACAACTCTTCGTCCGTTTTAGTTTTAACCGCTTCGATAGCGTCAGCATCAACAGCATCTGGTATCAGTGTTTCGTACGCACAGTCTTTTACAGCAGAAATATAGCTTTCAAGTTGATACCTGGCTGTGACGTTCTCAATGAATTGCCGCCGACGTGCAGCATCTTTAATTGTTTTTCCCTTCAGCACCTTCTCGATTAATGGCTCTGCTTCGGAAATTTTCTTCTGTCGAAGAAGGCAAACAACAAGCAATGCGGTTGCCTCAAGGTGAACTTTAGTGCTCATGGCAGTTTTTGCGCGTATTCCACGAAAACCAGCTTCAGCAGTTAGTAGTTCGCCCGCGTTCAGTGCGGCCTCAAACAGCCATGTCTTTGAACGCATCAACCGAGTTTCGTGACCTGTTGATCGCAACACACTCTGGATATCAGCGGCAACTGCTTTTGCTCGCTTGTAATCTGCCGAATAAACGGCAGCCCTCAAGCCTGGCTCAAGAATTCCGAGACGAGCCTTTTGTAAATCAGTCAGGGGAGGAGGTTTAACCATAGCATCAATAAGGCTCAAGTGAAGAATAGGACATCATGTTCGATTCGAAGCCACACATCATGCCCCGCCGTGCCGGTCCTGCCGCTGCACCAGCGCCCGGACGGCGCGGGGCGCCGGGTTTTCGCGATCCTTCAACAAGCCGTGCAGACACGAAGGATTGGCGCGGGCGCCGCTAGCCTGATAGTCAGCAAGCAGCGTCTGGCGAGCACTTTCCTTTTCCATTCCGGTCACGCCGGTCAGGAAATCGAACAGGCTATCGACCAGCATTTCCGGCGTCAGACGGCTGGTCTGGCCGGTGCCCTGCCATAGCCAGTCGGCGAAGGCGAGGAAGGCATTGAAGGGTGAAGGGCCAGCGAGCAGGATGGGCAGGGTTTGCGGGAAGCGGCCGGAGTTGGCGAGCAGATCCCAGTAGCGGGCAAGGCGGGTGAAGCGCTCGACGGTCGGCGCGTCGACCACGGCAGTTTGGCGGACGGTGTAGGGCGGTTCTGCGTCGTAGACCATGCCGTGAGCCACACTGTGCCGGGCGATCGGCGTGCCGCGCAGGCGTTTGAGGACGCCGAGCTGGATTTCGTGCGGGCGGATGGCGTAGAGGCGGTCGAAACCTTCGGCGAAGCTGGCCAGCGTTTCACCGGGCAGGCCGAAAATGAGATCGGTGTGCAGGTGGGCGTGGCTGTGATTGACCAGCCAGTCGAGGTTTTCGCAGGTCTTGGCGTTGTCCTGCCGACGTGAAATGGCCTGCTGAACCTCCGGGTTGAAGGTCTGGATGCCGACTTCGAACTGCAGCACGCCGGGCGGGAAGCGGGCGATCATGTCTTTCAGGCGTTCCGGCAGGTGATCGGGAATCACCTCGAAATGCAGGAAGAGATCCGGCGTCAGGCGGTCGAAGAAGAATTGCAGGATGGTCAGCGAGCTGTCGATCTTGAGATTGAAGGTCCGGTCGACGAACTTGAAATTGCGCGCCCCGCGCTCGTAGAGCGTTTCCAGCGCGGCGAGGAAGCGCTCTTGCTCGAAAGCCCAGGCCGTCTTGTCGAGCGAACTGAGACAGAACTCGCACTTGAACGGGCAGCCGCGCGAGGCTTCGACGTAGAGCAGCCGATGCGCGAGATCGTCGGCGCTGAACTCGGCGTAGGGCAGGGCGATGTCGGCCAGCGCCGGCTGCTCGCCGGGGATCACTTTCATGAGCGGCGGCGGCCCGTCGAGCAGGGCGCGGCACAGTTTCGGAAAACTCACGTCGCCCCAGCCGGTGATCAGGTGATCGGCCAGCCGGACGATTTCCTGATCTGCCCATTCGTAACTGACTTCCGGCCCGCCGAGGACGATTTTCAGCGCTGGCCGCGCCTGCTTTAGCTGGCGGACGACCTCGGTCGTTTGCACGACGTTCCAGATATAAACGCCGAAACCGATGATCTGCGGTTCCTCGGCGAGCAGCGCAGCGACGATTTCCGCCACCGGCCGGGCGATAGTGAATTCGCGCAGGACAGCCCGTTCGCGCAGCCCGGCGCCGCCATGCCGCTCCATGTTAGCCAGCAAGTAGCGCAGGCCGAGCGAGGCGTGGATGTATTTGGCGTTGAGCGTGCTCAGGATGATGGCGGGCGGCATTTCGCCATTTTGACAGCTTCGCCGAGGCCATCCGAAGTGATCCCACGGTCAACCGGAAAAAATGGCAAAAATCGAAATCGACAGGGCACAGAACTTAAACGCTAGCGTCTTGGACAGAGGCTAAAATGCGTCTTCCGTTTCATTCGCTCCGCCCCATGCTGCCTCAACCCTCCCTGCTCGGCTGGCTTCCCGTCTGGCAACGCAATTTCCTGGTCTGGCGCAAGCTTGCCCTGCCGTCCATCCTCGGCAACCTGGCCGACCCGCTGATCTACATGCTCGGCCTCGGCTACGGGCTGGGTGCCATGCTGCCCAGCATCGAAGGCCAGCCCTACGTCGCCTTCCTGGCCGCCGGCACGGTCTGCGCCTCGACCATGAATGCCGCCACCTTCGAGGCCCTGTACTCGGCCTTTTCGCGCATGCACGTCCAGAAAACCTGGGAAGCCATCCTCAACACGCCGCTCGGGCTGGGCGATGTCGTCGCCGGTGAACTGTTCTGGGCGGCGACCAAATCGCTGTTCTCGGGCGCTGCCATTCTCGTCGTCATCACCGGCATGGGCCTGACCAACGGCCCGCTCATGCTCTGGGCACTGCCGGCCATCGTCCTCACCGGGCTGGCCTTCGCCGCCCTCGGCCTGATCTGGAACGCGCTGGCCCCGTCCTACGATTTCTTCATGTACTACTTCACGCTGTTCATCACGCCGATGACGCTCATTTCCGGCGTTTTCTTCCCGACCGACCAGCTGCCCGGCTGGCTGGCGCTGATCGGCGGCTGGCTGCCGCTGGCCCAGGGCGTCGCGCTGGTTCGCCCGCTGCTCGCCGGCCAGATCCCGGCCGACGCCCTGATCCACATCATGGCGCTGCTCGCCACCGCCGGCATAGCCTTCACCATCGCCCTCCACCTGACCCGCCGCCGCCTGCTCAAGTAGAATCCACTAATGGAAACCCTGCTCGTCATCACCAACTGCCCGGACGAAGAAACCGCCAACGCCATCGCGCTCGCCGCGGTTGAAGAAAAACTGGCCGCCTGCGTGAACATCCTGCCGCGGGTCCAGTCGGTCTATCGCTGGCAGGGCAAGGTCGAATCGGCCTCCGAAATTCCGCTTTTTTTCAAGTCGACCGTAGCAAGCTACCCGGCGCTCGAAGCCAGAATCCGCGAACTCCATCCCTACGAGCTGCCCGAAATCATCGCCCTGCCGCTCAGCCACGGCTTCCCGGCCTACCTGAACTGGGTGGCAGCAGAAACGATCCAATGACCATGCGCCTCCTGTTCCTCGTTTTCGCCTTTTTCCTCTCGCTCGCCCACGCCGAGGAATTCCTCGACCCGGCCGTTGCCTTCAAGCCCTCGGTCAAGGCGCTCGACGGCCAGACGCTCGAAATCAGCTACGAAATCGCCAAGGGCTACTACCTCTACCGCGACAAATTCCGTTTCACCGTCGACGGCGAAACGGCCCCCCTCGGCACGCCGACCTTCCCCAAGGGCAAGGAGCACGACGACGAGAATTTTGGCAAGGTCGAGGTCTATTACAAGACCGTCGCCATCCGCGTCCCGGTCGAGCGCATGTCCTCCGGCCCGTTGCCGCTGAAACTCAACGTCACCTCGCAAGGTTGCGCCGATGCCGGCGTCTGCTATCCGCCGCAAACCCAGCCGCTCAGCGTCGAACTGCCCGACCCGGCCAGCGCACCGCCAGCCTCGACGGCGCCGGCAGAAGGCGACGAAAGCGGCCAGATCGCCGCCACGCTCAAAAACGCCGGCTTCTGGACCAGCCTCGCCTTCTTCTTCATCGCCGGCCTCGGCCTGTCGCTGACCCCCTGCGTCTTCCCGATGATCCCCATCCTGTCCGGCATCATCGCCGGGCAGGGCCACAAGAACTCCCACGCCCGCGGCTTCGCGCTGTCCTTGGCCTACGTCCTCGGCATGGCCGTCACCTACGCCGCGGCCGGCGTCGCGGCCGGCCTGAGCGGCACGCTGATTTCCGCCGCGCTGCAAAACCCCTGGGTGCTCGGCAGCTTCGCACTGGTTTTCGTCGTGCTCTCGTTCTCGATGTTCGGCTTCTACGAGCTGCAATTGCCAACCGCACTGCAAAGCAAGTTGTCGGAAGAATCCGGCCACCTGCAGGGCGGGCGCGGCATCGGCGTTTTCCTGATGGGCGCGCTGTCGGCGCTCATCGTCGGACCCTGCGTCGCGGCGCCGCTGGCCGGTGCGCTGCTTTATATCGGGCAGACCGGCGACGCTGTGTTCGGTGGCGCCGCGCTGTTCGTCATGGCGCTTGGCATGGGGGCGCCGCTCATCGCTGTCGGCATTGCCGGCGGTTCCCTGCTGCCCAAGACCGGACCGTGGATGGAAGGCGTCAAGAAGGCTTTCGGCGTGCTGCTGCTGGCCACCGCCGTCTGGCTCGTTTCGCCGGTCATTCCAGCCGTGGCATCCATGCTCGCCTGGGCGACGCTGCTCATCATCCCGGCCATCTACCTCCACGCCCTCGACCCACTGCCGCCGCACGCCAAGGGCTGGCACCGTTTCTGGAAGGGTATCGGCATCGTCATGTTGCTAACCGGCGCCGCGCTGCTCATCGGTGCGCTAGCCGGTGGCCGCGACCCGCTGCAACCGCTGGCCGGGCTACGCGGACAGGCGGTCGCCGCCGAAGAGAAAAGGCTGCCGTTCGAACGCGTTGCATCGGTGGCCGATCTGGAAGCCCGAATCAAAGCCGCCGGCAAGCCGGTCATGCTCGATTTCTACGCCGACTGGTGCGTCTCGTGCAAGGAAATGGAGCGTTTCACCTTCTCCGACCCCGCTATTCGGGCCAAACTGGCTGGTTTCACGCTGTTGCAGGCCGATGTCACGGCCAATTCGGACGACGACAAGGCTTTATTGGCCAAATTCAAGCTGTTTGGCCCGCCGGGCATCATTTTCTACGATGCCAAAGGCCAGGAAAACAAGGCCGTGCGCATTGTCGGCTTTCAGGATGCGGCGCAGTTCATGAAATCCCTGCAGCAGACCGCGACAGCCGGCTAGATTTTTTGCAGTTTGGCCCGGCCCTGCGCGTGGCGCAGGCCAAGAATACCGAACACCGCGCCCACCACGGCGCCGGCCACGACATCGATGACCACATGCTGGCGCGTCGCCACGGTCGACCACAAAATCGCCAGACAATGCAGCCAGATCAGCCAGCGCAGGGCCTGCGGGGCGGAGATCGTTGTCACCAGGCGGTCAAGCCAAATCGCCGCAAACACCGCCGAGGCGACATGCAACGACGGGCAGGCGTTGCCACTGGCATCGACGTCCTTGATGATCGCCATTTCCGGATAGAGCCTCCAGTCGATGCCGGCCGGCGGAACGGCGGTGGGGAAGGCCCAGAAAATGGCCAGGCAGAACAGGCACATCGCCGCCATCCACAGGCCGAACAGCGCCAGTATCCGGAATTCCCTGAACAGTGCGGCCGGCAGCGAGGCGTAAACCCACAGCGAGGCATAGACCGGAAAAGCCAGCGCCGTGACGGGAATCCACTGGTCGACGACGGTCAGCGGCATCAGCGTGGCCGGGAACAGCGGGTTGCGCAATATCCCGAAATAAGCCCAGAAAAAGGCCAGCATGAAGAGCATCGTGCCGACTGCCTTGAGCGGCCACAGAAAGATCATCCGGGATGCAATCTGCCGGATCCAGTGCGGTTCGTGGAACAGGTGCATTGATGGCTCGAAAGAAGGCAATTGGGAGTAGCGCGCCGCCATGGTAGCAAATCGCATTTCTGGCGCCCGGGAACGATACTCCAGCGCAAGAGTATGGGGGGAAACCTTTGGAAAACATGGGCTTTCAGCTAAAATCGCGGGTCTATGGAATCCATTGGCCTGATTCGCGATTTTCTCAAGGACCGCCTCGGCGTCGAGCCGGAAAATGTCGTTCCCGGCGCCGTGCTGGCTGAGCTTGGCGTGGACTCGCTGATGATGCTCGAACTGATGTTCGAGTTCGAGGATCGCTTCGGCATCAAGCTGTCTCGCGACATCAAAACTCCCCGGACCGTTGGCGAGATGGTTGCGCTGATGGACGGGCTGATCGCCCAGTCGAAGAGCTGAGCCATGAGCCAGCGGCGGGTGGCGATTACTGGCCTTGGGCTGGTCAGCCCTTATGGCGGCGACCTCACGGATTTCTTCAGTCGCCTGTGCGCCGGTCAATCGGCCGTCGGCTACCTGCTGACCGACGACGTTCCGCGACCGCTGTCGATGCCTTTCGTCAGTTGTCCCGCTTTCGATCCCGATGTCGCGCTCGGCAAGCCGCTGGCCAGCATGATGGACCGCTTCGCCCAGTTCGCCATGGCTGCCGCCTTCAGCGCCTGGGACGATGCCGGCCTGCCGCGCAAGAACGAAGCTGAAAACCGCGACGACTGGGGCGTTGCCTGGGGCACCGCCCTCGGCGGCACGATGGCCTACGAAAAGGGCTACCGCGAGCTTTGGCAGAAGGGCCGCGAACGGCTGTCGCCGCTGACCGTCCTGCTCGGCATGAACAGTTCGGCCAACGCCCACATTTCGATCCAGCTCGGGCTGGGCGGCGTCAGCATGAGCCACACAGTCGCCTGCGCCTCGTCGGCCATTGCCATCGGCGAAGCTTTCCGCCGCGTGCGCAGCGGTGAAGCAACGGTCATGCTGACCGGCGGCTCCGATGTGCCACAGGCCTACGGCGTTGCCCGCGCTTGGGAAGCCCTGCGCGTCATGGCGCCGGGCGATGCCGAGACTTCGGCCACTGCCTGCAAGCCATTTTCGGCCGAGCGCCGCGGCCTGGTGCTGGGCGAGGGCGGGGCGGCCCTGGTCCTTGAAGACTGGGACCATGCCGTCGCCCGCGGCGCCCGCATTCACGGCGAGATCGTCGGCTACGGCACGACCTGCGACCATAGCCATCTCGTCCGCCCGGAAGCCGCTGGCCAGATCCGCGCCATCCAGCTCACGCTCGCCGACGCCGGCCTGAGCGCCGCCGACATCGATTACGTCAACGCCCACGGCACGGCGACGGCCGAAGGCGACCCGGTTGAAGTTGCCGCCCTGAAAGCCGTTTTCGCCGAGCGCGCGGCAAGCCTGCCGGTCAGCGCCACCAAGTCGATGCACGGCCACATGCTCGGCGGCTCGGCGGCCATCGAAGCCATCGTCACCGTCCTCGCCCTGCGCGACGGGTCGATTCCGCCGACCGCCCATCTTGGCACCCTCGACCCGGACTGCACCGGCGTCGACCACGTGGCGACGGCCCGCCACGGCCAACCGCTGCGCGCCGCGCTGTCCAATTCCTTCGCTTTTGGCGGCAGCAACGCGGTCCTCGCGTTCCGCGCCGTCGACCTGTAACCCCACGGAAGCACCGCCATGTCTGAAGCCATTTCGCCGGAAATCATCGAAGCTCTGTTGCCGGAGGTTGCCGAGCTGATCGTCACGGCACTCAACCTCGACGTGCCGCCGGCCGACATCGAAGCGGATGCGCCGCTGTTCGGCGACGGCCTCGGTCTCGACTCGATCGACGTGCTCGAAATCGCCCTGGTCATTTCAAAAAAATACGGCTTCCAGCTCAAGTCGGACAACGAGGACAACCTGCGCATCTTCTCGTCGCTGCGCGCCCTGTCCGCCCACATCGCCTCCCAGCGGACCAAATGAGCCTGTCCCCGGGCCAGCTGCTGCGCGGCCTGGCCGTCGTCGTCTTTCTCGCAATCTGGGCCTTCCTGGCCCACACCGGCAGCGCCGGCGAAGGTTCCGGCGATCTCTCGGTACTCCTTGGCGTCGCCCCCATAGGCGCTGCCCTCGGCCTGCTGCTCTGGCGCAGCAGCCACGTGCTGCTGACCGGCGCCGGCATTCTCGCCATGCTCGGCGGGCTGGCCTGGTATTGGCCGACCCTGCGCGAAAACATCGCGCTGCTTTTTTTCATCCAGCACCTCGGCACCAACCTGGCGCTCGGCGCGCTGTTCGGGCGCAGCCTGCTCGGCGACGGCGAAGCACTGATCACTCAGCTTGCCCGGGCGGTGCATGAAGCCAATCTGTCCGAACTCAAGCGCCGCTACACGCGCCAGGCGACGCTGGCGTGGACCCTGTTTTTCCTCGGCAATGCGCTCATTTCGGCCGTCCTCTGGCTACTCGCGCCACACACCGTCTGGTCGATCTACGCCAACCTGCTGTCGGCGCCACTGCTCGGCGCCATGTTCATCGGCGAACACATCTGGCGGCTCAAGGCCCTGCCACCCGACGAGCGGCCGAGCATCGCCCAGGTCGTCAGCGCCTACCGCATGCGCAGCCAGCAGAAAGCGTCCGCCGCCGATCTCGAAACACCGCAGCCACCCGCCAATCCGTCATGAACATGGTTCCACTGCTCGCCCACGGCGACCTCGACGCCGTTTTTGCCTGGTCGGCCGACGGCCCGATCAGCGTTGGCGACTACCTGGCCGATGCCCACTGGCTGGCCGAACAACTGCCGGCCACCGGCTATCTGCTCAACCTCTGCCACGACCGTTACCGCTTTGCCGTCGGCTTCGCGGCCGGCTTGCTGCGCGGCATGACCAGCCTGCAACCCTCGTCGCAATCAGCGGAAACCTTCCGCCGCCTGCAGACCGAGTACGCCGGGCTGGTTTGCCTGTGCGACGGTGCCGCCGATACGCTTGACCTGCCACGCCTTGATTTCCCGGCCGATTCTTCGTGCATTCCCACGGTCAACCGGAAAAAAGGGCCAAAAACGAAATCGGCCATCCCCGAGTTTCCCGCCGATCATCTTGCCGCCATTCTGTTCACCTCCGGTTCCACCGGCCTGCCGCAGGCCCAGCGCAAGACCTGGGGCAAACTCGTCGCCAACGGCCGGGCCGAAGCCGTCGCCCTCGGCCTCGACCGCCGGCCGCACGCCATCGTCGGCACCGTGCCGGTCCAGCACAGCTACGGCTTCGAATCGACCTTCCTGCTCGCCCTGCACGGCGGCTGCGCCTTCTGGGCCGGCAAGCCGTTCTATCCGCAGGACATCGCCGGCGCACTGGCCGCCGTGCCGCAGCCGCGCCTGCTCGTCACCA
Organism: Ferribacterium limneticum; assembly: GCF_020510565.1. Lineage (NCBI taxonomy): Bacteria > Pseudomonadati > Pseudomonadota > Betaproteobacteria > Rhodocyclales > Azonexaceae > Ferribacterium > Ferribacterium limneticum. Next base: position 4,119,934 of record NZ_CP075189.1, read on the forward strand.
CGCCTTTCCACCTCTCGGCGCTGCTCTCGGCCGAAATCGAGCTGCCGCCCGTCGACCTGCTGCTCTCGGCCACCGCGCCGCTATCGACGACGCTGGCCGCTCAAGCTGAAGCTCACACCGGCGCGCCGATGCACGAAATCTACGGCTCGACCGAATCCGGCCAGCTGGCCAGCCGGCGCACCACAGCCGGCGCGGAGTGGACCCTGCTGCCCGGCGTCCGGCTCGAGCAGGACGGCGACGACACCATCGCCTGCGACGGTCACGTTGAAGGCCGCGTCACGCTCTCCGACCTCATCGAACTGCTGCCCGATCACCGCTTCCTGCTCCATGGCCGCCACGCCGATCTGGTCAACATCGCCGGCAAGCGCACCTCGCTGGCCTACCTCAACCACCAGCTCGGCGCCGTTCCCGGCGTCGTCGATGGCGCCTTCTTCCTGCCCGACGAGGAAGGCCCGGACGGCATCACGCGCCTCACCGCCTTCGTCGTCGCCCCCGGCCTAACTTCCCGCCAAGTCAGCGTCGAACTGCGCCAGCGCATTGACGCCATCTTCCTGCCCCGGCCGCTCGTCCTCGTCGACAAACTGCCGCGCAACAGTACCGGCAAATTGCCGCGCGGCGATCTGCAGGCGCTCTACGCCGAGAAAGTCAGCCATGGCGGACGCTGAATATCGCTGGCTGGTCCCAGCCGACCATCCGGCCTTCGCCGGCCATTTTCCCGGACGGCCCATCGTGCCTGGCGTTGTGTTGCTCGACCGTGCCATCCTGTTCGCCGAAGAAATGCTCGGTAAGCCGGGCCTCAACTGGCAGGTCGGCAACGCCAAATTTTTCAGCCCGGTCGGCCCTGAGGAAGCGCTTACTTTCTCGCTAACCACCAAGCCAAGAGGGGCCATTTCTTTCATCGTGCGTGCCGCCGAGCGCGACGTCGCCTCCGGCAGCCTGACCGCCACCGCGCCATGAGCCGGAAAGAGCCGACCGACGCCGACTGGATGCGCCAGCAGGAACGCAGCAATCTCGCCATCCTCAGGCTCATGGTGTGGATCTCGCTGACCTTCGGCCGCGCCGTCGGCCGCCTCGTCCTCTACGGCATCGCCGCCTATTTCGTCCTCTTCTCGCCGCGTGCCCGCCGCTGCAGCCGCGACTACCTGCATCTGGCGCTCAACCGCTGGGCCGAGTGGTCGGACGGTTTCCGCCATGTTTTCAGCTTCGCGAGCACGATCCACGATCGGATCTATCTGCTCAACGACCGTTTCGACCTGTTCGACATTGAAATTATCGGCAACGAAGCCGTGCAGAAAGTGGCCGCCGAGCACCCCGGCGCCTTGCTGATCGGCGCCCATCTCGGCAGCTTCGAAGTCCTGCGCGCCGTCGGGCGAGGGCAGCAGGGCCTCAAGGTGGCGATGATGATGTACGAGGAAAACGCCCGCAAAATCAATTCGACGCTCGAAGCGATCAACCCGGCGGCCAGTCAGGACATCATCGCGCTCGGCCGCATGGATTCGATGCTGCAGGCCCGCGACCGACTCGACGAGGGTTACCTCGTCGGCATGCTGGCCGACCGCGGGCTGGGCGACGATGCCACGGTCGACTGCGATTTTCTCGGCAAACCGGCGCCGTTCCCGCTCGGCCCCTTCCGCATGGCCGCCATGCTGCGCCGCCCGGTTTTCTTCATGACCGGCCTCTATCTGGGCGGCAACCGCTACCAGTTGCATTTCGAACCGCTGGCCGATTTTTCGCAGACGACGCGTGAAGAACGCGACATGGCGATCCACGCCGCCATGCAACACTACGCCGACCGCCTGACCCATTATTGCCATCTGGCGCCATACAACTGGTTCAACTTCTTCGATTTCTGGCAGAAAAAATGATCAAACGTCTCCTCGGCTGTCTTTTTCTGTTGATTCTGGCCCTGCCGGCCTCGGCCGCCTTCGATGTCGGCCAGCTCATGACCGACCTCGCCAGGAACAAGGGTGGCAAGGCCAAATTCACCGAGAAGAAATACATCTCGCTGCTCGACAAGCCCGTCGTATCGTCGGGGGAAATGAGTTATACGGCGCCCGACCGCCTTGAAAAACGGACGCTGGTGCCCAAGGTGGAAACGCTGCTGCTCGACAAGGACATCCTGTCGATCGAGCGCGAGAAGCAGAAACTCAGCATCAATCTGGCCAACCAGCCGGAAGCGCTGGCCTTTGTCGACAGCATCCGCGGCACGCTTTCCGGCAACCGGGCGGCGCTCGAGAAAAACTATGCTCTGCATTTATCGGGCAATGCCGACAAGTGGGTGCTCACACTGCTACCCAGCGACCAGAAAATCTCGGCGCTGGTCCTGCGCATAACGGTCAGCGGCAGCCGGGGTCTGGTCCGCAGCATCGAGTACCTGCAGGCCGACGGTGACCGCTCGGTGCTCAATATGGAGCCGATCGAAACCAAATGAGCGCGGCGGCCCGTGCTTTCCTGATCTGGCTGCTGGCCATGCTGGCCGGCGCCATCGTCGTCTGGAACAGCCATTTTTCGGCCGACATGTCCTTCTTCCTGCCGGGCCGGCCGAGCGCGGCGCAGCAGGTGCTGGTCGACCAGTTGAAGGAAGGTGTCGTCACCCGCCTGCTCATGGTCGCCATCGCAGGCGGCGATGCGGCACAGCGGGCGGCGGCATCGCGCCAGTTGCGCGGTCGACTGGAAAAATTGCCCGAATTTGTCGCCATCCAGAACGGCCAGGCCGGCAGCCTCGATGCCGACCGCGACTTCCTGTTCCGCCACCGCTACCTGCTCAGCCCGGCCGTCAAGCCCGAACGCTTCACCGTCGACGGCCTCCGGGCCAGCATCGCCAATAGTGTCGATCTGCTCGCCTCGCCGGCCGGCATGATGATCAAGCCCTTGTTGCCGCGCGACCCGACCGGCGAAATGATCGAACTGCTCTCCGGCCTCAACGCCGGCGCCCAGCCCAATACGCAGGAAGGCGTCTGGGCCTCGCGCGACGGCCAACGGGCCATGCTGCTGATCCAGAGCGCCGCCCTCGGCTCCGATACCGACGCCCAGGAACAGGCGATCGCCACCATCCGCAGCCAGTTTGCCGAAAGCGCCCAATACGCCGGCTTCAGCGACGCGCGGATCGTGATTTCCGGCCCAGGCGTCTTCGCCGTCACATCGCGCGAAACGATCAAGAGCGAAGTCAGCAAGCTGTCATCGATCAGCACGCTGGCCATCATTGCCGTACTGTTCTTCGTCTATCGCTCGGCCCGGCTGCTCAGCCTCGGCCTGCTGCCCGTGGTCAGCGGGGCGCTGGCCGGCATCGTCGCCGTCAGCCTGGCCTACGGCACGGTTTTCGGCATCACCGTCGGCTTCGGCTCGGCGCTGATCGGCGAGGCGGTCGATTACTCGATTTATTATTTCGTCCAGTCCGGCCGGCTCGGCGCGGCCGAATGGCGGGCGCGCTTCTGGCCGACCATCCGTTTGGGCGTGCTGACCTCAGTTTGCGGCTTCGCCGCACTGCTCTTTTCCGGCTTCCCCGGCCTCGCCCAGCTCGGCCTCTATTCGCTGAGCGGCGTGCTGACCGCCGCGCTGGTCACCCGTTTCATCCTGCCGGCGCTGGCCGGCAACGATCATCCGGTCCGCGACCTGAGCCACCTCGCCCCGCCGCTCAAGCAGGGCATCCGGGTGTTGCAAGGCCTGCGCTGGCCAGTCATTCTGCTCACCGCCGCGGCGCTAACCGTCCTCGTCATCGACCGCCACCAGCTCTGGCACCCGAACCTGTCAGCCCTGAGCACGGTCAGCGCCGAAGACTCGGCCACCGACATGGCGCTGCGCGCCGACATCGGCGCCCCGGATTCACGCTACATGGCCGTTATCACCGCACCGGACCGCGAAGCCGCGCTGCAGGCAGCCGAACGGGCCGGGCAGCAGCTCGACGCGCTGGTGGCAAAGGGCATCATCGGCGGCTACGACAGCCCGGCCCGCTTCCTGCCCAGCCAGGCCACGCAGGCCGCCCGCCGGGCCAGTCTGCCAGCCAGCGACGAACTGGCGGCGCGTCTGCAATTGGCGCAGGCCGATTCCCCGCTCGCTGCCAACAAGCTCGCCCCCTTCCTCGACGAAGTCGCCAAGGCGAAAGAGCAGGGTGCCATCACCCGCGAAACGCTCAACGGCACGAGTCTGGCGCTCGCCGTCGACTCGCTGCTCATGCAACGGCCAAACGGCTGGAGCGTGCTGCTGCCGCTGCGCCCGCCAGCCGGCGTCAAGGGCGTGGACATCGAGCCGGTGCGCGCCAAACTGGCCGGCAGCGGCGCGCTGTTCATCGACATGAAGTTCGAATTCGACCGCCTCTACAACGATTATCTCGACGAGGCAACGCTGCTCTCGCTGGCCGGCTTCGCCGCCATCGTCGCGCTGCTCGCCGTCACGCTGCGCTCCCCCCGCCGGCTCGGCGCCGTCCTGCTGCCGCTGCTCCTCGCCGTCATCCTGGTCATCGCCGGGGTGCATCTGGCCGGCGAACAGCTGCACCTCATGCACCTGATCGGCATGCTGCTGATCGTCGCCGTCGGCTCAAATTACGCGCTGTTCTTCGACCGGGCCGGCAAGGAACACCGGCTCGATGCGCCGACGCTGGCCTCGATGGCCATCGCCAACCTGACCACCGCCATCGGCTTCGGCACGCTCGCCCTGTCCAGCGTGCCGGTCCTGCACGCTGTCGGCATTACGGTTGGCCCGGGCGCCGTGCTGGCCTTGTTACTGGCGGCCTGTTTTTCGGAGCGCGAAGGTGAATAGCCCGCTTCCCACGGTCAACCCGAAAAAACGGCCAAAAATGAAATCTCACGTTTCACGTGAAACCGCCGCATGAGCGCCGCGCTCCGCACCCTGCGCCATGACGGCGGCGGCGACAACCTTCTCGTCCTGCTCCCCGGCGCCTACATGACGCCCGAGCACTTCGCCGACAACGGCTTTTTCGCCGACGCCGCCGTGCGCCACCTCAAGCTCGACATCGTCGCCGTCGACCTCGGCCTCGATGCCGTGTCGAGCGGCGACGCGCTGCCCGCCGTCATCGAACAGATTCTGATCCCGGCCCGCGCTCAGTATCGGCAAGTCTGGCTCGGCGGCATCTCGCTCGGCGGCCTGCTCGCGTTGTGCCTTAACGCCGATCATCCCGGCCTCGTCGATGGTCTTTGCCTGATCGCGCCGTACCCCGGCAGCCGGCTGACCACCAACGCCATCAAGCGGGCCGGCGGCCTCGACATCTGGGAGCCAACCGAAGTCGACCTGACCGACCCCGAGTTCCGCGCCTACAACTGGCTCAAAGCGCCGCCGGCCGCTTTCCCCGTCTTCGTCGGCTACGGAACGGAGGACCGCTTCGCCGAAGGCATGCGAGACATCGCCGACCGCTTCCCGCCCGCCGCCCGCTGTGGCCTGCCGGGCGACCACGACTGGCCAGTCTGGCGCGATTTGTGGGAACATTTTCTCAACCTTGGCCACTTCGCCACCTGACATGTCGACGCGCTGGAAACCGACCTTCGCCATCAAAGCCACCTTCGCCGTGCATGCCGCGGCGGCTGTCGGCTGCGTGTTGGCACCGTCGCTGTGGCCGTGGGCCCTCGGCATGCTGGTCATCAACCACGCCATCATCACCACCGCCGGCCTGCTGCCGCGCACGACCCTGCTCGGCCCCAACCTGACCAGCCTGCCGGATGATGCCGTCGCCCGCCGCGAAGTCGCCATCACCATCGATGATGGCCCTGACCCGGAAGTCACGCCGCGCGTCCTCGACCTGCTCGACGCCGCCAACGCCAAGGCCACGTTCTTCTGCATCGGCTGGCGCGCCCGCGACAACCCAGCGTTGTGCCGCGAAATCGTCGCCCGCGGCCATCGCATCGAGAACCATGGCGACTCGCATTCCAAGGTCTTCGCCTTCTTCGGCCCGGGCCGCATGAAAGCCGACATCGCCGCAGCGCAAGCCACCTTCGCCGACATCACCGGCCAGACGCCGCGCTATTTCCGCGCCACGGCCGGCCTGCGCAACCCTTTCCTCGACGCCGTGCTGCACAAGCTCGACCTCAAGCTGGCGAGCTGGACGCGCCGCTCCTACGACACGCGCTGCGGCGACGCGGAAACTGTTTTCCGGCGCCTGAGCCGCGACCTCGGCCCGGGCGACATCCTGCTCCTGCACGACGGCCACGCCGCCCGCACACCGGATGGTCAGCCGGTCATCCTCGCCGTGCTGCCTCGCCTGATCACCGCGCTGCGCCAACATTCACTCAACCCCGTCACCTTGCCCGACGCCACCTCATGACCAAGCGTTTCCTGCGCACCCTGCTCGACGAAGCCAGCCGCCCCTTCATCGGCGGCGGCCATTTCGCCTACCACTATTCGCGCGGCAAGCTGTCCTCCGACAGCATCTTCCGCGAGATCCTCAAGCGCGGCCTGTTCCCGGCCGAAGGCCGTTACCTCGACCTCGGCTGCGGTCAGGGCAGTCTGTTTTCGTGGCTGCTCGCCGCCCGCAAACTGTACGACGCCGGTAACTGGCCGAAGGGCTGGCCGGCCGCGCCCAAGGCGCTGAGCCTGCGCGGCATCGAACTCATGCAGAAGGACGTTGACCGTGCTGCCAAGGCTTTCGGCGCCGACCACCCGATCCTGCGCATAGAGCAGGGCGACATGACCAAGGCCGATTTCGGCCAGGCCGACGTCATCACCATCCTCGACGCCCTGCATTATTTCGACCACGCCCACCAGAAGGACGTGATCAAGCGCATACGCGCCGCGCTGCCACCGGGCGGCCTGTTCCTGACCCGCGTCGGCGATGCCTCGGCCGGGCTGCCTTACCACCTGTGCAATTGGGTCGATCACGCCGTCACTTTCGCGCGCGGCCACCGCCTGCCACGCCTCTATTGCCGGCCGCTCGCCGAGTGGATCGCCTTGCTTGAAAGCCTTGGTTTCACGGTCGAAACCGACCCGATGAACGACATCAAGCCCTTCGCCAACGTCATGCTGGTCTGCCGCGTTCCGGCCTAACGCCATGCGTTTCAGCCGTCCGGCCATCCTCACCGCTTTCCTGCTGGCCACGCTGGCCGGCTGCTCGCTGTTCGAGGAAGGCGAGGAAGAGGGCAGCGCATTGCCGTCCGACATGGCGCGCCGGGCCGATGGCAAGACGGCCACGGCCTGGCCGACCTCGCTGGCCGAAGCCGACGTCAAAAAACGCATCGTCCGCCTGATCCCTGCTTACGCCAAAGACCGCCAGGGCTGGGCCGACGACCTGCACACCGCTTTCAGGACGCTGGAAGTGCCGCACGCGACGCAAACCTATTGCGCCGCCATCGCCATCATCGAGCAAGAATCGAGCTTCCAGGCCGACCCCAGCGTGCCCGGCCTGCCCAACATCGTGCGCCGCGAACTCGAAAGCCGGGCTGGGCGTTACGGCGTGCCATTGCTGCTCGTCAACGCCGCGCTGAGCAAGAAATCGCCCGACGGCAAGAGCTACAACGAGCGCATCGACGCACTGAAAACCGAAAAGCAGGTCAATGCCCTGTTCGAGGACATGACCGGCGAGTTGCCCTTCGGCCGCCAATTGTTCGCCGACTACAACCCGATACGCACCGGCGGGCCGATGCAGGTCAGCATCGAATTCGCCACGCAGCAGGTCAGGGAACGCGACTACCCGTACTCGATCCCGAAGAAAATTCGTGACGAGGTGTTCACGCGGCGCGGCGGCGTTTATTTCGGCAGCGCCATCCTGCTCGATTACGAAGTGCCCTACGACAGCATCGTCTACCGCTTCGCCGATTTCAACGCCGGCCGCTACAGCAGCCGCAATGCCGCCTTCCAGCTGGCGCTCGGCAAGCTCGCCGGCAAGCCGCTGGCGCCGGATGGCGACCTGCTGCGCTACGAGGACGGCAAACCAGCCTCGGTCCCGAGCAGCGTTGAGGAAGCCGCCATCGGCATTGCCGCCAAGCTCGACATGAGCCGCCCGCAAATCCGCCGCGACCTGCTCCTCGAAAAATCTCCGGCTTTCGGCCGCAGCCCCTTGTTCAACCGGGTCTTCGAACTGGCCGAACGCAATGGCCGCCCCATCGCCCGGCAAGCCATGCCGCAAATCGACCTCAAAAGTCCGAAAATCAGCCGCAAGCTGACCACCGAATGGTTCGCCAAGCGGGTGGAAGGGCGCTACCGGACCTGTCTGGGCCGGAGCAGCGGCAAGTAGCCGACTGCCACGGTCAACCGGAAAAATTACCCAAAATCGAAATCAGAAATACATCTGCGCCAGCGAGTAGGCGACGATGGTCGACACGATGACGCCGATCCAGCCGGGAATCATGAAGCTGTGGTTGAGCAGGTATTTGCCGATGCGCGTCGTACCGCTGCGGTCCATGTTGATCGCCGCCAGATCGCTCGGGTAGAAGGCGAAGAAGAAGTAGGCGTAGCAGGAGGGCATGAGACCGAGCAGCAGTTGCGGGCTGAGGCCGAGGGCGAGGCCGAAGGGCAGCATGATGGTCAGCGTCGCCGCCTGGCTCTTGACGAAGGCGGAGACGGCGAACATGGCCAAGGCGAAGGTCCAGGGCGCGTACTCAACCATGGCCTTGATGTTTTCAACGAGGAAAGCCTCGTTGGCCTTGACGAAGGTGTCGCTCATCCAGGCAATCCCGAAGATCGAGACGACGGCGATCATGCCGGCCGTGAACACTTCCGACTTGGCGATGGCCGCCGCCTTGACGTCGGCCGCGAAGAGGATGAAGGCGCCGAAGGCGAGCATGACGAGCTGCACGACGGTGGTCATCGGAATCGGCTTGCCCTTGGCCAATGGCAGCACGCTGGGATAGAGGGCGAGGGCAACGATGGTCAGGATGCCGGTGAAGAAGAGCACGACCGACAGCCGGGCCGACTTGGGTAGCGTCTTGTCGAGCGTCGTTACCGACATGTCGACCGTGGCGCGGAAATCCGGGTCCTGCATGCGCTCCAGGAACTCAGGATCCTTGTCGAGATCGAGGCCGCGCTTCACGCTCCAGAAGGCCGCCGCCAGCACGCCGATCAGGCCGGCCGGCAGGGTGACCATCAGGATCTGGGCCAGCGTCACCGGCGCATCGGTCTTCGCCGTCATCGCCAGAAAGGTGGTCACGGCCGCCGCCACCGGGCTGGCCGTGATGCCCATTTGCGAGGCGACGCTGGAAATCGCCATCGGCCGTTCCGGGCGGATTTTGGTCTTCAGCGCCACGTCGGCAATCACCGGCAGCAGCGAATAGACGGCATGGCCGGTACCGACGCAGACGGTCAGCAGAAAGGTGGAGAGCGGTGCCAGAATCGTGATCTGTTGCGGATGCCTGCGCATCAGGCGCTCGGCCTGCTGGACCAGCCAGTCGAGACCGCCGGCCACCTGCAAGGTCGCCGACGCAGTGACCACGGCGAGAATAATGAGCATGACGGTAATCGGCGGCTCGGATGGTGCAACGCGGAAACCGAAACTGAGCACCGCGACGCCCAGCCCGCCAATCAGGCCAAGCGCCACCCCGCCGCGCCGGATACCGATCAGGATAGCGGTCAAAACCAGGGCAAACTGAATCCAGAAATCAAACATGATGTTCCCCTTAAGCAAACTCTTATATGCTGCAACGCAGCAATTTCAGCTCACTATGCCACAGGGGAATGGGCGACAGAAGGCGGTCTGCCGGGTAAATCTACGCGGAAGTTGACCTGCATCAGCCAAAGCAAGACTTGCCACGGTCAACCCGAAAAATGGGCCAAAAATGAAATCCGGAATCAGCGACCCAGCATCCAGCCGGCGATCTGGCCAACCACTTCGCCCTCAATGCCATTGAAGCCGTGATAGGCCATCGCCTCGCACGGATCACCCCGGCTGACACCAGCGCGGAAGGACAGCAACTGCTGGCGCGGCAAGGCACTGAGCTTCTGCATCAGACTAGGTATTTCGCCGTAGGCGCAATGGCTACAACCATCCAGCTCATGATGCGCGACGAGCACCGGAATGCTCAGCTTTTCCAGCGCCATGCTTGGCACCGCCGGCGCCTTCGGGTCGGTCAGGATGGTCGAGGTCAGGACCAGACCATCCGGCCCGTCGGCCCGACTCAGGCGCGTCGCCACCGCGGCAATCGACTGCGTTCCCCGGCTGGTCCCGACCAGCCACACCGGCAAGCCCGCTTGCTGGCGCACCCAGGCGATCACCGCCTGGACATCCGCCACATGCTCCGGCCCCTGGCGATTGCCGGCCAGAAAGGGCGGCGACTGGCGATCCGACGGCGCATCGATCACTACCGTCAGCAAGCCCTGATCGACAAACAGCTGTCGGCTGCGAATCAGGAAATTCCCCTTGCCCCAGCCAAAAGAGCCATCCGGCACAATCTGCAAACCGCCATGTCCGCCGGCGAAGAGAATGACCGCCGCCTTGGGTGAGGGCGGGGCGAGCACCAGCAGGCGCTGCGTGACGCCGGCGCGGGTCGGGATATCAACGACCTTGGATTCGGTTTGGCCATAGGCCAGAGACACGAAAAACAATAAGGCCAGGCCACACCAGTTTTTGAGTAGATCTCGCATCTTCATTTCCCTTCTTCCCGCGCTCAAAATCATAAGAAGTTCATGCGTCGACAAGCCAGTCGGGATTCATCCCTGACATACGAGCGGGCTGATCGACAGATAGGCAATCATGCCATCCATTTACAAGCGCCCCCTCTGCTAAAATCCACGTCACCCCATTTCGAGCGCCACCGTGACCCCGCTGCTGCTTTCCGCCTACACCGCCACAACCTGCCTCGGGCGCGGGCTTGATGCCACGCGCGAGGCTTTGCGCAATGGGCGGAGCGGGTTGGTGCCATGCGCTTTCGAGACGGTGCAGCTCGATACCTGGATGGGCGAGGTGGCTGCGGTCGACGCCGAAAAGCTGCCGGAAGCGCTGGCCGCCTACGATTGCCGCAACAACCGGCTGACCCAGATGGGCCTGGAAACAGACGGTTTTGCCGACCGCGTGCGCGAGGCAATCGCCCGTTATGGCAAGACACGCGTCGGCGTCTTCCTCGGCACCAGCACGGCCGGCATTTTGCAGACTGAGCTGGCCTATCGCCGGCGCGACCCGGAAACCGGTGCGTTGCCTGACGATTTCCACTACCGCACGACACATAATTCCTTCTCGCTGGCTGAATTCACCCGCGATTATTTCGGGCTGGAAGGCATGGCCATGGCCATTTCGACCGCCTGTTCGTCGAGCGCCAAGGTGTTCGCCGCCGCGGCCCGCCAGCTCGCGCTCGGCAGCATCGACGCAGCCATCGTCGGCGGCGTCGATACGCTGTGCCTGACAACGCTCTATGGCTTCGCCTCGCTGCAATTGACCTCCGCCCAGCCGTGCCGCCCTTACGACGCGGCGCGCAACGGCATTTCGGTCGGCGAGGGCGCGGCGTTTGCGTTGCTTGAACGCTGCGAGCAACCGGCGCCGGGTTCGGTGCTGCTGCTCGGCACCGGCGAATCGAGCGACGCCTATCACATGTCTTCGCCGCACCCGGAAGGTCTGGGCGCGCGGATGGCCATGGAGGCCGCGCTGCGCTCGGCCGGATTGACGGCCGGCGACATTGACTACATCAACCTGCACGGTACCTCGACGCCAGCCAATGATGCCGCCGAGGGCAAGGCCGTCAGCGCGCTGTTCGGTAACGGCGTCCCGTGCAGTTCGACCAAGGGTGCCACCGGCCACACGCTGGGCGCCGCCGGGGCTGTCGAGGCAATCATCTGCGCCCTGACCCTGACCGACGGCTTCCTGCCCGGCAGCCCGGGCACCGAAAACGTCGATCCGGCCATTCCTGTCGATTACCTGCTGCAAAGTCGCAACGGCAAAGTCAGCCGAGCCCTGAGCAATTCCTTCGGCTTCGGCGGCAGCAATTGCAGCCTGATCCTTGGAGTCGCCAAATGAGCCGCCCGCTGACCGCCTGGATCGAAGGCATCGGTTTCCTCGCCCCCGGCCTGCCCGACTGGCCGAGTGCCCGCGCCGTTTTGCGCGGCGAAACGCCGTTGACCGCAGCACCTTCCGTTTTGCCGGCACCGAGCATCCTGCCGCCGGCCGAACGCCGTCGGGCCAGCCGCGTCGTCAAGCTGACGCTGGCCGTCGGTCTCGAAGCCGCCGCCCACGCCGGCGCCGATGTCGCGACGCTGGCCACCGTCTTCTCCGCCTCGGGCGCCGACGGCCACAACTGCCACGCCCTGTGCGAGCAACTGGCCACCGACGACCGCCAGATTTCGCCGACCCGTTTCCACAATTCGGTGCATAACGCCGCCGCCGGTTACTGGGGCATCGCCACCGGCGCGATGGCGCCGTGCCAGGTCATCTGCGCCTACGACGCGAGCTTCGGCGCCGGCCTGATCGACGCCCTGGGGCAGGTCGTTCTCGACCGCCAGCCCACACTTTTGATCGCCTACGACAGCGAATATCCCGAGCCGCTGTTTGCCAAGCGGCCAGTGCCGGATGTCGCCGGCGTCTCGCTGTTGCTGACACCGGAACGCAGTGAGCGCTCGCTCGCATCGATTTCCGTCACACCGGACACGAAGCTTGCCGAGCCGCTGGCCGACGCCGCGCTGGAAGCCCTGCGCGTCTCCATCCCGGCCCTGCGCGCCTTGCCGCTGCTGCAAAAACTGGCGCGCGGCGAAGCCGGCGAGATCTGCCTCGACTACCTGCCGCCGATGCAACTGAAGGTCGACATCAGGCTGTGCTAGACAAAAGCTGGATCGCCGCCCACATCCCGCATCAAGGCAGCATGTGCCTGCTCGATGCGGTAAAGGAGTGGTCCGACTCGGCGATCACCTGCCGCGCCAGCAGCCACACCGACCCGGCCAATCCGCTGCGCGCCGAAGGGCGGCTGGGCGCCGCCAACGGCATCGAATACGCCGCGCAGGCCATGGCCATCCACGGCGCGCTGATCGCCGGTGACGATGCCGCACCGCGCCAGGGCTACCTGACCAGCGTGCGCAGCGTCAGCCTGCATGTCGCCTGGCTCGACGACCTGCCGGGCGAACTCGACGTGCATGCCGAACGCCTGTCGGGCGACAGCAACAACATCCTCTACCAGTTCTCGCTCAGCCACGCCGGCCGCTGCCTGCTCGAAGGCCGCGCCGCCGTGGTGCTCGACGCTGCGGCGCTGGGCTGAGAATCCCACGGTCAACCGGAAATAATGGCCAAAAAGGAAATCTCATGAAACGTGCTCTCGTCACTGGCGGCAGCGGCGGCATCGGGGCTGCGATCTGCAAGCGTCTTGCGGCTCACGGCCATCACGTCATCGTCCACGCCAACCGTAGCCGCGAGAAGGCCGAAGCCGTCGTCGCCGAGATCGTTGCCGCCGGCGGCAGTGCCGAAGCCGTCGCCTTCGATGTCACCGAGCGCGCCGCAACAGCCGCCGCGCTGGAAAAGCTGCTCGAGCCGGGACCGATCCAGATTCTCGTCAACAACGCCGGCATCCACGCCGACGCCGTTTTCCCCGGCATGAGCGCCGAGCAGTGGCATTCGGTCGTCGATGTCTCGCTGAACGGCTTTTTCAATGTCACCCAGCCGCTGACCATGCCGATGATCCGCACGCGCTGGGGCCGCATCGTCAATATTTCGTCGATTGCCGGCATCACCGGCAACCGCGGCCAGGTCAATTACTCGGCCGCCAAGGGCGCCTTGCACGCAGCCAGCAAGTCGCTGGCGCTGGAACTGGCCAGCCGCGGCATCACGGTCAATGCCGTGGCGCCGGGCATCATCGCCACCGACATGATCGAGGGCACGTTCGACGCCGAGGCGATCAAGAATCTCGTGCCGATGAAGCGGGCCGGCAAACCGGAAGAAGTGGCCGACCTCGTCGCTTTCCTTGCTTCGGAAAAAGCCGCCTATATTTCCGGGCAGGTCATCTCGATCAACGGTGCGATGATCTGAGGTCAGCCTTCGGGCCCGACAAATAATTCACCTTGCATGCGCCGGCCCGATGCCGGATGATCGGATTCAACCCGTCGCCTAGGAGAATCCGCCATGCCTGATTTCTATCCCCGCGTTACCGCGAAAACATCGCCGGAGCCAAAAACAACGGCGCCGCTCGACTTTTTCCAGAACCCGCTCTCTGCCTGGCAATCATTCCAGATGCCGCTATCCGGCGACGTCACGCAGGCGATCAATCCGTGGTCATGGACCTTTGGCTCAGCGACCAGCCAGCTCGGGCTGGTCAACATCAACCTCGGGCGCAGCGGCAACCCGGAGATTGAGCAGGAAGTGCTCGATGAAGTCGGCAGCTACGGCAAGCAGCTCGGCTGCATCGGCGACGCGCTGGGCGTCCTCATCAAGCACGTCAAGCTGGACGAACTGGCGCCCGCCGAGCGCGATGCCATCACCAAGTTGCGCTTCCAGCTCGAGGCCATCGCGCAGATCAAGGCCGGCCACCGGACGGCGAAAAAGGTCACAAAACGCGCCTGATGGCGTTTGCCCGGGACTAGAATGAGGCTGCCGAAACCGTGAAGGAGGAGTCCCATGAATCCCCCAAAAGACAGCTGCCTGAGCTTGCACGACGCGGCGCAGGCGCTTGCCGCCGGGCCGGATGCCCAGCACGATGTTGAAGTCGCCCTGGCCCACGCCATCGAGCACGGCGAGCTGCATGCCAATGTGAAGCGCTGGGCAACCGAGCAGTGGGAAGGACGGCAGTTGCCGGGCAATATCAACCGGCTGGAAACCTTCATCGAGCGCGCCGAACTGGATGCCTGGCAGCGCCGCCGCCAGCCGGCCTGAACGATTCAGCCGGCGAGCAGTTCGCTGATTTCCCCGGTACTGGTTGGCCGGACGACGCGGCCGATTTCCTGACCGTCGCGCATGAGGATCAGCGTCGGCCATAATTTCACGCGAAATGTCCGCCCGAGTCGACGGCCCGGGCCGTCCTCGACCTTGATGTGGCGGAATTCGTTGCCGCCCAAGGCGGCCTTGATGAAGGGCTGGGCGCCCTGGCAATGCGGGCACCAGTCGACGCCAAATTCGATGAGCAGCGAGCCGGGCAGGGCATCGATTTCGGCCCGGTCGGGCGCGGTTTCGGCGTAGTTGGCGACGTAGGCCATGGCTCTCTCCTCAGGCGGAACGCAGGATCAGTTCTTTCATTCGCGCCAGCTTCGGGGCGACCATGGGCACGGTCAGCATGGTGCTGACCACCGCCATGAGCAGCAGGGCGGTGAAGGTTTCGCTGGTGATGATCTGCTTGTCGAGCAGGATGTTGGCGAAAATGATCATGATCAGCGCCTTGGTCTGCAGCAGCCAGCCGATGATGCTGGCTTCGCCGGGTGCCCATTTGAGGATGCGACCGGCGATCCGGACGCCGATCAGCTTTCCGCTGACCGAAGCAACGAGCAGCACGGCGGCGGCGATGAAGACGGCGGCGCCGCCGACATCCCAGTTGGTGCGCAGGCCGGTGGACAGGAAGAAGACCGGCATGATGACAAGCAACACATGGTGGCGCAGCAGGTCCATTTTTTCCTGGTCGAACCAGTCGGCTTCCATGCTCGCCCCGGCCAGGAAGGCACCGACCATGAAGTGCAGGCCGGCCCAGTCGGCGCCGAAGGCGACGGCGGCGAGCCAGATCAGCGCGACATACCAGCGGTCGCGCTCGGCCAGCCGGACCATGAGTTTGTGGAAAAGCCAGGCAGCAACGACGAAGGCGACGAGGAAGCTGGCCTGGCGGCCAATGCGTTCCCAGTCCATGAGGATGAGCGCCAGCACGCCCCAGATCGCGATGTCGTCGAGGCTGGCGTAACGCAGGATGCGCTGGCCGATGGGCTGGCGCAGGATTTCGAGCTTTTCCATGAAGAGGATCAGGATGGGCAGGGCCGTCACCGCGCAGGCCATGCCGACGCCGACAACGAATTGCCAGGTCAGCGCCTTTGGCCCCATCCAGCCATCGACGCTCAACATGAGCGCCGCTGCCGCGCAGCCGAAGAGCAGCGGTGTGCCGAGTGCCAAACCGGCCGTGGTGCCGCTTTCGCGGCGATGTGCCCAGGCTTTCCGGAGGTCGAGTTCGATGCCGGCGATCATGACGAAGAGCATGACCGCCCACCAGGCGATACCGTTCAACGACTGGATGACGGCCGGGTTGAAGACAAACTGGTAATACTCCGGGAAGGCCTTGCCGAGAATGCCCGGCCCGAGCAGGATGCCGGTGATGATCTGGACGACGACGAGCGGCGCGTAATAGTCGGTCTTGCCGAGCCGCCAGATCAGCCAGGGCACGGTGAAGATGATCGTCATGGCGATCAGGAAAATTTCAGTCGTATTCATGCTTTGTTCAGTGGCGGGCGGCCGCAGCAGCCTGGCGTTGATAAATGGCGGCCAGCAGGTCGGTCTGGGTCAGGACGCCGGCCAGGCGCTGGCTTTCGTCGAGCACAGGAATGATGACCGGATGGTCGGCCGAGGCCAGCAAGGCGGCAATTTCACTGACCGGGGTCGTCGTTTGGGCCCGGGCAAAGTGGTTGCTCATGATCTGCCCAACGACCTCGGGCTTGTCGGAATAAGCCGAGGGTGTAGCCCGCAGCAAGCGACGGATGTTGTCGCCGATACCCTGCTCGCCATCCGGCTCGACATGGCGCAGGAAGTTTTCCAGCGTCAGCACGCCGATCACCCGCTGACTGCGGTCGACCACCGGCAGTCCATGCAAATGGTTGGCCTGCATCAGGCCCCAGGCTTCATTGAGTTCGGTGGCGAACTCGACGCTGATCGCCGGGGCCGACATGACCTCGCTGCAGATGCGTCGATCATGGCGCTGGTGGGCGTGCGTCGTCGCCAGATCGTAGATGCGCACCAGATCGTCCTCGCTGATGTCGAGATAGGTATCGAGCTTTTCCAGCGCATGCTGAATGTCTTCGTGGCGGATGCTGCGGCGTACCGGCCTGTCCTTTTTGGCAACCTGCGTGGCCGGCAGGCATTGCGGATAGCGCCGGCCGGGAATCAGATTGTTCACCACCAGCACGGCCATCAAGGCAGCGCCGACGTTAAGCAATGCCGTGAGCAGCGAGGTCGGTTGCTGCTGGGCGCTCAGGGCAAAGACGACGGCCATGGCGCCACCCGGCGGGTGAATGCAACGCAGCCAGGCCGTCACCCAGATGGCCAGGCCAAGCGCAACGCCGACGGCGAGAAAGGCCGGCGCAATCCACAGGCCGCAAAAATGGCCAATCAGCGCCGAGATGAACAGGCCGCCGGCCAGCGACCACGGCTGGGCGAGGGGGCTGTGGGGCAGGGCGAAGAGAATGACGGAGCTGGCGCCAAGCGGGGCCAGCAGGTAGCTGATGCCAGGCCCGGCCGGCAGCACGGCAAGAATGCCTTGCATGAGGAGGATGCCGACCAGCCCGGCCAGCGCACTGAGCCAGCGTTCGCGCGGTGACAGCGCGGCAGCATCGGCGATCAGGTAACGCAGGGAAAACTGGCGCAGAGCGTTCATGGTCCGGGCTCAGCCGAACAATCGGCGGAGCAGCAACAGGGGTAAGCGGACCACAAAGCCGAGAAAAAGCCGGGTGTGCATCCAGGTCAGCAGCGTGTTGTCGCGCAGGTATTTGAAATGCGAGACGCCGCCCTCGTCGGCGCGGAAATAGCGCACCGGGGCGTCGATGTTGAGCGGCCGGACGCCTGCCCAGCACAGGCGGACGACGGCTTCCGGATCGAAATCGAAGCGCCGCATGAAACGGTTGGTGCGCATGATTTTGATGAGCGGCAGGATCGGATAGACGCGGAAGCCGTAGAGCGAATCGCCAATGCCCATCCACAGCGTTTCGAGATTGGCCCAGCCGTTGGAAACCTTGCGGCCATTGACGCGCAGCGCCGGTGCATCGGCGGCGAAGACCGGCTTGCCGAGCACCATCTTGTCCGGTTCGGCCTGCGAGGCGGCCATGAAGGCCGGGATCAGGTCGGCCGGGTGCTGGCCGTCAGAGTCCATGGTCAGGGCGTGAGAGAAGCCGGCGGCGGCGGCCAGCGTGATGCCTTCGAGCACAGCCGAGCCCTTGCCACGATTTTCCGGCAGGACGATGACTTTCAGGCCGTCATCGCCGGCCGCCATCACCTGCAGCTTTTCGGCGCTCCCGTCGGTGCTGCCATCGACCACGACCCACACCGGCGTCCATTGCGCCCGGGCGGCCTGCACGGTGGCCAGCACCTTGGGGCCGGGGTTGTAGCTGGGGATCAGGACGAGATGGGTTTTTGAAGCGGCGGACATGGTGAAAAGGGTTCGGACAGGGTTCAGGCTGCGATTGCTACGGTCGACCGGAAATTTTGGCCAAATTCGAAATGGAAATAGGCGTCGAGTTCGGCAGTAAAAGTCTGGATGTTGGCTGGCGGCGGAAAACGGCGGCCGAGGCGGACCCGGCAGGTGAGCGGCAGTTCGGGGCGACGGAAGAGTGGCCAGGCCTTGCCGAGATACGGGGTAGAAAATTCGATGAGCAGGGTCTGGACATCGACCTTGCTGCGGCTAGCGATCAGGCCGACGCTCGGCGAGCTGGCGCCAAAGGGAAAATCGAGCGTGCGCGAGCCTTCTGGGAAAATGACCAGATGGGCGCCTTGTTGCAACTCGTCGCGCGCCCCGAGAATCACATCGAGCGCCGCATCATTGCGGATGTAGCGGGCCAGTCGGGCGGCGGCGCCGAACAGCAGGTTGTCCATGAGCGCCGCCTTCATGACGCAGACGGCGTTGGGCAGCCGGGAGACGATCATCACGGCATCAAGGAGGGAAGGGTGGTTGGCGGCAACGATGAGCGGCCCCTGGTCGCGCAGGCGGTCGATCTCGGCCAGGTCGAAACGACAGGCGCAGAAGACAGTAAGAATGCGCAGATAAAGCCGGAAACCCCATGAAATCGTGGCCCGGCCGACCGTTTGGCCGAGACGCCGGGGCAGCAGGAAATCAAGGACCAGCGCGCAAGGCAGCCAGATCAGGCAAAGCACGGCCAGCGAACCCAGACCGA
Organism: Ferribacterium limneticum; assembly: GCF_020510565.1. NCBI lineage: Bacteria > Pseudomonadati > Pseudomonadota > Betaproteobacteria > Rhodocyclales > Azonexaceae > Ferribacterium > Ferribacterium limneticum. The sequence continues at coordinate 4,138,843 of NZ_CP075189.1, forward strand.
CGACCATGGCCAGGTACTCGTAGGCCATCCACAGGGGATTGCCTGCGCGCGGACGATCAGTCATCGACCTTGACGCGGGTCGAGGACTCTCCGAAAACCCAGGTGAAGGCGACGCCGGCGGCGAAGTAATCCTTCTGGCGGACGAGCGGGCTGTTCTCGAAGGTGGCGCCGCTCAGGTTGTCATAGCGCACGAAGCCGCCGACCCAGTATTTCGGGAAGCGCTTGGACAGCGCGACGAGATACTGCATGCCGGCATAGCCCGCCTCGGCTTCATAGGCTGGGCGAACAGCCGTCGCGTACTGCGGGGCGACGGTGTAGTAGTAGGCGTGCTGGCGCTTGTCGCCGAACAGCGGGCCGGCCAGCATGCCGAGATTCCAGCCGGCCATGCCGGGGATATCGGTGATGTCCATGTTGAGCTTGGGATGGAAGACCCAGCCGATGCTCTTGGGCGAGCCTTCGACGGTTATGGCGGTGCGCAGCGGCAGGAGCAGTTTGACGAAGCGGGCGCGGTTTTCGGAACGCCAGAAGGTGACGTCCATTTGCGGACCGATCTCGAAGGTGCCTTTGAGGTCGGGCATGCCGGTGCGCGCCGAGATGTCGTCGCTGCTCACCGGTGGGGCGAGGGCCAGGCTGACAGTCAGGTCGAGCCGGTCGGAATCGAAGAAGCTGCCGCGGATACCCTGGCGGTCGGCCTTGAAGAAATCGCCGTGGTAGGTGAAATGCGGCACCGGCATGAGGAAATTGTGGGTCTGGTCCGAGCCGCGATACGACGGGAAACTGAAGGCGGCAAGACCGGCCCCGACCTCCCACAGCGGCTGGTCGCCGGCGGCCTGCACGCCGCTTGCCATGGCGGCCAGAGTCAGTGCGGCGAGCGCGCCCTTGCTCAATTTTTTTGACGTGGCCATCAAGCTTCCTCCAGCGAATGTGAGGCCATCGCCTCGATTTCCAGCAACAGATCATGCCGGCAGATATCGGCCTGCATGTAGACAATTTCCGCCTGACCGACCAGCGGCGCCAAGGTTTCGCGGATGACCCGGAAATCGGTGGCCTGGCGCACATAGACGCGGTAGGAAAGATCCGTCAGCGCGTACGGCCCGGTGCGGCACTGAAGGTTGGCCTCGGCGACGACCGCCGCGACGTTGGCCATGGCCTCGCGACTCTGCCCGGCGACGTCGCCCGGAAAAATCGTCTCGTGACCAACGATGCTCGCCGTACCGGAAATGAACAGGATTTCCTGGCCTTGCGGATAAACCAGCGCGCCACGCGAAAAGGTCGGGCTGCGCGGGCCGTAATCGGCCGGGTAGTTGTAGGCGCTGACCTGCCGCGGGTTCTCGAGCGGCACGGCGGGCGTCGCGCCGGCCATGAAGGCGATGCTGAGCGGGCTGCCGGCCAGGCCGATGGCGCAGGCGGCCGGCACGTTGCCGGTAGCGCCGCGATGGCATTCGAGAAAGGCATCCTGACGACCGATGTTGAACTGGCGGTAACGCTCCAGACCGTCGGTTTCCAGATTGATCGCCGACAGGTAATTCCAGACTCGCCACAGATGCGGCACCTGCTCGATGTCGAGCAGCCGGAAGATGCGGCGGTAGGCTTCCTCGCTGGCCGCCTGCAGGGGCGAGCCCTTTGCCGAGGCGGCGAAATCGGCTTCGTCGAGTTCGATGACGCCGTAGAGCAGACCATCCGTGCGCCGCCAGACGATGCCCTCGCAGTGCCCGGCGATGACGGCCTGATCGCTCAGCCAGGTTTCATGGATGGCTGCGCTGGTGGCGCCGAGCAGTGGGGCAAATACCCGTTGCACGGGCCAGACCGGCACGGCGCCGCTGGGCGGCTCGCCAACCAGGGCACCACCAAGTTCGCTGCCGGTTTCACGTGAAACAGCAGACGGCGAGGAAACGAACTGGAGCGCCACTATGCGTTGTAAACGACCGCGTCGTCGACCTTGCGAATGTTGAACTTACGCCGCTTCCAGCCCATGTAGGCCTTCCTCGGTTGCATGATGCTGGCGATGTAATAAAGCATCTTGAAAGCAAAGATCGACGACCAAATCGGCGTCTTGCCGAAGATATCGCCGGCCAGCATCGACAGTACGGCCTCCTTGGCGCGGAAGAGGTTGCGCGGTCCCATGAAGAATTCGCGCATGACCGGGTTGGTCACGCGGTAAATGAACCACGAGAATTCCTTCGGGCCGTGTTTCATGAGCTTGTCGAAACGCTTGAGTGCGGCCGGCGCCTTGGCCGGGTTGCGCAGGCAGGTGTCGATGGCCTCGGCAGCGATGACGCCACTGTTCATGGCGAGCAGCACGCCGGATGAAAACACCGGGTCGATGAAGGCATAGGCGTCACCGAGCATGACGTAGTTATTGCCGTGATTGCGCTCGGAAACGTAGGAAAAGTTGCCGGTCGCCTCGATCTCGTTGATCAGCTTGGCATCCTTTAGACGCTCGGTCAGTTTCGGGCACTGGGCGAAGCCGTCACGCAGGAATTGCTCAAGGCTGCGCTCGCCTTTGGTTTTCATGTAGTACGGCCAGGTCACCATACCGATGCTGGTGATGTCGTTCTGCATCGGGATGAACCAGAACCAGCCGTGCTCGAACCAGAAAATGGTGATGTTGCCTTCGGCGACGCCTTCGTGGCGCTTGCAGCCGGTGAAATGGCCGTAGATCGCCGAGCTGTTGTGCTTCGGGTTGCGGTGCTTGATCTGGAAGCGGTTGGCCAGGAAGGTGTCGCGGCCGGAAGCATCGACGACAAAGCGGGCCTGCCATTCGGTTTCGCGGCCGTCGTCGTGGATGGCGCGGACGGTAGCGGTGTTGTCGGGCAGGAATTCGACGGCCTTGGCCTTGCAGCCTTCATGCACTTCGACGCCTTTTTTCGCGGCGTTGCGGATCAGGATGGTGTCGAACTGATCGCGCTTGACCTGGTAGGCGTGAGGCATGGACTTGTCCCAGGCTTCGGCGAAGACAAAGACCGACGACATTTCATGGTTCGGCGACACAAACTCGGCTCCCGGCTTGTGCATGCCGATGGCCTTGACTTCTTCGGCGATGCCCATGCGCTCGAAGAGCGGCAGATTGGCCGGCAACAAGGATTCGCCGATATGAAAACGCGGGTGGTGCGCCTTTTCCAGCACCACCACTTTGTAGCCCTTTTCCGCCAGCATCGGCGCCACGGTACAACCGGCTGGCCCGCCGCCGATGACCAGCACATCGCACTGCTTGCGCTCCACTCCCTGCACTTGCTCCATCATGGAAACCCTTAGTTTTTCTCTGTGGCGGCGATGAGTTATTTGCCTTTGTAGGTCATGTAGCCCACTGTTTCGGAATGGCCGTCGATCTTGCTGACGCTTCCCTTGGCCCAATACACGTAATAGGGGCCGAAGCTCGACCACCAGTAGCGCCAGTAGGGACCGTCCAGGCGCGGATTTTCGTTGGTTTGCGGATGGCCGACCGCCATGATGACCTGTTCCTTGGTCATGCCCTTCATGAGCTGGCCCTTGGTGATCGCCGCCCGCACGGCCGGTGAAAACTTCGCCATCTTGACCTTCGGGTCATCGAGGACGACCAGCTTGTTGACCCACTGTTCAGTCGTTTCCTCGGCCCGGCCATAATCGTGACCGAGGCGATACGGCTTGCCTTCGACATCGATGTTGGCGCGATAACCGTCGATCTTCAAAACCCTGATCGGCGTCCCGGCCGGGATGAACGGCAATTGGGCCAGATTCGAGTCGCTGATCCAGTCGCCCGAGTAATGCAGGTTGCAGCAGGCGTATCCGGTACGGACGGCCGTTTCCTTTTTCGCCTCGGCGGCCGGCTTGCCGTCTTCCGGCCTGGTTTCGTTGCCCTTGCAGGCGCCCAGCGTCACGACAACACAGGCTGCCACGGTCAACCGGAAAAAACAGCTAAAAATGAAATTTTCCTTCATGTCAGTGCTCCCCGATGCCCATGACGAAAGACAGGCGATTATACCGCTGCCTGTACGGCTGGCGGCGTACAGCATGCCGAAGCTTCATAGACAACGGGAATGATCTGCTTGGCCGCATCGCGCCGCGTCAGCTTGACCGGCGACAGCGAGACGATGTTGTCGATCAGCAGCTCAGTCGATAGCTGCGGCTTGAGGCCGAGCGGCTGACGTGGATGCAGCTTGAATTCACGCGCCGCCTTTTCGAGCTGCTCCTTGTTGGAACTGAAGTAACGCGCCGCAGCGATGGTTTCCGGCAGATGTTTCAACACATGCCACAGGCTCCAGCGATGCTGCCACAGGCGCTTGGCGAAACGACGGCGATAACCCTTGCTGTCGTAGAAGCGTTTGACGTGCCAGTTGTACAGCGCATCCATCTCTTCACGTGACTTGAAACCTTCCGGCAGGTACACGAAATTCAGGCAGTTCATGAGACGCCAGTCCTCGACGAAATCGCCGGTCGGATCGTTGATGCACTCGTCCCAGATTGGGGCGCCGTGCAGCGGGCTGAACTTGGTCATGTTCATTTCATCGAGTTCGAGGGACAGGATGAAATCGCTGGTCGTTCGCACAGTTTCCGGTGTTTCTCCGGGCATGCCGAAAATGAACAGGCCCTTGGCGCGCAATCCGGCGGCATGGATCGAGCGGACGGTTTCGCGCACCGCTTCGAGCGTGACGCCGGCCTTGTGCCGCTCCATCATTTCCGCATCAGCCGATTCGATCCCGATCGACACCATGAGCGCCCCGGCCAGTTTGAGCTTGGCCAGCATTTCATCCGAGGTATGGCCGGCCCGGATGGCGCAGTTGAACTGCATGCCCAGCGGCTTTTCGATCAACAGCTCGCACAAATCGAGGACGCGCTGTTTCTTGGCCGTGAACAGGTCGTCGTACATGTTGATGTGCCAGACACCGAAGTTGTCCCGCAAATACTTCATGTGGTCGTAGATGTACTGTGGCGAGTTGGTCTTGTAAGCCCGCTCGAACACCGTGCGGTCGCAGAACGAGCAGGTGTAGGGGCATCCGCGCGAGGTGATCATCGTCGCGCCATAGCGCTTTTCATAGGCAAACAGCGGCAGATGATAGGCGTGCGGAAAGCCGGCCAGCTTTTCATAAGCCGGGAAGGGCAGTTCGTCGAGGCTCGTGATGCGGTCGCGGCGCGGATTGGCGACGATCCCCCCGGCTTCGTTGCGCCAGATCAGGTTGCCGATCGACGCCAAGGGCTTGCCATCAGCCAGTTCGAGCATGGCGCCTTCGCCTTCGCCGATGACCAGAAAATCGATTTCCGGGAATTTTTCGAGGATGGGCGCGCCGAGCGACGAGACATGGACGTTGCCAAACACGATCTTGATTTCCGGCCGCCTTTCGCGGATATAGGCGGCGATTTCGAAGGCATCCATGAAGCCGGAAGTCGTCGCCGAAAAACCAACCATTTCCGGGTCGGTGGCCAGCACGATCTCGGCATTTTCGGCTGTCGTCGGCGGTGCATACGGGCCAAGACAGTCATGCAGTTGCACGCTATGCCCGAATTTTTCCAGCCATGAGGCCAGTTGCATGATGCCGATCGGGGGCATGCGGTTGGCCAGAACCGAAAAATCCGGTTGGCCGGGCACGAAATTGAAGCCGGCGGGATGAACAAGCGTGACGCGCATCGGGTTTCCTCAAACGAAGTGGCTGAATTTTATTTGAAAATGCCAGCTCACTTGAGTTCCGGAAAAAGTATTACAAAAGCTTGAACGTATCCCAGCAAAATTTCACGATCAAGACAGAGACCGTGATCAGAAACAATTGGCGGATGAAGCCACTGCCATGCTTCAAGGCGAGACGCGTACCGATCATCGACCCCGTGACATTGGCCACGGCCATCGCGGCAGCCAGCAGCGCCAAAACATGGCCGTGGGGCAGGAAATAGCTTAGGGCAGCGAGATTGGTTGCCACATTGACCACCTTGGCGGCGGCCGAAGCATGCAGAAAGTCGAAGCCAAAGAAGCGGACAAACAGGAAAATCAGAAAGCTACCGGTTCCCGGCCCAAAAAAGCCATCATAAAAACCGATAACTCCACCCAGCAGAATGGCAAAAACAAGCTCGCGATGGCCGGCATGGGTTGGTTTGTGAATCAATCCGAAATTCTTGCGTTTTAGCGTGTAGACCGCAGCAACGATCAACAACAACAAGATTAACGGCCGAACCACATCCTTGGGCAACCAGGCAACAACTGCCGCACCGAGGTAGGAAAAACCAAAAGCTGCAACAGCAGCCGGCAGGATGGTTCGCCATGGCATCACAACCTGCCGGGCGTAGCGCCAGGTCGCATTGGCCGTTCCAAAAACGCTGGCAAATTTGTTGGTGCCAAAAAGCGTCGCTGCCGACTCTCCTGGATGGATGGCAAACAGCGCGGGAATTTGAATCAGTCCGCCACCGCCAACGACTGCATCAACAGCGCCAGCCATCAAGGCAGCAAACAACAAAACCACTATTTCCGGTGTGATGAAATCCAAGTTGCGGGTCCAAGTTTCAAGTTAGCGCGGTGTACAGGGTTTTTTATAATAACTATATGTAAACCTACTACTGAGAATAACTTAGCAACAAGTCTGTGGATAAATACAAATTTTGTTTTATTTTCATAAACTTGAATACACTTTGTTTAGCTTGGTAACCCACTGGCTTGCCTGTGGATGGATTCCGGATAGTTTTTCGTTTTTTGAAAACAGACGACTTGCCCACAATTGCTGGACAGCTTGTACACAGGCTTATCTACAGCCCCCAAACACGCTATCGATGCGGAATTCTGAACATTGCTTTGACCCAGAAATGCGAAACCCGGCGCAAGGCCGGGTTCATGGGTACTTTAAATTTTTCCTTGCTGCCCGTGCACCGGTGCAGAAAGATCAAAGCTCTCGGTAGCCGATGATCTGACTACCTTCAGCATCAAAGCTTGATGGAGAGGGGGTCTGTTTTCGTTCCGGCAAGATACTTTTGAGAAAATCCTCAGTAAGGAATTCCGAGGGATCGCGTGTACCGAGGACATATTCAGATCGACGGGCCGTAATGACAACGAAGGCGCTCGCTTCGATCTCATAGGCTGTCAGGTAGGAAGTCCGGATAATCGAAGCCTGTGGGAAACGGGGGTTGGAACTGGCTACTTCTCCTTCAATACACGCAAGGTACTGTCCGTTTTCAGGCGCTTTCGCGTGAATGATTTTCCAATGATTGAGTACGTTACGAGTATTCATTTGAAAGTCATGAAGTGAATAGTGGCTATTTTCCGATGCAGAACCGGCTGAAAATTACTCCCAGCAGGTCGTCTGCGGTGAATTCGCCGGTAATTTGGCCTAAATATTGTTGAGTCAGACGTAGTTCTTCGGCAAAAAGTTCGAGTGCTGGAAAACGTCCTTCGACAATATTTCGGGCTGTGGCGATATGTTCCTGGGCATCGGACAAGGCACGCAAATGGCGTTCACGGGCGATGAAAACGTCTTCAGCCTGATGCCACCCGGCGATGCGCAGCAACTCCCGGCGTAGCAGGTCTATCCCCTCACCAGAACGGGCAGACAGTGAAATTGCCGTGGTATCCGGTTCATCATGTCGTTCGGCCGGCGCGCCGGAGAGGTCGATCTTGTTGTAGATGGTGATTCGTTTGAGGTCTTCCGGCAGACGGGCGAGAATTTCGCGATCGGCGGCGCTTATGCCAGTTTGCGCATCAACCAGCAGCAACAGGGCGTCGGCTCGTTCAATTTCCTGCCAGCTACGGGCTATGCCGATTTTTTCAACCTCGTCCTCGGTTTCACGAAGGCCGGCTGTATCGATGATGTGCAGCGGGATGCCTTCGATCTGGATGGTCGAACGCAGCGCATCGCGAGTAGTGCCGGCAATGGGCGTGACGATGGCCAGCTCGTCGCCAGCCAGCCGGTTGAGTAGTGAGGACTTGCCAACATTGGGCTGGCCGGCCAGTACGACATGCAGACCGGTTTGCAGCAGTTTTCCCTGACTCGCCTTATCGAAAATCTCTGCCAATTTGAGTTGCAGGGCGTCAAGGCGGCCAAAGGCATTGGCGGCTTTGAGGAAATCGATGTCTTCTTCCGGAAAATCCAGCGTCGCCTCGACCAGCATGCGCAGGTTGATCAACTCGTCGTTGAGTTCGCCGATCGCCCGCGAGAATTCGCCCTGCAACGAACGGACCGCAGAACGGGCTGCGCTGGTCGTAGCGGCGTCAATGAGGTCGGCAACGGCTTCGGCCTGGGCCAGATCCATCTTGCCGTTCAGGAAGGCCCGGCGACTGAATTCGCCGGGTTCGGCCAGCCTTGCCCCGAGATCGAGACAGCGGGCGAGTAGCATCTGCATGACGACCGGGCCGCCGTGGCCTTGCAACTCGAGAACGTCTTCGCCGGTAAACGATTGGGGGTTCGGGAAAAACAGCAATATTCCACTGTCGACCGTAGCACCATCGGCTGCCTTGAAATCGGCCAGTGTCGCGTAGCGTGGTTTCGGGGTTTTTCCGGTCAGCGCAAAAGCAAAGGGCAGCAAATTGCTGCCCGATATGCGGATGACGCCGACACCACCACGGCCCGGGGCCGTAGCGATGGCGGCGATGGTGTCCGCGGGTATCACCCCACCCACACCTTAGGCTTTCGCGTCGTTGGCAGCCTTGCCGCCAGCGTCGATGAGCCGTGTGATCTGCCACTGCTGAGCAATGGAGAGCACGTTGTTGACCACCCAGTAGAGGACCAGACCGGCCGGGAACCAGAAGAACATGAAACCGAAGATCAGCGGCATGGCCATCATGACCTTGGCCTGGATCGGGTCCGGCGGCGTCGGGTTAAGTTTGGTCTGGACGAACATCGAAACCATCATGATGACCGGCAGGATGTAGTACGGGTCGGCCGAAGCCAAATCCGTGATCCACAGAACCCACGGTGCATCGCGCATTTCGACGGCGCCGAGCAGTACCCAGTAAAGGGCGATGAAGACCGGAATCTGGACCAGAATCGGCAGGCAGCCGCCAAGCGGATTGACCTTCTCGGTCTGGTACATCTTCATCATTTCCTGGTTCAGGCGCTGCTTGTCGTCGCCGAAACGCTCCTTCAACTGCATCAGGCGTGGCGTCAGAACCTTCATCTTGGCCATCGAGCGGTACGAAGCGGCCGACAGCGGGAAGAAAATGGCCTTGATGATGATGGTCAGAATGACAATCGCCCAGCCCCAGTTACCGACCAACTTGTGGATCGCTTCGAGTGCCCAGAAAATGGGCGCAGCAACCACCGTCAACCAGCCGTAGTCGACGACCAGATCAAGACCTTCAGCTACCTGCTTGAGGGCTGACTGTTCCTGCGGACCGGCGTACAGGCTGACCGAAGTTTCGCCCTTGGCACCCGGCGCAATTTCGGCGACCGGTACGATGACGCCAGTCTGGAAGACGTTGCTGCCTTCAACCTTGCGCATGTAGAACTCGCGCTGGGTCTTTTCCTTCGGCACCCAGGCGGCTACGAAGTAATGCTGGACCATGGCCAGCCAGCCGTTATCCGCTGTCTTGGCGAACTTGGCCTTGTTGTCGGCAATAGCGCTGAAATCGACCTTCTGGTACTTCTCCGCGTCGGTAAATACGGCCGGGCCGGTAAAAGTCGACACCATGGCGGTTTCACCAGCCGGCGCCACATCGTCGCGCTGCAACTGGAAGTAGGCGTGCGGGGCGATGGCCTTGTCGCTGCCATTGGCAATTTCCCAGGCGATATCAATTTGATAGGAACCACGGGTGAAGGTCAGAATCTTGGCAACCTTGAGGCCATTCTGATCCGTCGATTCCAGACGCAGTTTAAGTTCGTTTGCGCCCTCAGCCAGGGTAGTGCCACCTTCGACACGCTTGAATACCGAGCGATGCGTCGGCAAACCTTCGCCGATCAGTCCGGCCTGGGCCTGATATTTGTGCTTGGCATCGAACAGGACAAAAGTCTTGTCCTTGTTGTCATGTTCCTTGTATCTGAGCAACTCGAGTTCGACCACATCGCCGCCCTGGGCCGAAATGCTTGCCTTCAGCAGATCGGTGGTTACCGTGAATGTCTCGGTAGCAGAAACCGGTGCGGAGACTGTAGGTGCGACTGGAGATCCCTTGGCCTGCAGCGAAGCAGTCGGGGTCGGTGCGGCACTGCCCGCGGTGGTTGTTGCCGCCGCTTCGGTGGCCGGCTTCGGCTGGTTGTATTTCTGCCAGTTTTCCCAGAGCATGAAGCTCGAGAAAGTGAAGATCATAACCAGTATCAGGCGTCGAGTATCCATGAACAACCTACAAAAGATTTCTTGAATCAGGGTACAGGATCATACCCACCAGGATGCCATGGGTGGCAACGGCCGACTCTTTTCAAGCCCAGCCAGCCACCCCGGAAGGCGCCATATTTCTGTACAGCTTCCACCATGTATGCCGAGCAAGTCGGCACATGACGACAGCTGCGCCCGAGAAATGGGCTGATCGCGTATTGATAGACGCGAATCAGAGCAATCAACAGGTACTTCATCAATCTTCCCGCTTCGGCCGTGGCCGTTGCAGTTTATTCAGCAGGGCAAGGAAATCTTCGGCCAGCAACTTGCCGTCTAGCGGTGCCGGTTTTGCTGCCAGCCTGATCACCAGATCGACAGGCGGCAAGCCAGCCAGCCGCAACCGGAACTGCTCGCGAACCACGCGCTTGACCTTGTTGCGGTCGACTGCCCGTTTGAGCAGTTTCTTGGCAACGACAAGACCCAGACGTGCTTCAGTATTTCCTTCGGGGCGCGGCTGATAATGCAGCATTAGCAGCTTGCCTCGAATTGCCCTCCTGAAACCAAAAACGGATGAGAACTCATCCGTTTTTGTCAGGCGATAGCGTCGGGCGAAGGTTTGTTCCACCTCGCCGAACGTCCGGTTTATACGGCCAGACGCGTGCGACCCTTGGCGCGGCGAGCAGCAATGACTGCACGGCCACCCTTGGTGCGCATACGGACCAGGAAGCCATGGGTGCGCTTGCGGCGCACGACCGACGGTTGATACGTGCGTTTCATGTTGTTATCCCTTGATGTGCGAAGAAAAACGCGTGATTACACCCTGTTTGAAGGTGCTTTGTCAAGATCAATTATTTTCCAAAGCTGTGGATAACTTCCCGGATGGCGGGTAGAATCTTGGCTTCGCTGGTCTCCGTCCGGTCATCAGCTTATTCAAAAAATAGTTTTTAAATCAAGTATCTAATAACCGCCATCGAGGTCAAAATCGAATGCGCGGGGAGGAGTGTTTTCGTCA